>JAXDJO010000001.1:0-10394 GCA_034667525.1 Actinomycetota bacterium
CGCAGCTGACCACCCGAGCCGCAGCTGACCACCCGAGCCGCAGCTGACCACCCGAGCCGCACAAGCCTGAGACCGGTTGATGCCGGATAGATCCGTTTCTGTCGAAGGTTTTTCAGTCCCCCCATCCGGAAACCCTGTGGTGCAGCTGGTCCATGTGGTACGTGCGTGTACCGCGTGTACCGCGTGTACCGCGTGTACCGCGCTGCCCTCAGGCCGTGGTGTCGTCCTCAGTCCGTGATGTCGCCGCCATCAGGCCGATGCAACCCTCAGGCCGGGATGCAACCCTCAGGCCGGGATGCAACCCTCAGGCAGTGATGCGCTCGTCTTGGGGGGCGTCGCTGTGATCTTCCTCGGGTGCCCGCATCACACGAAGCCGGGAGACGGCGAATGCGCATGAGACCAGCGTCGCTACACCACCGACGCCGAGGGCGACGCGCGGGTTGAACTGCTGCGCTATCCAACCGATGATCGGGGCGCCGATCGGCGTGCTGCCGAGGAACACCACGAAATAAAGTGCCATCACCCGGCCCCGCATGTCGTCGCTCGAGTTCAGCTGCAGGGTGGCGTTGAGCGTGGATAGGAAAGCCATGGAGGACGCGCCCAACGGGATCATGGATACGAGTTCGAGTGGATAGTTCGGGGCGATCGAGGCAACGAGGATGAAAAATCCCAGCGAAAAGCCCGTGCCCATCAGGAAGGGCAGCGTCGGATGTCTACGGCTCGCGCTGACGAGGGACCCGATCAACATCCCGATGCCAAGGAACGCAGACAGCACCCCGTAGGTCTTGGCGCCTCCGTGGAAAGTGAACCTGGCCAGCAACGGCAGGATCACGTGGAAGTTGTAGGTGAGGGTTCCGACCACAGTCATCATCAGCAGCAGCGTGCGCAGGATCGGCACCGAGGCCACGTAGCGGAGTCCTTCGCGGATCTGACCGCGAGCTCTGGCCACCGGCTTGGTGGTGTTCAGCTCGGATCCACGCATCGCCCACAGCGCGATCAGCACGGGGACGAACGAGGCTGCGTTGATCAAGAAACAGGGCCCGATGCCAAACGTGGCGATAAGGATCCCGGCGAGGGCCGGACCGAGCACCCGCGCGATCGTGAATACCAGAGTGTTGAGGCTGACCGCGTTGGGGACCTGGTCGGTCCCCACCATCTCGAGGGTGAACGCCTGGCGGGTCGGGTTGTCCACCGCAGTGACGATTCCCAGAACGAAGGCGATGGCGACGATCAGCCCCAGACTGACCGCTCCGCCCACGGTGGCTACACCCAGGATCAGGGCCAGCAAACCGGCCACGGCATTGGTTATGAGGAGCAAGCTGCGCTTGTTGAAGCGGTCGGCGAGCACGCCTCCCCACGCCCCGAACAAAAGGACCGGCAGCCATTGGAACGCCGTGATGAGTCCAAGAGCGAAGCCGCTGTGAGTGAGTCGTAGCACCAGCCATGCCTGGCCGATCCACTGGATCCATGTGCCCGTCCAGGAGATGGATTGTGCGCTGAAGAACAGTCTGTAGTTCCGGATGGTGAGAGAGCGGAAGGTGCGGCCTACTAGGGCTCCGATCCCACCTTCCGTATTTTCTTCAACGCGCTCCGCCACCGGGGTGTGCCTCCAATTCTCTGAACAGCTCTTCGTAGGCCTGGGCCACCGCGGATGGAGATACCCAGTTCTCCACGAAATGCCTCGCCGCCTCGCCCATCATCCTCAACATGTCGGGGCTCTCGATCAGGCGGCGAATGGCTTTGGTGATGGATTCTGCATCCTCGGGAGCAACCGCGATTCCACAGCCGGCGTTCTCGACGAGGCGGGCGACCTCGCTCTCAGCATCGACGCTGGCCAACAGCGGCCGGCCGGCTGCGAGGATCGAGTAGGTCTTCGACGGCACGCTGGCGTGCGCGAGCCCCCGCTTCAAGGGAACGAGGTGGATGTCGGCGGCGTTCAGCACCTCAGCGAGCCGACCGGCAGGCTGCATGTCGACGAAGCGAACGTTCGGGAGGCCGAGAGCTGCTCGCTCCAACTCCGGACGGGCCACTCCGCCCCCGTTGATCACGAAAGCGACGTCAGGTTCGTCGGTTAGCGCGGCCGCTGCTTCGAGCATCGGCATGAGCGCCTGCGAGAAGCCGACATTGCCCGCGTACATGATCACGAGCTTGTTCTGCAACCCGAACTCCTGCCGGTAGCCGTTCTCACGGGGGCCGGGACGGATCGCGTCGATGTCCACGAAGTTGGGGATGACCCGAACCTTTCCGGGCTCGCCAGTCTTGTGCGCCACGTTCTGCTTGAGGTCCTCGGACAGCACGGTGACCGCGTCCGCATGTTCGTAGCAGAAAGCTTCGAGCTTGGAAGTCGCAGTGAGCAACAGACCTGGTCTCAGCACACCTAGTTCGACGACGACATCCGGATAGATGTCTTGGACATTGAAGACGAGGGGGCAGCCCCTCCGTTTGGCTGCCGCCCAGCCGCTCATCCCCAGAGTGAGAGGTGGCGACACCGCCAGGACACCGTTCACCGGACCCCCGCGGGCAGCGAACGCACCAGCTATCGCGCTGAATGCGGCGAACGCACCTGCCCGCTGCACCAGCTTGCTCTTATCGGAGACGGCAAAGGGATTGATGCGTGTGATCCGTCCCCACGGGGTGTCCTCGTAGCGGAAGGTGCGGCCCTCGAACCCTGGCTCGACCCGGTGGTGCAGATACCACGGCAAGGTGGTTATCACCTCGAGGGAGTGACCTCGCTGGGCCAGCTCTTCCACGATCCGCGTGATCACCAAGCCCGTCGGAGCGACGTCAGGAGCGAAGTGCGGTGTCAGGACAACGAGCTTCAGAGGGCCGTTCCCAACGCGTAGCGGTAAGCCTCTTCGAGCACGTCAGCAGATCGCGTCCAGGTGAACCGGTGAGCACGCTCGGTGCCGAGCTTGCACAGGCGAGACCGCATCTCCTCATCTTCGAGGAACTCGCTCATCGCAGCGCACCAATCATCGGAGTTGTCCGGCGACACGAGCATGCCGGCGTCCCCCACCACCTCCGGCAGCGCGGTGGAGTTGGCCGCGATGACCGGGCACCCACGGCTCATTGCTTCCAGGACGGGGGCTCCGAATCCCTCGAAGCGCGACGGAAACACGAGGCCCGCCGCGTCGTGGTACAGCGCATCGAGATCGCTCGAGGGGACATGGCCCAACCGGCGCACCCGGCTCTCGATCCCGAGCTCCCGTATCTCCGAGGCGACCCGGACCTCCATCGAGCCCTTGGCGCCGGTGAGGATCAAGCCGGCTTCCGGATGACGCTTCAGCAGCTTGGCGAAGCCCCTCAACAACACGAGATGGTTCTTGTGCGGATAGGTGATGGCCGGGAACAGGAAATAGGGGCCGGACAACTCGGATAGCTCCTGAACGGAACGGGTTTGCTGTTTGCTCTCTCGCGGTGAGATGCCGTGGGGCACGGTGACCACGATGCTGGGATCGATGTTCAGTCGCTCGATGACGGTGCGCCGGGTGAACTCGCTCGGGGTCAGCACCAAGCGAGCGGCCTCGGCAGAACGGGGGACCATCATCTTGAGGAATCGCAGCTTGGTTCTCGAGAAATATTCGGGATAGTAGAGATATTGCAGGTCGTGGATCGTCAGTACCCGCCGCGTGCCCCGCAACAGGGGCATCGTTCCCCCCGCATGATGAAGAAGATCGATGTTGCGGCGGTGGCACTGTGCGATCAACCAGGAGTTCTCGCCCGCCACTCGGAACGAGCGCCATTGTCCGGTCACTGGTGCGAATGCGCTCTTGAAGGTGCTCGCCAGCTCCGGATGCGCGTCGGCGAACTGGGGCAGCGCGAACAACGTGTAATCGAGCTCCGAAGATCTCTCCGCGAGGCCGCTGAGCAACCGGGCGATGTAGGTCTCGGAGCCGCCGACCTGGCCGGGCACCAACCACAACAGATTGATCCCTATCTTGCTCATGCCTGGATTGTCGCATCAGGGAGTGTGCGCGCACCGGCAAGTGGCACTCAGCCCGGCAAGTGGCACTCAGCACCGGCAAGTAGGCCCCCGCATGGGTGGACTAGCATCCGGCTGTGGATCCATTCTGGTCTCGGCGGCGCGTGCTCGTAACCGGCGGGGCCGGTTTTCTTGGGCAAGTTCTGACCAAGAAGCTGCACGAACGTGGAGTGGGCGAGCTGCTGGCCCCCCGCAGCAGCGAGTACGACCTCACCCGGCCAGACGATGTAGGCAAGCTCTTCGCCGAAGCGGCACCGGATCTCGTGATCCATCTCGCCGCGCGGGTGGGTGGGATCGGAGCCAACATGGCGCACCCGGCGGAGCTGTACCTCACCAATCTTTTGATGGGTACCTACGTGATCGAAGAAGCCCGGCGGCGAGATGTCGCCAAGACGGTCGTGCTGGGAACGATCTGCGCCTATCCAAAGTTCACGCCGGTGCCCTTTAAGGAGGAAGAGCTCTGGAACGGGTACCCGGAAGAGACCAACGCTCCCTACGGTCTGGCCAAGAAGGCGTTGTTGGTGCACGCCCAGGCCAACCACCAGCAATTTGGGCAGAACGCTATCCACCTACTGCTAACGAACCTTTACGGCCCGGGAGACAAATTCAATCCCAGCGTCTCGCACGTGATCCCGGCGCTGATCAAGAAGTTCGTGGAAGCCTCGGAGACCAGCGCCGATCACGTCGATGTGTGGGGGACGGGAACGGCAACGCGCGAGTTCCTCTACGTGGACGACGCGGCTGAGGCGATAGCACTTGCCGCGGAGCGGTATGACTCGCCCGAACCGGTGAATGTTGCATCGGGCCGCGAGATCGCAGTCAAGAAACTCGCCGAGCTCGTGGCATCGCTTGCAGGTTTCCACGGAGAGTTGATCTGGGATGCCTCCAAGCCCGACGGCCAGCCGCGCCGCGGCCTTGACACGTCGCGGGCCAAGGAAGCTTTCGGCTTCGAGGCCCAAGTGCCTCTCGAGGAGGGCCTTCGCGAGACCGTGGCTTGGTATCTTGAGAACCGAACCGCGGCTGAGGCGGCAACGATATAGATCGCATCACCGTCGCACTCGACGTGGGCCCGTCGCTGCGGAATCAGACGGGAGTCGGGCGTTACGCGAGTGAGCTGGCCTCTCATCTCGAGCTGCAGGGAATCCGGCTGAAGAAGTTTGCAATCGCTCTGCGCGGTAGAAGTCCGGCTGGGGTCGCTCGCTGGCGGGTGCCCGCGCGCGTGATGCAAGCCTCGTGGCGCCGGTTCGACAAGCCATCGATCCGTGCGCTAACCGGTGATGTCGACGTGATCCATGCGACGAACTTCGTGCTGCCGCCTGCGGGCAGCACACCCGCTGTAGTCACTGTGCACGATCTCAGTTTCTTTCGCGATGACGTCCACGGGAGCCTGCACCGGCTGCGCGATCAGGTTCCGTGGTCGATCGCGAGAGCCGAGAGAGTGCTCGTGCCCAGTCATGCGGTCGCCTCCGAAGTGACGGAACGATTAGGTGTGGCCAAAGAGAAGTTGGTGGTGACATACGAAGGTGTGGCCCCCGTGTTCTTCGGGGTCTCACCGTTGGCCGACCAAGCGCTGCGCGGCTGGGGGATCAGCCGGCCGTTCATGCTGGCTGCCGGCACGATCCAACCTCGCAAGAACTTCCACCGGCTCCTGGAAGCGTGGCGCGCGGCCGCCACCGATCTCGCCGGCTGGACCCTCGTTGTGGCGGGGCCCGCGGGATGGGGGCCGGAACTGCCGGAAACGCCCGGCGTTAACTTGATCGGTTGGGTCGGCGACGAAACCCTGCCGGGTCTTCTCGCTGCGGCCGACGTCTTCTGCTACCCGTCTCTCTACGAGGGGTTCGGGTTGCCGCCGCTCGAGGCGATGGCGGCAGGCACCCCGTCGCTGGTGGGCAGATACTCCGCCGCAGAAGAGATAGTCGGCGATGCGGCCCTGCTGGTCGATCCCGAGGACACGGGGGCGATCGCCGAGGGACTGGTCCAACTCGGCACCAATGTCGCCCTGAGGAAGGGACTCGCACTCGCCGGCAAGGCACGTGCGGCTCGTTTCCCCTGGGAGCGCACGGCGACAGCAACGATCGGCGTTTACCGCTCGATCCTCGAATGAAACAGGCCCCCACGCGTTGAAGTTGTCGCCTGAAGTGAACGACTGGGGCCTTAATTCGAGTTTGCGGCATGATAGGTCGATGCGCAGATCGACATTGGCGGCACTGCTCGTGACTGCCCTCATCGGTGGGATCTTTTCTTCTGGGGTCGCAGACGCGGGGACGGAAGTGACGATCACCGGCGGGGGATGGGGTCACGGGATGGGCATGTCGCAGTACGGCGCCCTCGGCCGCGCCCTTCACGGCAGAAACGATAACCAGATCCTCACTCACTACTACACCGGCGCACACATCCGCACGGTGCGGATGCCGCGTCACATCCGCGTCGGTCTGCTGCAAGACCAAAGCGCGATCGAGGTTTCCTCAGTTCCGGTGGGCTCCTCGAGCGGCGAAGGAGAGTTCCGGGTTGCGGGCCGCCGGCGGCGACTGGGGAGAGGGGGGCCGACCGTTACCTGGAGAGTGGAGCCCGGTTCGACCGGTGGGATGCACCTTTATCGTAACGATGTACCGGTCATCAAGCACGGCAACTCAGTGTTTGGTGACTCTCAGCATCCTCTCTTGTTCATCTACCACAAGTACGGATCGATGGTCCATGTTGTCGACAAGAGCAACAACTACAGGTATGGCCGCGTGCAGTTTGGTACCTATCCGTCCACGTCTTGTGCTGCGGGATTCTGTCTGAGACTCGTCGATCGCCAATCGATGCAGGAGTATCTCTATGGTCTGGGCGAAGTGCCCTCTTCGTGGCCTCGCGCCGCCCTACAATCTCAGGCGATCGCGGGACGCACCTATGCCTACGAGAAAGTTAAGACATCTGGTCAGCACAGGTATCCGTGCGACTGCGCGGTCTACGACTCAACGATCGACCAGGCCTACATCGGTGATGCCAAACGAACGGGTTCGGGGATCTACTGGAAGGACTGGAAGCATGCGGTCAAGTCAACCAACGCGCAGGTCCTTCTGCACAAGGCGCAACCCATACAGGCTCTTTACATGTCGTCGTCTGGTGGCTACACCGAGAACAACGAGAACGTATGGGGCGGCGCGCCCGTCTCCTACCTGCGGGGGGTGAGCGATCGACCCGACAAGGTGGCGGCGAACCCCAATCATTCGTGGACGGTCACGATGACCTGGAACGAGTTCGAGGCCAAGTTGAACTCCAGCTTCAACATCGGCACGCTCGACAGATTCCGTCTGGTGAAGCCTTTCGGAGTTTCCGGCAGAGTCACCGTCGTAAAGCCCGGCATCGGAGGCGGGGTTCGCATCCGGGGTTCGAACGGAGTGGTTCGCGCCAGCGGTTGGAGCGTCCATTCCGCCTTGGGGCTGCGGGACACACTGTTCCGTGTCCACGTCACCTACACGGTTGCGCACAGGTTCGCAGCCAGATACAAGCGACTGCAGCGGGCCCCCGGTAAGCCCCTCAGCAGGGCGTACCCGGTCCCGACGAGGTCCAGGCACCATCTGGGGAAGGCGCAGAACTTCAGGCATGGACGGATGACATGGAACGCCGCGCTCGGCAAAGTCCTGTGGCAATGGGGGCCGATCCTGCGCGGGTACGACGGCAATGGAAGAGAGAAGTCGTCGCTCGGCATGCCGTCCTCGGACATCTGGGGAGGCAAGTCTTACAAGGGCGCCCGCTATTCGCACGGCAACATCTACTGGTCCAAGCAGACCGGGGCCCAAGCGGTCCGGGGGTCGTTCCTGAAGACATACGCGCACAACGGGGGGCCGGGCGGGCCCCTGTCTCTGCCGGAGGGCCCCCGCAGATCGAGCACGCGCCTCCCGCATCATGGGGTGCGCCAACTCTTCGCAGGCGGCGCTCTCTATCTGAACCCAATGAAAGGGCGCGTGTACGCGCTGTGGGGCCTGGTGGCACAGCACTATCGGAAGATCGGCCAAGCGACGTCGAAGTGTGGTTATCCCACCTCCAGCATGACCCCGATCGGCAACGGCTTGATCGCAACTTTCCAGAACGGCAGGATGCGGCTGAGCGGACAGGGCCGCCTGTCGGTCGACTGCAGCTACTGACGCGGGTCTTTACACTCCGCTCATGGGTCTAGAAGTTCCACCCCCCGAGGCGCTGCCTCACCTCGCAGCAGCGGTCGCGCCCAGCTTGGTCGTTTCGGTCGCGCTCATCCTGGTGAGCGTCGTTTTCGCAGTGTCCGGCCAGCTAACCCTCAAGTCCGCGATGGACAACATTCCGCCGATCGGTGCTCGTCAGGTCAAGACGCCCGGAAGCACCATCTCCCGGGTTGCTCGCCAACCACGGTTGTGGGTCGGCCTGTTCCTGTTCGGGATCTCCGCCCTCTTCTGGCTTGTGGTTCTCACCCGGGTCCCCCTGTCTGTCGCGTACCCCTTCGTAGGTGTCACCTACGTCATCGTGGTGTTCTGGTCCCGCTTCGTCCTGGGGGAGGCGGTGCCGCCCTCGAGATGGTTCGGGGTTGCGCTGGTGGCACTCGGGATAGCAGTCGTGGGACTGTCGTTCCGCGGCGCCGGAGGCGCGTAAGCGCCTTTGGAAGCCATAGTTCTCGCCGGCGGCAGGGCCGAGCGTCTCGGTCCGGCGGCGGAAGGTCGCCCCAAGTCACTCGTCGACGTCGCCGGCCGGCCGCTCCTCGCTTACCAGATCGGGCTGCTCAAACGAGCGGGAGTACGCAGGGTCATCGTGAGCTGCTCCGACGGCCAGGGCGACACCTTTACACGCGCCCTGGACGGCCTCGGCGTCGAGATCGTCCCGGCGGCCGAGCCCGAACGGCTGGGCCGAGGAGGCGGGTTGCGCTTCGCCGCGAACTTCCTCGACGAAGAAGGTCCCGTCTTCGGTCTCAATGGTGACGAGTTGCTGGATATCGACCTGGGGCAGCTCCTGGAGCTCCATTCCCAGCACCATCCTGCCGCGACTATCACCGTCGCGCCCCTGCCCTCACCCTTCGGCATCGTGGAGATAGGAGAGGATGACCTCGTCCACGGGTTCACCGAAGCTCCGCGTCTTCCCCACTGGGTCAACACCGGCGTTTACGTATTAGATAAGGAAGCGCTGGATCGCCTGCCCGAGAAGGGCGACCACGAAACGACCCTCTTTCCGGATCTGGCCGCGGAAGGAAAGCTGCGTGCCTTCCGCCATGAGGGCCTATGGCTTACGGTGAACACACCGAAGGACCTGCGGCGGGCATCCGACTACGTTCGAGCCAATCCGCAGTGGTTGTCTGCCGGTTGAGTTAGGAGGAAGTGTTGCGAGTACTCGTTACCGGAGGCGCCGGCTTCATCGGCTCCCATCTCGTCGACCGCCTGCTGGCGGAGGGCGAAGAGGTGCTGGCCGTCGATGATCTCTCATCGGGCTCGCTGGCGAACCTGGACGAAGCTCGGCGCAGCACCACTGGGAAGTTCTCCTTCCACCGGATCGACGTCACCTCTACCGCTCTCGCCGATCTGATCAAGCGGACTCAACCCGAGTTCATCTTTCATCTGGCGGCGCAGGTCGACGTTCGTAAGTCGGTCAGGGACCCGATCCACGACGCGATGGTGAATGTCATCGGCACTCTCAACGTCCTTCAGGCCGCCACGGGGGAGGGAACCAATAAGGTTGTCTTCACCTCTTCAGGTGGATGCATCTATGGCGAGCCCGACGCTTCCCGTCTCCCCGTGACCGAGGATCAGGTCTTTCTCGCAGCGTCGATGCCTGAATCTCCCTACGGAGTTTCCAAGAAAGTGGTGCTGGACTACCTTCGCTACTTCAAGTCGGTGCATGGCCTCGACTACACCGCGATCGCTCCCTCTAACGTTTACGGGCCCCGCCAGGAGCCTGCTTCCGAGGTCGGGCTCGAGGGCCAGGTGGTGGCGATCTTCTGCCGGACGATGCTGGGCGGCAGGCCCTGCACTATCTATGGCGACGGAACCCAGACGCGCGACTTCGTCTATGTGGATGACGTCGTTTCGGCCTATCTGGCGACCCGTGACAAGGGCAGCGGAGAGTTGATCAACGTGAGCAGCGGCAGCGAGCTATCGGTCAACGATCTCTTCAAGCAACTGGCGGAGCTCACCTCCACGAGATTCGAGCCGGTCTACGCCGACGCTCGTCCCGGCGAGGTCCAGCGGATCGTGGTCGACAACACCAAGGCGGGGGCCGTGCTGGGCTGGTCGCCGGCGACCGATCTCCAGGAAGGACTGCGCCGCACCGTCGCGGCCTTCCGCGCCAACAGCTGACCATTCTCCAGAGATAAGAGGGCCTTCGGCCCCGCCGTCAGCCACCCCGAAGCCGGTCCAGAAAAATAGATCTTGGTGGGACGCTCAAGTTTTCGGCGGCAGATGTCGTTAAG
>JAXDJO010000002.1:0-3962 GCA_034667525.1 Actinomycetota bacterium
CACGACGGTTAGCTTCGCTGGTGCGGTAAAGCCAGCTCATCCAGGGCTGCGCGTCCGGGTGCGGGTGGCGAAGTACGAGAGCGACGGCAGCGCCACGCGCTTGGTCTCTGTGCACCTGATACTCGATCCTCTGAGCCAGTTCGGCTACGACTTTTCCGTGCCCGACCCCGGCACAGGTCTTTATCGAGCGGTTGCCAAGTTTCCAAGCGATGGTGATCACACGTCTGCGAAGTCGGAAAAAGTGCTCTTCTCGATCGATCCCTGACGGCTGCGGCGGCGAAGACCTCTATTACAAGGTCGGCCACTCAACCTGCGGGCGGTCGCCGATCAGCAGCTGGGAGGGGAGAGAGTCGTTCCGGGATTGTTCGACGATTCGAACTGGACCGTAACCCACATAAGACCGTTCTTCTTCTTAACTCCCACGCCTACATACTTGAAGCTCTTGTCGAGGATGTTCGCACGGTGCTCGGGAGAGTTCATAAACGCCCGTTGCAGGCTTTTGACCCTTCCGCCTTCACCCACGTTCTCACCCAGCATCGACCAATGCGTGACCCAGGCATAGAACTGCGAGTTCGTGGTGTGATAAAGCAGGGTCTTACGGACCATCTTGTTGGTGTGCTTGGTTGCCGTCTTGGAAAGCTGGGGATCCATGTACACCTTGGACAACCCGTGGGCCGCCCGTGCTCTGTTGGTCTTCCTGGCGAACGCCCGCTCTGCGCGTGAGTAGTGATAGCAGCTCCACGAGGAGGAGGCAGCTGCGTTCGTGACAGGGAGAAGGGCTGCGAAGATGCTGACCGCTGCCGCTATAACTGCAAGGTTCCTTAGAAACTTCATTTGCGCCCCCGCTCGGTAGCCGGGCTACCCCGGGCTGGGGCCCCTAACTTTGCGTCTCTGCGTTGCCGCAGATTTGCCTTTGTCGTTGGTGTCGCTGCCTATCTCTTCGGCACCTGGCTCGGTTTCCTTGAGCCGTATCGAGAGGGATCGAAATTGCGCCGGCTCACGATGTGCGCGCATTCGGCCCTCCTGTTTCGGCAGGCGAGGCGGGTGACGTGAGCGGCGAGCATCGGATGGCGCCGTTACCGCCCTGGGCCGGGACCGGACTCGGGCCGCGGCTATCCGGAGTTGGTCCCTACAGGTTCCTCCACGCTCTGCGGTCGGACCGCAAGAGATCGTCCGAGGCCGTCGGACCCCAAGTCCCCGGCGCATAGGCCGTGGGCCGGCCCCCTCTGCTCCAATGCCGGACGATGGGGTCCATGATCTCCCAGGCTTGCTCGATCTCGTCCGAACGAGCGAACAGGGTGGCGTCCCCCACCATGCAGTCGAGCAGCAGCCTTTCGTAAGCTGCCGGGGTACCCGATCCGAAGTCGGTCTCGTAGTCGAACTCCATGTCGACGGTTCGAACTTCGACCTCGGGACCCGGAACCTTCGTGGCGAAATTCAACGAGATGCCTTCATCGGGCTGAATCCGGATGACCAGAAGGTTGGGATCTAGCTCCTGCACTGCGGTTCTGTCGAAGAGCAGATGCGGCACCCGCTGGAAGTGGATGGCGATCTCGGTGGCCTTCGAAGGCATCTTCTTACCGGTCCGGAGGTAGAAGGGCACCCGCGCCCATCTCCAGTTATCGATGAACATCTTGGCCGCGAAGAAGGTCTCGGTCGAGGACCGCGGATCGACGCCATCTTCTTTCCGGTACCCCTCGTACTGTCCCCGCACGACGACGGTCCGGCAATCTTCAGGCGACCACCGATGCACGGCTTTCAATGCCTGCACTTTCTGATCTCTGATCACATCGGCGTCCCACGCTACTGGGGGCTCCATAGCGATCAACGACAGCAGTTGCAGCAGGTGGTTCTGAGCGACGTCGCGCAGAGCACCGGTTTGATCGTAGAAGGAGCCGCGATCCTCTATGCCATCGTCTTCCGCGACCATGATCTGAACGTGGTCGATGTAACGACGGTTCCATATCGGCTCGAAGACGGCATTCGCGAAGCGAAATACCAACAGATTCTGGACCGTCTCTTTGCCCAAGTAGTGGTCAATGGGATAGATCTGATCTTCTGCGAAGTTGGTTGCGAGACTGGCGTTGAGACTGCAAGCGGAATCCAGATCGAAGCCGAACGGCTTTTCCACTATCAGTCGCTGCCAGCCCCCCGAATCCAACAATCCAGCTTTGGCGATGTGGTCTGCGATGGGAGAGAAGAGATTAGGCGCGGTCGCGAGATACCACACACGGTTTCCTGCAGTACCTCGCTCGTGGTCGATCTCGCGCAACTTCTGGCCAAGCTTCTGGAACAACGTCTCGTCGGTAGCGTCTCCGGGGACGTAGTAGACGTCCTCTGCAAACGAAGACCACGATTCGCTTGTAGGTGCCTGACCGGAGTACTCGCTCACCGACTTGTGCATCTTCTTTCTGAATTCATCGTCGGAGAGAGGAGTTCGCGACGTGCCCACTATCGAGGTTCCTTCGGGGATGAGCTCTTGTTCGTGCAGGCTGTGGAGAGCGGGGAACAGCTTGCGTTCCGTCAGATCCCCCGATGCACCGAAGATGATTACGACACAAGGATCGGCGCTGGCTCTTCGCATCAAGCCCACACCTCGTCGAGGAAGTTGGCGATCAGAGCTGAAAGCCGGTTGGGCGGAAAGCGAAGCTCGAGGAAGGATTGCGCCTGAACAAGCTTGGAGTTGACGAGCTCGCGATGCAGATCTTCGGCGTCGGAGAAAGGATGGAGGAAGTCGTGCTCGTGACCGACGATGAGGGCCGGCGCAGCGATCTTCTCTCGAAGGGCTGGATGGGGAGCGATCTCGCCGCTCAGGAGTCCCTGGACGACGGCCTCCGATGGCTCCGGATCCTGGCTCAGGAAATCCAGCACTACGTCGGCATACAGACCAGTACCTTCCTGCCTGCCGGTCCGAGGGATGCGATCGAAGATGGTTGCGACACGGCTTGCAGGGCGACGCAGCCTCCGGTACGCGACCGCGAGGGGAACGAACATCGCGCCTGCGGTTGCGGCCGCTCTTTCCAGAACCGGCATCTCCACGAACAATCCCCTGACACGGCCGGCGGCATGAACGGCCGCTTCCAGCGCGACGTTCGCACCTAGCGAGGTGCCTCCGATGACGGCTTGCTCTATCTCTAGGTGGTCGAGCAATCCGACGACCTGCTCGGCGAAGAGCTCCATCCGGTAATGACGTGGGTCCGAGGGGCGGTCGCTCTCTCCGTGCCCGAGGAGGTCCATCAGGATGATGCTGTTGCCACTGTCTGCGAGCACGTCTGCGAGTGAGTACTGATGCTTGCGCGGCAACAAGAGTCCATGAAGGAGGAGGGCCGGGCGCCCCGGTGAGGCGGCGCCACGACTGCGCTTCTCGTAGGCGATGGTGAAACCGTCGTGGATGAACGTTGGCATTACGTCGAGGTTACGACCTCAGTGCCACGGAGACGGCCCCGGCTGGGGAGGGGTGTCAGGCGATAAACGCCCGTCTCGACCATCCGCCGGAGCGAGCATGCCCCCTGCCGGGCGATCGACGGCCATTGGTCGAGAAATTAAGGTGAGGTCATGGCCGGACTCGACATCTCCATGTCACCCGACGAGATCGATCGTTTCCTGTCCGCGCCCTATACCGCGGTGCTGTCGACGCTGGCACGCACGGGTTTTCCTCACATGGTCGGCATGTGGTTCGTCCACACCGGCGGCGAGGTGCGTATGTGGACGTACGGCAAGAGCCAAAAGGTACAGAACGTTCGCCGGGATCCCCGGTGCGCGCTGCTGGTCGAGCATGGAGACTCGTACAACGAGCTTCGGGGCGTGCTGATTCGCAGCGAGGCCCAGATCATCGACGACCGCCGCGTGGTGGTCGAGGTGGGGACCGCGCTCTATAGACGCTATTCCTTACCCGCCAGCGGGGAGGCGGCACAGCGGTCTCCGGAAGCCGAGATTGATCGGCAGGCCGCCAAGCGAGTTGT
>JAXDJO010000003.1:0-190000 GCA_034667525.1 Actinomycetota bacterium
CGAGACCGAACCCCTCATCCCCCGTTCCACCAATCACGGCAACGCGCTCGATCTCCATCTAGCCCCCGCCCGGTTCGTATTCTCCGAAGACCTCCCGCAGGGCATCCGAGACCTCGCCGAGAGTCGCGTGGGCGATCAGCGCTTCCCTCATCCCATAGAGCAGGTTCTCGGTTCCTCGCGCGTTTTCTTCAAGCGACTTGAGTGCGGCGTCGACGGCTGACTGATCGCGCTCCTCGCGAACGCGCTTCAGGCGATCGAGTTGACGTTCCTGAAGTTCCGGATCCAGTTCCTGAATCTCGACCGGCTCCTCATCATCGTCTGCGAACCGGTTGACCCCCACCACCACACGCTCGCCGGATTCAGTCGTTTGCGCTATCCGATAGGCCGATTCCTCTATCTCGCGCTTCATCCAACCGCTTTCGATGGCCTCGACCGCGCCGCCGCGCTCGTCAACTTGATCCATCAGCACCTGGGCACGTTCCTCCAGCTCGTCCGTCAACGACTCGATGAACCAGGAGCCGCCCAGGGGGTCGGCGGTATCGGCCACGCCCGATTCGTACCCAAGCACCTGCTGGGTGCGCAGCGCGATGCGCGCCGCTCTCTCGCTGGGCAAGGAAACCGCCTCGTCGAACGAATTGGTGTGCAGCGATTGCGTTCCACCGAGAACCGCAGACAGAGCCTCCATCGTCGTGCGAACGATGTTGTTCTCCGGCTGTTGTGCGGTCAGGGTCGCACCCCCTGTCTGGGTATGGAAGCGAAGCATCATCGATTTTGGATCCTGGGCCCGGAAGCGCTCCTTCATCACGCGCGCCCATATCCGCCTGGCGGCGCGGAACTTGGCCACCTCTTCGAAGAAGTTCATGTGACAGGCGAAGAAGAACGATAGGCGGGGAGCGAATTCGTCGACCGCCAACCCCGCTGCCACCGCCGCCTCGACGTACGCGATGCCGTCCGCCAACGTGAAGGCGATCTCCTGCGCGGCCGTGCAACCCGCCTCGCGCATGTGATAACCGGAGATGGAGATCGTGTTCCAACGCGGCAACCGGTCGCGGCAGTACGCGAACAGGTCCGTGACGATCCGCATCGAAGGCTTTGGGGGGTAGATGTAGGTGCCGCGAGCCGTGTATTCCTTGAGGATGTCGTTCTGAGTCGTGCCCGTTATGTGTTGGGGTGCAATCCCCTGTCCTTCTGCCACCAACTCGTAGAGAAGAAGCAGGATCGCTGCGGTCGCGTTGATCGTCATCGACGTCGAGACCTCCGCGATAGGGATCTGGCCGAGCAGCGTTTCCATGTCGGCCAGAGAGTCGATGGCAACTCCCACCCGGCCTACCTCTCCTTCAGCCTTGGGGTGATCGGAGTCGAGGCCCATCTGGGTCGGGAGATCGAATGCGGTCGACAAGCCCGTCTGACCCGCGGCCAGGAGATACCGGAACCTCGCGTTCGTCTCCTCGGCGCTGCCGAACCCCGCGTACTGGCGCATCGTCCAGAGCCGGCCCCGATACATGTCGGGGTAGATCCCGCGGGTGTAGGGATAGTCACCCGGACGGCCAACGTCCGAGCCGAGGCCCCCGCCACCAGCGTCGGGCGTGTAGACGGGCTGTATATCGATGCCGGAATCGGTACGGGGTTCCTGTGTCACGTGGCCATGCTAAGTGGCGGCCTCGCCAGGTATCCCCGAAGACATCGATCGGTGACCTCTTCTGCCATTAGGATTCTGCGCGTCCATGGCGACTGTCGAAGACGTCTACCGCAAACACCGGCCTCAGGCCTTCACCCCTGATAGGCGGCCTTCCTCTTTCGAAGTGTGGTCATGGTTCTTCATGAGGATCTCCGGGGTGATCCTGCTGTTCCTCGTCTTGATCCACCTCTACATCATGCATCTCATGGGCAGAGGGGTGGAAAGAGTCGACTACGCGTTTGTTGCCAGCCGCTGGGCGTCGGTGGGATGGAAGACTTTCGACTGGACCATGCTCTTCCTCGCCCTGCTCCACGGGACGAACGGCCTCCGCGTCATCATCGAGGATTATGTGCACTCCCCTGCGCTGCGAACCACGATCAAGGCCTCGCTCTACACCCTGACCTTCGTCTTGATGATCATGGGAACCGCAGTCGTGGTGACTTTCAAAGCTCCTTCATGACCCGGTTCCACGAATACGACGCCGTGATCGTCGGTGCCGGCGGCGCCGGTCTCAGGGCTGCCCTCGAAGCGGGCACCAGAGTAAGAACCGCCGTGGTCTCCAAGCTCTACCCCACCCGCTCGCATACCGGAGCCGCCCAGGGTGGGATGTGCGCGGCTCTCGCCAACGTCGAAGAAGACTCCTGGGAGTGGCACGCGTTCGACACGGTCAAAGGCTCGGACTTCCTTGCCGACCAGGATGCCGTCGACATCATGTGCAAGGAAGCCGTCGAATCCGTTCTCGACTTGGAGCGGATGGGTCTTCCCTTCAACCGGACGCCCGACGGCAAGATCGATCAACGCCGGTTCGGGGGTCACACCCGCAATCACGGTGAGTCGGCCGTCAGACGCGCCTGCTACGCGGCCGATCGCACCGGCCACATGATCCTGCAGACCCTTTACCAGCAATGCAACAAGCAGGGGGTCGAGTTCTTCAACGAGTTCTTCGTCCTGGACCTATTGATGGTCGAAGGCGCATGCGCAGGGATCGTTGCCTACGAGCTGGCAACCGGCGAGCTGCACGTATTTCACGCCACCTCGGTTCTGTTCGCGACCGGTGGCTACGGCAAGATGTTCAAGATCACTTCCAACGCCCACACCCTTACCGGTGACGGTCCCGGAGTGGTTTACCGAAGCGGGCTTCCCCTCGAGGACATGGAGTTCTTTCAGTTCCATCCCACGGGCCTCTACGGACTCGGCATCCTGCTGTCCGAGGCAGCTCGGGGGGAGGGAGCGATCCTTCGGAACAGCACGGGAGAACGGTTCATGGAGCGGTACGCCCCCACGATCAAGGATCTCGCACCGCGCGACATGGTGTCCCGGGCGGAATTCTTCGAGATTAAAGAGGGCCGCGGAGCGGGGCCGGACAAGGACTACATCCTGCTCGACCTCACCGACGTCGATCCCGAGGTAATCGAGCGGAAACTGCCGGACATCACCGAGTTCGCCCGCACCTACCTGAGCGTCGATCCCGTGAAGGAGCCGGTTCCCATCGTTCCCACCGCGCACTACGCGATGGGAGGCATCCCCACCAACGTCCAGGCAGAGGTGCTGCACGACAGCTCGGGAGAAGTGGTCCCCGGCTTCTATGCGGCGGGTGAATGCGCCTGCGTGTCCGTGCACGGAGCGAACCGTCTGGGCACGAACTCGCTCCTCGACATCGTCGTGTTCGGCCGCCGGGGGGGCCTGGCGATGAGCGAGTACGCATCCACGCACCAACGCCTTCCTCTGGGGGAGAGTCCTGAATCGAGCAGCCAGGAGTGGATCGCGTCCTTGTACGACGGTCCGGGCAGCGACTCGCCCGCCGAGATCCGCAAGACGCTGCAAGACGAGATGATGGACAAAGCCTCGGTCGTGCGGACGGAAGAATCCCTCAGCGCGGTATTGGATGTTCTTCACCAGCTCCGCGAGCGTTACTCCCATACGCGTGTGCGGGACCGGAGCAAGGTGTTTAACACCGAGCTCACCGAACACCTCGAGCTGGGTTTTCTTCTCGAGATGGCCGAAGCTCTGGTCGTCTCGGCCCGCGCCCGCACCGAGAGCAGAGGCGGGCACTATCGTGAGGATCACCAGCTTCGCGAGGACGACCACTGGCTCAAGCACACCTTCATCACCAGGACCTCCGAGGGCCAGCACGAGCTGTCATATAAGGACGTGACGATGGGGCGGTATATGCCCGTCGAGAGGAAGTACTGATCGTGGACGTGCGGCTGCAGGTACTCCGATTCGACCCCGAGAAGGACCAGGAACCTCACTTCGAGAGCTACACGGTGCAGGCCGATCCCATGAACACCTTGTTGGGATGCCTCCACAGCATCAAGTGGTATCAGGATTCTTCGCTGGCCCTCCGCCGCTCCTGCGCGCACGGCGTGTGTGGTTCGGACGCAATGCTGATCAACGGCCACAACGCTCTGGCCTGTAAAGCGCTGGTGCGGGACCTCAAGCAGCCGATCAGAGTGGAGCCTCTGCGGGGACTCCCGATCGTCAAGGACCTCGTTGTGGACATGGATCCGTTCTTCGAGGGCTACCTCGCGGTCAAACCCTGGTTGATCACCGATGACAAGGAGCGCGAACCGGAGCGAGAGCGCATCCAGTCACCCGAGGATCGTCAGCGCTTCGACGACACCACCAAATGCATCCTCTGCGCCGCCTGTACGACGTCGTGTCCCATCTTCTGGGCGGACGAGCAGTATGTCGGGCCCGCCGCAATCGTCAACGCCCACCGATTCATCTTCGACTCCCGCGACGCGGGAGGGCGCGAGCGCTTAGAGATACTGTCGCAGAAGGACGGTGCGTTCAAGTGCCGAACCGCTTTCAACTGCACCGCGGCCTGCCCGCGCGGGATCAAAGTGACGAAGGCCATACAAGAGGTGAAACAGGCGGCGTTGTTCCAGTCCTTCTAGAAGGCTCGAGGCATCGTGAGGATCCTCAAGTGGCTGCTGGTTATCGTGGTGCTGGTCGCTGCCTATCCGGCATGGCTCGCCTTCAGCATCTGGCGACAATCGCATCGTGACGAGCTCCATCCTGCCGACGCGATAGTGGTGTTGGGGGCCGCTCAATACAACGGCGTACCTTCTCCTGTATTCAAGGCGAGGCTTGATCACGCCAGGTTCCTGTACAAACAGGGCTTCTCCCACACCGTGATAGTCACCGGGGGCAAGGAGCCGGGGGACCAGTTCACCGAGGCCCAGGCCGCGCGGAAGTACCTGGAGTCAAAGGGCATACCTTCGGATCGGATCCTCGGTCAGGATGTCGGACGAAACACGCTCGAGAGCCTGAAGAGCGTGCACGACGTTGCGATCCATCACGACATCCACTCCCTCTTGCTCGTTTCGGATCCGCTACACGGCGAGAGGATCAAGACCATCGCCACCGATCTCGGTTTCCACCCCGTGTACGCCAGCCCCGATTCCTACGTGCAGCTGAACCGGAGCAGAGCCACCAAGGCGGGGGAGCTCATTCACGAGACCGCGTCACTGTTGCTCTACAAGATCTTGAAGAAGTAGAGCCGGCCCAACTTTCTTACCCCGAGGTGATGATCGGGGTGCTGGTTGGCTGCGCTGATCCGCCCGAAGGCTCGATGGTCACCGCGGCCTGGTCGACGCCAGTAAGAGCCCGGGTCGATTCCAGCACGGCCACGCCCCCCTTGATGTCGAAGGTGCCCGCGCTGATGGGCGTGCCGTTCTTGATCAGCCAGAGCTGGTAGGTGTGCCGGTCGGGAGCCTCGTTCAGGCCCGAGGCGACGAAGATACTGCCGCTACTCGTAGGGATGACCTTGGCCACCGCGCCCGACACGCCATGAAGCTCCATGGCATCGTTCTCGTGCTGGAGCAGAGCGGCGAGAGCCTTCTGCCTTTGATCGAGGCTCCTACGTTCATTCATGAGGAACGCGCCGAGGATCAAGGCAACGATCAGCAGCCCCGAGGTGGCTACCACCTGGAAACCACTCCACCTTCGGTACCACGGCGATCGGGCACGGCTCTTGTCGACGCCGGAGAGGGGCCGGGAGTCGTGCACCTGCGTCACGACCCGCTCGACGAATCCGGAGGGCAAGGGAACAGGATCGGCCGCCAGAGGCAATGCAGTCGTGACGGCAGAGAAACTCTCCGCTTCCTGCATGCACTCTTCGCACGACATGACGTGGGCGCGGATGCTGCGCTCCTCGTCGGGCGAGACCGCTCCGAGGATGTACGGAGCGATGAGGTCCTTCACGGCCTCGTGGCTCAATTCCATCCTCGACTCTCCTCCGATTCGCCGAGAAGCGTTCTCAGCTTCACCAAACCATCTCGCAACCTCGTCTTTGCCGTGCCCTCCGGGATGGCCAGCTCCCGGGCCACCTCCCGGTAGGTCCGGCCCCCGAAGTAGGCGAGCACGATGGCCTCTCGCTGGACCAGAGACAACCGGGCGAGAGCCCTGCGGATCTCGGCCCTGTCCTCTATACGTTCGTCTTCCGGGGCCACATCGGATGCCATCCCCGCCTCCTGAAGAAGGCTCTCGGTGGCACGCTTGCGGGCTTCCTCCCTCCGTACGAGGTCGACCGCCTTGTTCCGTGCCACCACCAGAAGGAAGGACCTCAGGTTCCCGCGACTCGGATCGAAGGCGCCCGGGCGCCTCCAGAGAGCCACGAAAGTGTCCTGCGCCACCTCTTCGGCGAGGTTCGGATCTGCCAACACGCGTCTGGCGATCCCGAAGACGGCCGCTCCATAATCCTCGACGACGGAACGGAATGCGGCCTCGTCCCGCGCTAGCAGGCGTTCGAGGATCTCCGCATCGGGAGCGAGCGGCACGTGGGCATAGTAGCGGGCGCTCCTGGTAGGGCATGGCGGTCCGCGCCTCCGGAGCGGGCGGCGCATACCCACTGTCATGCCTGAGGTTCGAAAGCGGTTCGCCCTTGGATGTGCGCGCGTCTTATCCTGCCAGCGATGCGCTCCAGGGGCGGCGACAGATGATCGGCATCGGCGCGGTGGCACGAGAGACGCCCGACGCGACGGCCATGGTCACTCTCGGCGCCACGATCTCCTTTGGGGAGCTCGACCGCAGGCAGCGGTTGCTGGCGGGCGCTCTGCAGGCAGGGGGCTTGGGGCGCGGAGACCGCATCGCTGTGATCTGCAAGAACCGGCCGGAGTCGCTGGAGGTCACTGCAGGTGCCCTGCGCGCCGGCATCGTCCCCGTTCCGGTGAATCCCTTGCTGACCGATAGCGAGGTCGCGTACTTGCTCGAGGACTCAGGTGCGCGCTGGCTCCTGACCGACCGTCCGGCAGAGCCGGAACCGGGCGTGGAGAGAGTCATCACGTTCGGAGATGCCTATGAAAGATGCTTGCACGAGGCGTCACCTGCGGACGTGGCAGACGTGAGTCTCGGTCGCCCGATGCACTACACCTCTGGGACCACCGGACAACCGAAAGGGGTCTGGATCCGTCCCCAGCGCCCTGCCACAGCAGCCGATGCCGCCGCCGATTTCATCTCCCTGTGGAACCTGAACGCGGAGGACATCCATCTTGTCTGCTCGCCCCTGGCACATTCGGCCCCGCATCGCTTCTCTCTTCGCACTCTTGAAGCCGGGGGCACGGTGGTGTTGCTGCAGAAGTTCGACGCCGAAGAGAGCCTCGCCACGATCGACCTCATGAGCATCACTACGACGTTCATGGTGCCGACCCACCTCGAGAGGATCATGGCGCTGCGTCAGAAGCTGGCTCGCTACGACCTTTCTTCCGTCCGGCTGCTCGCTCATGCCGGCTCTCCCATCCGGAACACCACGAAGCGAGAAGTCATCGATCTGCTCCCTCGAGGAACGGTGTGGGAGTTCTACGGCTCTACCGAAGGGGTGGCCACGCGCATCTCCTCCGATGAATGGTCGAGGAAGCCCGGAAGTGTTGGGACAGCTCGCGCCGGGACGCACCTAAGCGTGAGAGGGGAAACAGGCGAGGAGTTGGCTGCGGGCGAGGTCGGCGAGGTATGGATCTCAGATCCCTCGGCGGGGCGTTTCGAGTATTGGGGAGACCCGCAGAAGACCCAAGCTGCGTGGAGCGGATCCTGGTTCACCGTGGGCGACCTGGGATTTCTCGACGAGGATGGCTATCTGTTCCTGACGGGACGCAAGCACGACATGATCATCACCGGCGGCATTAACGTCTATCCGCAGGAGATCGAAGCAGTCCTTCAATCGCACCCGGCCGTTCGGGACGCCATGGTGCAGGGCGAACCTCACCCGGAGTGGGGGCAGGAGGTCGTGGCCAAGGTGGTGGGGGCGCCGGGGCAGCCGCTCGATCCGGAGCTCCTCCGGAAGTGGGCGCGCGAGCGGCTCGCAGGCTTCAAATGCCCGCGCCGCATCGAGATCGTGGCGTCCCTGCCCCGCACGGCTACCGGAAAGCTGCAGCGCTCCCGGACGCCCCCGCCGTCACGAGAGCCCGAGGGACCAGAGGTCTGAGGAGCCGGCAGCAGAAGACTTACCTAACTTAGTTGAGGATGTTTCAACATCCAGAGGCGGGATGCCTCGGATGGGTTAGTTGCGGCGGGCGGCCAGCTCCTCGCATTTCGCGCGGATGGCTTCTGCCGCGTCCCCTAGCTGGTTCAGCTCGTCTTCGTTCAGGTCGAGCTCGACGATCCCTGTGACCCCGCCTTTGCCGAGCCGGGCGGGGACGCCCAGGTACACGTCCGAGATCCCATACTGCCCGGATGTCCATGCGCAGGTCGGCAAGACCTCGCGCGTATCTCCGACGATCGCATTGACCATGCGCGCGGCAGAAGAGGAAGGTGCGTAGAAGGCGCTGCCCTTCTGCAGGTACCTGACGATCTCGGCACCCGCTTCCTTGGTGCGCTGGAAGAGTTGCTGCAGAGTCTCTTCGTCCACCAGTTCCGGAAGAGGTTTGCCGCCCACCGTTGCGTGTCGCGGCAACGCCACCATCTGGTCCCCGTGGGAGCCGAGGGTGAGCGCGTCCACGGATGCGGGAGCCACGTCCAGTTTGTCTGCGATGAAGAACCTCAACCTGGACGAGTCGAGCACGCCGGCCATACCCATGACTCGCGCCTTGGGGAAGTCCGAGACCACTGCTGCGAGATACGTCATCTCGTCCAGCGGGTTGGAGACGACGATGATGATGGTGTCGGGTGAGTTTGCGGCGATCTGTTCGGTCACGCCTCCAACTATCTCGGTGTTCGTGTCGAGCAGGTCCATACGGCTCATGCCCGGCTTGCGCGGGAGCCCTGCCGTGATCACGACGACGTCGGATCCTGCAGTGTCGGCGTAGTCGTTGGTCCCCACGACGCGGCACTCGAATTCCTCGACCGCGGCCGACTGATTGATGTCGAGAGCCAAACCCTGGGGGAGGCCCTCGACGATGTCGATCATGACCACCTCGTCGACAAGGTCCCTCTCTGCAATCCGGCGGGCGGTGTTCGACCCGACGTTCCCGGCCCCCACCACCGTCACCTTGCCAGCCATCCAGCCTCCCTATCCGATTTTTGCGAGCTCCGCCACGATATACGTGGCTCCGCAACCACAGAATCGCCATCAGGAGCCGCTACGAGGAGCTGCCGCTACGAGCTGCCGAGCTAGAAGGAGGTCGTTCCGAGCTTCTCGATGATCGCGTCGGCCACCTCGGAGGTACCCACCGCGCTCGGATCGTCCCGGCTCGGCTTCATGTCGTAAGTGACGTCTTTTCCCTCCCGGATCACCGCGGAGATCGCGGACTCCAGGCGATCGGCGGCACCCGGTTCGTCCAGATGCCGGAGCATCAAGACGCCCGAAAGCATCATCGCCATCGGATTGACCTTGTTCTGACCTGCGTACTTGGGGGCCGAACCGTGCGTGGGCTCGAAGACTGCCGCGTCATCGCCGATGTTCCCTCCAGGGGCCACCCCCAGGCCTCCGATCAAACCCGCTCCTAGATCGGAGACGACATCGCCGTAGAGGTTCGGGAGCACAAGCACGTCGTAAAGCTCCGGCTTCTGCACCAACTGCATACACATGTTGTCCACGATCCGATCTTCGAACTCCACGCCGGAATCCGCGTACTCGTTGGCAGCCACCTCGCGCGCCGTCTTGAGAAAGAGCCCGTCGGAGAACTTCATGATGTTCGCCTTGTGCACGGCGGTGACCTTCTTGCGTCCGTTCTTGATGGCGTAGTCGAAGGCCGCCCTCACGATACGCTGCGTGCCGAAGACCGAGATCGGCTTGATCGAGATTCCACTGTCGTCCCTGATGCGGCGAGTCCCCAGATCTGCCAGGAAATCGATGAGCTTGCGAGCCTCCGACGAGCCTTGCTCGAACTCGATCCCAGCGTAGAGGTCTTCGTGGTTCTCTCGCACGATGACGAGATCGATGTTCTCGTAGCGCGAGCGAACGCCGGGATACGACTTACATGGACGCAGACACATGTAGAGGTCGAGCTCCTTGCGGAGGGCCACGTTCACACTGCGGAACCCGGTTCCGACCGGGGTCGTGATCGGCCCCTTGATCGCCACTTTGTTCCTGCGTATCGACTCGAGAACCTGGTCCGGGAGCGGAGTTCCGAACTCCTCCATCACGTCCACGCCGGCCAGCTGCGTCTCCCACTCGAACTTCACCCCGGTGCCCTCGAGCACCCGCCGGGTAGCTTCCGTGATCTCGGGGCCGGTGCCGTCTCCTGGGATCAACGTCACGCGATGAACCGGTTGAGACATCGTGTCAGCTCCTGTGTGATAGGTGGATGCCTAAAGTAAGGCATCCTCGCCCGTCGGAGGCTGCCGCTATGACGTTTTCCGAGGCCGAACCGTCACCCGGCTGATAGCCTTCTTTCCTCACAGACCGGTCTCCCAGGAAGGCACGAGGGATGGCTACTCCAGGCAAGGGACTCGAAGGCGTTGTTGCGGCGGAGACCGCCCTAAGCGATATCGACGGCAAGGAGGGTCGGCTCTCTTACGTCGGATACGACATCCACGATCTTGCCGAGCATGCGACCTTTGAGGAGATCATCTATCTGCTCCAGAATCTCGAGCTCCCCAATCCATCGCAGCTCGAGGAGTTGAGAGTCCAACTCGGCAACGAGCGTGAGCCCAACGGCTTCGTGATGCAGCTGATCCCCCCGCTGGCGCAGAACTGCTCGCCGATGTCGATGCTGCGGACGGCCTGCTCGGCATCATCCGCGCGGGATCCCGATGGGTGGGATTCCTCCCCTGAGGCCAACCTCCGCAAGGCGATCAGGTTGTGCGCAGTGTTCCCAACGCTGGTTGCGTACTACAACAGGCTTCGGGGGGGCCACGACCTGATCCCACCGGACCCAAGCCTGTCGCAGGCCGCCAACTTCCTGTACATGTTGAAGGGAGAGAAAGCGGACGACGACGAAGCCCGGATCTTCGATGTCTGCCTTCTACTGCACGCCGACCACACCATGAACGCATCGACGTTCGCAGCGCGCGTCTGTGCCGCAACGCTTTCGGACATCCATTCGGCCGTCACCGCCGCCATCGCGGCACTCAAGGGACCGCTGCACGGCGGCGCGAACGAGGCCGTCATGAAGATGATCAAGGAGATAAAGGAGCCGTCGAAGGCGCGCGCCTACATCCAGAACCGGCTGGAGCACAAAGAAAAAGTGATGGGGTTCGGGCACCGTGTTTACAAGACGGAAGACCCGAGGGCCACCCACTTACGGGCGATGGCTAAGGCGCTCGCGGAGAAAACCGGCAGCTCCGAGAATTGGGAGATCTCTCAAGAGATCGAAAAGACGGTGATGGACGAGAAGGGCCTCTACCCGAACGTGGACTTCTACGCCGCGTCGGTCTACGGCTACCTCCGCATCCCCACCGACCTGTTCACGCCGATCTTTGCATGCAGCCGCGTCGCCGGCTGGACCGCACACATCAGAGAGCAGTATGCCGACAACCGCCTGATCCGCCCCGACAGCCAGTACGTGGGCCCGGCCCCCAGGAAGTGGATCCCGCAAAGCAGCCGCTGATCCCGTTCCGGTGGGGCAGGTCCTAACGAAGGATCGGCCCGGGCCCGGGCCGGGTATTTCGAGGTCGTTCAGCCACGACATGCGTGGCTACTCTTACAAAAAAACGGCCCCCGTATTTCGAGGTCTGTCAGCTACGACATGGGTGGCTGCTCTTACAAAGAATCGCTAGTAGCCAGCGTTACTACGTTCTTCAGAAGCATGGCTATCGTCATCGGGCCGACGCCGCCGGGAACGGGGGTGATGGCGGAGGCGACCTCTTTGACGGCCTCGAAGTCGACATCTCCTGCTATCCCGGCCTCGGTTCTGTTGATGCCCACATCGATCACGACGGCACCCGGGGCAACCATGGGGGCCGTTATCGCCTTCGGCCGGCCGATCGCGGCTATGAGGATGTCGGCGCGCCGGGTGTGCTCCGCGATGTCCCTGGTGGCGGTGTGGCAGACCGTGACTGTCGAGTTACCACCGGGCCTCTTCTGCATCAGGAGTGCGGCAACCGGTTTGCCGACGATGTTGGAGCGACCCACCACCACCACTTCGGCTCCCGTAGTCTCCACGCCCGTCCTGAGTAGCAGCTCGCGGATGCCGGCCGGCGTCGCCGGCGCAATGAGTGGATCGCCTGCCAGCAGGCGGCCCAGGTTGCAGGGATGGAAACCGTCTGCGTCCTTCTGCGGAGGCACCGCGTTCAGCACGCGGTCTTCGTCGATGTGGGCGGGCAACGGCAGCTGCACGAGGATCCCGTGGACCTGGTCATCGGCAGCGAGCCGCTCCAGGAGGTCGAGCAGCTCGCTCTGAGGGGTGCTTGCGGCGAGATCGTGATCCCATGAATTGATCCCGACCTCCGCGCACGCCTTGCGCTTCCCCGCAACATAGATGCGGGAGGCTGGATCTTCTCCCACGACCACCGTGGCAAGCCCGGGAGTGATGCCTCTGTCGGCAAGCACCTTGGTTTCGTCCGAGACCTCTCGCCGGATCTCGGCGGCTATCGCTTTCCCATCGATCATCGTGGCGCTCATGGCGCGGACCCTATCAACGGTGCTCCTCAGGCATGGCAGTCATACAAGGCAGCCATGGTCCGCGGCACCGGCCGAGTCCCCGAGGCCGCGAGGCCGCGAGGCGCGCGAGCCCCCGAACCATAGGAGAACGAACCCGCCTCAGTGGCGGAAGTGCCGCCTGCCGGTGAAAACCATGGCGATCTTGTGCTCGTTGGCGGCGGCGATGACCTCACCGTCACGCACCGATCCTCCCGGCTGGATGATGGCGACTGCTCCCGCCGCCACCGCAGCGTCGAGTCCATCGCGGAACGGGAAGTAAGCATCCGACGCGCACACCGTCCCGCGTGCACGCTCACCTGCGCGCCGGGCGGCGAGCTCGGTCGATTCGACCCTGCTCATCTGTCCGGCCCCCACGCCGACCGCGACGCCGTCTCTGGCGAGCACGATCGCGTTGGACTTGACATGCTTGGCCACGATCCAGGCAAACCTGAGATCTCTCCATTGATCCTGCGACGGCTCGACCTCGGTAACGACGGTGGCATCGTTGGCGCCGTCCGCGGGATCGGGAGATTGCAGCAACAACCCGCCGGAAACACGGCGGATGTCGGTCTCCGGCTCCATGCGTCCGTCCGCACGCAGCAAACGAAGGTTCTTCTTGGCCGAGAGCAGCTCCACCGCTTCACTGTCGAAATCGGGAGCGATCACGACTTCGGTGAAGATCTCGGTTATCGCTGCGGCCGTCCGCGCATCGCAGGCGCGATTGAGGGCAACGATCCCGCCGAATGCAGAAGTTCGGTCGCACTCGAGAGCCAGTTGGTAGGCCTCCACGGGCGAGCCGCCGATCGCCACTCCACAAGGATTCGAGTGCTTGACAATGGCGCAGGCCACGCCTTCGAGCTCGACCGCGAGCTTCCACGCCGCGTCGGAGTCCATCAGGTTGTTGTAGGAGAGCTCTTTGCCATGTAGCTGGGTCGCCGCCGCCAGCCCCGCCGCCGGACCGGCGCTGCGATAGAGCGCCGCTGTCTGGTGAGGGTTCTCGCCGTAACGAAGATCCAGGATCTTGTCGGCCACGACCAGGAGCCTGTCCGGGAAACGATCGCCCCGGCCTAGATAAGCCGCGATCGCAGCATCGTAGGAAGCGGTGTGCTTGAACGCCTGCAGCGCCAGCGTCCGGCGGCGAGCGAGCGAGATCTCACCAGTCCTCCGCAGATCCTCGAGGATGCCTTCGTAGTCGGCAGGGTCGACGACCACTGCAACCGAGTGGAAGTTCTTGGCGGCGGCGCGCACCATCGCCGGCCCCCCGATGTCTATCTGCTCGATAGCATCCATCTCTTTCACGCTGGGATGGGCAACGGCGTGCTCGAAGGGGTACAGGTTGCAAACGACGAGATCGATCGCGTCGATCCCCTGGTGAGCCAGCTCGGCCATGTGCTCGCTGTTGGCGCGGTCCGCGAGGATCCCGCCGTGGATCTTGGGATGGAGGGTCTTGACGCGGCCCCCCAGAATCTCCTGAGCGCCGGTCACATCGGAAACCAAGGTGACCGCCACGCCCGCCTCTGCGATGGCTGCTGCGGTGCCGCCTGAGGAGACGACCTCTACGCCCAGCTCGGTCAACCCTCGGGCCAGGTCGACGATCCCACTCTTATCGGAAACGCTGAGAAGCGCGCGTTCAATCATCTATGCGCGTCCTTCCATTCTCGATACGGACCTTCCTCTCCAGGACCAGCCGGCAGGCGATGGGGAGCATCCGATGCTCCACCTTCTTGATGCGCTCGTGAAGCGTCTCCTCGTCGTCTCCCTCTTCGATCCGCACCGGCTCCTGCATCACTATCGGACCATGATCGACCTCGTAATCGACGAAGTGCACGGTCGAGCCGGTCCACTTCACGCCCGCCTCCAGGGCATCTCTGACGCCGTGAGCTCCGGGGAAACTGGGAAGCAACGCCGGATGCAGGTTGATGTACCTGTCGCTGAACGCATCGACGAATACCGGCGATGTCACTCGCATGAAGCCAGCCGATACCACGAGGTCGGGGTTATAGCTCTGGACGGCGTCGCGAAGAGCCGCGCTCCATCCCTCGCGAGAGCTGAAGCCTTTGAAGTCGACATGCACCGCGTCGATGCCCTTGGCCTCAGCGGCTTTCAGTCCCACACACTCACGGTCCGCTACGACTGCAACCACCTGGCCGGGCACCTCACCGCGATCGCACGCCGCCGCCAGCTCCTCCATGTTGCTCCCAGAGCCCGAGATCAGAACCACTATCCGGCCCGTCATCGAGCAACCCTATGACCCGCCCGAGACGGAAGGAGCATGCGTCCGGAGGAGAGGAAGGCCGCGTCGGGCTCCGGCCTCAAGCCCGCAGCCGGGCGACGATCTCGGCTACCTCCGTGGGGTTGGCGCCCACCTCTATCCCCGCCCCCCTGAATGCCTCGATCTTCGCTGCGGCGGTGCCCTGGGAGCCGGAGATGATCGCTCCCGCATGGCCCATCCGCTTGCCCGCCGGCGCGGTCAGACCCGCGACATAGGCGACGACGGGCTTGGACATGTTCGCTTTCGCCCACTCGGCCGCACGCTCCTCGGCGTCTCCGCCTATCTCACCCACGAGCACGACGAGTTCAGTCTCGGGATCGGCTTCGAACCGGGCGAGCACATCGATGAAGTCCGAGCCCGGGATCGGGTCACCACCGATCCCGACGCACGTGGATTGACCGATGCCACGCTGGGTCAACTCGTGGATGATCTGATAGGTGAGCGTGCCGGATCTGGACACCAGCCCTACAGGGCCCTGCATGCAGATCTCACCCGGGATGATGCCGACGTTGGCGTGTCCCGGTGAGATCAGCCCGGGACAGTTGGGCCCGATGAGCGCAGCCGAACGAGGGCCGTGACTTATGTAGGGGACCGCCCTTGCCATGTCCATCGCCGGGATGTTTTCGGTAATGGCCACGATCACGTCGATCCCTGAGTCATACGCTTCCAGCACCGCGTCGCATGCGAAACGCGCCGGAACGAAGATCAAGGATGTGTTCGCGCCGGCCTCCTGCACCGCTTCCCTCATGGTGTCGAAGACCGGAGTTCCGTGCACGTCACTGCCGCCCTTGCCCGGGGTTACTCCCGCCACGAGGTTCGTTCCGTACTCCTTGTTCCGTCCGGCGTGGAACGAGCCCTCGCGACCCGTAAGGCCCTGAACGACCAATCGGGTGTCCGAATCCACGAGGATCGCCATCAGACGCTCCCGTGCGCAAGGTTGACCGCGGTCCGGGCCGCACCGAGCATCGTTTCTGCTGGCACCAACTTCGGGTGAGGGGCGTCGATCAACATCTTTCGGCCCTGCTCTGCATTCGTTCCATCGAGTCGCACCACGATGGGCACCTTCACGTCAAGCCGGTCCAGCGCGTCGATGATGCCTGCAGCTACCAGATCGCAACGTGTGATGCCGCCGAAGATATTGACGAGCACGCTTTTCACCTCAGGGTTGGAGGTGATGACCTCGAGTGCGCTCGACAACAGCTCGGCCCCCGCGCCGCCTCCCACGTCCAGGAAGTTGGCGGGCTCCCCTCCCGCCGCCTTGACGACGTCGAGCGTTGCCATGACAAGGCCCGCACCATTACCGATGATCCCGATGTCACCATCAAGCTTTATAAAGTTGAGCCCCTTCTCTTTCGCCTCGCGTTCCTGCTGAGGTACCTCGTGCACTGCTTTGAGGTCGTCGAAGTTGGGGTGGCGGTATGCGGCCGAATCGTCCAACGACACCTTCGCGTCCAGGGCAACCACTCGGCCGTCGCCGGTCAGAACGAGAGGATTGACCTCGATGAGAGAAGCATCGAGACCGACGAAAGCTCGATAGAGCTTCGGCAAGATCGCTATTGCTTCTTTACGCGCATCGGGATCGAGGTCGGCACCGAAGACGAGCTCGCGCGCGTGGAAGTCCGACATGCCGAGAAGGGGATCTATATGCACCCGAGAGATGGCGTCCGGATCGGACACCGCCACCTCCTCGATATCCATGCCGCCCTTGGCGCTCATCATCCCGAGGAAGTTGCGTTGGGAGCGATCCAGCAGGAACGAGCAGTAGTACTCGGCCCGTATGTCACCGGCACGTTCGACCAGGACCCGTTTGACCGTGTGCCCCTTTATGTCCATTCCGAGGATCTGGCTCGCAACGGCACCCGCCTCCTCGGGCGAGCCGGCGAGCTTTATCCCCCCCGCCTTCCCTCTGCCGCCGACCTGCACCTGGGCTTTGACGACGACCTTTCCGCCAAGTCCTCGGGCGGCGCTTGCAGCATCTTCTGCAGTGGTGGCTACGCGTCCTTCGGGCACTGGAACCTCGAACTTACGAAGCAGCTCCTTGCCCTGATATTCGAATAGATCCACCGTCTACTCCCTACTCCCCGACCTTCGTTGCAATGTTCTGGTTCACCCATTCGATGATCGATTTGGTGGTGGTGCCTGGGGTGAAGATCTCGGCAATCCCGGCCTCCTTCAGCTTGGGGATGTCGCCCTCGGGGATGATGCCCCCGCCAAAGACCACGATCTCGTCGCCGCGCTCGCGACGGATCAACTCAACGATGCGAGGGAACAAGGTCATGTGCGCGCCCGAAAGGCAGGACAAGCCAACGCCGTCGACGTCCTCCTCGATGGCGGCGGCGGCGATCTGCTCGGGGGTCTGGTGCAGGCCGGTGTAGATGACTTCGACACCGGCGTCACGCAGGGCTCGCGCCACCACCTTTATGCCTCTGTCGTGCCCATCGAGCCCGGGCTTGGCGACGAGGATCCGGGGTCGACCACGTGGCACGAAGCGGATCTCTCCTTCAGCTGATCTCTGTAAGTGAGCCCGCCGCAGCAGGCGACTGGGGACACTAACAGGGCACCTAAGCATACCTGGGGCACCAATATGCGTCGCTCCCCTATCATCTCCGCCGCACCGAAAGGGGCCGCTGACAAAGACGCCGACGCGGTCCCGACCTGCGAGGGAAGGGCCCGAGTTGTCCCGCACGATGTCACCGGCCGGAGACCCTGGATCGCCGGCATCCCGCGATGCCGAACTTCGTCGGCGACGGATCGCACGCGTTGCGGCGGTGATCGCGGTAGTCGGCATCGCGTTTGTGGGGGCCGCCATCGTCCGTGCATCTGCCTCGAAACACGGAGGAAAAAAGCACCCCCATGTGTCGGTGTCTGCAGCGCCGGCCGCCTGCGGCGCACAGCCTCCGGCACCACATCGTCCGCAACTCTTCTCCCATCCTCCGAAGCTCCGATTGCCGCGCGGAGTTAACCTGCACGCCGTCATCCATACATCGTGCGGTGACATCCATCTCGATCTATTGGAGAAGAGCGCGCCGAAGACAGTGGCGAACTTCGTTTTCCTGGCACGGCACGGCTTCTACGACGGCCGCAAGTGGTTCCGGATCGAGAACAACTCAGTCATCCAAACCGGAGACCCCAACGACCGTAACGGGGTCGCGCCCGACGGTCCCGGTTACACGATCCCGGACGAACTTCCCAAGAAACCCCGCGCGTATGTCTTCGGGGTGGTCGCCATGGCCAACACCGGCCAACCTGATTCGGGAGGAAGTCAGTTCTTCATCGTCATCCATCACAAAGAACCGGCGGGCTACGATCCCCGCTATTCCATCTTCGGCAAAGTCGATCCCGGTTCCTATGGCGTCCTCGATCGCATCGGAGCTCAGAAGACCTATCCCGGCAACAATCCGATCAAGAACGTGACGCCCATCACGCCCGTCTACATCAACTCGGTGCAGATCACCCGATGAGAGTGGACAGCGCGGAACTCATCGAGCCGAGCCACCGGCGCCCGGGCCATCGTCCCGCTTGTGAGTCGACGCGCTAGAGGGGCTTGAGCGGAGCGAGGGTGAGGTCCAACCGCTTCTCTCCGCCGGCCTCGGGGAAGTTGACGGTCGCCTCGAGCCCCACCGACGACCGCACGATGTCCAGGATCATGCCGCGGCCCCAGCGGTCGTGTTCGACCTCCTGGCCCACCCTGAAGATTGACGTGTCCCGTTCGACACCGAGCACCTTTCGCTTCGACGACACCCCCTCCTGGCGAACCATCCCCATGAGGTCCTCTGGTATCTCGGACAGAAACCGCGAGGCAGGGTTGTAGTTCAGGCCCCCCCAGAGGCTCCTCGACCACGCGTTCAGGAGATAGAGCCGCTCTTTGGCGCGCGTGATCCCGACGTAGCAGAGGCGGCGTTCCTCCTCGAGTTGATCGGGATCACCCAGGCTCCTTATGTGGGGAAAGATGCCCTCCTCCATGCCCAAGATGAAGACGACAGGGAACTCGAGCCCCTTGGCGTTGTGCAAGGTCATCAAGGTCACTCCAACCTCGTCGCCCTCGACGGTGTCGGTGTCGGTAATGAGTGAGATCTGTTCGAGGAACCCGGTCAGCGTGGCATCGTCGTTCGACGCCTCGTACTCGCGCGCGACGCCCGCCAGCTCCCGCAGGTTCTCCTGGCGAGAGAGTGCCTCGAACGTTCGCTCCGAAGCCACCTCGTCCATGTAACCGGTGATCTCCCACGTCATCTGGATGATGTCGGGGAGAGGCACCCGTTGCTCGGCCGCGTCGCGGATGCGTTGGAGCAGCCTCGCCATCTCGAGCATGCCGCCGACGACCTTCTTCGAGAGACCCGGCACTTCTTCGGCACGGGCAAATGCCTCCCCCAGACCGAGACCCTCGCGCCGCGCGAACTCACCGAGCTTGCCGATGGAGGTATCCCCGATCCCTCGTCGCGGCGCTGCCGAAGCGCGCGTCGCACTGACGGGATCGGATGGGTTCATGGCCGCCCGCAACCACGACAGCAGATCCTTGATCTCCCGGCGCTCGTAGAAGCGAACGCCGCCGATGACGCGGTAAGGCACCTGTTCTTTGGAGAACACTTCCTCGAGCACCCGTGATTGAGCATTGGTCCGGTAGAACACGGCCATGTCTGCGAGCGCCAATCCCTGATCAAGCAGACGCCGGATCTCGTCGGCGGTCCACGCCGCTTCGTCGTGCTCGTTCTGCGCGTGGTAGCGCGTTATCGGATGTCCCGAGGATGACTGCGTCCATAAGGCTTTCGGCCGCCGCATCAAGTTGTTCTCGATCACTGCGTTGGCTGCGTTCAAGATCGTCTGCGTTGATCGATAGTTCTGCTCGAGGGTGATCACGTGAGCGTCGGGCCAGTCGCGTTCGAAGTCGAGAAGGTTCTTGATGGTTGCTCCGCGGAAGGCGTAGATGCCCTGATCGGCATCGCCCACCACGAAGATGTTGCGCCACTTGCCGGCCAATAGTGTGGCCAACCGCGCTTGCGCGTGGTTGGTGTCCTGGAATTCGTCCACCAGAACGTGCTGGAACCTCTCCTGGTAGTGATCGAGCGCATCTGGGAATCGGTCAAAGATCTCGACACACCGCATGATCAGGTCGTCGAAATCGAAGGCCGATGCCTCCATCAACCGCCGCTGGTACGCCCCGTACACCTCGGCAGTGGTGCGCTCCCATGGATTGGAGGCGAAGTCCTGAAATAGCCCTGCATCCATCAGCTTGTTCTTGGCGTCCGAGATGGTTGCGGCGATGGATCGAGGCGGTACGCGCTTGGGATCGAGGCCGAGCTCTTTCAGGCACACCTTTATCAATCGCTCGGTGTCCGAGGCATCGTAGATAGAGAACGACGACCTCACGCCAAGCCGCGGCGCCTCGCGCCGGAGGATCCGCACGCAGGCGGAGTGGAACGTGGAAACCCACATCTTCTGGGCGACGCCGCCGATGAGTGCCTGGACGCGTTCTTTCATCTCGCCCGCAGCTTTGTTCGTGAAAGTGATTGAGATGATTGCGAAGGGTGAGACACCCTGCTCGATGAGGTAGCCGATGCGATAGGTGAGGATCCGGGTCTTGCCCGACCCGGCCCCCGCGACCACCAGAACGGGCCCGGCGGGATGCTCAACGGCGGCCCGCTGAACATCGTTCAGTTCGGAAAGGAAGTCTCGGCTCACATCGTAATTATCGGCTGCGGAGGCCCCTCACCAGCCCCAGAGCGGTGCTTCGTTCCTCCGGCGTGACCCCCACCCATAGATAGATGGCCCCATAAAAGATCACCCCGACAACGCCTGTGGCGATGAGGTTTATCAGCCAGCTGGCAGAGATGGAGTGGTGCACGAGGGTCATCACTACGAATGCGATCAGGGCAGGGGCCACGAGCCGTCCGAATTGCCGGTCGAAGGGCTGGATCCCCACGAATCTCTTCACGAGGATCAATTGAGCCAGATTGGAGGACGCGAAGGTAAAAGCGTTGGCCATTGCTGCTCCGTCGATGCCGTATCTGGAACAAAGGAGGAACGCCAGGGCAACGTCGGCCACGAGTGCCGAGGCGAGGACGATGAGGTCCCATCCGGTCCGTCCCGCCATGATCAAGACGAAGCCGCAACTACCGGTGAAGATGTTCACCAACTGTCCCGCCAAGAGGATCAGCAGCGCCGTCTGCCCACCCGCGAAGGCCGCACCGAAGATGCGCAGAGCGGCGGAGGGGGCGACCGCCAGTACCAGAAAGGCAGGCATCGTGACGGCAACGGTCCAGCGCGTCAGAGTCTTGAACAACCGATCCAGTCGTTGGGTCTCTCCGCGGTTGTGCAGGTCGGCGACGAAGGGACTGAACATCAGATTCACCGAAGTCAGGAACAACACGACGATCTGACCGACTCGCAAAGCAGCGGAGTAAACCCCAACCGCCGAATGGGAAACGAAGTTCGTCAGAACGAACAAATCGGTCCAGAAGATGAGCTGTGAAGCGAGCGCGGCGGGGGCCCGCGGGCCGGCATAGCGGACGAGCCGCTGCAGATCGCCCGGCTCCATCGGGGCTGCTTCCCATCTGTTGCTCTCCCTCCGCCATGAGAGGAAGGCCCCCGCGCACGCGAGCATCCAGGAGCACGAATACGCCAGCACCATCGCCGCAGGCGTCTTGGAGATTCGCAGCGCGATCGCCATGAGCGCGAGCCATGCGATCGGCTGACCCGCCCAGAAGACGTAAAGCGTGTATCGCATCAGCTTGAGGCCGCGCGTCGCTCCGAGCCAAACGTTGGTCAAAGCCAGGAACGGCAGTCCCAGAGACGCGGCCAAGAACACACCTCTGCTCTGCTGAGGATCCATCGAGAACACGCGGCTCAACCACGAAGAACCGATCACGCCCACCGCTGCGAAGAGCAAGCTCACGCCGGCAGCGATCGCGACGGCGCGCGTCACGGGGGCTCGGATCCGCTCCCACCTGCCCTCGCCAGACTCGACCGCTACGTCGCGCAGCACCGCCATGTCCATGCCCGCCCGGGTCGCGAACGAAGTTACGAAGGCCGCTTGCGTTGCCACCGTCACGATCCCGAATCCCTTGGCCCCCAGGGTCCGCGTCAGGAGGATCTGAGCGGCGAAGGTCGCGAGCGCGGCGACCACTATCCCCGCGACGTTCTGTGAGGTCCCCGAAAGGATCGTCAGATAATCGCCGGCGCCCTTGCGCCGGGGACCCGCGGCTACCTCTACTTCGCTGCTGATCTCATTCCCATTCGATAGTGCCGGGCGGTTTCGAAGTGATGTCGTAGACGACGCGGTTCACGCCCGGGACCTCGTTGACGACCCGGCCCGAGATGTCCTCGAGAAGCTCGTAAGGAAGGCGCGCCCAGTCCGCCGTCATCGCATCTTCACTCGTGACGGCGCGAAGCACGATCGGGTATCCGTAGGTCCTTTCGTCGCCCATGACGCCGACCGAACGAACGACCGGAAGCACTGCGAAGGACTGCCAGATCTCATCCAGCAAGCCTGCGCGCTTGATCTCTTCAGTGACGATCTCGTCGGCTGCGCGGAGGATCTCGAGGCGCTCCAGCGTCACCTCGCCGATGACCCGCACGGCAAGGCCCGGGCCGGGAAAGGGCTGCCGCTGGACTATCTCTTCGGGCAGGCCCAGTTCCCTGCCCACCATGCGAACCTCGTCCTTGAACAGGTTCCGCAGGGGCTCGACCAGGGTGAAGGTCATGTCGGCGGGAAGCCCACCGACGTTGTGATGGCTCTTGATGCGGGCGGCGTCGCGCGTGCCCGACTCGATCACGTCCGGATAGAGCGTTCCTTGAACGAGGAAGCGAGCATCCTCGAGGTCGTCGCGCGCAATCTCCTCGAAGACCCTGATGAAGGTCTCACCGATGATCTTGCGCTTGGTTTCGGGATCGGAGATGCCCTTCAGCTTCTCGAGGAAACGGTCGGCGACCTTTGCATGGACGAGCTCGATCCCCATGTGCCGGCGGAAGGTATCTTCGACCTGCTCCGCTTCACCCGAGCGCAGCAGCCCATGGTCAACGAAGATGCAGGTCAACTGGCTTCCGACCGCCCGGTGCACGAGCGCTGCCGCGACCGAGGAATCCACCCCCCCGGAAAGTCCGCACACGATGCGGTCGGCGCCGACCACCCGACGCACGTCTTCGATCGCCGAATCGATGATCGACGTCATGGTCCACGACGGCAGCAGATCGCACACCCCGTAAAGGAAGTTCTTGAGCAGGTCGGTGCCCCGCGGCGTGTGGGCGACCTCGGGGTGGAATTGCACGCCGTACAACCCGCGTTCGGGGTTCTCGAAGGCTGCCACGGGTGACGACGTTGTCGATGCGGTCGTGCGAAAGCCATTCGGGGGCCGGGTTACCGCATCCGTGTGGCTCATCCACACCTGCTGCTCACCCGGCAATTCCGAGAACAGGAGGGACCCCGGCTCTGACACGTTCAGATGACTCTTTCCGAACTCGGACTGGCCGGTGTGCGCGACCTCGCCGCCGAGGACATGAGCCATCGCTTGCTGGCCATAGCAGATCCCCAGCATCGGCACGCCGATCTCGAACAACGAAGGATCGACCTCCGGAGCGCCCGGGGAATACACGGACTTGGGGCCTCCCGAGAGGATGATCCCGGCGGGCCGGCGAGCGGCTATCTCGCTAACGGGAAGATCGTGGGCAACTATCTCTGAATACACGTGGCACTCGCGCACGCGACGAGCGATCAGCTGCGCGTACTGGGCCCCGTAGTCGACGACGAGAACCAATGCATCTTCGTCCCGCTTTGAAGGGAGGCTGTCAACCTTCGTGATGCTCGGCTCCATGAGTCAATCTAACGCAGCCCCTCATCTCCGGCCGGTGCCGGCACGCGCTTCAACGATCGCGCTAAGCCGATCGTCGTCCATGGCTGCTCCCTTGTCCTCGAGCCCCGCCTTGCGGCACAGCCGCCGGGCGCGGGGGGCAAAGTCCTCGGACATCTCCAGGAGCAGCCAGCCGCCTGGTCGCAGCCACCCTGGCGCCTCAGAGATAGCGCGCGACATCAGATCGAATCCATCATCGGACTGGTCGGTCAGCGTAAACACGGGTTCGTGCTCGGTCACCTCGGCCGGAAGATCACCGAGCTCGCCAACTGGAACGTAAGGGACGTGGGCCGTGATCAGGTGCACACCACCTCTCAATGACGCGGGCACAGCCCCGTAGAGGTCCCCACGCCGGAAATAGATGTTGCTGAGTCCCAGGCTCCTGGCGTTGCCCCGAGCCTGCTTCAGCCCTTCATCGGAGATGTCGGTGCCCCAGACGTGCGCATCCTGGCGCTCGTGGGCGACCGTTAACGCGATAGGACCGGCGCCGGTACACAGATCCACCACGATCGGCTCTCGCAGAGCACGCAAACGTTTGAGCGCACGCGTCACCATCAACTCCGAAGACGGGCGCGGCACGAATGCGCCGGGCCTGACGCTCATCTCGAGGCCGTAAAAGAGTGTCTTGCCGGTGATGAAGGGGGCCGGCTCCCCTGCCGCCCTGCGCGCGACGAACGCGAGGTAACGCTCACGGATACGTCGCGGGGGCTCGAAGCTTGCATCGAAGCCGTCGTCGAAATCGAATTCCGGCTCCAGGCTGAGCGCCGCGGCCAGGAGATCCCGGGCGATCCTGGGGCGGTCGTGGTCTTCGAACAATTGCTGCGAGTCATCGAGAACTCGCTCTGCTACGGATAGCAGCGCGGCGACCGAGCGGGGTTCACTCATAGAGCCGCATAGTAGGTGCGGCGAGCGGGAAGCTGGCGGAATCTCGCCCGAAGGGGGGCGAAGCGGGGTGGGCCGAAGCGGTCAGACGTATCGCTCGAGGGGGCCACATTGGGCCAGCGGTGCTCGTAGCGGGTCAGACGGATTGCTCGAGAGGGGCTTCCTCGGGAGGAACTTCGATGCTGGGGCGCTCGAGCTCGGTGGAAAGGACGATCGTCGTGCGCGTGCGTGCGACGCCGCGGATCTTCCTGATGCGGCGAAGAAGCTCCTCGAGCTCCTTGTTGGTGGCGCTACGCACCTTTATCAGATAACAGTCTTCGCCGGCGATGCGATGGAACTCCAACACGTCGGGCTCGTCGCAGATGCGCGCAACGATGGGGTCATCGATGGCGAATTCGTTGCCCTCCGCCAGCGTCACCATGACGAACGCGACGTGGGGGCGGTTGAGGAGCCGGGGTTCCAGTATCGCGGTGTAACCCGCGATGATCCCACGCTGCTCCAACTTCTTGATCCGTTCGTGCACAGAGGGGCCTGAAAGGCCGACCTCTTTGGCGATCGACGCGACCGACATGCGGCCGTCTTGCCGGAGCAGGCGCAGGATCTCACGGTCGAGAACATCCGGACCTGCGGTCATTGGCCTAGCGGCCTCTGATCCCGCGGATGCCGCAAGCGGGGCGCTTGATCGACAGCACGGGGTCAAGGCGCCACAGGACCTGGGTAATGGTCTTGTCCATCCGATTCACCTCCTGAACTCTTTCTAGACTCTTTCTAGGCATTCAGAGGGTTCAACCTGCATTATTTAGAAAGAATTCCCTCTGCGCCGACGAAACTATAGCAGGCGAGAGCGGAAAAGGCGGTCCCATCCCGCAGGTCTTTTGGCCTCTCTTGATCGCCGGGCAGCGCCTCGGGATTCGCGGGATCAGCATCGGGCAGGCCGACCGGCGGGGCGTCGATTTCCGGACGTTCCGTTCGTCTTAGAGTCCAGAGACCTCGAAGACCACGACATTAAGGAGTGACGATGACGGGCTCTTCCACAGAGGGAATCAAGACCGTGCTCCATCCGGTTTCTGATCTGGCGGCGGCCAAGAAGGTGTACGCCGCGCTGCTCGGCCGGCCCCCGCAGCACGACGCGTCTTATTACGTCGGTTTCGAGGCTGCGGGCCAGCACATCGGGCTGGTCCCGGGCGGTGGACCGCAGGGCATGACCTCGCCGGTGGCCTACTGGCACGTGTCGGACATCGAGGCGAAGCTTGCCGAAGTGACCGCCGCAGGTGCCACCGTGAAGGAGCCCGCGCACGACGTGGGTGCCGGCCGCCTGGTGGCCACCGTCACCGACCCCGATGGCAACGTCCTCGGACTGCTTCAGGATCCATGAGCGCCGTGAGCACTGCCACGACGAGGTCGAACGGACGGTCGTCTGCGCTGCACGTTGGCGACAGTCACGATCTGATCCGCGTGCAGGGCGCCCGCGTCAACAATCTCAGGGATGTCAGCCTCGAGCTCCCGAAGCGGCGGCTGACGATCTTCACCGGTGTCTCGGGCTCGGGCAAGAGCTCGCTGGTGTTCGGCACCATCGCTGCGGAGTCCCAGCGGCTGATAAACGAGACCTACAGCGCCTTTGTGCAGGGCTTCATGCCGACGCTGGCGCGGCCCGAGGTCGACGTGCTCGACGGGCTAACGACCGCGATCATCGTGGATCAGGAGCGGATGGGCTCCAACCCCCGCTCCACCGTCGGAACGGCGACCGACGCCAACGCGATGCTGCGCATCCTCTTCAGCAAGCTTGGGAAGCCGCACATCGGTCCGCCCAACGCGTACTCGTTCAACGTCCCTTCGGTCCGCGCAAGCGGTGCGATCACCGTCGAGCGCGGGGCCGGCAAGACAAAGACCGAGAAGGCGACCTTCAACCGTCTCGGGGGCATGTGTCCGCGCTGCGAGGGCATGGGCTCCGTCACTGACTTCGACCTGTCTCAGCTGTACGACGACAGCTTGTCGCTGAACGAGGGCGCGCTGACGATCCCCGGCTACACCATGGACGGCTGGTACGGCCGCATCTTCCGCAGCTCCGGCTTCTTCGACCCGGACAAGCCGATCGGCAAATACACCAAGAGGCAACTGCACGACCTGCTCTACAAGGAGCCGACCAAGATCAAGGTCGAGGGGATCAACCTGACGTACGAGGGCCTGATCCCGAAGATCCAGAAGTCGTTCCTGGCAAAGGACGTCGACGCCCTGCAGCCGCACATCCGCGCCTTCGTGGAGCGGGCGGTGACGTTCATGGTGTGTCCCGAATGTGACGGCACCAGGCTCAGCCCGGAGGCCCGGTCGTCGAAGATCAAGCGGAAGAACATCGCCGAGGTCTGCTCGATGCAGATCAGTGACCTGGCCGATTGGGTCCGGGGCCTTGACGAGCCGCCGATGGCTCCTTTGCTAACGGGGCTGCAACACCTCCTCGACTCGTTCGCGGAGATCGGGCTGGGTTACCTCTCGCTCGAGCGGCCGGCCGGAACGCTATCGGGCGGCGAGGCTCAACGCACCAAGATGATCCGCCACCTCGGCTCCTCGCTCACCGACGTCACCTACGTCTTCGACGAACCGACCATCGGGCTCCACCCCCATGACATCGAACGGATGAACAACCTGCTGCTGCGGCTGCGGGACAAGGGCAACACGGTGCTCGTCGTAGAGCATGACCCGGAGACGATCGCGATCGCCGACCACGTCGTCGACCTCGGCCCCGGCGCTGGTACGGCGGGCGGCACCGTTTGTTTCGAAGGCACCGTCGAGGGGCTCAGGGTCAGCCGCACAATCACCGGCCGCCATCTCGACGACCGGGCCACCCTCAGGGAGCCGGTGCGGACGCCCACAGGCAGGGTTGAGATCCGCGGAGCGTCGGTGCATAACCTGCGCGACGTCGACGTCGACATCCCGCTCGGGGTGCTATGCGTCGTTACCGGTGTCGCCGGCTCCGGGAAGAGTTCGCTCATCCAGGGTTCGGTGTCCGGGCAGGCCGGGGTGGTTTCGATCGACCAGGGCGCGATAGGCGGCTCGCGCCGAAGCAACCCGGCGACCTACACCGGCGCGCTCGAACCGATCCGTAAGGCGTTCGCGAAGGCCAACGGGGTAAAGCCGGCGCTGTTCAGCGCCAACTCCGAGGGCGCCTGCCCCACCTGCAACGGCGCAGGCGTCATCTACACCGATCTAGGGATGATGGCCGGCGTCGCCACGGTCTGCGAGGAGTGCGAGGGGAAGCGGTTCCAGGCCGCGGTGCTGAAGTACAAGTTCGGCGGCAAGGACATCAGCGAGGTGCTCGCGATGTCGGTGACCGAGGCCGAGGTGTTCTTCGGGGCCGGCAAGGCTCACACTCCGGCTGCACATGCCATCCTCGGCCGCTTAGCCGACGTGGGACTCGGCTACCTCAGCCTCGGTCAGCCGCTGACCACACTGTCCGGCGGCGAGCGGCAGCGGCTCAAGCTGGCCACCCATATGGGCGAGAAGGGCGGTGTCTACGTCCTCGACGAGCCGACCACCGGCCTCCATCTTGCCGATGTCGAGCAGCTGCTCGGCTTGCTCGACCATTTGGTCGACTCGGGTAAGTCGGTCATCGTCATCGAGCACCATCAGGCGATCATGGCGCACGCCGACTGGATCATCGACCTCGGCCCCGGGGCCGGCCACGAGGGCGGCCGGATCGTCTTCGAAGGCACGCCCGCCGAGCTCGCTGCCGCCCGCTCCACCCTTACCGGAGAGCACCTCGCGGCCTACGTCGGCGCCCGGAGGAAGCCGCGCCCCTAGGCCCCCATCCCCACACGCTGGCTCTGCTGGAGCGATTTCCCCTCGGTCTTCAGGGCGGGGGCGATCATCACCTCTGCCTTCTGGAACTCCTTGATGTTGGCGTACCCGCAAGTGGCCAGGCTCGTGCGCAGCGCCCCGAACAGATTCAGGCGGCCGTCGTTCTCGTGCGCCGGACCGATCAAGATCTCCTCCAGCGATCCGAGCGTGGCCGTCTTCACGCGGGCCCCGCGGGGCAACGTCGGATGAAAGGTGGCCATCCCCCAGTGGTAGCCGCGGCCGGGCGCTTCCGTGGCTGCGGCCAGCGGGGAGCCGATCATGACCGCATCGGCACCGCATGCGATGGCCTTGGCTATATCCCCGCCTGTACGCATCCCTCCGTCGGCGATCACGTGGCAGTAGCGGCCGGTCTCGTCCAGATGACGGATCCGAGCACCTGCGGCATCAGCGATCGCAGTTGCCTGAGGCACGCCCACACCCAACACCCCTCGGGTCGTACAGGCTGCCCCCGGGCCCACACCCACGAGAACCCCCATCGCCCCGGTGCGCATCAGGTGCAACGCAGTGGAGTACGACGCGCATCCGCCGACGATGACGGGCAACTCGTAGGTGGAGATGAATCGCTTCAGGTTGAGCGGCTCGCTGCGGGTCGAAACGTGCTCCGCGGACACCACGGTCCCCTGGATGACCAGGATGTCGAGATCGGCCTCGAGAGCCGTCTTGTGGAAGGCCTGGACCTTCTGAGGCGTTAGCGATGCAGCCGCGGTGACGCCTGCGTCCTTGATCTGGCGTATCCGCAGCGAGATCAGCTCTTCCTTCACCGGCTCCTGGTACAGCTCTTGCATCCTCAGGGTGGCCTTGTCGTTATCCAGCTCGGCGATCTCGGCGAGAACCGACTCGGGATCTTCGTACCTCGTTTGAAGGCCCTCGAGGTTCAGGACGGCAAGCCCTCCGAGGCGGCCGACCTCGATCGCAGAGGTCGTTGAGACCACTCCGTCCATCGCCGCAGCCATCAAGGGAAGCTCGAACCTGAACGCGTCGACCTCCCAGGAGACGTCGACGTCGTCGGGATCACGCGTTCTTCGCGAGGGAACGATGGCTATGTCGTCAAAGCCGTAGGCCCTTCTTCCCGACTTGCCGATCCCGATCTCGATCTCCACCTGGCCGCTCCTCTGATCGCTCTGTGACCAAACTATCGTCCCGCCCGCTCACCTCTCGGCGTTGGGGCTACTTCGGTGCAACTTCGCCGCATCAATGTTCCCGGTCTTGCCTCACCAGCCGGCCGGCTCTCTCGTCATCGAGCAACTGCACGTCCGCATCCACCATCAGGTGCACGAGCTGGTCGAAGCTGGTGGCGGGCTCCCAGCCCAGGATTCGCTTGGCTTTCGAGGCGTCCCCTCGCAGATCGGGCACCTCAGCGGGCCGGAAGTAATTCGCGTCGATCTGCACGTAGCGTTCCCAGTCCAGATCGAGGCGAGCGAAGGCTTTCTCCGCAAATTCCCGCACGCTGTGGTTCTCGCCGGAGGCGATCACGAAATCATCGGGCTCGTCGTGCTGGAGCATCAGCCACATGGTTTCGACGTATTCGGGGGCATAGCCCCAGTCCCGGCGCGAGTCCAGGTTCCCCAGGAAGAGTTTCTCTTGGATGCCTGCCTCGATCCGAGCGACAGCGCGGGTGATCTTGCGGGTAACAAAAGTCTCTCCCCTTCTGCTGCTCTCGTGATTGAAGAGGATCCCGTTCGAAGCAAACATTCCGTACGCCTCTCGGTAGTTGACTGTCATCCAGAAAGCGAACGCCTTGGATATCCCGTATGGACTCCGCGGATGGAAGGGAGTTGTCTCCCTTTGCGGAGGAGGCGCGGATCCGAACATCTCCGAGGAGGAGGCCTGATAGAAGCGAGTCTGTATCCCCGAGGCGCGCACCGCCTCTAACATCCGCACCGTTCCCATCGCAGTGGCGTCGGAGGTGTACTCGGGAATCTCGAACGAGACTTTCACATGACTCTGGGAGCCGAGATGGTAGATCTCGTCCGGCTCCAGGTTCCTTATCAGGTTGACGAGCGACCCGGAATCCGACAGGTCGCCGTAGTGCATGAGGAAACGAACACCGCTTTCGTGAGGGTCGCGATAGATCGCGTCCAGGCGCTGCGTGTTGAAGGAAGAGGATCGGCGGATCAAACCGTGAACCTCGTAACCCTTGCCGAGCAGCAGCTCGGCAAGATACGAACCGTCCTGCCCGGTCACCCCGGTGATCAAGGCTCGCTTCACCGAAGCAGGATAAGGCTGCACTGGGAATCGCCACTCTCAAGAGATTTATGGCACTTTTTGCGCAATTTGTCGCCACTGGCCAGGCCGAAACAGTTCACAAGCGCACTTTGTGCGCCATTTCACATCTCCGAGAGGTGCTAGCCTCGAACCTCAAACCGCTCAGGGGATCCGGCCAGGAGGTCCCCCCGTGAGGCACAGCGACATGGGCGAGCCCACCGCCCGCACTGCACGGAGCCGGACGGCTCCCAAGAAAAGAGGTAAGACATGGATCACCTGCATTTCGGCGCGCGCTCCCGGCGCAGAGCACGACGACGACAACTCACCATCGCCGCATGGTTGATCGGAATGGTCGCCACCTTCTATGGGGTTCCAGGATCGAACGCGGCCCTGGCAGTGTTCCACTCAGTGGATCGCTCCCACGGCCTCTCCGCGAGCAGCATCCCCTCTTCGCAAGCACCGGTCAGCCCTCGCTCTTCGGCGAGAGCCGCGCGCGCGACCCTCGTGCCGCCAAAGCCCGTGCCGACTGCGCCGGCGCACGGCCACCGCTCGGAAGCTGTAGCAAAGAGGAGACGCGAGCGCGAACTGCACCGCAAACTCGAGCGTAGGACGGATCGTAAACAGCACCGCAAGCCGGCCGTGACGGCCTCCCCCAGCCCCACTGCAAGCCCCAGCCCGGCTCCCGCTCCGGCCGCTCCTGCCGGCTCGTTGACCAGCGTGATCTATGCCGCGGCATCTCACGCAGGTATCAGCGGCAGCTACTTGCTGTCGATCGCGCATTGCGAGTCGAGCCTTAACCCGCAGGCATATAGCCCCAGCGGCTACTACGGCTTGTTCCAGTTCGATCGCCCGACCTGGAGCGCCTTCGGATACGGCTCGATCTACGACCCCGTGGCACAGTCGGAGACCGCGGCCCGGTTGGTCGCGGCAGGAGAGACGAGCCGCTGGCCGAACTGCGCCTAGCGCGCCTTCTAAGAAGGTAGTAGTGACCGGGGAATAGCAGTGACCCGCTGGCCCCCGTTGGTCGCGGCAGGAGAGACAAGCCGCTGGCCCAACTGCGCCTAGCGTGCCTTCAAGAAGTAGTGAACATGGTCGGCGGTGAAGGGATACGCATCGTTGTCCCTCATGAACTGTTGCACGCCGGCCGGCAATTGGTCGAAGGAGACATCCTCGAAGCCGAGACGTCCGTAGAAAGCCAGGCGCTCGGAATGACAGCATAGGAACATCGTTCCGCCGCGACTGTTCATCGCGGCTTGGATCAGCTGCGTACCAAGGCCTTGGCCGCGCCGACCAGGATCCACCAGCACGTCTTCGACGACGATCGTTTGAGGGTCAACCTCGATAAGGGTGAGCGCACCGACGATCGAGCCCTCGCGCGCAACGAAGGCGGCCCCGTCGTTGAGATGGGGATCTTCCCAATCCTGCTTGGCGTAGAAGGACTCGAGATCTGACTTGTCGTGGCGGGATGCACGTGTGATCAACATCAGACGGCAGCCTTCAAACGCTGTGATGCGGCACGGAGCTCTTCGAGGGCCGCCTCAGGCACCTGTACGTGGTGCTTCCCGCCGGGTAGCCCGCGATCCGGAACCATGTGGCCGTGATAGTCGCTTCCGCCCGAGACGATCAGTCCCTTTGCCTCACCAAGGGCCCGGTAGGGCTCCTGCTCGACCTCCGGCAGGTCACCGTGGTAGCCCTCGATTCCCACCAGTCCGGCTTGAGCCAAGGCATCGACGAAAAGCTCGAGATCGTCAATCGACAGCTTCAACGTAAAGGGGTGCGCTAGCACCGGCACCACGCCTGCGGAAGTCATCAGCTCGATAGCCTCGGTCGGCTTGTAGAGCTTTCGGGTGAGGTACGCCTTGGCTCCTTTGGCGAGGTATTCATCGAAGGCCGCTTGGTAGTCGGCGACCGCTCCGTGACGCACCAGCACCGCAGCGAAATGCGGCCGCCCTATCTGGGAGCCGGGACCGCCCGCCTCTTCCTCGACCTCTTCGAGGGTCACCGGGATGCCGAGCTCGTTCAACTTCTCAACCATCAATCCGTTGCGGTTGGCTCGGTGGCGTTGGAGCTCGCCCAGAGCTGCAGTCAGCGGGTTGTTCTCGGTGGGAATGAAGTAGCCAAGAAGATGCATCGTTGGGCGCCCCGCCGGAGTGAACCCTCTCTCTGATAGATCCTCGACATCGCAGGAGATCTCCACGCCTCTGATCACCTCGACGCCGATCCTTTCGCCTTCGGCGGAAGCTTCATCGCAGCCGGCATCGTTGTCATGATCGGTGACGGCGATCACCGTAAGACCTGCTGCTGCAGCCTTGCGTACGAGCTCTGTCGGCGAGTCACCCCCGTCGGACACGGTTGTGTGGGTATGAAGATCAATCACCCGCTAGAACTCCCGTACGGCCCCCAGACGACTGCTTCCGCCGCCTCGGATCGTGACATCCAGAGGCAGCGGTCCGAGAGCCGCTGGCTCACGCTTCCAGGTATTTCAACTCGACGAGCTTGTCGATGACCTTCTTCGCCGAGAGCTCCACGTTTTCGGTCTGCGTCTGACACACCACCTCGGGCGCGATGGGCGCCTCGTAGGGGTCGTCGACGCCGGTAAAGCCTTTGATCTCTCCTGCGCGTGCCTTTGCGTAAAGCCCTTTGACGTCGCGGCTCTCGCACACTTCTATGGGTGCGTCGGCGAATACTTCGACGAAGTCTTTGCTCATGGCGCGCGCTTCATCACGGATGGCTCGGTAGGGAGAGATGGCTGCGGAGATAACGAACACACCGTTGCGTTGCAAGAGGTGAGCGACAAAGGCGATACGGCGGATGTTGGTATCGCGGTCCTCTTTCGAGAACCCGAGGCCCTTCGATAGGTTCTCGCGCACGACATCGCCGTCAAGGATCTCGACAGGCACCCCTGCCTGGAGCAGTTTCTCCTCAACCACGTGGGCAATGGTGGTCTTTCCAGAGCCCGAGAGCCCCGTGAACCAGATGACAACGCCTCGCTCTCGATTCGCTTGCTTCATCGTGTTCCTCCATTGCTCAGGGCTGTCTTACCCAGCGCGCCCACTGCAGGCGGCAGATCGAATAGGTCAAGGATCGTGCAATGAACGTCCCAGAGATGGAGACCGTCGCGCTGGCCCGGTGCCTCGCCGGGGGCATTGTTCATGATGAATATCCCGAACTCCGCATGATTGGCTTCGTCCGGGCCGGTGTCGTTCTCGAAGGTATACGTCGAGCCATGGCCGACCGAGCCGACGCTGCGCCAACGCAAACCACCGAAGATCACGATGAGGTCAGGCGCTACGCCATTCTGCGCGGTGTAGATATCCTCGGGTTTGAGGGCCTTGTTCCCCAACGGGTTGCCTTGATGGTCCACCATCCCTTCGATCTTTTGGATGAGCTCATCGCGAACGCGCTCGTAATCGGCTGCCGGAATGGTGCCGTTCGGCTCGCGTCCTTCGACATTCAGGAATAGCCGTCCGTAGTAACCACCGTCGGCCCAAGCTCTGGTCTTTGACCAGTCGATCGACATCTTGTTGATGGGCGTCATCGTCGTTGGCGTCGGGCCATCGAAAGCCAGATATCCCTCCGTCATCAACCACTCGTTGAAGCAGATGCCGCCGATCATCGCCTTGGCCCCGTGATCCGACACGACAAGGACGGTCGTTGAATCGTCCGCATGCTTGGCGAGAAGATCCCCGACCTTGCCGTCGAGGAACCGGTAGTACTCCCGCAGAGATTCCTTGTAGGGATTATCGGGACGGTAGCGAGGGTGCTCCGGATCGATGAAACTCCAGATTCCATGGTTGAGCCGATCGGTAGCCATCTCGGTCATCGCGAACAGATCCCACGGCTTCGAGGACAACAGGTAATCGGCGGTCTTGAAACGCTGCTCCGTCATGCGGTACGCCTCGTCAAGGATGTACTGCGTGTTGTCGGTCCGATAGTTGCGGATATCGAAGATGTAGTCGCCGACGTTTTCCTCTAGTTCTGCCTTTAGCTCTTTGGGATAGGTGTAGTCCGCGTCGTTGCTGGGAGTCAAAAAGCAGCCGATCTGAACGCCCTTCAGCGGCTTGGGCGGGTATGACGGCGGGACCGACATGATGATGCAGTCCTTGCCGGCCTCCGAAAGGATGTCCCAGACCGTTGGTTCCTTGATCGCCCACGAAGTCGCGAAGGCGAGGCCGTCATAGGTGTGGTCCGTGCGGTTGCGAAAGCCGTAGATGCCGAGAGTTCCGGGATCTTTGGACGTCATCATGCACATCCATGCGGGAACGGTGATCGGAGGCGTGATCGACTCGAGCTGTCCCCACACACCATTCTCACGGAGCTTTGTGAGGTTGGGGAGCTCATCCGCGTACTCCTCGAAAACGTGACGTGGGGGAGCACAGTCGAGCCCGATCACCATGACTTTCTTGCGCCGGGAGTCGGACCGTGCTGGAGAACCTGATTCGGGGCGCTTTCCCAATCTCTTTAGGAAGCTCATCGCTGCTCCTGTCTCCGAGCATCATCGATCAGGATGCGCGCTACCTCCGGTCTTGAGAACTCGACAGGCGGCTCAACGCCATCCTTCAGCATCTGACGCACCTGTGTGCCGGAAAGATGCACGTGACTCTCAGAACCGTGTGGACACGTCTTTGCGGAGGCCATCGAGTCACAGCTCTTGCAGAAGAAAGAGTGCTCAAAGTTCAGGGGCTGGATCCCAAGCTCATCGGGCTCGAAGTTTTCGAAGATCTTCTGGGCGTCGTAGGTGCCGTAGTAGTCGCCGACGCCTGCGTGATCCCGCCCGACGATGAAATGGGTCATCCCGTAGTTCTTGCGCAACAGCGAATGCCAGATCGCTTCACGGGGGCCGGCGTAGCGCATCGCTGCTGGAAAGACGGAGAGGATGACTCGATCGTGCGGATAGTAGTTGGCCATCAGGACCTCGTAACACTTCATCCGGGTGTCTGCCGGGATGTCGTCTCCCTTGGTTCCGCCGACGAGAGGATGGATCACGAGTCCGTCAACCATCTCAAGGGCGCACTTCGTCAGATATTCGTGAGCCCTGTGGATCGGGTTTCGAGTTTGGAATGCAACGATGTTTTTCCATCCGCGCTCGCCGATCTGTTCGCGCAGTTGCAGGGGGGTGAACCGATAGCTTGCGAATTCACCGGAGAAGACGTTCTCCAGCACCGTGACCTCGCCACCCACATAGTGATGCGGCAAGGAAGTTAGGTATTCGACTCCTGGATGCTTTTGGTCCGTGGTTCCGTAGGTGTGCTGGGCCTCATCGAGGGGATCGAACTCGAAGATGTCCTCGACATCGAGGATGGCCACCGGCTTGCCCTCGTGGGTGATCGCCGCCTGCTGCCCCTCCTTTAGGTGGGACCGCTCCTCGTCGCTCACGGGCAGGGTGATCGGAAGGCTCCAGGGGAGGCCGTTCGCCAACCTCATCTCCTTGACCACCGATGAATAGTCGTCCTTGGTCATGAAACCCCGGTTCGGCGAGACCGCGCCGACCGCCAACAACTCCAGATCGGACAGGATGCGCCGGGACGCCGCCTCTATCGTGGGCAGCTGTGCAGCTCGGCGGCGGAGGTCGTCGATCTCCTCATCCGTGGCCATCCGAAGCTCCAGCGAGCCACCGTGGGGGGGCGCGCCGGGAACGTCTTTAAGGGTTGTGGGCATATCGATCCTTCCATCCGAACCTTCGGCGAGTGCCAGAGCGCGGGGGCATCCGGGGGTCCGGTAGCACTCCTATGACACTCCTAGGGTAGCAGATTTGGCCGGCGCCCGCACCCGCGGGGGACGCGAAAATGCGCCCGTCGAGCCTTCTTCCCGGCAAGCCGGTTTACAACTCAACGGACGCAAGACGGACTATAGGAAACCGGCCGGCGGGGCGCAAGAGGGGCAGCCCAGATTTCTTCGCGCTCCCGCTCAATGCATTGCTCTGCTGTGGTTCCTATGGGAGGATTCCGGCGGCCTCCGGCCCGGCTTGTCGGCGGAGGGATATAAGGGAACGGTCCCCGGGGACTCCGGACCACCAGCCAACGGAGAGGAACGCTTGCAGCGAGGCAAGGTTCGCGCGTGGATCGCAGCGGTGATATTGGGAAGTCTTCTGATCCCTACCGTCGGTTCACTGGCCGGGACCCGCACTACCAAGCTGCATCGCCTGCAAGATCAACGTCGGCAACTCGCTCGACAGGTTGCAGCTAGATCCCGTCACGCCGCTACCCTGCGCGCCCGTGTTGACGTGTTGAACCAAGCCATCACCAACCTCCAGAGACAGATCAACAAACTGGACGGAATGATCAAGAAGGTGCAGTCGTCGGTGCGAACCGCGCAGTCACACATCGATGCGACGCAGGCGCAGATCGACAAGATCAAACGACTCGCCACCTCGCAGGCGGTGATGCTCTACGAATCGGGCGGCAGCCAGACGCTGAACGCCTTGTTGAACTCCAGGTCCTTGATCGAGCTCGACAACAGGGTTGAGCTGCTCGGCGTGGCGGCAACTAAGAACACCGCTGCTCTCGTGAGATTCGGAAGGCTCCAGGCTCAGTTGCGGGCACAACACCAGGTGCTGTTCAACAAACAAGCTCAGTTGCGGAAGGAGCTTGCTGTGCAGCAGCATTCGCTGGCCGATCGAGCTTCGATCCGGAAGAAGATCGCGGCGGACCTACAACGTCTCAACGGCAAGATCCGCGCCGGCAAAGACAGGGAAAGGGGCCTTTCGAGGCAGGAGAAGCACATCAAGATTGTGATAGCGCAGGCCCAAGCAAAGAGCGCGGTCACAGTCATGGGCATCTCTTCGCAGGGGTTTATCTGGCCGCTGAATGCGCCCATCACGTCCCCCTTCGGTCCCCGCTGGGGAGGCTTCCACCCGGGTATCGATCTGGCCGGCTTCACCGGCGAACCGTTCGTTGCCGCCAAGGGGGGCCGGGTCATCTACGCCTCGTGGATGGACGGATACGGCAATGCCACGATGATCGACGTCGGCGGCGGGATCGTCACCCTGTACGGCCACCAGTCCCGTCTTGGCGTCCACGTCGGGGAGAACGTGAGCCAGGGCCAGGTGATCGGGTACGTCGGCTGCACCGGCCTCTGCACGGGCCCCCACCTGCACTTCGAGGTGCGAGTGAACGGCACCGCGGTAGATCCGATGCGCTTCCTCCCCTAAAAGCCGCCAGAGGGACATCGCTCCTAGCCGGTCGTCGCTCCTGGCCGGACATCGTCCCGTAGGAAGTGAGGAGTCGTCTCGACCCCCTTTGAGGAGAGCACCGGGACGAAGGAAAGCCGGACCTCCCTCGCGCGGGTGGGTATCTCTTCCCCGAGTACTGCCAGCAGATTCCGAAGTGTTGACTATCGAACGTGTGTTCGATAGACTTTGGTTCCGCGCTCCCAGGGGCCTCATGAAGGTGTGAGTCCCTTGCAACGTCTGAACCTGCAACCCCCGGATCTGCAACATCTGCAACACCCGGATCTGCAACATCTAAACGATCGCTGCGATCGAGACTTGATCGAGGCCATCGGTCGGCTTCATGTGATGACCTCCGCGTTGCAGGCAGATCTGCTCGCGTTCATTGCCGAATACGACAGCCGAGCGCTGTGGGAGCGTGATGGATGCCGCCACATGGGACAGTGGCTCGCTGGCCACCTCGGGGTCACAGTCTCTGAAGGTTTGCGTTGGACCACTGCAGCCCATGCTCTGGTCGAACTACCTTCGATCGCGGCGGCGCTGCGGGCTGGAACTCTGTCATTCGACAAGGTCCTGCAACTGGCACGCTTCGCCACTCCGGAAACAGAAAAGGATGTTTTGGCGTGGGCGCGGCGGGCGAGCGTGAATGCGATTCGCCGCAAAGCAGATCTCGCTAACCGGGCTTCGCTCGAAGAAAGGAGTGATGCCCACAGTGAACGCTTTCTCGAATGGTCGTGGTACGACGGGGACACCCGGGTGGGCCTCGAGGCGATGCTGCCGGCCGATACCGGCAGCGAAGTGATCAGGGCGATCAAAGAGCTCGCCGACTCCCTTCCCCGGGTGCCCGCCGAAGACCCACCTTCGAACAACGCTGCGCCGATGCGTCGGTCACGCTGTGCTCATCGGGCTCGACTTCAGGGGGCAAACAGCCTCACGTGGTTCTGGGCATAGATCTTGGGCACCTCGCGGGCGACGGACCTGGGGGCGCCATCGAAGGCGGCCCGATACTGCACCCCGAGCTCGCTCGCAGGTTTGCATGTGACTGCCGCCTCCAAGCCGTGGCGCGAGATCCAGGCGGTCACGCCGTCGGCATCGGACGCGTCTCCCGGAACATCCCCGAATGGTTGATGCGAGAGCTCCTGTTCCGAGACGATGGATGCACCTTCCCTGGATGTGGAACCCGTCGCTTCCTTGCCGCGCACCACGTTGTCCATTGGGCCCGTGGAGGAGCTACGGACCTCGACAATCTCGTGCTCGTATGCCGCTTCCACCACAAGCTGGTGCATGAAGGCGGCTGGAGGGTGGCGCTTCAAGGTGGTCGGGAGCCCCGATGGTTGCGTCCCAGCGGAACACCTTATGAGCCGGCACCTCCCTCTATCGCCGCCAACCACCTCGCCGCCAGCCTGGAACAGCCCGACACTTCGTAGTCCGGCCCGGGTCGGAACCGCTCCACAGCTTTAGTCCGGGAGGAGTCGAATGTCTGGCCGGGGTGGGAACCGCTCACACCCGCCTCGAGTCACCAATCCTGGCCATGAGAAAGGCCCGGGTCCGAACCGCGCACATCCGCTTCGGGTCACCAATCCTGGGCATGAGAAGGGGCCCGGAAAGATCCCGGGCCCCTTCGTAGCACTTTCGATCGAGCGAGCTACATCATGCCGCCCATGCCGCCCATTCCTCCCATGCCTCCGGCGCCGTGGTCGTGACCTGCGGCCCCGTCGTCCTCTTCGGGCTTGTCGACGATGGTGGCCTCCGTAGTCAGCAGCAAAGCCGCTATCGAGGCCGCGTTCTCCAATGCCGAACGGGTGACCCGGGCCGGGTCGATGATCCCTTCGGCGAGGAGGTCGACGTACTGACCGGTTGCCGCGTTGAGGCCGTGACCGGGCTTCTCGTTGCGGACCTTGTCGATGACGACTCCGCCCTCGAAACCGGCGTTCTGCGCAATCCACCGAAGCGGCGCGTCGAGCGCTTCCATCACGATCCTTGCACCGGACAGCTCGTCGCCGTGAAGGTCGAGGGCTTCGACCGCCTCACGCGAGCGAACCAGAGTTACGCCACCGCCGGGAACGATGCCCTCCTCGACCGCAGCACGAGTTGCCGACACCGAGTCTTCTATGCGGTGCTTCTTCTCTTTGAGCTCAACCTCGGTTGCGGCCCCGACCTTCAGCACCGCAACACCGCCGGCCAGCTTGGCGAGACGCTCCTGGAGCTTCTCTTTATCCCAGTCCGAATCGGTCCGCTCGATCTCGGCCCTGATCTGATCGATCCGGCCTTTGATCTCGTCGGGGTTTCCTGAGCCTTCGACGATGGTCGTGTTGTCCTTCGAGACCTCGACCTTGCGGGCGCGGCCCAGCATGTCCAGACCTATGGATTCGAGCTTGAGCCCGATCTCCTCGGAGATCACCTGGGCCCCCGTGAGGATCGCGATGTCCTGCAGCATCGCCTTGCGGCGGTCACCGAAGCCTGGAGCCTTGACGGCGACGGCTTTGAAGGTGCCGCGGATCTTGTTGACCACCAGAGTGGCCAGCGCTTCCCCTTCCACGTCCTCGCAGATCACGACGAGCGGCTTGCCGCTCTGGGCGACCTTCTCGAGGACCGGCAGCAGGTCCCGAACCGACGAGATCTTCTGTTGGGCCAAGAGGATGTAAGGGTCTTCGAGGGAAGCTTCCATCCGGTCCTGGTCGGTAACGAAGTACGGGGAGATGTAACCCTTGTCGAACTGCATCCCCTCGACCAACTCCAGCTCGAGTCCGAATGTGTTGGACTCCTCTACGGTGATGACGCCGTCTTTCCCGACCTTGTCCATCGCCTCTGCGACGAGCTCGCCGATCTCGGGATCGTTGTTGGCAGAGATCGAAGCAACGTGCGCTATCTCCTGACGGCCCTCGACGTCCCGGGCCTGGGAGCGGATCGATTCGGAAACAGCTTTCACCGCCTGCTCGATGCCGCGCTTCAGCGCCATCGGATTGGCTCCGGCAGCTACATTCCGGAGGCCCGCAGTCACCATCGCCTGGGCAAGAACCGTGGCGGTGGTGGTTCCGTCGCCGGCGACGTCGTTGGTCTTGGTTGCAACTTCCTTGACGAGCTGCGCACCCATGTTCTCCCACGGGTCGTCAAGCTCGATCTCTTTGGCGATGGTCACACCATCGTTGGTGATTGTCGGTGCGCCCCACTTCTTGTCGAGCACGACGTTCCGGCCGCGGGGGCCCAACGTCACCCGGACGGTATTAGCGAGGTGATCCACCCCGCGCTCGAGGCCCCTCCGGGAGTCCTCGTCGAACTTGATGATCTTTGGCATCGTCCTCTCCTTCTCGCGATCGGCTCAGGAAAAGCCCTGAGCCGGGGAAACGTTTATCTCGCTCAGATCAGCTGAGGACGGCCAACACGTCGCGGGCCGACAGGATCAATAGCTCCTCGCCCTCGAGCTTTACCTCGGTCCCGCCGTACTTCGAGTAGATGACGCGATCGCCTTCTTTCACGTCCATGGGAATCAGCTCGCCGGTGTCGCTGCGCTTGCCGACTCCAACGGCGAGAACCGTGCCCTCTTGTGGCTTCTCCTTGGCGGTGTCGGGAATCACGATCCCGGAAACCGTCGTCTCTTCGCCTTCCTCGGGGCGGACCAGGATCCGATCCTCGAGGGGTTTGATGTTGGTCTTGGTGGCAGTTGCCATGGAAACCTCCTGCTAGGTGGGTTAGCACTCTAAACCGTCGAGTGCTAATGGTAGCCAGGGAGGCAGGGGGCGGTCAAACCGGCCCTCGGTGCAGGCCACCAGGGCAGAGATTGGGGTCGCCGGGCCATCAGGGGGGGAGACTGACGCGGTGAAGCCGCCAGAGGATTCGCCGCCGGCTAGGCCACCAGGGGGAGGTTGGGGTCCGGGGCGGCGTCGAGCCCGCTGTACAACCCGCGGCGGAGCATCGCGGTGCCACAGGCGGCGACCATGGCGGCGTTGTCGGTGCACAGAACCAGGGGGGGCACGTATAGATCTAGCCCCCGCGCCTCGCAGGTTTCGGCAAGAGCCTGGCGGAGCCCGGTATTGGCGGCGACACCGCCGCAGAGAAAGACGGTGCCGGCATCGATGTGCTCGGCCGCGGCTATGGTTTTGCCCACCTGGATGTCCACGACCGCCTGTTGGAATGAAGCGGCCACATCCTGGACCGAGACGGGTTCGCCGCGCGCTTCGGCCCGCCGCACGTAATTGATCACGGAGGTTTTCAATCCCGAATACGAGACGTCGAATCCCTCGACATCCAGCATCGAGCGCGGGAAATCGATCGCCGAAGGGTCACCCAACAGCGACAGCCTGTCGATCTCCGGGCCCCCCGGGTAGCCCAGGCCCAAAAAGCGCGCCACTTTGTCGAAAGCTTCACCGGCGGCGTCGTCCAGCGTGCCGCCCAAGATCGAATAATCACCATCGCCGCGCGCGTCCACCAAGAGGGTGTGGCCTCCAGAGATGATCAGGGCTAGAGCGGGAAACCGTGCGTTCTGGTTTGCCAGCAGGTTCGAGTACAGGTGAGCTTCGAGATGATTGACGCCAACAAAGGGAACCTCGAGCACCGCGGCGATGGACTTGGCCTCCGCAACACCCACGAGCAACGACCCGATCAATCCGGGGCCGAGCGTGCCGGCCACCGAATCGAGATCCCAGAAAGTAGCGTCTGCCCGCATGAGCGCTTCTCCGATAGCAGGAGTCAGAGCTTCCACGTGGGCGCGCGCTGCGATCTCTGGAACGATCCCGCCGTACTCTCCATGTAGCTCGCCCTGCGATGCGATCACATTCGACAGGATCTCTCGTCCTCCTCGAACCACGGCTGCGGACGTCTCGTCGCACGACGTCTCGATGCCGAGGACCATGGTCTCCTCGTCCCACTCCACGGCCGGAGTTCGCGTCTGGGTCGCGGGGGCCTCCAGCAGCGAGATCGTGGTTTCACCGAGCCATCCCGAAGGGGGGATGAGCGTCTCAGCCATGGGAATCCCCAGAACGATCGACCCCATCCCTGATGCCTTGAAGTCTGATGCGATAAGAGGTCGAGCGAGCGTCGGGCACGGTCATGATCAACGCGTCTTCGTTCGTCTCGATGTAATACCCCTTGCGTATGCCGACAGCAGAGAATCCGAACTTCTCATACATCGCTTGCGCGATCCGATTCGATATTCGAACCTCAAGCGAGATCACCCCTGCACCCCGAGCGATGGCTTCGGTGATGATTGCAAGAAGGAGACGCGTTCCAGCTTTGCGACCGTGCCATGCGGGATCTACTGCGATGTTGGTGACGTGAGCTTCCTCGCCCATAAACATCATCCCGGCGTAGCCGATCACCTCCCCGTCCGCTTTCGCAACAAGGTAGGTGCGCGCGGTCCGTTGAGCGAGCTCGGACAAGAAGAGCGAAGCACTCCAGGGGCGCGGGTAAACCTGACTTTCGATCGTCAGCACCTTGCGGAGATGCCGTCGGCGCATCCTCGTCAGCTCGAGCTCGGGCGCCGACCCTTCCCCCCGTGCCTGCTCTACCGCGCTCATACGGACCTGCTCCCTCGGATGCGCTGCCACTCGATCGGCTTGGCGGATTGCCGCAGGTACAACGGCTTCAGATCGAAAACGGAATCAAAATCTTCTCGGAACATACGCGCTATTCCTAATTCTACGAGCGCCTTGGCCTCGGGGAACGAAAGGCTCATGGTGCCGATCTCGGTCCCGGAGCCTAGGTCCTGGAACACGTCCCGATACAACAGCGCGCCGTTTCCTACCAGAAGGACCTCTTCTGGGTTCGCTGCTATCCGCACGGCCAGGCGCTCTGGCTTCTCGACGTGATACCTGGTCAGCCGCTGGATACCACCCGGCGAGGACTTGTAGAAAGCGTAGAAGACCTCGCTACGCCGCGCATCAAGCACGGCGCAGATCGCCTTCGATGAATGACGCACCTCGTAGGCGACCAGATCGAGGCTCGCCATGCCCACCACGGGAACCGAGAGTGCCTGCGCCAATGCCTTTGCGGTGGCCACGCCGACGCGCATGCCCGTGAACAAACCGGGGCCGAGGCTGACGGCTACCCCCCCGATGTTGCGGTAGCCCAGCCGCGACTGCTCGAGGCAGAACCGGATGGCCGGCAGCAGGAACTCGTTGTAACTCGCACCGCGCCCAACGAGGACTGACGCAACCAGGCCCTGCTCGGAACCGATGGCCACGCTGGCTTGAGGGGTCGAAGTCTCGATCCCGAGAACCAACATCTCTAAACCGGGCCCTGTCTCATGTCGCCCTATGGTCGCGTGCCGGCGGCAGGTCGATTTCCATGAACCGATGCGTGTCAGAGTCGCCCGTCGACAGCGCGTTCAACAACGCTTCGGCCGTCGTGCGCATCTCTTGAACCTTCCGAACCCACTCGGGGCCGTGCGGGACAAAAGTGACGTCCCGCTCCGAGTCCCCGAGACCCTCCGATCGCTGAAGATCGATCCGCAGGTGGCGCTCCGGGAGCAGGGGGCTCACCGCTTCCCCCCACTCCACGAGGAGCACGGCCCCCGGATCGAGAAGCTCTTCGAAGCCCAGGTCCAGAACCTCCTGAAAGGAGTCCAGGCGATAGACATCGAGATGGAGGATCTGATAACGGCCCTCGTATTGGTTCAGAAGCGTGAAGGTGGGGCTGGTGATCCGCTCGCGGACACCCAGGGCAGCACCGAGACCCTGCACGAACACCGTCTTGCCGGCGCCGAGATCCCCCGACAGACTGATCACATCGGCGGGAACGAGGAAGGGCGCAAGCGCGGCTCCAAGAGTGCGGGTTTCTTCCGGCGACCTCGTGGTCACCTTCAGTCCCCGCGACATCAGAACAGCCCGAGCTGAGCGGCCCCCGCGTCGACTGGCTCTGGCTCCACGGACGCGGCGGGGGGTGGAGGAGAGGCAGCAAGGAGTTTCTTCACCAACTGCAGGTCCTGCCGGATCGCGTCGACCGGGCTCAGGCCCCCGAACCTTCCTCCACGCAGGGCCGCGGCGGGATGAAAAGTCGGGATGACCGTTGCGCCACGGCGTTGATATTCCCGCCCGCGCGCACGGGTGATACCGATCTGTTCTTCCAGGATGAACCGGGTGGCGAAGTTTCCCAGCGTCACTATGACCTTGGGGCGCATGTGCTCCAATTGGGCCTCGAGCCATGGTCTGCACGCTTCGATCTCGTCGGGCAGGGGATCCCTGTTGCCCGGCGGCCGGCATTTGATCACGTTGACGATGGCAGCCCCGGTGCGGTCGAGACCTATCTCGGCCAGGAGCGTGTCCAGCAGTTGCCCGGCCGCTCCGACGAAGGCAACGCCTTGTTTGTCCTCGTGAAAGCCGGGGGCCTCGCCGATGAACAGCAGCTCTGAGTCGAGGTTGCCCGCCGACCACACCACTTGGGTGCGGCCCTCGGCGAGACGACAGCGGACGCAACCGGCCGCCTGTCGCTGGACGGATGCGATATCGACCACGATGCGACCCTACGAGCCGCGGCCCCCGGAATCAATACCACCCGGGCCCTCGAAGGGTTACCGCGTGGCGGACCTCACTCGACCAGCTTGCCGTTCTCCTGAAGGACGTCCCCGTCAACCGTGATCCGGCCACTCAGGCCCTCGAAGGGTTACCGCGTGGTGGACCTCACACGACCAGCTTGCCGTTCTCCTGAAGGACGTCCCCGTCAACCGTGATCCGGCCGCCCTTGCGCAGGTCACACACCATGTCCCAGTGGATCGCGGACTTGTTGAGGCCGCCCGATTCCGGATACGACTCCCCGAGCGCAAGGTGGATCGTTCCACCGATCTTCTCGTCGAGCAGGATCTCGCCGCTGAACCTGTCGATCCCATAGTTCGTTCCGATGCCCAGCTCGCCGACCACCCGGGCACCTTCGTCGGTATCCAGGGTCTTGATCAGGAAGTCTTCATTCTTGCTGGCCTGCGCGTGCACGGCTCGACCCCCTTCGAACTCCAGGCGGATGTCCTCCACGGCCCGGCCCCCGAAGATCGCGGGATACGAGAACGAGATGACGCCACTCGTTGCGTTTTCTATGGGACCCGTGAAAAACTCCCCATCGGGAAAGTTCTCCTTCCCGGATGCGGGCAAGAAGGTCCGTCCGCCTATCTGCAGGGTCAGATCGGTTCCATCACCCTGGATGTGCACCTCATGCCGGTCCTTCATCCACTGGACCAGCCTGTCGTGCTGCTCCTCAACCCTTTTCCATTCGGCGACGGGGTCGTCGGCGTCCACGAGACAGGCTCCGTAGTAGAAGTCCTCGTACTCCGCCAGGCTCATCTCGGCCTCCATCGCATGAGCCTCCGTGGGAAACAATGTGACGGTCCATCTGAGATCGCCTTCGGCGTGACGCCGCATGTACGTTTCCATGAGCTCGCGACGCGCTTGGGCGGCTCGCACCTGTTTCGCTGGATCGGCATGAGACAGCTGCCTCGTGTTGGTGTCGCTGATGATGAAGATGTCGGCGTCGAGATTTTCGGTTTCCCATCGCTGCGGATCCCAGACGAAGTCAAGCTGGTGGTCCTTGCTCAAGCGATAGAAGAGTGCTTCGGCTTGAGGCAGCGTTGCCCTGATGGAAGGATGAGCTCCCCGGCCCAAGCAGCGCTCGTATATAGCCAGGATGAGCGGCTCGGCAACATAGTTGCCGCCGATCCGAACGAGATCGTTCTCCTTCACTCCGAGGGAGTAGTCGACGAGCACGTCGGCCATCCTTGCAACACGATTGTCCGTCACGGATCGATCCTTCCCAGGGTGTCGTCGAAGAAGTCTTTCAGCATCGCATTGAACTCGCGGTGGCGCTCGAGCATCGTCATATGTCCGCAGCCCTCGAGGAGGTGCAATTGTGCATCCGGCAGGTGCTCGGATAGGTACAGCGAAGCCTCCGGGAGCGTAAGGCGATCGTGGGTACCACCGACCACCAGGGCTGGGATGGTCACCTCGGAGAGGAATGCACGCACGTCGAAGCTCCTGTACGCCTTGACCAGATCGAACAGAACGTCCGTAGGCGTCTCGGACATCATGTCGTAGATGAGGTCTACCTGTTTGGCAGATGCACCGGGCCCGAAGGCGGTCAGAGAAACGGCGACGAAGAGCAGATCCGACGACGGCAGGACGTTGCGCAGGCGATCGATGGGCGCAGCCTGGGAGCCCAGCACGTCGAGCGGTCGCCGAGTGAATCTCTCCATACGCGATACGACCGCGCCCCCGATCCCGAAACTCTCCGCCGCGGGCCGGTACGTGGTATTCGCCAGCACCAGGCCCTTGATCCTGGAGCCGAGAAGTGAGGGCCTCGTCTTGCAAAGGTCGAGGGCAATCATCCCGCCGATCGAGTGGCCGACGAGCACTACCTCCTCGGCCCCGGCAGCGTCGATCACGGCTAGAAGATCCTCGGCCAACTGCCCGATGGTGAATGGCGCAGATCCTTTCGGCTGCGACAGACCGTGTCCTCGCAAGTCATAGAAGATCAGCCGGTGGCCGCCGATGCCGGGAAGCTGATAATGCCAGATGTCAGTGCGCATCGCGGACGAGTGCACGAACACGACTGCGCGATCGCGAGCCGGTGCTACCTCTTCGACGAAGAGACGCGCGCCATCCGCGAGCGGGAGGTTCCACGTTCGCTCACCTCTCCGCTCCCCAAAGGATTCTTCAGCCTCGGGGTCCTCCCGTCTGCGTCGAGCAACACTCGAGTGTTGGAGAAGCAATCCCGCCCCCATGCCCATCGCTGTTCCTGCAGTTGCAAAACCCTTCTTCCAATTCACTCCGGGGTCTCGTCGACATAGATGCGCGGGACGCGCGACGGGATCCGCGCCGTCACCTCATAGTTGATCGTGTCGATCTTGTCGGCGACCTCTTCGGCCGAGATCCGTTCATCGCCATCCGAACCGATCAAAGTTGCGATCGCCCCTTCCTCTACGGCGGTGTTACCTACATCGACCATGAACTGATCCATACAGACGGTTCCAGACACGCGGAAGCGCCGGCCATCGAGGAGGATGTTCCCGCGGTTTGACAAACGCCTGTCGTAACCGTCCGCATAACCGGCCGGAACCGTCAGCACCCGGCCCGCGCGCGTCAATTCATAGGTCAGCCCGTACGACAACCGGTCGCCCGCCGGCACCCACTTGGTGAGATTGATACGCGCCCGCAGGGAGAGGACCGGACGGAGATCGGCCACCCCCGTCATCGCAGCACCGGGCCAAAGACCGTAGGAGGCAACACCGCAACGAACGAGATCCAGCCTGCTCTCCGGCAACGACAGGAGCGCAGCAGAGTTGGCTATGTGCTTGTAACGGATCTTCAAGCCAGCCCCTTCGATCGCGTCGCTTAGCTCGGAAAACAGATCCAGTTGTTTCCGCGTGAATGGATGATCGGGGATGTCGGCTACCGCGAGATGACTCCAGATGCCTTCGATCTGCAACCCCGGCAGGCTGCGCAACTCCTTGATCGCGTCGAGGACCTGATCCGCGGGAACACCGACCCGGTGCATGCCGGTATCGAGCTTCACGTGGATCGGAACCGACGCCACCCGGGCATCTGCTGCTTCTGAAAGAGCGTGGGCAAAGCGCAGGGTGTAGACGCTGGGGGTAAGAGCGAGATCGATCAGGGTGCCGATGGCTTCCGGCGGAGGCTCCGTAAAGACGTGGATCGGAGCCTCGATCCCCGATTCCCTCAAGTGGATGGCCTCGGCGACCCGAGCAACTCCGAGTCTGGTGGCTCCTCCTTCCAGAATGGTCCTTGCGGAAGCAGGGTTGCCGTGTCCGTAGGCATATCCCTTCACTACGCCCATCACTTCGGCCTCGCCGGCGGCTTGCTTCAGAACCCGGACGTTGTGTCGCAAACAGCCGAGATCGATCTCCGCCCAGAGCGGATGACCGCGCGTGAGCATCTCGGTCGTCGTCATCCCGGTCATGGATGACAGGTTATGCGTGCGCCAGAGCCGCGATGGCTTCTGGCAGAGCCTCGGCGACGTCCCACGCGACGATTCCGACGTGACCCTTCCGGTTTGCGGCGATCCCGCCCGCCGAGCCGTGAAGGTATGCGGCCTGCCAGGCTGCCGTGAAGGCGCCGTCACCCCCCGCAGCGAGGGCGACCGTGACCCCCGTCAAGACATCTCCGGTGCCCGCGGTGGCGAGCTCCGAACCGCCGGTCGGATTGATGATCAGGGCTTCCTCGTGGTGGCAGGTGAGCGTGCGCGGGCCCTTTAGCAGCACCGTGCAGCCGAACCGGCGGCTTGCCTCGCGCACCGCCGCCACGCGGTCCCGGGTGACATCCTCCGCGGAGTATCCCAACAGCCGTCCCAACTCACCCGCGTGTGGCGTGATCGCCAGGGGGCCGGTGCGGGCGGTTAGCACTTCCGTGTCGCCCTGCAGCACGTTCAGACCGTCAGCGTCGAGCACCACCGGCTGATCGAGCTCCCGCAGGACCCGGGCGACCATCTCTCTTTGATCCGGGCCCGTTCCGATGCCGGGGCCGACGGCCACCGCCCCTGCCTTCTCGAGCGTCGCTCGAAAAGCATCGACGGCAGCCGCGGTGAGCACGCTGCCTTCCGTGACGACTCGCACGACTGCTTCGGGCACGAGTCCGCGCGCGACTCGATCCGCCCCTGGAGTCGTCCCCAAGGTGACGTAGCCGGCCCCCGCCCGAAAGGCGGCTCGTGCTGCCAGCACCGGGGCTCCCGTCATCGCGTCCGCTCCCGCAAGGATCGCAACCGAGCGCGACCACTTGTGAACTCCAGGATCCCGCCGCGCGATGGCCGCAAGGTCTTCCGGACCCGGCATCCATGCGTCCGAAGAGACAACGTCGATGCCGATATCGGCGATGAAGACCTCGCCCGCCGCCTCCTCGCCCGCCACCGCCGTCTCGAGTTTCTCGGCGGCCACCGCCACGGTCACATCGCTGATGACCGCGACTCTCTCTCCGCCGCAACCCGACGGAACGTCCACCGACAGCACCGCGCTCCCGCCCTCGTTCTCGGGGGCGTCTCCCCGGCCGTTGCGAGCTTCCCGGATGGCCTCGATCGCATCGCGGGCAGGCCCTTCGGGACGTCCATGAAATCCCGTCCCGAAGATCGCATCAACGATCACATCGGCGCGATGGAGCCAACGCCGCTCGAACGGACGGACGACGCCACCCGCCCGAACGAATCTGTCGTGGCTGGCGGTGGCGGGTCCTGGGGGGCCGGAAGGCGCGGCTACCGCCAGGCAACATACCGACGCGCCCTGCGCCTGCAGCACGCGGGCCGCCACGTAGCCATCGCCTCCGTTGTTACCGGGGCCGCAGACAACCACCACGCGCGCTCCATAGCGCCGGCCGGTCATGTCCACTACGGCACGCGCCACTGCCCGTCCGGCGCGCTCCATGAGAGTTTCCGCCGGGGTTCCTGCGGCGATCGCGGCGGCATCGGCCCGCCGCATCTCTTCCGCGGTGACGACAGGTCTCATGAGCCTCGGCGGACCTACTCCACCGTCACGCTCTTGGCGAGGTTGCGTGGCTTGTCGGGCGAGAACCCCTTCTCTTTGGCCACGAAATACGCCAGGAGCTGCAATGGCACGGTGTCGATGATCGGGGACAGCAAAGGCTTCGTAGCGGGCACCTCGAACAGCTCGTTCGCGAGGGACCGGGCGCGCTGGTCCCCCTGAGGGGCAACCAGGATCGTCTGTGCGCCCCGGGCGCGAACCTCCTCGACGTTGGCCAGCATCTTTTCGTACATCCGCTGACCGGTGAGGATCGCCACCACCGGAACGCCCTCTTCGATCAGGGCTATCGCACCATGCTTCAACTCCCCGGCTGCGTAGCCTTCGGCATGGATGTAGGAAAGCTCTTTGAGTTTCAAGGCTCCCTCCATGGCTACGGCCATCCCAACCCCGCGCCCGATGAACAGGAAGTCGCGCGCGTCTGCATAACGCTTAGCGGCGCGTTGCACCTCTCCCTGGATGGCCAGCACCTCATCGATCTGAGCGGGAAGCTCGTGCATTGCGTCGATAGTTTCGGAGATCCTCTCCGCCGGCATGCTTCCGCGCTGCTGCGCAAGGTAGAGACCGAGAAGGTTCAGCGCTGCGATCTGGGCGAGAAACGTCTTCGTCGCGGCAACACCGATCTCGGGCCCGGCATGGGTGAAGATCACGGCGTCCGCATCACGCGTGATCGACGAGCCAACAACGTTGGAGACTGCAACGATCTTCGAACCCATCTCCTTGGCGAAACGAACCGCGGCGAGCGTGTCGGCGGTCTCGCCCGATTGCGCTATCCCGATCACCAATGACGTGTCATCCAGAACCGGGTCGCGATAGCGAAACTCGGATGCGAGATCGAGCTCGACCGGCAGCCTGGTCCAGTGCTCGATCGCGTGCTTGGCGGCCATCCCGGCATGGAAGGAGGTTCCGCACGCAACGACTACCACCTTCTGGATCCGCGCTACTTCGTCCTCGTCCCAGTTCACTTCGTCGAGCGTGATGCGGCCCTCACCGCTCACTCGTCCGAGCACTGTGTTGCGAACTGCCTCGGGCTGCTCGAAGATCTCCTTGAGCATGAAGTCGTCGTAGCCGCCCTTCTCTGCCGCGTTCATGTCCCAATCGACGTGCACGACATCGGGCTCCCGCTCGGTTCCATCGAAGTCGAAAACGCGCACGGAGTCGGGCTTCACCTCCGCCACCTGATGATTGGCAAGAGGGATGACGTCGCGGGTATACGCGAGCAATGCCGGGATGTCGGAGCCAACGAGACCTGCTTCCGATGTGGCGCCGACGATGATCGGGGGCTCTTGGCGGGCGACCACTATGGTGTCTGGCTCCTCCGCACTGATACAAACCAGGGCGAAGGCGCCCTCCAGCTGATGGACAACCGCGAGCACGGCCTCGAGCAACGAAGATCCACCACTGCGCATCGCCGACTCGACGAGGTGCGCAACGACCTCGGTGTCCGTCTCGGAAGCGAAAGTGTGGCCATCGGCTAGGAGTCGTGAGCGCAGCAGGTCATGATTCTCAACGATCCCGTTGTGCACCACGGCTACATTGCCGCTGCAGTCGAGGTGCGGATGTGCGTTGCCATCCGTAGGACGTCCATGCGTGGCCCACCGGGTGTGTCCGATGCCCAGATGTCCCGCAAGCACTTCTCCGGACAGCGCGTCGCGTAGCGCTTGAAGCCGTCCCGCCCTGCGCACCACCTGGATGTGTCCATCTTCTACGACCGCAACTCCGCTGGAGTCGTAGCCGCGGTATTCCAGCCGTTCCATGCCGCTCAGAAGGATCGGCAGTGCTTCCGCCTTGCCGACATATCCAACGATCCCGCACATAGATGCACCTCCCGCGCACTCGAAGCCTCGGACGCGTGGCTGCCGCCCCGCTTACGAGAGGGCCACGCCGGACCGGTTTGTGTCCCTGGATCGCTCCAGGGGTTTGTCGGCACCGTCACGACCGTGGCCGGCCGAGGGTCACCCGCCGAGAAGACGCTCCTCCACAGGATGCGTCCTCCGAGATCCCCTACCTCGTCAACTCCCGCCTCCTACGGGAGCCCAGGCGCTAGATCCGTGTTCCTGCTGCCTCTCGGTCCTGAGCTTAGCCCTGTGCGCCCCGGAGCTGCCTTCACGCCCCGGGGCCGGGTCCCAGCCGCTCCGTACGAGCTGGGCTACGGGGAAGGAGGCCGAGCTGAGCGCTGGTACGAAGGGACTGGGAGGGGCTTACGAGGGGGAAGCAGCGCCGAGCTGAGCGCGCTGGTACGAAGGGACTGGGACTTACGAGGGGGAAGCAGCGCCGAGCTGAGCGCGCTGGCACCAGGGGACGACACAGGACTGCGAAGCGTCTGCGGCGGGTTGGTCCTCGCTACCAATACACCTCCGAGGGGCGGATCTCGACCGCGCCGCCGTAGCGTGCTGCAGGGACGCGGGCGGCCACCTCGATGGCCGCGTCGAGGTCGTCGGCCTCGAGGATGAACCAACCGCCGACGGCCTCCTTCATTCCGACGAACGGGCCGTTTGTTGTCAGCGTCTTGCCGCGTTCGACCCGCACGGTGGTCGCGTTCTCGGGCAGGCCCATCGGCAGCCCGGGGGTGACGCCCGCCGTCTGATTGATCCCTTGGTAGTCGGCGTAGACCTGCTTCTGCTCCTCCTCGGACAGCGCGGCCTGTCGCTCGAGCGCGGTGCCCTGATAGGTCAACATGACGTACTTCATCGCTTCCTCCTGGTTGGCAGGACACCGGATCGCCGGTCCACTCTGGTTCAGAAACTCGAGGGCTGTTGTTGGGTCATGGTAGCGAAGGTTCAGATGTCGCAGGCACTTCTCAAGGGTGTTGGATCGCTGCTCAGCGTCCGTTTGTTTTTGTTTAGCTATCTATCGAACTATTGAAGGATCGCGCTCGGGCGTCATGCCCGCGCCAGTGAATGTGTGGCCGCTCGGTGTTGAACTCGGTAGGCCGCTCCCCATGGATGACCTTTGCTTCCAGGACAAAGTCGAACCCTTTCACGTGCTACGAGGGAGTGGGGGCTCCGAGCTGGGCGCGCACGATGTCCGCGAGAGATTCGGCGGAAGCACGGGCCAGAGCCTCATCTTGGGCTTCGACCATCACGCGGATCAGGGGTTCGGTCCCTGACGCGCGCAGCAGTACACGGCCGCGCTGGCCGAGCCGTTCTTCAAGGCTGGTGACGTGCTCCCATAAAGGCTCGGCCGAGCCGAGTGCCTCCTTGGACGTCACCCGCACATTGATCAGTACCTGAGGGAACGGCTCGAACAGATGAACGAGTTGAGACACAGGTTCATCTGACGCCGCGGCGAAGGATGCGAGCTGCAATCCGGCCAGGATGCCGTCGCCGGTCCTCGCATGCGCTCCGAAGATGATGTGTCCAGATTGCTCGCCCCCCAGAACCGAGCCGGCATCCAGCATCGCCTCACTGACGAATCTGTCGCCGACGGGAACGGTCAGCACCTCGATGGCGTGCTCTGCGAGAGCGTGTTGCAGGCCCAGGTTTGCCATCACCGTGGTCACCACCACGTTGCGATTCAGCTCTCCCGCCTCGGCCATCCGCACGGCGGTGATAGCCAGCATCGCGTCGCCGTCGATCACCATGCCTCGCTCGTCGACGGCGAGCATCCTGTCCGCGTCGCCATCCAGGGCGATGCCGAGATCGGCCTCCTCATCGAGGACACGGCGCGAGAGCGGGCCGAGAGAGGTGGATCCGCAATCCACGTTTATCCGGCTCCCGTCCGGTTCGGCATTCATGGCTACCACCGCGGCGCCGGCGCGTGCAAAGGCACGGGGGCCCACCTCCCAGGCGGCGCCGTAAGCGCAGTCGAGGACCACGCGCAAGCCTTGCAGAGGCCCCCGCAATGTGGACACGAGGTGATCGACGTAGCGATCGGCCGCATCCGAGATCGCCTGGACTCCCCCCACGCCGGTTCCGACGGGGAGTTCCTCGTTTGACGGAGACTCCATCGCGCTCTCGATGGCGGCCTCGATCTCGGAAGAGACCTTCGCTCCCTCCGTCGAGAAGAATTTGATCCCGTTGTCGTCCACCGGATTGTGGGACGCGGACACCATCCCACCGGCGCTGGCGGCCACATCAACAGTCAGGAAACTGACGGCGGGCGTCGGCAGCACCCCCGCAAGCGCCACGTCCAGGCCCGCCGAGCACAACCCTGCCGCAAGCGCCGCCTCAAGCATCGGTCCGGAGATCCGGGTGTCGCGCCCCAACACGACAGGGCCCGGTCCCGCCAGCACGGAGCCTGCTGCGCGCCCCAGAGTCAGCGCGAGATCGGGAGTCAGGTCGCGGTTGGCGATCCCCCTCACTCCGTCGGTGCCGAAAAGACGAGTCACCGGATCATCTTCCCAAAGGCTGGAGCGGGCCGCTCGCACGCGGTAAAAAGACGCATGCCACATCTGGAGAACGTCGACGTCAGGGCTCTGCCCCCCCAGCGTTTCAAAGAGGTCATCCCTGCCGATCGCTACGATCGATTCGCCGACGCGTTCGCCCACGCCCGGACCATGCTCGAGGGCCGGGTGGTGTGGAATGTCAACTCCACGGCCAAAGGCGGCGGGGTTGCGGAGATGCTGCAATCCCTGATCGCCTACGCCAAGGGCGCAGGCGTGGACGCCCGCTGGGTCGTGATCCGGGGGGACCCGGACTTTTTCGCCATCACGAAACGGATCCACAACCACCTTCATGGAGCGCCTGGTGATGGCGGTCAGCTCGGATCATCGGAACATTCCGCCTACGAGCGGACGCTCGAGGCGAACGGGAAGCGGCTCCTCGAGGACGTGAGTCCTGGGGATGTCGTGCTGCTGCACGATCCTCAAACCGCCGGTCTCACCTCGATCTTGAAGAACGCAGGCGTCGTGGTCATCTGGCGTTGTCATGTCGGCCTCGACATGCCAAACGACCTCGCCAGGGGGGCATGGCAGTTTCTGACGCCGTACATCACGGAAGCCGACGCGTATGTCTTCTCGCGCGAGGCTTTTCAGTGGGAGGGATTGCAGGCCGACAAGATGCACATCATCCCTCCGAGCATCGACGCGTTCTCACCGAAGAACCAGGACATGACCGCGCCTACCGTCGACGCGATCCTCTCCGCCACCGACCTCATCCAGTGGGACGGCTCGGCCCCCCCGAAGTTCCTACGCGTCGACGGCGCGGAGGACACCGTGACGCGAAAGACCCAGCTGTTCGATCTTCCGCCCCTGGCCGCCGGCTCCCGGATCGTCGTTCAGGTATCGCGGTGGGACCGCCTGAAGGACCCTCTTGGTGTGATGCGTGGCTTCGCGGAGCACGTGGTCCCACAGAGTGATGCTCATCTGATACTGGCAGGGCCCTCGGTCGAGGCAGTCGCCGATGATCCTGAAGGGGCAGAAGTACTGAACGAGACGCATGCCGCGTGGGAAGAGCTACCCGCCGCCAGCCGCGAGAAAGTCCACCTCGCATGTCTTCCGATGGAAGACGGAGCCGAGAACGCAGCGATCGTCAATGCATTGCAGCGCCGAGCCGAGATCGTCGTTCAGAAAAGCATCGCGGAAGGATTCGGGTTGACGGTGGCCGAGGCGATGTGGAAGGGGCGACCTGTGGTCGCCTCCCGCATCGGGGGTATCCAGGATCAGATCGAGGACGGCACCACCGGATCGTTGATCGACGACCCCCACGATCTCGCCGGATACGGCGCGGCGGTTGTTCGTCTGCTCCAGGATCCCAAGGCGGCAGCGCGCATCGGCGATGCTGCTCAGGAGCGGGTTCGCGATGAGTTCCTGGGCCCGCGGCACCTCATGCAATACATACACCTCATTCGGAAGCTTGTTGCCGGAGAAGTGCGGCAGCCTTAGCCATAGCTTCACCCACAGGCTCAGCAGCGCTGGAGCGTCCGGCGGCAAGGCCGACGAGGAATGTGGTTACGGGTGCGGCGCGGCGCTCGACACCGTGCGCAGCGTCGCTCGCCAAGTCGAGAATGGCGTCGACATCCACATCATCCGCGATGCCCAACGCGATGCAAAGCTCGTCAACCCACCGATCCAACAAGATCACCTCCGAAACTCCGTGAGCTTTCGTACCTCATCCAAGTCCTCCCATGTGTCGCAGTCTCTGGCGGACGCACCCACTGCTAGCCGGGCCACTTGCAATCCCGCGATGAGGTCGCGGACCTTCGCGCCGCCGGTAGCCGGCAGACGCGCCAGCGCTGCCGCCAATGCTGCACGCCGATACACAGCAATGAGTGGTTGGACATGGCCCCCGGCGTCCACGGCCACGGCACCGTCCCCGGCTGTGGATCGGATCAAACGACTGACGTCCCCTGATGTGATCAGCGGATGATCCACCGCGAGCAACACCACGAGCTCAGAGCTCACAGCGCCCGATCCCGCGGCGACCGCAGCAACCGGCCCGCTTCGCGGAGGACTCTCTTGCACCCAGGTAACGGGGAGCGGAAGGTCCCTTCGGGGCCCCACTACGACGACCGTCTTTGCCGCCGCGACCGCAGAGACGGCGGCCTCCAGCAACGTGCGGCCGCCGACGGTTACGAGCGCCTTGTCGTGGCCCCCGAGGCGAGAGCTGCGGTCTCCCGCAAGAACGATGGCATCGAAGGTCACGGAAAGACCCTAGTCGCCGGTCCCATACGCTGTCGCGCATGGCGAGCTCGGACGCATTCCTTCGCGCTTGCCGCGGCGAGGCCACCGAACGTGTGCCCGTCTGGTTCATGAGGCAAGCCGGACGGAGCCTGCCGGAGTATCGGAGCCTCCGGGAACGGTTCGGGATGCTGGAGATGTGCCGAACCCCGGAGCTCGCTGCCGAGGTCACGTTGCAGCCGGTGGCTCGTTTGGGCGTGGACGCTGCGATCCTCTTCAGCGACATCGTCGTTCCCCTGCAGGCGATGGGGGTGGAGGTCGAGATCCGCCCGGGGGTAGGTCCGGTCATCGCGGATCCCATTCGGCGCATCGAAGACGTCGATCGCCTGCTTCCGCTGGAGCCTCATACGGGCGTTCCCTACGTTCTGGAAACGATCGCGATACTCGTAGAGGAGCTCGAGGTGCCCTTGATCGGTTTCGCAGGAGCGCCCTTCACGCTGGCTTGCTATCTGATCGAAGGCGGTCCGTCCAAGACGCATGCTCGAACGAAAGCATTGATGTATTCGGAGCCCGACACGTGGAGCCGGTTGATGGACATCCTTGCCCGCGCGATCGGCGCGTACCTTCGGGCTCAGGTGGAGGCGGGGGCCGCAGCGGTGCAGCTGTTCGACAGCTGGGTAGGTTCGCTGAATGCGGAGGATTACCGCAACCACGTGATGCCTGCCTCGAGCAACATCCTTTCGGGACTGCGCGATCTTTCGGTTCCACGGATCCACTTCGGCGTCGGCACGAGTGACCTGCTCGTTCTCATGGCCGCGGCGGGGGCCGACGTGATCGGCGTCGATTGGAGACTCGGCCTTGATGAGGCTCGTTCCCGCGTGGGGGTTCCGGTCTCGGTGCAGGGAAATCTCGATCCGGCAGTCTGTCTCGCGCCCTGGGAGATCGTCCAGGAGAAGGCTCGCCTCGTGCTGGAGGCCGGTGGCGGTCGCGGGCATGTCTTCAACCTAGGTCACGGGGTACTTCCGGAAACAGACCCCGACGTGCTGACTCGACTGGTCGATCTCGTTCATGGATGGCAGCCGGGATGACCTGCCAAGCGGTGCTGGTGATGGCCTATGGAACCCCCCGCGATCTCTCCGAAGTCGAGGCCTACTACACCGACATCCGCCGCGGACGTCCTCCTACGCCGGAGCTACTCGAGGAGCTCACCTCCCGCTACCGGGCGATCGGCGGAAGCTCACCGTTGCTCGAGATCACCGCCGCGCAGGCGGAGGGTGTCGAGAACCGTTTGGAGGGAGTTCGGAGCTACGTCGGTCAGAAACACGCGTCTCCCTTCGTCGCAGACGCGGTCCGCCAGATGCAGTCAGACGGTGTGGAGCGCGCGGTGGGGCTCGTGCTGGCCCCGCACTACTCGGCGATGAGCGTGGGCGACTACGAACAGCGGGCCCGCGCCGCGGCCGGCAAGTGCGGATGGCAGGGCACGCTCACGATGATCCCGAGTTGGCACCTCGAGCCCGGCTACATCACGTTTCTGTGCGAGGTCCTCGAGGAGGCAAGAGCCGAACTGCCAGCGGATGCTCGGGAAGAGAGCCTCGTGTTGTTCACCGCCCACAGCCTGCCGCAGCGCATCCTCGAGTCGGGAGATCCCTACCCTCACCAGCTCCGGGAAACTGCCGACGCGGTAGCGGCCCAGGCGGGCCTCAGCAGCTGGGACATAGCCTGGCAAAGCGCCGGACGGACCGCCGAGCCGTGGATAGGACCAGACATCCTCGAGGTGCTCCCCCGCCTGCGAGACGAAGGTGTGCCGGGGGTGATCATCTGCCCCTGCGGGTTCGTAGCCGACCATCTCGAGGTCCTCTTCGACGTGGACATCGAGGCGAGACAGCTCGCCGAGCGGCTGGGCCTGCCGTTTGCCAGAACCCGGTCGCCGAATGCCGACCTCAGCTTCCTCGACGCGCTGGCGGCAGTCGTTGCGCGTGCCCTGAGCCAGTGAGCTCGATAGTCGTGGTCGGCGGGGGCGTGACGGGACTGGCAGCCGCGCACGCGTTGGGGCGGGGCGGGGGCATCGCGGTGACCCTGCTCGAACGAGACGATCGTGTCGGGGGCAAGGTGCTGACCGAGCACCGGGACGGAGTGACATTTGAAGCCGGTGCCGATGCGTTCGTTGCCCGCGAAGCAGCCATCCTGCAGCTGTGCGACGACCTTCGGCTTCGGAGCGACCTGATCGCTCCAGACATCTTCGGTGCACACATCTGGACCCGCGACGGGATGAAGCGACTTCCCTCCGACTGGGCTTTCGGCCTGCCTACGACCGTGAGCGGCCTCATGGGCAACGACCTTGTCCCGTTGAGGGCCAGGCTTCGCGCGCTGGGGGATCTGGCGTTGCCCGGAAGGGTAGCGGGCGAGGACATCTCCGTTGGCGAGCTCGTGCGCCGTCGCTTCGGAGGGGAGTTACTCGAGCAGGTCGTGGATCCTCTGCTCGCAGGGAGCCGCGCCGGGACCGCCGACGACATCAGCCTCGCCGCCGCGATGCCCCCGTTGGACGCAGTAGCCCGCAGCTCCGCCAGCATCATGCGGGGCCTCGGCGCCGCCCGGCGGGAGGGAAAGCTGTCGCAGGGCCCGCCGCCCTTCCTGGGGCTGCCTGGCGGCATGCAGGATTTTGTCGATCGCCTGACCGAGTCGCTCCAACCCGCCACCGTCCGGACGGGCACCGAGGCCCGCCACATCAACCCCTCGGGCACGGGATACGAGATCGAGCTTGGCAACGGCGAAATGGTCCCTGCCGACGCCGTGATCGTTGCCACTCCTTCCTTCGTCGCAGCCGAGTTACTCGAGGCTCATAATCCGGAGGCCGCGCGTCACCTCTATCGCATCCAGTACGCGTCGGCGGCCGTCGCGATTCTCGTCTACGACGGGGGCAGCGAGTCCCTCCCCGCTTCCGGCAGCGGCTTCCTCGTCTCCAGCCGGGATCATCGCGTGCTGTCCGCGTGCACCTGGTATTCGAAGAAATGGGCCGGGACCGCGCCTGGCGATGGCCGGCTCGTATTGAGATGTTTCGTCGGGCGCGCCGGTCGGGAAGCTTCGCTCGCGCTGGATGACGAGGACCTCGTCGGTCTCATGGACGCGGAGGTGCGAGAAGCTATCGGGCTCGAGGCTCCACTCGTAACGTGGAAGGTGTTCAGGTGGGATCGGGGGCTGCCCCACTACCGGGTCGGCCATCTCCGATTGCTGGAACAGGTGGACACTGCGATGGCATCCCAGCCTGGGATCGCGCTTGCCGGTGCCGCCTATCGCGGCAGCGGGCTTCCAGATTGCGTGCGCCAAGGCGAGGAGGCGGCGGTGCGTGCCATCAACTTCGTAAGCTCCTCGCCGCGATAATCTGGCGCCATGTCAACGGAGTTCGTGGTGGCCGGTTACCCCGTCTACCGTGCGATCCCGCAGCGGCTCTCAGAGTCCGACCGCGAGGTGGCGGTCAAGGAAGCCGATTCGTTGTTCGATGCCTGGAGCGACCGGGTTCAGGTGCGGGGAATCTATTCGACCGCCGGTTTCAGCGCGCGGGAAGACCTTGCGTTCTGGTGGGTGGCCGACTCAGTTGACGACATCCAGGATCTAGCGGTCGCGTTCCGGCGCACCGAGCTCGGGCGCTCTTTGGAGCAAACCCAGGCATTCCTCGGGATCGTTCGTCCGGCAGAGTTCGCAAAGGATCATCTGCCGGCCTTCGTCAAGGGAGAACCCCCGAAGAAGTACTTCACCGTCTATCCGTACGTGCGAACCCCGGATTGGTATCTCCTGGAGGCGGAGCAACGCGGCGACTTGTTGCGGGTTCACGGAGGGGCCGGGCGCGAGTACCCGGACGTTCTAGCCAACACCACGAGCGCCTTCGGCCTGGGCGACTACGAATGGATCCTCGCCTTCGAGGCCGACTCGATCGATCGGATCGTCGATCTGATGCGGCGGCTGCGGGCGACCGAAGCACGCCGCTACACCAAATTGGAGGTCCCGTTCGTCACCGGCATCCGCAAGGATCTCGCCGAGGCTGTCGCAGACCTTCCTTAGTCGCGCTCTCTCTTCAACTCGTAAAAGCCGGCTTTGTCGATCAGCCAATGCACGTGGGTCCACAATTCGGCAGCATCGACGGCCCCCTCGTCGTCTATCACCGGTCCGAAGATCCCCTTGCCCGACTCGAGCACGATCGTCGGTACGCCGAACGCTCCTACCTGTTCGACGGCGGTGCGATGGTCGCGCAGGACATCTTCCTTGGTCTTGGCATCGGCGAGTGCCCGGTCCACGAGGTCATCTCCCAAGCCGGACTCCTTGACGACCTCGCGCAACAGCGCGTTCGTTAGCCGCCGCGGGACCTCGTGCGTCCGCTCGCCGATCGTCTTGTAGAGGTCGTCGGATCTTTGGTTTCCTGTCGTTTCTTTCACCAGGGCCAGCGTTCGGAGAGCAGCTGCGCCGGGGTCTTCGACATCGTCCAGTGCGTCCTCTGTCTTGTCGTTGATGACACTCAGGCTGAAGAAGCGCCAGTCCACCAAGACGATCTCTGCCTCCTCCAACTGGCGCACCCATTTCGATGTGCGCCATGCCCAGGGGCAGCGCGGGTCGTAGAAGAACCCGATGGGCTCACTCATTAGTCGGAGGCTCCGGAAGGTGCCACTGGCGAGGAGCTATGAGCTCGTTTGCCGCCTGCGGTCCCCACGACCCCTGCGGGTACTCATGCACCGCCGGGGAATGATGGATGAGCTTCTCGACGAGCTCCCACACCCGTTCGATGCCGTCACACCTCGTGAACAGCGTTCGGTCTCCGATCAGTGCGTCGTGGATCAAACGTTCGTAAGCCTCGATCAGCTCCGAACCGAAAGAAGAGGCGTAGCGGAAGTCCATGCGTGCCGGCCCGAGCTCGATGGAGGGGCCTGGCACCTTGGCAAGGAAGGACACCGAGATGCCTTCGTTGGGTCCCATCTCCATAGTCAGGTGGTTGCGGCTCTGTCCCTGAACCTCCACCTCTTCGAACATCTGCTTCGGTGGCTCCCGGAAAGCAAGCGTCACCGCCCACCGCTTCTCGGCCATCCGCTTGCCCGTTCTCAGAAAGAACGGCATGCCCGACCAGCGCCAGTTATCGACCCAGACCCGAGCCGCCGCGAAAGTTTCTGTACGCGAGTCGGGAGCGACGCCCTCTTCCCTTTGATAACCCTCGTACTGGCCGAACACGACGTCATCTGGCTCGAGCGCCACCATGCTCTCGAACACCTTTGATTTCTCGTCCAGCAGCGGCTGCTCGCCAAACGACGATGGCGGCTCCATAGCGATGAAGCTCAACACCTGGAACAGATGCGTAACGATCATGTCTCGGAATGCTCCGGTCTTTTCATAGAAGCCCCCGCGCGCGCCGATGCCGATGTCTTCGGGAACGTCGATCTGGACATGATCTATGTGGTCGCGATTCCAGATCGGTTCGAACATCCCGTTTGCGAACCTGAATGCAAGGATGTTCTGCACGGTCTCCTTCCCGAGGAAGTGATCGATCCTGTAGATCTGATCCTCGGTCAGGACCTCATGGACCGTGTTGTTCAGCTTGATGAACGACTCCATGTCCCAGCCGAACGGCTTCTCGTAGATCACTCGCGCCCGTTCCGCCAGCTCCGCGGCCCCTATGCCCAACGTGATCGGTCCGAACGCCTGGGGCGGAACCGCCAGATAGAACAGCCGTCGCGGGGGATCCCCTCCGATCTCGGCTTCAGCCTTGCGGATGGCATCGCCCAAAGGACCGTCATCGTCGGGACCGAATTCGCCGGAGACATACGACAGGCGTGCCGCGAACTCATCCCAATGACCTTCGGACGACTTGCATCTGCAGAACTCGTCCACCGCGTCGCGGGCGAACTCGCGGAACTGATCGTCCGTCACCTCATCCTTCGAGGTCGCGACCACCAAGTACCGCTTGGGCATCAGGTCTTCCATGTCGAGATGGAAGAGGGCAGGTAAGAGCTTCTTGCGCGCCAGGTCACCGGTCGCGCCGAGTACGACGATCACGTGATCGTCGGGTGTCTTCCTCCATTCCACGGTCATGTCGCCCACTCCGCGAACCTCTGCCAGCTCGTTCGAGCAACGCGCTGTCCAGCCTCGTGCAGGGCCCGCGCGTCACCCGCAGCCTGCGAGGTGATCAAGCGTCCAAAGGTGTGAGGGGATTCCGGGATCGGTTCATCATGTTCCGGCGGATCGAGGATGACCAGAGCGCGCACGTTCTTTTTGCCTCCCTTGTGGAGTTGACCTGTTGAATGCAGATAACGCGGCCCGAAACCACTCATCGTTGCGACACCGCTCCCGAGCAGCACCTTGCGCCGGCCTGCTTCCAGGATCTCGCGATTCGTCACTGAAGAAGGTGCGAACGCGAGGAGGCAGGCCAGCTCCGGGGGGCCCGCTCCTTCGAACACAGTCTCCGGATCGTCCTCGGCCCACTCGATGTCCGCACCAGACTCCAACAGCTCACGCGTCACTCGCTTGGCCGACTCGACGTTCGGCTGATCGAAGGCATTGATGCCCAGGATGGAGCCGGCAACCGCGGTGGCGAATTCCCATCTGAACATCTCGGCCCCCAGCGAACGAGGTGACGGAGATTGGATCTCGATCACGGGAGATCCGGCCGTCCACGAGTCCGCCCGAGGATCTGTTTTGGAGTCGCCCGCGAGGCGGATCGAAACGAAGAACCGGTCGGGTCCGTAGGGCGTGCCCTCGCTGGCGGGCTCGTCCACTATCGGAACGATCCCTTTGCCCTGCTTGCCGGTTGACTCGGCGAGCAATTGCTCGACCCAGCTGCCGAAGGAAGCTATGCCCTCAGAGATCGAAAAGGTCAGCTTGTCGCTACCTTGCGCGGCCGCACGGCCGATGGCGTTGCCCAGCGCCAGGCCTGGGTTCGACGCATCTTCCTTCCTGCATTCGCTGGCCATGGCAGCAGCTCCGGAGAGGAGATCGGCAGCGGGGGCACCCACCATGACGGCCGGCACCAGTCCGAAGTGCGATAGCGCCGAGTACCGGCCCCCGATGTCGGGACGGCTCTGGAACACCGCCCGGAAACCCTCCGCGCGGGCCAGCTCCTCGAGCGACGTACCTGCATCTGTTATCGCCACGAACCTTGTCCCATCGTCAAGCAACGAGCGGAAATGCCGATACAGGGAAATGGTCTCGATCGTTCCGCCCGACTTGCTCGACACGATGAACATGGTGGAGCTCAGATCGAGGCGTTCAGTCAGGGCGCGGATCTGATCGGGGTGAGTCGAATCCAGAACTATCAAAGCGGGGTTCGAGGCCCGCGGCTCGAAGGTCCGGCCGAAGACCTCGGGGGCAAGACTCGACCCGCCCATGCCCAAGAGGACTACCGAAGCGACACCATCGGACCGGATGCCGGCCGCGAAGGAATCAAGCTCGGCGACCACCGATTGCATCTCCACCGGAAGGTCGAGCCAGCCCAAGCGGTCCGCGGGACTGTCCTCCCCAGGAGCCCACGCGGACGGATCCCTGTTCCAGATGCGCTCGACGAGACCGGGGTCGGCAGCAATGACGTCGGTTGCGTTTCTCAACATCGCATCTGGTCCAAGCGACTCTTCCATCGCGCCCATGCTACGCAAGGTGCGAGCGGGGCCCGCAACTGGCCCGGCTTCCCCGGATCATGACCCATACTGGAAGGTCAAGCTCGAGTTATCTAGCAAGGGAGTTCCCTGTGCGCCGCTTGGCAATACTACTTCTGACCGCTGCTCTGATCATGGGGGCATGTGGAGGCTCATCGCCCAACCAGCCCTCCGGAAATGCAGAGGGAACACTGCTGGCTTCGCTCCTGAAGCTTCAGAACAGTTCCTCCACCGTCACTCTCACCTTTCGCTCCGATCCCCAATCGCTACAGGCGCTGGCAAGCCAGGGTGGCGGAGGCTCCATAACCACCGCCGAAGCCAACAAGATCCTGGCCTCGTCGGTAACCGTCTCCCACAACAACGCATCTAACCCACGCGATGCCCGCTCCGAAACGATCATCAACATCGCCGGTGACAGCAACGCGATCGAGATGCGGATGGTGAACCGAACGCTTTACGTCCGAGCGGATGCCGGCCCGCTGCTCAAGATGTTCGGCGCGAAAGGCACGGATCTGCAGCGCCAGATACATCAAGCCGAATCTTCCGGGCTCACCTTCCTCAAGCCTGCCCTGGAGGGGAAGTGGCTTTCCTTCGCAGGACTCGACAAGCTCGCAGCGCAATCCAGCGCGTCGGCTCCCTCCGCCGCGAAACAGAAGCAGGCAGCTAATGCCCTGCTCCAGAAGCTGCTCGGGGCTGCCACCGTCTCCACTGCGGGAAGCGACGCCGCGGGCACCCACCTAGTGGTTAGTGTCCCCGCTCGTCAGGCGTACACCGCCCTGCGCGACACGCTTGCAAACCTCGGCGGCGCAATGCCGCAGGGGGCACTGCCCGATGCAACCGCCATCCCAGATAAGAACGTCACGCTCGACGCGTGGGTCAAGAACGGCTCGCTCATCCAAATGGAGATCGACCTCAGGCAGCTCGGCGCGCTGGGCGGCAAGCCGCTCCCCGCCGGAGTCCACTCGCTTGCCCTGCATATGACGTTCCGTGACTTCGCAGGCACCATCTCGGCACCCGCGGGGGCCGTATCGGTCAATCTGCAGGGACTAACGAAGAGCCTCATGGGCAGCGCGGCGATGTCAGGCTCATCCTCGGCCAGCAGCACGGAGACCGTGATGCCGGTGCCGGGCGGGACGAACATCAAGTGCTCGGCTCTCGCGGGGATGAGTCCCAAGGACATCAGATCGCTGCTGTCGGGGTCCCCGGCGCGGCTCAAGGCGCTTGCCCGGGCCTGCCCGGCGCTGCACTTGCAAGCCTAGGCGGCTCAGCCCTCCTCCGGACGGGCCTCAACCAGGCACGGAAGTCGTCTCTGCAGTCATCCGGCCGCGCGTTACTCTCGAAACCGTCCACGGATGGAGCCGCAAGGGAGGTTCAGGATGAGCAAGATCGATCCGTTCGGGGCGCGAGCTTCCCTCGAAGCCGGCGGGGCCTCCGTCTCTTACTTCGCACTTGACGTTCTTCAGGAGCAAGGGCTTGCGCAGCTGGACCTGATGCCGGTCACCATCAAGGTGTTACTCGAAAACCTGCTTCGCCTCGCGGGCACCAGATTTTCCTCCGAGGACGACGTGGCGTTTCTTGCAGGATGGGGGCGCAAACCGCTTGAGGATCGCGAGTTCGCGTTCGCTCCAGCACGGGTCATCCTTCAAGACTTCACTGGCGTGCCGGCAGCAGTCGATCTCGCTGCCATGCGCTCCGCCATCGCCCGTGCAGGCGGTGAGCCCCGCGAGGTCGATCCATTGGTTCCGGTCGATCTCGTGATCGATCATTCGGTGCAGGTGGATGCGTTCGGGGGCCTGGGATCGTACGGCTTCAACGTCGAGCGAGAGTACGAGCGCAATGCCGAGCGCTACTCACTTCTTCGGTGGGCGCAACAAGCCTTCGCCGGGTTCCGGGTGGTGCCGCCGGGGATGGGCATCGTGCATCAGGTCAACCTCGAATATCTGGCCAAAGTCGTGCAAGTGACCGACACCTCCGAGGGCCCGGTTGCGATCCCAGACACCCTGGTCGGGACGGACTCTCACACGCCCATGGTCAACGGGTTAAGCGTCCTCGGTTGGGGGGTCGGCGGAATCGAGGCTGAAGCCGCCCTGCTCGGTCAACCCCTCCCGATGCTCACACCCCAGGTGGTCGGCTTTCGCTTCTCGGGGGCCCTTGGTCCGGGAGTTACCGCCACCGATCTGGTGCTGACGGTGACCGAGATCCTGCGCGCTCATGGCGTGGTGGGCAAATTCGTCGAGTTCTATGGAGACGGGGTCTCGGGATTGACCGTTGCCGACCGCGCCACCCTGTCAAACATGTCGCCCGAGTTCGGCGCCACGGCCTCCCTGTGGCCGGTGGATCACCAGACGCTTGCCTATCTGCGCCTGACCGGGCGTGAAGATTCACTCATCGAATTGGTCGAGAGCTACACGAAGCACCAGGGGATGTTCCGCACCGATGACACCCCGGACCCCCAGTTCAGCGAGACCCTCGAGCTCGACCTCTCCAGTGTCGTTCCCAGCCTTGCAGGTCCGCGCCGGCCCCAGGATCGCGTTCCGCTGGGCAAGGTGTGGGAGAGCTTCACCGACGTCTACTCGGGCGAGCTCGCGAACGGCAACGGGGGCGTGGAGATCGCGGTAGCCGACCTGGTCGCGGAAGGCGGGAACGCTTCCGGATTCGATCCCACTCACGAACATCCCGACACCGCTCCTCAGCCTCAGTCGGCCGAAGATGCTGCCGCGGTCTCGCTTCGCCATGGCTCGGTCGTGATCGCCGCGATCACGAGTTGCACGAACACATCCAATCCGCCCGTGATGCTCGCTGCCGGTTTGCTCGCCCGGAAGGCCGCCGAGAAAGGTCTGCGCGCCAAGCCCTGGGTGAAGACGTCGTTGGCCCCGGGCTCGCGCGTGGTGACCGACTACCTCGAGAATGCCGGCCTGCTGGACGACCTCGAGAAGCTCGGCTTCTTCGTGGTGGGCTACGGGTGCACGACTTGCATCGGCAACTCCGGACCTCTGCCCGAGGCGGTGTCGACCGCAGTAGATGAGAACGACCTCGCCGTCGTTTCGGTGCTGTCGGGCAATCGCAACTTCGAAGGTCGTATCCATCCCCAGGTGAAAGCGAGCTACCTGGCATCTCCACCGTTGGTAGTCGCCTACGCCCTGGCGGGAACCGCAGACATCGATCTTGGATCGGATCCGCTGGGCACCGATCGCGACGGGGCCGATGTGTACCTCAGAGATATCTGGCCGTCATCGGAAGAGATCGAGGCTGCGCTGCTGTCGGTGAAATCGGAGTTCTTCGGCCGTGAGTACGGAAAGATCTTCGATGGCGATGAGCATTGGACGCAGTTGCCATCACCTTCTGGCGACCTTTACGAATGGGACGCGGGGTCTTCCTACGTACGGGAACCATCCTTCTTCGAGAATCTCGGGCCGGAACCGGCAGCGTTGGGAGACGTTGTCGGCGCGCGCGTCCTCGTCAAAGTAGGCGACTCGGTAACCACCGATCACATCTCTCCGGCGGGTTCGATCGCCCCCAGCTCGCCGGCTGGGAAGTACCTCGTCGATCAGGGAGTCAAGCCGGCCGATTTCAACAGCTACGGCTCGCGTCGCGGGAACCACGAGGTCATGGTCCGGGGGACCTTCGCCAACATCCGCCTGCGAAACGATCTGGTTGCGTCCGGGAAAGCCGGGGGGTGGACAACGCTGCTGCCGGACGGCGACGAGACGACAATCTTCGAGGCGGCCCAGACGTACATGGAACGAGGCGTCCCCTTGATCGTGATCGCGGGCAGGGAGTACGGCTCGGGGAGCTCGCGCGACTGGGCAGCGAAAGGACCGCTGCTCCTTGGGGTCAAGGCCGTGATCGCGGAGAGCTTCGAACGTATCCACCGCAGCAACCTCGTGGCGATGGGGATACTGCCGCTGCAGTTCGTGGGGGGCAAAGACGCGGCCTCACTCGGGCTGAAGGGGGATGAAACCTACGACATCGCCGGGATAGAAGGGGGCCTGGAACCACACGCCGAGCTACACGTGGTTGCCCATCGAGAAGATGGCGGCGACGTTGACTTCGACGCCGAATGCCGGATCGATTCCGAAGTGGAGCTTGATTATTTCCGCAACGGCGGAGTGCTCCAGTTGGTGCTGCGAAGGATGCTCGAGCACCCGCGAGAAGGCTCGGCAAGGTCAGCGGAGCGGTAGTCGACAGCCCGCAGATCTGCCGACACTGATCTGCTGCCCTACCGCTTGGAGTACTGCGGGCCTTTGCCGGAGCCTTTCTGGCCCTCTTCAGGACTGCTCGCGGCGTCCTTCTGGGCGCGTCGCCGGTCAGGAAGCCTGCTCTACCGCTGGAGTACTGCGGGGCCTTTCTGCCGGAGCCCTTCTGGCCCTCTTCAGACTGCTTGCGGCGTTCCTTCCGGCGCGTCGCAGGTCAGGAGACCTGCTCTACCGCTTGGAGTACTGCGGCGCCTTTCTGGCCTTCTTCAGACCGTACTTGCGGCGTTCCTTCTCGCGCGCGTCGCGGGTCAGGAACCCTGCTTTCTTGAGCACGGGGCGCAGGTCGGGGTCGAGCTCGATAAGGGACTTCGCTATCGCGTGTCTCAGGGCCCCCGCTTGACCCGTGACTCCGCCCCCTTCGATCTTGGCGATGATGTCGTAGCGGCCTTCGGTGTTGGTCAGTCGCAGGGGTTCGGTGATGATCATCCTGTGGGTAGCGCCCTGGAAATAATCCTCCAGAGGACGGCCGTTGATCTCCCAACGGCCCGAGCCCTGCAGGAGGCGCGCTCGGCACACCGCTTCCTTGCGTCTTCCCGTAGCCCGGGCCAACAGATCAGGCATGGTGAGTGACCTCTTCTATCGTGTGAGCCTGTTCCGGGTTGTGGGGCGCTGCAACGTCCCGCAACTCGAGTGTCTTCGGGTGCTGGGCCGAGTGCCCATGTTCGGAACCTGCATATACCTTGAGCTTCTTGAGCATCGCACGGCCCAGCCTATTGCTCGGCAACATGCCCTTCACCGCCTTCTCTATGGCAAGTTCCGGCCGGGTGACCATCAGCTTGGAGTAGGGCACCTCCGTTAGACCACCCGGATACCCGGAATGACGGTAGAGGGTCTTCTGGGCGATCTTGTTCCCGGTAAGCACCACCTTTGAAGCGTTGACGACGATGACATGGTCACCGACGTCAAGGTGGGGCGAGAAATTGGGCTTGTGCTTGCCCCGGAGCCGCTTCGCCACCTCGGAAGCGAGACGTCCCAAAACCACCCCGTCAGCGTCGACGAGCCACCAGTCGCGCGTGATCTCGCTTGGTTTAGTGGTGTGGGTCTTCATCCTTACCTTCCAGCCGGCCCGAAGATCGGGGCGATCCCGAGAAAGCGCAGGATAACGGCCAGTTTCAGGAGGGTCAATTCGGCTGCGCGGGTGGCCGGGGAGGGCACCGATCAAAGTTAGGGCGCGGCCACCGAAGGCGTGCTCTCTTGTAGATGCAAAGGAAGGCCCCATCCTTCGTCGTATTCCACCGCCACGAGGCAAAGGCCATGCGGGGGGGCGACAGGTCCGGCCGCCCCCCGATCACGGGCCGCCAGTAACTGTGGCATCTGGTCGGGGGTCCGGGAGCCTTCGCCCACCTGGATCAGACTCCCCACGATCGAGCGAACCATCTGTTGGATGAAGGCATTGGCGCGCGCGTGCACGCGCACCACGCGGCCCCTCCGTTCCACCGATAGCTCGAACAGGTTCCTCTGGGCCGAGGCCCCCGCCTCCCGAACTCGGCCGAAGGAGCTGAAGTCGTGAGAGCCGATCAGGTGACCCGCGGCTTCGTTCATCGCGCCCAGCTCGAGGGCCTCCCGGTGATAGAGCGAGGTGCTGGTGAGAAAGGGATCGAGAACGGGACCTTCGGTGATCGCATACACGTAGGAACGGGAGCGAGCGCTGAATCGAGCGCTGAATCCCTGGGCTGCGCTGCTGCAGGAGTGCACCGCTATCGAAGGGCCACACATCACGTTCAACGCGTCCCGCGCACTCTCGAGGTCGAGCTCGTCAGGGGCTTCCGAGATGCTTACGACCTGAGCCAAAGCGTGTACGCCCGCATCGGTGCGTCCCGCGGCCACCGAGACCGCGGGTCTGTCGAACAGCTTCTCCAGTGCGGTCTCTAAATCCCCTTGCACTGTCCGGACATCGCGCTGGCGGGCGAAGCCGTGGAAGGGGGCCCCGTCGTATGCAAGGTCCAGGCGGAGGTTCAGCTCTCTTGATTCTCTTCCGGCACGTCAGATGCGCTGGCGTCCCCACCGTCCTCTTCCGTGTCAACGACTTCCGTGTCAACGGCCTCCGGCATGCTTTCTTCATCCTCAACGTCAGCCTCGACCGCCGGGGCGGGAGTCGTTCCCTCAGCGGTTCGGCGGCGCCTCGGCTGACGGCCCAAGCGGCGCCGGCGGCCTCCCGTCTGTTCCGGCGCGGCCTCGGCCGCCGGGGCTGCCCCCTCGATCAACTCGATCAGGGCCATCGGCGCCCCATCTCCATTGCGCGGGCCCAGCTTCAAGATGCGCGTGTAGCCACCGTTTCGACCTGCGAAGCGCGGACCGATGTCCGAGAACAGCTTGTGTGCGACGTCCCGGTCCTCGATCTTCGACAGAACCTGCCGCCGTTGATGCACCGACCCATCCTTGGCCTTCGTGATCAGCCTCTCCGCGTAGGGCCGGAGCATCTTTGCCTTGGCCTCGGTGGTCTTGATGCGCTCGTGCTGAAACAACGACGACGCCAGATTAGCGAGCATCAAACCCTGGTGCGACGGGTTCGATCCCAGCCGGGGCCCCTTCTTCGGTTGCGGCATCAGATTGTCACCCTTGGTCTAGAAATCCTGCTGGTTGAGAGTCAGATCGAGCTCCTCCAGCTTGGCCTTGACCTCGTCGATCGACTTTTGCCCGAAGTTGCGGATCTCGAGCAGGTCTCCTTCGGTCTTCTGCACCAGCTCGCCCACCGTGGTCACGCCCTCCCGCTTCAGGCAGTTGTAGGAGCGCACGGTGAGGTCGAGATCTTCGATCGGTTGCGCCAGCACGCCGGATACTTCATCGCTCCCCGGCTCGGGGCCGAGATCCAGGCCGGGGCCGTCGCCGATCGACGCGAACAGACCGAAGAGGTTGACCATGGTCGCTCCGGCCGCAGCAACAGCGTCGCGCGGCGAGATCGAGCCGTCGGTCTCCACATCGAGGATCAGCCGGTCTCGGTCCATCATCTGCTCGAAGCGCGCCGGTTCTACCTCGTAGGTCACTCGCCTCACGGGCGAGAAGATCGCGTCGATCGGGATGGTACCGATCGCTTCTTTCGTTCCGGAGGGGGCCGGTACGTAACCGCGGCCCTGCTCGACCCGAAGCTCGAGACCCAATGACGCCTTCTGCGTCAGCGTCGCGATGTGGTGGTCGGGGTTGAGCACCTCGATCCCGGCCGGCACCTGGATGTCCTTGCCCGAGACCGTCCCTGCTCCCTGGGAACGGAGGTAGACGGTGGTGGGTTCTTCGTTTTCGCTGCGGATCACCAACTCTTTCAGGTTGAGCACGATGTCGGTGACGTCTTCGGTGACACCCTCGATCGTGGAGAACTCGTGGAGCACCCCATCGATCTTCACTCGCGTGATCGCCGCCCCCGGAATGGAAGAAAGCAGCGTCCTCCGCAGCGAGTTACCGAGTGTGTAGCCGAAGCCGGGCTCAAGCGGCTCAATGACGAACTTGCGCCGGAACTCCGATATCTCTTCCTCGGTGATATGGGGGCGCTGAACGATCAACAGATCCAATGCATCTCCTCTCCTGGGTGAAGCTTTTTCTTCGGCAACTGGCGGCGCCGAAGCAGTCTCTTACTTCGAGTAGAACTCGACTATCAGTTGTTCCTGGACGGGAGCATCGATCTGCTGCCGTTCGGGAAGCGCTCGAACCTCGATGGCGAGTTCCCTGAGGTTGGTGTGAAGCCAATCCGGGATCTCTCGGCCCTCGGCATAAGCAGTGTTCTCCACGATCCTGCCCATCGTCTTGGAGCGCTCCTTGACGCCCACGACGTCACCGGGTTTCACCCGGAACGATGGGATGTTCACCTTCTTTCCGTTGACGACGAAATGGCCGTGAGAAACGAACTGACGAGCCATCGGCCGGTTCATCGCCAGACCCGATCGATACACGACGTTGTCCAGCCGGGACTCGCAGATACGCATCAATTCCTCGCCCGTAACCCCTTTGGCACGAGCGGCCTCGGCGTAATAACCGCGGAACTGCTTCTCACCGATGCCATAGAAGCGCTTGGCCTTCTGCTTCTCACGAAGCTGGAGGAGGAACTCCGATTCGCGCACGCGTCCACGACCATGTTCACCGGGAGGCGGGCGGCCCTTCTCGATCGGGCACTTCGGTGATTCGCACCTCGTGCCCTTGAGGAAGAGCTTCATCCGCTCCCTTCTACATAGTCTGCAAACCGGTCCTGTGTAACGCAATCGCTCACACTCTCCTTCTCTTACGCGGCCTGCAGCCGTTATGCGGAACGGGCGTGACATCCTTGATCGCGATCACCTCGAGGCCCGATGCCTGCAGCGACCTGATCGCGGTCTCTCGTCCAGAACCGGGTCCTTTGACCTCGACGTCGACGCGGCGCACACCGTGCTCCTGCGCTCGCCGGGAGGCTGCCTCGGCAGCCAACTGGGCTGCGAAGGGGGTGGACTTCTTGGATCCCTTGAAGCCGATATTGCCCGCCGACGCCCACGACAGGACGTTGCCTTCCAGGTCACTGATCGAGATGATCGTGTTGTTGAACGTCGACTTGATATGCGCGACGCCGTGCACGATGTTCTTCTTCTCTCGCCGCCTGGTCTTCTTGGCCTTCTTAGGAGCTGCCACTACTTCTTCCCCTTGACCTTCTTCTTACCTGCGACGGTCTTCTTGGGACCCTTCCGCGTGCGTGCGTTCGTATGGGTGCGCTGGCCGTGAACCGGCAAGCCGCGCCGATGACGCAGACCTTGATACGAACCGATCTCGACCTTGCGCTTGATGTTCTGGTTGACTTCCCGGCGAAGGTCTCCTTCGACGCGATACTGTCCGCCGATCCAGTCCCGGATGCGTACGACCTCTTCATCGGTGAGATCACGCACGCGCGTCGCGGGGCTAACTCGAGAACCGATGCAGGTCCCCATCGCCTTGGTACGTCCGATCCCATAGATATAGGTCAGTGCAACGTCAAGACGTTTCTCGCGCGGAAGATCGACACCTGCGATTCGTGCCACTCCTCTACCCCTGCCTTTGCTTGTGACGGGGGTTTGAACAGATAACCATCACTCGCCCCCTGCGCCGGATAACTTTGCACTTGTCACACATCTTCTTTACGCTCGGCCTCACCTTCATATGCGGCTACTTGTACCGATAGACCACGCGTCCCCGCGTGAGGTCGTAGGGGGAAAGCTCCACCAGCACCTTGTCGCCGGGAAGGATCCGGATGTAGTGCATGCGCATCTTTCCCGAGATGTGGGCCAGAACCTTGTGCCCATTCTCAAGCTCCACGCGAAACATGGCATTGGGCAACGGTTCGATAACCGTGCCCTCGACCTGGATCCCCTCTTCCTTCGGGATCTGCTGCTCTTTGTTCCTCGCCATGCGCGCTGTCCCCGTCCTAGGTTGCCCCGCTGCCCCATACTCCTGCGAAGCTGCGCCCACGGGAGATATCGAAGCACTCGACGGTCCCACGGGCAGCGCCCTTCGAGGCGCGCGATACCTGGGACCGAGCCGACCAGGAAGGATACCGCAGAGGGGGCAGTCCGGCCACTCCGGTAGAGAAGGCCCCGATCAGCCGGGGGCCCGCGCCGTTAGCACCTCGTAGCCGTCCGGGGTGATCGCTACGGTGTGCTCGAAGTGGGCCGAGAGCCTCCCATCGGACGTGACCACCGCCCAGCCGTCGCCCAGCACCTTTGTGCCGGCTCCGCCTGCATTGATCATTGGCTCGATGGCAAGGGTCATCCCTGGACTGAGCACTTCACGACGGCCCGGAGGGCCATAGTTCGGGATCCAGGGGTCCTCGTGCAGCGCCCTTCCCACCCCGTGACCGGCGTATTCGCGAACCACCGAGAAGCCCGCCGCCTCGGCGACCTCCTCTACCGCGTGGCCCACGTCGCCAAGTCTGTTTCCCGGGCGGCACTGTGCGATGGCGGCGTCAAGGGAGGCCTCGGTGACCTTCAGCAGCTCGGCCGCCGCCGCATCGATCTCGCCCACGGGGAAGGTCCAAGCTGAGTCCGTATGGAAACCGCGATAGAGAACACCGAAGTCCAGGGAGATCACGTCGCCGTCTGCAAGCCTGGTCCCGTCGGGGATGCCGTGGACTATGACGTCGTTGGGAGAAGCGCAGATGGAAGCGGGGAACCCCCGGTATCCCAAGAAGGAAGCTGCCGCCCCCCGCTCTGCGATCGCATCGGCAAAAACCCGGTCGAGCTCGGTCGTGGTGACTCCCGGAGCGATGGCTTCCCGCACTCGTTCCAGCGCCCCGACAAGAATCTTGCCGCCCTCACGCATCAGGTCGATCTCCTCCGGAGACTTCTTATAGATCAAGCTGGCTCCGATAGCTGCGTTCCATCGGTTTCACCAGTAGCCGGCTACCCGGCGAGGAGGTAGCGCCTCCGGAGGAAGCCTCTGCAGCAGCCGGGTCCGCCGGAGGCGGGCACGGCTGGGAAGCCCGCGACGGAGGAGGTGCTGCCCCCGCAGCCGGTTCGTAGACCGCGACCTCTCCCGACGAGTAACTCAGAGGGCAGCCCTTACTCGGTCGAAGACTTCGTCCGGGGTGCCCTGTCCCTCGACCTCACGCAGGAGGCCGCGGTCCCTGTAGTAAGCCTTCAGCGGCTCGGTCTGTAGGTGATAGAGCTCGAGACGGTGGCGGATCTTCTCTTCCTCGACGTCATCGACCCGTTTCACCACCTGTCCGCCGCAGGTGTCACACGTCCAGTCCACCGCCGGCGGCAGATCGACGTGATAGTTGCGCCCGCACTTCACGCAAACGCGTCGCCCCAGCAACCTGCGGAGAGAAACGTCCTCCGGGACGTCGATGACGAGCGCCCCATCGAGCTCCGTTCCCAGTCCATCGAGGACGCCGTCGAGAGCACGAGCCTGCTCGATGGTCCGGGGGAACCCGTCTAGGAGGAAGCCGCCGTTGCAATCAGCCGCCTCCAGCCGCTCGGTCATGACTTCAACGGTGAGAGCATCGGGAACCAGCTCACCCTCGTCGACGTATTCGCGCACCTTGGCGCCCAGAGCGGTGCCACCCGAGATCGCCCACCTGAAGATGTCGCCGGTAGAGATCGCCGGGATCGAGTACTTCTGGGCGATCTTCAGGGCTTGTGTCCCCTTACCGGCTCCCTGGGGGCCGAAAAGGACCAGCCTCACGCGCGCCTCCGTGCGGAGATCATCATTTAAGGAAGCCCTCGTAGTGCCGCATGAGCAGCTGCGACTCGATCTGCTTCATCGTTTCGAGGGTGACGCCGACCGTGATGAGGATGGAGGTTCCACCGAAGGGCAGCTGTTTAATGTTCTGGGTGGCGAAGAAGATCGACGGTAGCAACGCAATCGCGGCGATGAAGATGGCGCCGGGAAGCGTGATCCGCGTAAGGATCCGATCGAGGTACTCCGCGGTTTGCCGGCCCGGTCTGATGCCCGGCACGAAGCCCCCATACTGCTTCATGTTGTCCGCCACTTCTACGGGGTTGAACGTGATGGCGGTGTAGAAGTAAGCGAAGAAAACCACCATCAACCCATACAGGATCATGTACACCGGACTCGCCGAGTTCACCAGCGTGTTCGAGATGAAGTTCTGTATGGCCGTGCTGTGGATCACGTTCTGCAGCAGCGTTGGGATGTAGAGAACGCTCGACGCGAAGATGATCGGGATGACGCCCGCCTGATTGACCTTGAGCGGGATATAGGTGGAGCTCCCCCCGTACATGCGCCGGCCGACCATCCGCTTGGCGTACTGGACCGGGATCCGCCGTTGGCCCTGTTCCATGATCACGATGGCCACGATCACCCCGATCCCCATGAGAAGGATGAAGCTGAAGGTGCCCCATCCTTTCTGCGCCAGGATCGCATGTCCCGAGCTGGGGAGCCGGGAGACGATGGATGTGAAGATCAGGATGGACATGCCGTTGCCGACCCCGCGTGTGGTGATGAGCTCGCCGAGCCACATGATCAGCGCCGTGCCCGCGGTCAGCGAGACGACGATGAGGGCCACCCGTGCCATGTTGAAGTTTGGGATGAGGTCGATCGGGGTGCCGTTGTTGTTGGTGATGTTGCCGCTGTGGAAGAGGAATGCGAGACCGGTGGACTGCATGATCGCCAGGCCCACAGTTAGATAGCGCGTCCACTGGGTGATCTTCTTGTAGCCGCTCTCGCCCTCTTTGGACCATGCCTCGAGCTTGGGGATGACGACGGTCAGTAGCTGCATGATGATCGAGGAGGTGATGTACGGCATGATGCCCAGTGCGAAGATCGCCAGCTGCGTCAACGCCCCACCGGAGAACAGGTTGATGAACGACAGTGCGCCGGTTTGTATCCCCTGGGAGAATTGCTGCGCCTTCTGTACGTCGATGCCCGGCGTCGGGATATGCGAACCCAGACGGTAGATCGCGATGATGAGTACGGTGAACAGGATCTTCTTGCGAAGATCGGGGACCCGGAACGCGTTTACGAACGCCTGCAGCAGATTCATCTTGCGGGCCCGGTCGGCAGAACCTCTGCCGTCCCACCGGCAGCTTCGATCTTCGAGCGGGCAGCGGCGCTGAACGCGTGAGCCCTAACGGTCATGGCGCGTCCTAACTCGCCATCACCCAGCACCTTGACCGGCTTGCGTCCCTTACGGCGGATCAGCCCTTGCGCCCTCATCTCGTCGGGGCCGATCTCGCTTCCTTCGAAAGCTTCGATCACCGACAGATTCACCGGCTCGAAGACGTGCGGACGCGGCGGCTTGAAGCCCTTTAACTTTGGAATCCGTCGGGCGATGGGCATCTGTCCACCCTCGAAGAATGCCTTGACACCTCCGCGCGCTCTTGTCCCTTTGGTACCGCGACCGGCCGTCCCGCCCTTGCCAGACCCGATGCCGCGGCCGACTCGCATCCGCGCCTTGGTCGCGCCGGCTGCAGGTTTGAGATCGTGGGGCTTCATCGGTCTATCTCCTCCACGCTAATGAGATGCTCCACCGCCCGAAGCATCCCGACGATCTCGGGTCTGTCTTCGTGAGTCACTGAATCTCCCAGGCGCTTGAGCCCCAGAGCACGGATAGTGCCCCTCTGCTTCTTGCCCTTGTCCGAGCAAGACCGCACCTGAGTCACTCTAAGCGTGGCCACGCTCAGCCCCTCCCACCGGCCGTGGAGGCCGCCGGCCCGCGCAGCAGATACGAGGGAGCGACTTCCTCGGGTCGCTTGCCTCGCCTCGCGGCGACCTTGTCCGCGGTCTGCAGGTTCTGCAGTGCCTTGACGGTTGCATGCACGATGTTGATGGGATTATCCGAGCCGAGAGACTTCGACAGGATGTCCCGTATCCCAGCGCATTCCACTACCGCTCGCACCGGGCCCCCTGCGATGACCCCAGTACCGGGGGACGCGGGCTTCAGCAGGACGACGGCTCCGGAGTCCTCCCCGATGATCTCGTGGGGGATCGTGTGTCCCACGAGGGACACCCGGAAGAAACCAGCTTTGGCCTCTTCGATGCCCTTCTGGATCGCAGACGGAACCTCCCGCGCTTTTCCGTAGCCGACGCCGACCTGTCCGCTCCGGTCTCCCACGACTGTGAGCGCGGTGAACGAGAACCGGCGGCCTCCTTTGACCACCTTGGCCACGCGATTGATGGACACGACCCGCTCCTCATACTGAGCGCGATCGTCATCGCCGCCGCGCGATCCGCGGAAGGAACCTCCGCCTCGTCCTCGTCCCATCAGTTTTCCTCTCCCATCGGTTTTCGGCTCCTAGAGATCCAGGCCGCCCTCGCGGGCTCCATCGGCAACTGCCTGGATGCGGCCGTGATACAGGAATCCGCCTCTGTCGAACGCAACACGAGTAACGCCCGCGTCCTTGGCCTTTCCCGCCAAGGCCAAGCCCACTGCCTTCGCCCTCGCCTTCGGGTCGTCGCCCTCGCCATCCTTCAGGGTCGATGCCGCCGCCAGCGTCCGGCCCGCGGCGTCGTCGATAACTTGAGCGTAGACGTGCCGGTTGGACCGGAACACCGCTAGCCGGGGCCGGTCGGGGGTGCCAACTACCCGCTTTCGCACGCGCCGGTGGCGTCTGTGCCTCAACTGCACGGGATCGCTCATCAGCCCGCTCCCTTGGCGGCTTTCCCACCTTTGCGCACGATGTGCTCCCCCTCGTAACGAATGCCTTTGGCCTTATAGGGCTCGGGCTTGCGGATGGCGCGGATCTCCGCAGCCGTCTGGCCTACGAGCTCCTTGTCGATCCCCCGGACGCTGATGCGGGTAGGCGCCGGAACATCGAACTCGATCCCCTGCGGTGCCTGCTTACGCACCGTGTGCGAGAAGCCCACGGCGATCTCGAGATCGTTGCCCTGCTTGGTTGCACGATAGCCGACCCCGTGGATCTCCAAGCGCTTCTCATAACCTTCCGTGACTCCCTGAACCATGTTTGCGATCAAGCTGCGGGTGAGACCGTGCAACGCACGCGCCTCCCGGGTCTCTTTATCCCTCGCGACCCGCAGCTCACCATCGGCTTGCTCCAGGGAGATGTCCTCCGGTATCGAACGGTCGAGTTCACCCCGCGGCCCCTTCACCCGGACCTCACGGCCTTGCACCGCGATATCGACGCCGGAAGGGATCGGGATGGGAGCCTGACCTACTCGTGACATCTGCTTTTCCTCCTACCAGACATAGGCGAGAACCTCGCCCCCCACTTTGGCTTGCCGCGCCTGCCTGTCGGTCATGAGCCCCTGCGAGGTGGAGATGATGGCCACGCCGAGCCCACCGAGAACCCGAGGCAACTCGGTCGCTCCACGGTAGACGCGCCGGCCGGGTTTGGAGATACGACGGATCCCCGCTATCGCACGCTCGCGTTCCTCCGAGTAGCGAAGAGTGAGCTTGATGACCGGATGGCCCCCGTTCTCCCCCATCTCGATACCGTCGATGAAGCCCTCGTCCATCAAGATCTTGGCGATGTTCTCTTTGATCTTCGAGGCCGGGATAGCCACCTCCGGGTGCATCGCGGACGACGCGTTTCGCACACGCGCGAGCATGTCTGCGATCGGATCCGTCATCGTCATCGAGTCAACCTCCTTACCAAGAAGCCTTCGTGACACCGGGAATCTCGCCAGTGTGCGCCATCTCACGGAAACACAGCCGGCACAACCCGAACCGTTTGTAGACCGCGCGGGGCCGTCCGCACCGTCTGCAGCGCGTGTAGCCCCTGACCCTGAACTTAGGCTTCCTCTCAGCTTTGTTTCGCAAGGCGGTCTTTGCCATATCTAGCTACTCATCTCCCTCTCTGTGCGCTGCAGCGGAAAGCCCAGTGCGAATAGCAACGCTCTGCCTTCGTCGTCACTCTTTGCCGAAGTCACTATCGTCACATCCATCCCGCGGGTGTGATCGATGTCGTCGTAGTCGATCTCGGGGAAGACCAACTGCTCGGTCAACCCGAAGCTGTAGTTGCCCTGACCGTCGAAGGCGCGCGGGTTGAGTCCCCTGAAGTCCCGGATCCGGGGCAGCACTATGGAGGTGAGCCGGTCCAAGAAGTCCCACATACGGTCTCCCCGGATCGTCACCGAAGCGCCGATCGGCATGCCCTGACGGATCTTGAAGGTAGCGATGGACTTTCGGGCCCTGCGGAGCGCCGGCTTCTGGCCGGTAATCTTGGTCAGATCGGCCACCGCGCCATCCAGAAGCTTCGCGTCGCGAGAAGCCTCGCCGACACCCATGTTCACTGAGACCTTCGTGGGGCGGGGGACCTGCATCACGTTGCCGAGCCCCAGCTCGCGCTGAAGCTGCGGAGTGACCTCCGTTTTGTAGCGCTCTTTCAACCGTGGTGTGTATCTAGTCGTTGCCAATGCGATCGCTCCTATAGCTCCGTGCCGCACTTCTTGCAGATCCGAACCTTTGCTCCCCCGGCGTCGACCCTGTAGCCCAGCCGCGCCGTTCCGTCGGTGGGGCAGACCAGTGCGACGTTCGAGAGATCGATCGGGATCTCCTTGTGGGTGATGCCGCCTTCCTGACTACCGCGCCTGTTCAACCGGATCTTCTCGTGGCGCGTGACGCGGTTGATGCCCTCAACGACAACTCGCCGCTTCTTTGGAAGCACCTGGAGAACGCGGCCGCGAGCGCCCAGATCCTTACCGGCGATCACCGTCACCTCATCGCCCCTCTTGATGTTCACACCCATCTGGCACCAACCTCCATCGCTAGAGCACCTCCGGCGCCAGGGAGATGATCTTCATGAACCGTCTCTCCCTGAGCTCCCGGGCAACCGGACCGAATATGCGAGTTCCGCGCGGTTGCATCTGGGCATCGACGATCACTACGGCGTTGTCGTCGAAGCGGATGTAAGAGCCGTCGATGCGCCGGCGTTCCTTGGCCGTCCTGACGACTACCGCTTTGACCACGTCCGACTTCTTGACCACACCGCCGGGGATGGCGTCCTTCACCGCGCACACGACGATGTCGCCGATGCCGGCATAACGGCGCCGGGAGCCGCCCAGCACTTTGATCACTAGGACCTCGCGAGCTCCCGTGTTGTCTGCTACCCGGCATCTGGTCTCCTGCTGGATCACTTTGCTCTTTCCACCACCTGCACGACGCGCCACCGCTTGCTCTTGGAAAGCGGGCGCGTCTCTGCTATCTGGACGAGGTCACCGACGTGGGCGTCGTTCTCTTCGTCGTGGGCCTTCAACTTCTTGTTTCGCCGGACGATCTTCGTGTAGGTGCCGTGAGCTGCGGAATCGCGAACCTCGACCACTACGGTCTTTTCCATCACGTCCGACACGACGCGTCCAACCTCGGTCTTGCGCTTACCTCGCTCTGAGATCTCGGTCTCTGATGCGCTCACTCCGCACCTCCTTCCCCTGCCAGCTCCCGCTCTCTGATGATGGTGTTGATGCGCGCAACGTCCCGGCGCAATTCCTTCAGGCGCATGTAATTGTCCAACTCTCCGGTTGCGTTCTGGAAACGCAGGTTGAAGAGCTCCTGTTTCGTTTCCGCAAGTTGCCGCTCGATATCGTCAAGCGGCAGATCTCTGATATCTCCAGGCTTGAGCGCCATCACTGCACCTCCAGCGGCTGTTCCCGGGCCACGAACCTGGCTTTGATGGGCAGCTTGTGCGCCGCCAGCCGTATCGCCTCGCGGGCGATCGGTTCGGGGATACCGGCGATCTCGAACATCACGCGCCCGGGCTTCACGACCGCAACCCAGCCCTCCGGATTGCCCTTGCCAGAACCCTGGCGCGTCTCGGCGGCCTTCTTCGTGTACGGCTTGTCGGGAAAGATGTTGATCCACACTTTCCCGCCGCGCCGGATGTGCCGGGTCATCGCGATCCGGGCCGCCTCTATCTGCCGGTTCGTGATCCAGCCCGGCTCCAACGCCTGGAGGCCGAAGTCGCCGAAGCTCACTGCGGTCCCACCCTTGGACTGACCTCTCATCCGTCCGCGCTGCTGCTTGCGGAACTTTGACTTCTTGGGATTGAGCACTATCCCTCGCCTCCCGTGCCCTCGGGGGCCGACTCGTCCGTCGCTGCGGAGCCGGTCACTGGAGCTTCGTTAGTCGCCGTCTCCGGCCCTGGACTCGCGGGCGCGGCACTCTCGTTGGCGGCACTTGATGGGGATTCGGTCTCGGGGGCTGCAGATGAGGGCGCGGCACTCTCGGGCGCGGCACTTGCCGGGGATTCGGTCTCGGCCGCGGCACTCTCGGGAGGTGCACTTGCGGGGGCTGCTGCTGACGCGGGCACCTCGGAAGCCGCCGGACGCGCCCCTTGTCTCGACCGGGCTGGCGCTGCGGTGGACCGGGGCTGGGGAGCCGTTGTTGCCGCGGGCTGCGGGCTCATCTGCGAGGTCGTGACCGGCGAGGCTTTGCGGGAGGAGGTTCTGCTTGCCGCAGCCTTGGCCGCGGTGGTCTTGGCCCGCTCTTCCGCGCCCCGGCCCACCGTCTCTCCTGCGGCGAGTGCCGCCTCGCGGCGCAGCCGCGCGGCGTCCCGAGCCGACGCGTAGAGATCCTGGAAGGGCCCTTTGTAGATCCACACCTTGACTCCGATGCGGCCGAACGTCGTCTTAGCCTCGGCGAAGCCGTAGTCGATGTCCGCCCGCAGTGTGTGGAGGGGCATCTGGCCCTCGATGTACCACTCCGTACGGCTCATCTCGGCCCCCCCAAGGCGGCCCGAGCACTGCACCCGGATGCCCTTGGCGCCGTGCCGCATCGAGGTGCTCACTGCCTTCTTCATCGCGCGGCGGAAAGACACGCGGCTGACGAGCTGTTCGGCCACTCCCTGGGATATGAGCTGGGCGTCGAGCTCAGGCTGCTTGACCTCGATGATGTTCAGCCGCACGTCGATCGGCTTGCCGTAGATCTTCGATTCCATCTGTTCGAGCTTCGAGCGCAAGCGTTCTGCCTCTGACCCCCTGCGGCCGATGACGATGCCCGGCCGGGCCGTATGCGCGTCGATCCGCACACGCTCTCTGGTGCGTTCGATATCGATCCGGCTGATCCCCGCATGGGGCAGTTGCCCCAAGAGGTACTGACGGATGCGGAGATCGGCCTCGAGGTAGGTGCGGTACTGCTTCTCGGAGAACCAGCGCGACTTCCAATCGGTGTGGATCCCGAGCCGTAGTCCGTACGGGTGAACCTTCTGCCCCATCAGCTTCCTTCCTTGTCGTTCTCAGCAGGTTTCTGGGCGGTGGTCTTCTTGGCGGTGGTCTTCTTGGCGGTCGTCTTCTTAGCCGTCGTCTTCTTGGCGGTGGACTTCTTCCTCGTCGACTTGCGGGTGCTCGTTTCCGAGGTCGTTTCGGGACCCGCTTGGGTCGCCTCGCTGGCGGCGCTCGCCGACGGCTTGCGCGGCGGCCCTCCGGCGGTGTCCTTGCGGACGCGCCTGGCCGTCTGCTTCATCGCGGGTCGCTCCGGCAGAACCCGGTCGGCCTCAGGGGCCCGGCCCACGACGACCGATATATGACAGGTGCGCTTGCGGATCCGGGTAGCCCGGCCCTGCGCCCGGGGGCGGAACCGCTTGAGAGTAGGGCCTTCGTCGACCCAGGCGCGGGCGACCACCAGCTCGTCTCCGGGCAAACCACGGTTGTGTTCCGCGTTGGCCACAGCCGACTCGAGGACCTTGCCGACGGTCGTGGACGGGCCGCGGGGCGTGAACCGCAGGACCCGGCGAGCGTCGTCAACGTGCCGTCCCCGGATCATGTCGACCATCTGGCGGGCCTTCGTAGGGGAGATCCGGATGAACCGAGCCGTCGCGATGGCTTCTTGTGCCTCAGGGCCGATCCGCCTAGCCACAGAACATCACCTACTTCACCCTCGCGGCACGATCGGCAGCACCGGCGTGGGTGCGAAATGCACGCGTGGGAGCGAACTCGCCGAGCTTGTGCCCCACCATCGACTCCGAGATGTAAACCGGCACATGCTTGCGGCCGTCGTGCACCGCGATCGTGTGGCCGACCATCTCAGGGATGACGGTGGATCGGCGCGACCAGGTTCTGATGACGCGCTTCTCGTTCCTCTTGTTCATAGCGATGACCTTGACCAACAGATGGTCATCAACGAACGGACCTTTTTTAAGGCTTCTGGGCATCTATCGAGACTTTCTCTTGGCGCCGCGCCGGCGCACGATCAGTGCATCGGATGACTTCTTCTTCCGGGTACGGCCCTCTTTCTTTCCCCAGGGGCTCACGGGGTGGCGGCCTCCCGAGGACTTCCCCTCGCCACCCCCCAGGGGATGGTCGATGGGGTTCATCGCCACACCGCGCACCGAGGGCCTCTTGTTCTTCCACCGAGCTCGTCCTGCCTTGCCGACAGAGATCAACTCGGCCTCGGCATTGCCTACTTCTCCCACCGTCGCTCTGCAATCGAGACCGATCATGCGCATCTCGCCGGACGGAAGCCGGAGCGTGGCGCGGCTGCCCTCCTTGGCGATGAGCTGTACCGATGAGCCCGCGGAACGAGCCAGCTTGCCGCCGGCACCCGGCCTCAGCTCCACGTTGTGGACCACCGTACCCACGGGGATGTTCCTGACCGGCAGCGCGTTACCGGGCCGGATCTCCGCGCCCGAGCCGGACTCCAGAACGTCTCCTACCTTCACCCTGTTCGGCATCAAGATGTAACGCTTCTCGCCGTCCACGTAGTGCAGCAACGCGATGCGCGCGTTGCGGTTGGGGTCGTACTCGACGTGAGCGACCTTCGCGGGGATACCGTCCTTGTTCCGGCGGAAGTCGACGAGGCGATAGCGGGTTTTGTTGCCCCCACCCTGATGGCGCGTGGTGATACGGCCGTGAGCATTACGGCCTGCCTTCTTGGGCTTCGGCTCCACCAATGTCTTCTCCGGCTCGGCGCGGGTGATGTCCGAGAAGGTAGAGAAGGTTTGGAACCTTCGCCCGGCCGACGTCGGCTTCGACTTACGGATGGCCATCTATCCCCCTTGACTTCCGAAGATCTCGATCTTGTCGTTCGGCGCGAGCTTGACGATCGCTCGTTTGGTGTCGCGCCGCTTGCCTACCGTGTAACGGAAACGTTTGGACTTGCCCTTGCGGTTGACGGTATTCACCGAGACCACCTTGACCGCCCAGATCTGCTCGACCGCTTGACGGATCTCGGTCTTGTTCGCATCCGGATGCACCAGGAACGTGTAAGCGTTCTGATCGATCAGCGAATACGACTTCTCACTGACGATCGGGGCCAGGATGACATCGCGGATGTCGCTCTTGGTTGAGCCCATCAGCTCGGCTCCTCGTCTGGCGATGAGGTGAACGTCTCGAAGGCGGCCTTGGTAAAGACGATGGCATCGGCGACCAGAACGTCGTAGGTGGAAAGCGAGCCCACGAGCGTGAAGGCAGCGTGGTGAAGATTCCTGAAGGCCCGGTCGACTGCGGCCGACGCTTCGTCGTTGGGATCCAGCACCAGCAACGTGCGCCCGGCGATGCCCTCGTGCTCGAGGGTCGCTGCAGCCTCCCTGGTTCTTGTCTCTGACCAGTCGTAGAGGACCCAGATACATCCGTCCTGCGCTTTGGTGGCCAGAGCCGACCGTAGTGCCGCCCGGCGCATCTTCTTGGGGACCTTGACCGAATGGTCGCGAGGCTTCGGTCCGAACACCGTTCCCCCACCCACCCAGATCGGACTGCGGCTCGACCCGTGACGAGCGCGGCCGGTTCCCTTCTGCCGCCACGGCTTTTTACCGCCGCCTCTCACCTGCGAACGCGTCTTGGTAGACGCGGTTCCGGAACGCGCCGCCGCGAGCTGCGCGGTGACGACCTGGTGCATCAGGGGAACGTTGACCTCACCACCGAACAACTCTTCGGGGAGAACTCGTTCCCGTGTCGTCCCCTCGCCTGCGTTGATCACTTTCGCCTTCATGGACTCTGCCATCAGCCCGTCCTCCCGTTGGCACCCGAGCGGCGAGCTCGGATGGCCGAGCGCACCATCAACAGACCCCCGCGGGGGCCGGGTACCGCTCCGCGGATGAGAAGCAGGTTGCGTTCGGCGTCGGCCTTGATGACCCTTAGGTTCAAAGTGGTAACGCGCCGGTGTCCCAGATGACCTGCCATCCGGGTTCCTTTGAAGACGCGGGCCGGAGTCGCGCACGCCCCGATCGATCCCGGCGAGCGATGTTTCCTCTGGGTGCCGTGGGTTGCGGAAAGCCCTTTGAAGTTGTGCCGCTTCATCGGGCCCGCGAACCCCTTGCCTTTTGTGACACCGACCACGTCCACGGTCTCGCCCGCTTCGAAGACGTCTGCTCTGATCTCGGTGCCGGGCGAGTAGTCACCGACATCCTCGAGCCGGAGCTCGACGAGGTGACGCGCCGGATCTACACCGACCTTCGCGTAATGGCCCGACAACGGCTTATTGGCTCGCTTCACCGTCCCGAATGCAAGCTGGATGGCGCTGTAACCATCGATCTCGGTCGTCTTTACCTGAGCAACGCGGCATGGTCCGGCCTCGACCAGCGTCACAGGCACGGCATGACCGTCTTCATCGAATACCTGAGTCATCCCGATCTTGCGACCGATGATGCCTTTGACCTCTGCCATCGCTATCGTTCGTCTCCTAGAGCTTGAGCTCGATGTCGACGCCCGCCGGCAGATCGAGACGCTGCAGGGAGTCAACCGTTTTGGCGGTTGGGTTCACGATGTCCAGCAATCTCTTGTGAGTCCGCATCTCGAAATGCTCTCTGGAGTCCTTGTCCTTGTGCGGCGAACGGATGATCGTGAAAACCGACCGCTCGGTCGGCAAGGGGATCGGCCCATTGACGCTCGCGCCGGTCCGCGTCACCGTCTCCACGATCTTCTTCGCGGATTGATCGATGACGTCGTGGTCGTACGCCTTCAGCCTGATGCGGATCTTCATCCCGCTTGCCAATCGAATCCCTCTCTAGTTGGTGCCGGTATGCAACGAGGAGTGCTACTCGATGATCTTCGTGACGCGGCCTGCACCCACGGTGCGCCCGCCTTCTCGGATCGCGAAACGGAGCCCCTCATCCATGGCGATGGGCTGGATGAGCTCGACCTCCATCTCGGTGTTGTCACCAGGCATCACCATCTCGGTTCCGCTTGGTAGCTGGACCGATCCGGTGACGTCCGTCGTGCGGAAGTAGAACTGGGGACGGTAGTTGTTGAAGAACGGAGTGTGGCGACCGCCTTCGTCCTTGCTCAGGATGTAAACCTGGGCCGTGAACTTGGTGTGCGGGGTGATCGAGCCGGGCTTCGCCAGGACCTGGCCGCGCTGCACCTCGTCCTTCTTGGTGCCGCGGAGAAGGATGCCGGCGTTGTCTCCCGCCCGTGCCTCGTCGAGCATCTTGCGGAACATCTCTACGCCGGTGACCACGGTCTTCGATGTCTTGGGCTCGATGCCCACGATCTCGACCTCATCTCCCAGCTTCAACTGGCCCTGCTCGACGCGGCCGGTAACCACCGTCCCACGACCGGTGATCGTGAAGACATCTTCGATCGGCATGAGGAACGGCTTGTTGACGTCCCGCTCGGGCTCCGGGATGTACTCATCGACGGCCGCCATGAGCTCCATGACCTGCTTGGCAGCTTCCTCGTCGCCATCCAGCGCCTTCAATGCCGACAGGCGGATGACCGGAACGTCATCGCCCGGATACTCGTACTCGGTCAGCAGGTCGCGCACCTCGAGCTCGACGAGGTCCAGGAGTTCGGGATCGTCGACCATGTCCACTTTGTTCAGAGCAACCACGATGTACGGCACGTTGACCTGACGAGCGAGCAGAACGTGCTCACGCGTCTGAGGCATGGGGCCATCCGCCGCCGAGACGACGAGGATCGCACCATCGATCTGCGCGGCCCCCGTGATCATGTTCTTGATGTAGTCGGCGTGCCCAGGCATGTCGACGTGGGCGTAGTGGCGGTTCTCCGTCTCGTATTCGATGTGAGCGATGGCGATGGTGATGCCACGCTCCTTCTCTTCCGGAGCCTTATCGATCTGGTCGAACGGGGTGAACGATGTATTCGGGTTGTTCTCGGAGAGCACCTTGGTGATGGCTGCCGTCAGAGTGGTCTTTCCATGGTCGATGTGACCCATGGTTCCGATGTTCACGTGGGGCTTGTTGCGCTCGAACTTTGCCTTACCCATTGTCTTCTCTCCCTTCCAGCTACTTGCTTACCGGTTCGCCGCGAACGGCTGCGACAACGTTCTCTGCGATGGACTGAGGAACCTCTCTGTACGAGTTGAACTGCATCGTGTGGGTGGCGCGGCCCTGCGTTCGGCTGCGAAGCTCGGTTGCGTACCCGAACATCTCTGCCAGCGGCACCTGCGCCTTCACGATGCGGTCGCCTCCGCGCTGGTCCATCGACTCGATGCGTCCGCGCCGACTCGAAAGATCGCCGATGACGTCACCCATGTATTCCTCCGGCGTGACCACCTCGACGTCGAAGATCGGCTCGAGTAACACCGGCTTGGCCTTCCTCGCTGCATCCTTGAACGCCATCGAACCTGCGATCTTGAAAGCCATCTCCGACGAGTCCACATCGTGATAGGAGCCGTCAAACAGCGTGATCCGGAGATCCACGACGGGGTAGCCGGCCAGAACGCCCGACGCCATCGCTTCCTGCACACCTTGATCCACCGACGGGATGTATTCCGTCGGGATCTTTCCACCGGAGATCTTGTTGACGAACTCGTAGCCTCCGCCCGGGCCCGTCGGCTCTGCCTTGATCACGACGTGCGCGTACTGGCCCTTACCGCCGGTCTGCTTCACGTAGCGCAGGTCGCATTTCTCCACGACCCGGCCGATCGTCTCGCGGTACGCGACCTGAGGCTTGCCGACATTTGCACCGACCTTGAACTCACGGATCAAGCGATCAACGAGTACCTCGAGGTGGAGCTCGCCCATACCCGAGATGATGGTCTGGCCCGTCTCGTAGTCACTGTGGACGCGGAAGGTGGGATCTTCTTCCGACAATCGTTGTAAGGCGTTGCCGAGCTTGTCGGAGTCCACCTTCGACTTTGGCTCGATGGCAACGTCGATAACGGGGGCCGGGAAGTTCATCTCCTCCAGCAGCACCGGGTCGCTGGCGTCGCAAAGTGTGTCCCCAGTCAGCGTCTGCTTCAGACCCACCACGGCAACGATGTCGCCGGCAAAGACGGCGTCCTTATCCTCGCGGTGATTGGCGTGCATCTGAAGGATGCGGCCGATGCGCTCCTTGCGGTCGCGCGTCGAGTTGAGGACGTGATCACCGCTTCGAAGCGTTCCCGAATACACCCGCAGGTAGGTCAGGCGGCCGACGTAGGGATCGCTCATGATCTTGAAGGCGAGGGCCGAGAAGGGAGCGCTGTCGTCGGGCTCGCGCGCCACCGTCTCACCTGTAAGGGGGCGTTTGGCCTCCATCGGTGGGACGTCGAGCGGGCTCGGGAGATACCAGCACACCGCGTCCAGCAGCGGCTGCACGGCCTTGTTCTTGAATGCGCTGCCACAGAGGACGGGGGTGATGTCCCCCGAGATGGTTCCGCGTCGCAGAGCCTTGCGTAGCTGATCGACCTCGGGCTCTTGCTCGGCCACATACAACTCCATCACCTGCTCGTCATGGTCTGCGAGAGCCTCGAGCAGATCGTGGCGATAGCTGGCTGCTTGCTCTTTCATGTCATCCGGAATGGGCCGGTCCTCCCACTGCTCGCCCATGCCCTCGGACGGCCAGTAGTGGGCGGTCATCGTGATCAAGTCCACGACGCCGTGGAAATCCTGCTCTTTGCCGATCGGGAGCTGGGCCACCACCGGAAGACCATTCAACCGGTCGTGGATCATCTGCACGGTCCGGAAGAAGTCGGCACCGGTGCGATCCATCTTGTTGATAAAGCAGATGCGGGGCACGTTGTAACGGTCGGCTTGGCGCCACACCGTTTCGGACTGCGGCTCAACGCCGGCGACTGCATCGAAGACCGCCACCGCACCGTCGAGAACCCGGAGGCTTCGTTCGACCTCCACGGTGAAGTCGACGTGGCCGGGGGTGTCGATGATGTTGATCCAGTAACCCTTCCAGTGAGCGGTGGTCGCCGCGGAGGTGATGGTGATCCCGCGCTCCTGCTCCTGGATCATCCAGTCCATGACGGCCGCGCCTTCGTGTACTTCGCCGATCTTGTAGGTCTTGCCTGTGTAGTAGAGGATCCGCTCGGTCGTCGTCGTCTTGCCCGCGTCGATATGAGCCATGATCCCGATGTTGCGGGTATGGCTCAGCGGGTACTCGCGCACCAGCAACCCGTTGCTGCCCTTTACCTCGCGCAGCTGCGGTCTCTGCTGTCCTTGTTGCTTTTCTGCTGCTTCAGCCATCGTCTACCACCTGTAATGGGCGAACGCCTTGTTCGCCTCGGCCATCTTGTGCATGTCTTCGCGTCGCTTCACTGCGGCACCGGCACCGCCGGATGCATCCAGCACCTCTCCCGCCAGCCGGTCCGCCATGCTCTTCTCGCGGCGTCTGCGGGAGAACGTGACGAGATAGCGGATGGCGAGGGTCGTGCCCCGGCGCGGCGGCACCTCAACCGGCACCTGGTAGGTCGCACCGCCGACCCGTCGCGGCCGCACCTCGATCAGGGGTTTGATGTTGTCGACCGCCTTCTTCAGGATCGTCAGCGGCTCTTTCCCGGTGCGCTCGCCTACTTTGAGGAGAGCGTCGTAGACGATCCCCTCCGCGAGGCTTCGCTTGCCTCGCATGAGGATGCGATTCTGGATCTGGGTGACCAATACCGAGTTGTAGATCGGGTCGGGAGGGATCTCCCGGCGCTGCGCAGGACCTTTTCGCGGCATGGCTAGGCCCCCGCCTTCTTGGCTCCGTACTTGCTGCGCGACTTGACGCGGTCGCGGACGCCGGCCGTGTCGAGGGCGGCGCGGATCACCTTGTAGCGCACGCCCGGAAGGTCCTTCACCCGGCCCCCGCGGACCAGCACGATGGAGTGCTCCTGCAGGTTGTGCCCGATGCCGGGGATGTACGCGGTGATCTCCACGCCAGAGGTGAGGCGGACGCGAGCGACCTTGCGCAATGCCGAATTCGGCTTCTTGGGGGTCGTGGTGTAAACACGAGTGCAGACCCCGCGGCGCTGGGGGGAGCCCCTGAGCGCGGGAGATTTCGACTTCTCCCGTTTCGATTCCCGACCCTGGCGAACCAGTTGCTGGATCGTGGGCAATGCGTCTCCTTTAAGTTCACGCCGGACGACGCGCGTCGCACGGCTGATGCCTCACCTCTATGGGTCCTCCGGTTGCAGGCACCGGCCTGCGCGACGAAAGACCATTTCTAGGGTCCTGACGAGAGATCGGGGGCCGAAGGCTCTGCTCCGGCGTTCCTCTCGACGACTCTGGCGTTCGGCGATCGCCCCAACCCCGGCGGTTCCCGGGGCAACCGGGCCTTCCGAAGCTCACCGAACTCGGGGTGCCTCTGGTGCTACTTCTTGCGCCCTCAAGCGCGCAGCACGTCCCCTGTGGGGACGTGACCAGCAAGGATAAGGCCTCGTCCCGAGGCGGTCAAACCGACTGCAACCGAACCGAGGGGCAGGCCGATCCCCCGTCCCTGCTTTGCTAGCCGGAAGCCGAAGGCGGAGTCAGCAGCGAAGCCCGCGACGGACCATCGGCTCCCCGTGCCTGCTGGATAGGCGATGTCGGAGGCTCGATCGATGCGGAGGAAGCCTCTGCAGGAGGCGTCCTCGCCGAAGGCGGAGCTGCCTGCAGAGCCCCGCGACGGACCATCGGCTCCGCGTGCCTGCTGGATAGGCGATGCCGGAGGGCGGATCGATCCGGAGGAAGCCTCTGCAGGAGGCGTCCCCGCCGAAGGCGGGGCCGTCTCCGAAGCCCGCGACGGAGCATCGGGTCCGCCCGCAGGCATCGCCGGTACCCCGGGGCGAGGTGCCTCCTGTGATTGAGGAAAAAGGGGGCCGGTCTCCCGGCCCCCCCTCGATCGCTCTGCTGCTTACTCGGCTTCGGCTGCCGTGGTGACCTCTTCCTCGCTCATGCCGACGGAGGCCAGATCGACCTCGCCGTCGCCGTCGAGCGAGCCAACTGCCTGGAGGCTGCCGCTCCCGAGCAGCTCGCGAGCGGTCTCGGCCACATCGCTGTCGTCGATCCTCGGTGGAAGCCCGAACATCGCTCGTGCATCGTCATCGGACATCGCACCTTCGCCCGTCGTCATCACCTTGACCGAGCGGTACCGGGACATCCCGGTGCCGGCGGGGATCAGCTTGCCGATGATGACGTTCTCCTTCAATCCGAGAAGTGAGTCGGACTTGCCGCGGATGGCAGCTTCCGTCAGCACCCTGGTCGTCTCCTGGAACGAAGCCGCCGAGAGCCACGACTCTGTCGCCAGAGACGCCTTGGTGATACCCATCAGGATCGGCCGGGCAGTTGCAGCCTCTCCGCCGTTCCCCACGACGCTCTCGTTGGTCTCCGCGAACGCCCTTGCCTCGATCAGCTCGCCTGGAAGGAACTCGGTGTCGCCAGGTTCGATCACGTTCACCTTGCGGAGCATCTGCCTGACGATCAACTCGATGTGCTTGTCGTGGATCGGCACACCCTGGCTTCGGTACACGCTCTGGACCTCGGCCACCAGGTACACCTGCACCTCGCGGGTGCCGAGGATGTCCAGGACCTCATCGGGGTCTCGCGAACCTTCAGTGAGCGAATCCCCCGCCGCGACCTCGTCACCATCACGAACCCGCAGCCGAGCTCGGCGCGACACCTTGTATGTGACGGAGTCGCTCCCGTCATCCGGCACCAGCTCGATGGAGCGGTTCCGTTCGTCTTCGTGGATCTCGATACGTCCCGACGCGCTGGCGATCTCGGCCTTGCCCTTCGGGGTGCGGGCTTCGAACAGCTCGACGACACGCGGAAGTCCATGCGTGATGTCTTCGCCTGCAACGCCACCCGTGTGGAAGGTACGCATCGTGAGCTGAGTGCCGGGCTCGCCAATGGACTGTGCCGCGATGATTCCGACCGCTTCGCCCATCTCGGTAAGATGTCCGGTTGCCGGCGACGTGCCGTAACACATGCGGCAAACCCCGTGACGAGCCTCGCACGTCAAAACCGAGCGCACGAGAACCTCCTCCACGCCCGAGGTCTCGATCTTCTTTGCGAGCTCCCCGGACACCTCCTCGCCGGCTGGGACGATGACCTCGTCGCCCACCTTTGCATCCTGCATGAGCACCCGGCCCTGGAGCTTCTGCTTCAGGAACGCGCGCTCCTTGGCAACGTTCAGACGGATGCCGCGCTCGGTGCCGCAGTCGTCCTGCCGGATGATCACTTCTTGCGCCACGTCGACGAGACGACGGGTGAGGTAACCGGAGTCCGCAGTACGAAGAGCCGTGTCGGCCAGACCCTTCCTGGCACCGTGCGTGGAGATGAAGTACTCCAGCACCGTTAGCCCTTCGCGGAAGTTGGCTCGGATCGGCCGGGGGATGATCTCGCCACGGGGGTTCGCCACGAGGCCTCGCATACCGGCGATCTGACGGATCTGCATGATGTTCCCTCGGGCACCCGAGTTCGCCATCATGTAGATCGGGTTGAGCTCGTCGAAGTTCTCCTCCATCGCGTCGCGGACCCGGTCGGTCGCCTCGGTCCAGATCTCGATCAATTCCTGCCGACGCTCGTCTTCGGTGATGACACCTCGGCGATATTGCTGCTCGACCTTGTCCGCACGCTTCTCGTGCTCGGCAAGGATCTTCGGCTTGGAGGCAGGAGTGGTCACATCTTCCAGACCGATCGTGACTCCGGACTTCGTCGCGTACTTGAAACCGGTGTCCTTAACCGCGTCGAGGATCTCGGCCACTACCTGTTTGGGATAGGTACGGGCACAGCGATCGAGGAAGCTCGCAAGCTCTTTCTTGTTCACCACCGAGTTTTGGAAGGGGAAATCCTGCGGGAACGAACGATTGAAGATCACCCGTCCTGCGGTGGTCGTCGTCAACCGGTTCGGCTTGCTCTCGAAGTCCTCGGCGGACTCCTCTTCGAAGCGCTTCAGCCCCCGTACCTTCACCCAGGCGTGGATCCCAACTACGCCGGCCTCGTAGGCCATCTCGAGCTCGTCGGCCGACGAGAACACGTGGCCCTCACCCGGCTCGCCTTCGTGCGTCACCGTCAGGTAATAGGTGCCGATGATGATGTCCTGGGTCGGCGCCACGATCGGGTCTCCATGCGCAGGAGACAGGATGTTGTGCGCAGACAGCATCAGGATCCGAGCTTCGGCTTGAGCCTCGGAGGACAGCGGCACGTGCACCGCCATCTGGTCGCCGTCGAAGTCGGCGTTGAATGCAACGCACACGAGCGGGTGGATCTGGATCGCCTTGCCCTCTACCAAGATCGGCTCGAAGGCCTGGATACCCAGCCTGTGGAGCGTGGGGGCCCGGTTCAGAAGAACGGGATGCTCGTGGATGATCTCTTCGAGCACGTCCCACACGTGGGGGCGGCTGCGCTCTACCATCCGCTTGGCACTCTTGATGTTCTGCGCATGGCCAAGATCGACGAGCCGCTTCATGACGAACGGCTTGAACAACTCGAGAGCCATCTGCTTCGGAAGCCCGCACTGGTGCAACTTGAGCTTCGGTCCCGAAACGATGACGCTCCGGCCGGAGTAGTCGACGCGCTTGCCCAGCAGGTTCTGGCGGAACCGACCCTGCTTTCCCTTCAGCATGTCCGACAGCGACTTGAGCGGGCGGTTGCCCGGCCCCGTAACGGGACGTCCACGGCGGCCGTTGTCGAATAGCGCATCGACCGCTTCCTGGAGCATCCTCTTTTCGTTGTTGACGATGATCTCGGGAGCTCCAAGATCCAACAGCCTCTTCAGTCGGTTGTTGCGGTTGATCACGCGGCGATAGAGATCGTTGAGATCCGAAGTTGCGAAGCGGCCTCCATCGAGCTGAACCATCGGACGCAGGTCCGGCGGGATCACGGGTACGCAATCCAGCACCATGCCCATGGGGGAGTTCTTCTTGTTCGGATCCGTGAACGGAGCGATGACCTTCAAGCGTTTGATAGCCCGCTGGCGCTTCTGGCCCTTTGCCGTCTTGATCTGGTCACGCAGGAATTCCTCTTCCGCATGCAGATCCAGCGAGCCCAACAGATCCTTGATCGCCTCGGCTCCCATGCCGCCCTTGAAGTAGTCGCCGAAACGGTCCTTCAGCTCGCGCCACAGGATCTCATCGTCCTTGATCTGCTTGGGAGCGAGATCGCGGAAGTCCTCCAGCGTCGCGCGCACCAGCTGGATGTTGCGCTCGGCGCGCTCCCTGACTTCCTTCTGCTGGCGCTCGGATTGGTTCTTGGCAGTCGTCTTCTCCGATGATCGGGCCTTGCGTCCCTCCATCTCCAGAAGGCGCGCTTCGGTCTCCTTCAAGATCTCTTCCAAGCGGCGGTCGCGCTCGGTCTCGATGTTCACGATCTCCTTCTGCATCAGCTCTTCGAGCTTTGGAAGATCCTTGTGTCGTTTCTGCTCGTCTACGGAGGTGACGATGGAAGCCGCGAAGTAGATGACCTTCTCGAGCTCCTTCGGGGCGATGTCGAGCAGGTACCCCAAGCGCGACGGAACACCCTTGAAGTACCAGATGTGCGTGACCGGAGCGGCCAGCTCGATATGACCCATTCGTTCGCGCCGAACCTTGGCGCGCGTCACTTCTACGCCGCAGCGCTCGCAGATGATTCCCTTGAACCGGACGCGCTTGTACTTACCGCAGTAACACTCCCAGTCCTTCGTGGGCCCGAAGATCTTCTCGCAGAAGAGTCCGTCCTTCTCAGGCTTGAGCGTGCGGTAGTTGATGGTCTCAGGCTTCTTTACCTCACCGTTCGACCATGCCCGGATCTGATCCCCGCTGGCGAGGCCGATCCTCAGTTCGTCGAAGTAATTAACGTCAAGCATCTAAAAGCTCAAACCTCCTCAACGCTGGATGGCTCGCGGCGGGACAGGTCGATTCCTAGCTCTTCGGCCGTCCTGAATATGTCCTCGTCTATCTCTTTCATCTCGATCTCTTCGCCTTCGGCCGAAAGAACCTCGACGTTCAAGCACAACGACTGCATCTCCTTGATCAGAACCTTGAAGCTCTCCGGGATCCCAGGTGTCGGGATGTTCTCGCCCTTGACGATCGCTTCGTAGACCTTGACGCGTCCTAGAACATCGTCGGACTTGATCGTCAACAGCTCTTGCAAACAGTAGGCGGCGCCGTACGCCTCGAGCGCCCACACCTCCATCTCGCCGAAGCGCTGACCGCCGAACTGCGCTTTCCCGCCGAGCGGTTGCTGCGTGATCATCGAGTAGGGACCTGTCGAGCGTGCGTGGATCTTGTCGTCCACGAGGTGACTGAGCTTCAGGATGTACATGTACCCAACCGTGATCTCGTTGTCGTAGGGCAAACCCGAACGCCCGTCGTAGAGCTGGGCCTTGCCGACGGCATTGACCATGGGGTACTCCGTCTTGCGCTTCGACGTGACCTCGAGCGCGTTCAGGATCTCGTCCTCTTTGGCCCCGTCAAACACGGGAGTGGCCACCCAGGTGGGGTCTTGGTCCCTCCACCTGCCGGGAGCGTGATCCATGTCGGCGCCGTCGTCCCAGCGCTGCTTGGATGCCCACCCCAGGTGTGCCTCCAGAACCTGCCCCAGGTTCATCCTCGAGGGGACGCCGAGCGGGTTAAGGATGATGTCGATGGGCGTGCCGTCGGGCATGAAGGGCATGTCCTGCTCCGGCAGGATCTTGCTGATGACACCTTTGTTCCCGTGGCGTCCGGCGAGCTTGTCGCCCTCGGAGATCTTGCGCTTCTGAGCAACGAACACTCGGACCAGCTCGTTGACGCCGGGAGCCAGCTCGTCGCCGTTGTCGCGCGAGAACTCCCGAACGCCGATAACCTTTCCCTCCTCGCCGTGAGGCATCTTGAGGGAGGTGTCGCGGACTTCGCGCGCTTTCTCGCCGAAGATCGCACGGAGCAACCGCTCTTCCGGAGTTAGCTCGGTCTCGCCTTTGGGCGTGACCTTGCCGACCAGCACGTCGCCAGGACCGACCTCGGCACCGATGCGGATGATGCCACGCTCGTCCAGGTCGGCAAGCACCTCTTCGGACACGTTGGGGATGTCGCGGGTTATCTCTTCGGCCCCCAGTTTGGTGTCGCGGGCGTCGATCTCGTACTCCTCGATGTGGATCGAGGTGAGGATGTCCTTCTTGACGAGGCGCTCGGACAGGATGATCGCGTCCTCGAAGTTGTAGCCCTCCCAGCTCATGAACGCCACGAGCAGGTTGGCGCCGAGCGCAAGCTCGCCGTTGTCGGTCGAGGGACCATCCGCAAGGATGTCGCCCTTCTTGACCTTCTGGCCCTCGCGTACGACGGGACGCTGGTTGATGCAGGTGGATTGGTTCGAGCGCCGGAACTTCTCGAGGCGGTAAACCTTGCGCTCACTGCCCGACGCCACCACGATCTCATCGGCGGAAGCCGATTCGACGGTTCCGGCGGTCTCGGTCAGGATCACATCGCCTGCGTCTACCGCGGCGCGGAATTCGAGCCCTGTTCCGACATAGGGAGCATCGGGGCGCAGCAAAGGCACTGCCTGACGCTGCATGTTGGCGCCCATGAGGGCGCGATTGGCGTCGTCGTGCTCGAGGAACGGGATACAGGCCGCGGATACCGAAACGATCTGTTTCGGAGACACGTCCATGTAGTCGACCTCGTGAGGATCGACGTATTCGATGTCGTTGTGGCGCCCACGGACCAACACTTTTTCATCGACGAAACTGCCGTCGTCGGCAAGGGTGACGTTGGCCTGGGCGATGATCGCCCGGTCCTCGAGGTCAGCGGTCAGGTACTCGACCTTGGTCGACACCTTGTTGTTGGTGACCTTGCGGTAAGGCGTCTCGATGAAGCCGTACCGGTTCAGTTGGGCGTAAGTAGAAAGGGACCCGATCAGACCGATGTTCGGTCCTTCCGGCGTCTCGATCGGGCACATACGGCCGTAGTGACTGGAGTGGACGTCCCGGACCTCGAACCCGGCTCGCTCCCGCGAGAGGCCACCGGGACCCAACGCCGACAGCCGGCGCTTGTGCGTCAGCCCGGCAAGAGGGTTGGTCTGGTCCATGAACTGGCTGAGCTGGCTCGACCCGAAGAATTCCTTGATCGACGCCACCACAGGGCGGATGTTGATCAGGGTTTGGGGAGTGATCGCCTCGACGTCCTGAGTGGTCATGCGCTCCCTCACCACTCGCTCCATCCGTGAGAGCCCCACCCGGATCTGGTTCTGGATGAGCTCGCCCACCGGGCGGATGCGCCGGTTGCCGAAGTGATCGATGTCGTCCGTCTCGTAGTCAGACTCGCCGCCGTGCAGCCGGACCAAGTACTGGATCGTCGCCAGGATGTCGTCCTTGCGCAGGACCGGTCCGAACTCTTCGATCGTCTTTTCGTCGTACTTGAAACCCAGCTTCTTGTTGACCTTGTAGCGGCCAACTCTGGCGAGGTCGTAGCGCTTGGGGTTGAAGAACAGGTTCTCGATCAACGAACGGGCGCTCTCGACGGTGGGAGGCTCACCCGGCCGCAGCTTGCGGTAGATGTCCATCAACGCGTCTTCCTCGGTATGGACGGTGTCCTTGTCCAAGGTCGCACGGATGGACTCCGCACCGTCGAACAACTCGAGGATCTCGGCGTCCTCGCCGAACCCGAGGGCCTTCAGCAGGATGGTGACGTTCTGGCGGCGCTTGCGGTCGATGCGAACGCCGACCATGTCCTTCTTATCGGTCTCGAACTCGAGCCAAGCCCCTCGCGCCGGGATGATCTTGCACGCGAAGATGTCCTTGTCGGAGGTCTTGTCGATCGACCTATCGAAATAGACGCCCGGCGAACGAACGAGCTGCGAGACGACCACGCGCTCGGTCCCGTTGATGATGAACGTCCCCTTCTCGGTCATCATCGGGAAGTCGCCCATGAAGACGGTCTGCTCTTTGATCTCGCCGGTCTCCTTGTTGATGAAGGCCGAGGTGACGAAGAGCGGCCGGGCGTAGGTCATGTCCTTTTCTTTGCACTCGTTCTCGTCGAACTTGGGGGGCTCGAAACGATGTGCGATGAACTGAAGAGCGAGGTTGTCGGTGAAGTCGGCGATCGGGGAGATCTCTCCCAGGGTCTCGCCGAGGCCGGTATTGATGAACCAGTCGAACGATTCTTTCTGAACGGAGATCAGGTTGGGCGGTGGCAGAACCTCCGCGAGCTTGGCGAAGTTGTGGCGTTCGCGTAGAACATTGGACAAACGAGCCTCCTTGACGCGGCTAGGCAGGGACGGCGGCTGGGTCTAAGGGGGCCCCTATTTCCCTCTCAGACCTGACCCCCGCCGGTGTGCCATGGGCGGTTCTTAGCCGCGCGACAGGGCCGCGAGAAAACGACAGGGGCGACAAAGGAGTATAGGGGGGCAGGCACAAACGGTCAACCCCGGGGCGCGCCTTCAGCCCGAGCTGCTCGGACCGCCGCAGCTGGTGCGAGGACTGTATTCCAGCCACCACACCAGGTCAACCCCTTTTCGCGCTCCCGGTGAGGGGTCCCGGCGCGCAGCGGCCCCTTACGAGGGGGGCCGCTCCTGACAACCTTGTTCCCGGCCAGAGAAGACCCCGACACCACCGGGGCTACTTCAATTCGACGGTGGCGCCTGCTCCTTCCAGCTTCCCCTTGGCTTCCTCCGCCTGCTCCTTGGTGACGTTCTCGAGCACCGGCTTGGGGGCCGAATCCACCAGGTCCTTGGCTTCTTTCAGCCCGAGGCTGGTCAGCGACCGCACCTCTTTGATGACCTGGATCTTCTTGTCGCCGGCCGCCTGAAGAACCACATCGAACTCGTCCTTCTCCTCCTCGACTGCGGCGCCGTCCCCGCCGGCTCCGCCGCCACCGGGACCAGGTGCGAACGCAACTGGGGCTGCGGCGGTGACCCCGAACTTGTCCTCGAACGCCTTCACGAACTCGCTCAGCTCGAGAACCGACCAGCCCCCGATCGCCTCCAGCACCTCATCCTGGGAAAGCTCTGTCTTCGCCATCTACTCCTCCTCCGATCCAACCGAACCCTGCGTGTCAGTCCCATCTCTGCTGTCATGTCCCGCTTCCGGCTCGCCCCCGGCGGCGGTCGTCGGAACATCGTCGCCCTCGCCCTGGTGCGGCGCCCCTGCCTCCGGGGCTTCTGCCTCCGGGGCTTCTGCCTTCGGGGCTTCCGCCTCCGGGGCTTCCGGCTCTGCCGCATCCTGAGGCGGCGCCTGAACCTCCGTCGTAGCTTCGGGGGTGGGCGCTGTTTCGGGGGCGGGCGCTGTTTCGGGGGCCGGCGCTGTTTCGGGGGCCGCCATCGCCTCCCCTTCTGCCTCGGGGGCCGGGGTCGGCTCGTCCGACTCCTTCTTGGCCAGCACCTGGGCGAGCATCGAGCCCAAGTCGCGAAGAGGTGCGGCGAGAACGTTGATCATCTGCTGGAGCGGGGTGTTGACCAGGGTCACGATCTTCGTTAGCTGGATCTCGCGTGACTCCAGCTTGGCGAGGCTCTGAGCCTGCTCCCCCCCGATGACCTTTCCCTGGAGAACCCCGCCCTTGATGATCAGAACGGGGAACTTCCGGGCGGCTTCGTCCAGGGCCTTAGCGGCCGCCACCGCATCGCCATTGCAGAATGCGATCGCGGTAGGCCCTTCGAGCATGCCGACGAGCTCGTCGAGACCCACCTCGCGCACGGCGATACGGGCGAGCGTGTTCTTCAAGACCTTGTATTCGGCATCTGCATCCCGTAATGCCGTGCGTACCTCTGCGATGTCGCTCACGTGCAGACCCCGATATTCGGTCAGCAGTGCGGCTTCCGCTTCTCTGAAGCGGCCCGCGATCTCCTCTACGGACTGAACCTTCTCGGGTCTCGGCATCTCACTCCTCTTCACAAAACAAAAGCGGCCGCCCGAGACCAGGCGACCGCGGCGCTTGCGCGCCATGTCTTCGCCTGCGCCGGATATTGAGGACTGGTCCACCGGCGGTCTAGGGCTTGTCGTCAGAGGATACCGCGGTCGCGCGCTTCACTGAGAGCGATGCTCATAGCTGCCGGTCACCAGACATCACCCGGGCGCCAATCACCTTCTAGAGGCCCGGTCGTATCAAGGTGGGCCGAAGCAACCGTGCGCAGCACCATGACTGCGCCGTCTTCATCGGGAGTTCGCCGCGGCCCGGCGGGCGAACCGGCCCAGGTGGGTCCTCTCCACAACTCCCATCCCAGACTCATATAGAAGTCCGGAAGGCCGGTGGCGAGGGCCCCCAGCTCGTAGCCGGCGTGGATGAGGCTGGCCGCCTCGCGCATCACCGTCGAGGCGTAGCCCCGGTGACGGTGCCGGGGGGACGTGGCCACGGCTTCGACGTATCCGGTTCGGATCGGACGGCCCTCCGCGATCAGGACACGGGCGATCACTGCGGCGTGAGAGACGACGGTCCCCCCGCTCTGATCGCACGCGAAGACGTGCATGCCACCGAGCGTGTGCTTCCAGTCTTCCTCGGTGAGGCCACCGCCCGTCGCGTCGGCGAAGGCATGCTCGAGCATTCTGCGGAGATCCTGCAATTCCGCCGGCGTGAGTTGTTCCGTCGGGATTACGCGTACTTCGGGCACAGCCACCGGTCGCTCATCGGCCCCGGGGTGGGTCAGACGGGCTGGAGATCCTCGTCCAGGTCCTTGATCTTGGTCGTGTCGATTCGGATGCCCGGTCCCATCGTCGTGGACAGAGTCACGCTCTTGAGGTAGCGGCCTTTGGCGGCGGCGGGTTTAGCCCTCTGAACCTCGTCGATAACGGCCAGGTAGTTCTGCACGAGGTCGGCTTCGGGAAAGGAGCGCTTTCCGATGATGAGGTGAAGATTGCCGTGGCGGTCGGTTCGGTACTCGACGCGTCCCCCCTTGATGTCCGAGACGGCTTTGGCCACATCCGGGGTGACGGTGCCCGACTTCGGGTTGGGCATGAGTCCTCGTGGCCCAAGGACGCGCCCCAGCTTGCCAACCACCGGCATCATGTCGGGGCTTGCCACCACCGCATCGAAATCCATGAAGCCACCCTGGATCCGCTCGGCGAGGTCCTCGGCCCCCACGATGTCGGCCCCTGCGGTCTCGGCGTCCTTTGCCTTCTCGCCTTTGGCGAACACCGCCACGCGCATGGATTTGCCGGTGCCCTTCGGTAGTGAGATTGCTCCTCGGACCATCTGGTCCGCCTTGCGAGGATCCACTCCGAGGCGAAGATTCAGCTCCACCGTCTCGTCGAACTTCGGAGAGGGCAGGTCCTTGAGAAGCTTGATCGCCTCCCCCGGTCCGTACAAATGGTCGCGATCCACCTTCTCGGATGCTGCCTGAAATCGCCTTCCCTGTTTCCCCATCGGATTTCCTCCTGCGAGACCGGGATCCCCCGGCGCACTCGAACGTTAGCTGACGGTTATACCCATGCTGCGCGCGGTGCCCTCGATGATCTTCACCGCTGCGTCTACGTCGTTTGCATTCAGATCCGGCATCTTCAGCTCGGCGATCTCGCGCACCTGGGCGCGGGTCACCGATGCCACCTTGTTGCGGTTCGGTTCCGCCGACCCCTTATCGACGCCGGCTTTCTGACGCAGGAGGACGGCAGCGGGCGGGGTCTTCGTGATGAAGGTGAACGAACGGTCCTCGTAGACGGTTATCTCGACCGGAACGATGGTTCCGGTGTTCTGTTGCGTCGCCGCGTTGTACTGCTTGCAGAAATCCATGATGTTGATGCCCGCCTGTCCCAGGGCCGGACCCACCGGGGGGGCCGGAGTTGCTTGCCCCCCGGGGATCTGAAGCTTCAAGACGCGGGCCACTCTCCTGCGACGGCCCCCACCTGTTCCCATAGTTGCTCCCTCTCCTACAGCTTCGCCACTTGGTCGAACCCAAGCTCGACCGGCGTCTCACGCCCGAAGATGTTCACGAGCACCTTGAGCTTGGACTGGTCGACGTTGATCTCGGAGATCGTGCCCGTGAAGTTTGCGAACGGACCAGAGACCACGCGAACGCTCTCCTGCTCCTCAAACTCGAGACGAGGCTTGAGCTTCTTCTTATCCTCGGGCTTGACCTGCAGGATGCGGTCCACCTCTTTCTCCGACAGACGCGTCGGCTTGGCCGTGGACCCCACGAAACCGGTGACGCCCGGGGTCTCACGGACCACCCGCCAGGAGTCGTCGTCCAGATACATCCGGCACAGCAGGTAGCCGGGGAACACCTTCTTTTGCACGACCTGCTTCTTACCTTGCTTGATCTCCATGACATCTTCCATGGGGATCACGACCTCGAAGATCGACTCTTCGGCGTTCATCGAAGAGATCCTGGATCTGAGGTTCGCCTTGACCTTGTTCTCGTAGCCCGCGTACGTGTGGATGACGAACCAATCGCCGGGCCGCTCGTTAGGTGGGATGATGCGCTCTTCCTCTTCGAAGTCTTCGCCCTCTGTTTCCGCCGGCGCAGACGCTCCATTGCTGTTGGCTTCGGCGGCGGCTTCCGGGAGCTCAGCCGCTTCCACCGCGGGGTCGGCCTGGGGTCCCTGGTCGTCGCCACCCGTCGGCACTTCAGCGGAGGAATCTCCGCTCTCGCCTGAGATCATGGGCTCCTCACTAAACGGGGCAGTATCCACCGCGCTTCCATCTCCGGCTTCGAGCCGGTCGAGCTCTGTGTCACTCATGTATGTACTCCGAACAATGCCAGAACCGCCTTGGTAAAGACGGTGTCCATCACGTAGATCATCAGACCGATGATGATGACGCTGACGAGCACCACCAACGAGTAGGCGACCACCTCAGGTCTTGTGGGCCAAGCGACGCGGCGGAGCTCCTCGGCCACTTCTTTGGCGAAGACACGCGGCTTAGTGCGCTCCTTCTTGGTAGGCGAACCGGGCGGTTTAACGACCGGCCGGGGAGCGTTCTTCTTCTGCTCCTCCTGCTTCTTCATCAGGCGCTTGTACTGCCTGTTCACGGCTCTTCCTCCCCTAGCTTGTCGTCCTCCGAAGCGCGCTTCGTAAGGGTCTGAAGTGCAAGGGGAGGAGCGAAATCAAAGATTAGCACGGAAGGGCTGCCGGTCCGCCTCGTCGCGATCACCTGGGTTTGGCAAGGGCGTGGGCCGTGCGGGGGCGAGGGTTCCCACCAACCCCGTCGGTAGCGGAGCCTCCTTCGGCAGGGAGTCGTCAACGAATCCAACGGGGACGAAGCTGGAGTGCCGGTTGTCTAGGCTCTACTTGAGCGTGTTGTTGTAGCACTTAACGCCCGAGGTGCCACAACCGTACAGGGCGTCTCCATTCAAGTAGTTGTCGTGGATCGAGACGTTGTACAGCTGGTAGCCGCACAGGTTGCTGGGGGGGCCACAACCTGCACGTGCGTCTTCCCGCGCCGAGATACCCGTGCCTTTGTTGCCGCCGAGCTTGTTGCCGTAGACGCTGACATTCTTGGAATCGATGATCCCGATCCCGCCGTGTCCGGCCTCCTTGGCCGTGTTGTTGTACTTGACAACGTTGTTGGCGATGACGGCGGGCCCCTGGGAGATCTCATCATGGATGCCGGTGCTGACGTTGTAGGTGACTTGGCTTCCCTTGACCGTGAAGGCGCCGCACTGCATATCGCACCAGACGCCGTTGCCGTAGTTGTGATCGACGGTGGAATTGATCACCGTCAATGGAGCTGACGACTTCACACCCGAGGACACCCCGTCCATGGCTCCGTGGACGGCGCCATTGTGGTCCAGCCGGGAGCCGCTTATCGTCAGGCCGATCGCGGATGAGAAACCTGTCCGTCCATTCGCATACACATGAACGTTGGTGGCCTTGAGGTTAGTGCCACCGTGGACTCCATCGCCGGTCGCACCACAATCTTTGCCGGGACAAGCATTCACGGCTCCCGATATGGACAGGTTCTTCAACACAACGCCATGCGCGCTCGTTGCGTTGATGATGATCTGCAATTTGCCCGTCGTGATCAGCACCCCGTCACGACTGGTCCCCGTTCCGAACAAGTGATCATTGTCCTTCAACTTGATCGTCGCCGACGGCTTGTAGGTGCCGGGCGCGATACAGAAAGAGGTACCGCCAGCTGCATTGTTGATTATCGAAGCGATGTTGTCCCCGGAGCGGATCGCCTTGCCGCTGCAAGAAGCGTACGCGGGGGTGCTCGAAAAGGCAGGCGACATCACCAGCAGGAGGGAACCGATGATCGCCAGCCGGCGCAGGCTCCCCACCGCCCGGCAACTTTCCTGGGCAAATCCCAGACATCTTTTCGCGTTCTTCATTCCCACCTCCTGGCGCTGTGCTACGCAGTGCGCCGGTTTCGCCATCGGCAGACCCTGCCAGCGGTCGGGGAGGCTTACTAGCTGGGCAAGCACGAACAAACGCAGCGTGGTTTTGTGGCTGGGCGATAAAGCCATGTGGGTTGATGCCTGGTAGAAGCGGCCCCGGGTGGTCCTCGACGCGAAGACCCTTGCCCGCGCGCTCCCACGTCCGGCGCTGGTGACGGAGCGGGTGAGAGGGAGTTCATCACCCGCCCGGTGGCAAAGGTAAGGGACGCACCCGGCGAAGCATCGATCGCGGAGCAGGGCGGGAGGGACTCGAACCCCCGACCACTGGTTTTGGAGACCAGCGCTCTACCAAACTGAGCTACCGCCCTAGGGTGCCCAGCTTAGTCGCCCGACCTGTCGCGTCTCGAAGCCGGCTCTGCACAATGGGTGTGCGCGGCCTTCCTTCGTTGCGGGACCACCACGCTACGCTCGGTCGATGCCCGAACAGCTGCCCGACAGCCGCGCGCAGGCGTGGTTCGAGAGCCATACCTATAGCGGCGAAGTCGATGTAGGCGAGCTGGTCTCTGCGAAGAGTGCATCGCGCTCACGCATCAGCGTGTGCCTTCCCGCCCGGAACGAAGCCTCGACCATCGGTGTCATCTGCACAGTTATCCGAGACCGGTTGATGCAAGCCGATGGCCTTGTCGATGAGCTGATCGTGATCGACTCGGGATCGAGCGACGGCACCGCCGAGATCGCTTCTGCGGCCGGAGCCGCAGTGCTGCGGCCGGAGGAAGCCCCCGGCGACGCAGCTTCCGTGCCCGGCAAGGGAGCGGCCTTATGGCGCAGCGTCGCCGCCGCCACTGGGGACATCGTCGTCTGGCTCGATTCCGATACCAGGAACTTCTCGGAGCACTTCGTGACGCGCCTGGTGGCGCCGTTGTTACTGCGGCCAGATCTCAAGCTGGTGAAGGCGTTCTACGATCGACCTTTGGCAACCGGCGACTCTCTTGCGAACGACGGGGGCGGACGCGTCACCGAGCTGGCAGTTCGGCCCCTGCTCAACCTCCTTTATCCGGCGCTGTCGGGTGTGATCCAGCCCCTAGCCGGGGAGTGCGCACTCCGCCGGGAGGCCTTGATGCAGCTGCCGTTCGTTGCCGGGTACGGGGTGGAGGTGGCGCTGCTGATCGACGTCGTGGAACGGTGGGGCCTGGACGCCCTGGGTCAGGCGGACCTCGGCGTCCGCGTTCACCGCAATCGAGACCTGCTGGAGCTGGGCCAGATGTCGTTCGAGATCCTTCACACGCTGATGCTGCGTTTCGAGGACCTGGGCCTGCTCAAGTCTGCGGACCCCCTCGAACGAAGCCTCGTTCAATTCCAGGGACGCAGGTTGAAGGTGAGCCAAGCCGCCGCGCGAGAGCAGCTTCCCCCGATGAAGGGCGTTCTGGCTAGGGGGGCGACGGTGACTCTTGCGGATCGATCGCGGCGATGACAGGTTCCTTGACCTCCCGGTCCGGAGCCGGGGACGACCCGGGCTGCTCCTCGCCCGCGGCCTGCGCTGCGGGCCCGGGAGAGCCGGGCGGGGGCACCACCGAGGGAGGTTCGCCCGAAGCGCCGCGCCCATAAGGGGAGACTTCCAGATCCAGGACCCTTGTCGCCCAGAGGTGGCCGAGGATCAACTTCAGGACCGCCACCGCGGGCACCACCAGAAGGACTCCCCAGAACCCCCCCAACGCTCCACCAGCAAGGATCGACAGCATGACCGTCACCGGGTGGAGCTCAACCGTTCGCCTCATCACGTTCGGACTGATCAAGTGGTTGTCGATCTGCTGCACCACGAACTCGACAAGTGCAGCCTTCAGTCCCAGTTGGATGCCTCCCGTAACCGAGCCCACGAAGAATCCCAAGCCCCCGCCGATGAAGGGCCCCACGAGGGGAACCAGGTTGAAGAAGCCTGCGATCGCGCCGATCACCAGCCAGAAAGGAAGCCCTATGAGGGCGAACCCGACAGCAGATAAGAGTCCGACCAGGAGCGCCACGAATAATTGGCCGCGAAAGAAGCCGCCCACGGCCTTTCCGATCTTGGAGCCGAGGTCGGCCACCTCGGCGCGCTGCGCTTCCGGCACGAGATTGAGTAAGTCGCTCTGGATGTCGGGAAGATCGATCAAGAGGTAGAGGGCAAGCACGGCGGAGACGATGAAGATGAACACGATGCCGATCACCGAGAAGCCGATGCGCACGACACCGCCGAGCCGTGTGGTGAGCTGGGTCCTGAAGGCCTGGGTCAGCTCGTCACAGCGCGCGTGGGTTGGTCCCGTCGGGGTGGCGTCCGCCCCCAACAGACAGTCCACCTGGGTCGTATTGACCTGAAGCCCTGTCCGCTTCTGCAGCGATGCCGCGGTGTCGTCGATGAAGGTGATCGTCTGTCCGCGGAAGTGGGGCCAGTCCTGAGAGAAATTACTCACCTGCCTCGAGACGAAAGGCGTCAGAGCGATGACCAGAAGCGTGATCCCACCCAGTACCACCACGTAAGAGAGGAGCACGCCGGCGAGACGAGATACTCCCCGGGCCTCGAGCCGCGACACCAGGGGGTTGAGGAGATAGATGATCAGGATCGCCAGCAGCAAGGGAGGGAAAATGATCTTGATCTTGAAGACCGCCCAGAAGGCGAGTGCCAGCAGGATCAGAAGTCCGATGATCGACCACGCGGCCACGCCCACCCGCCGCAGACGTTCGCTCGGAGGTAGTCGCGGTGGCATCGAAGTGACCATGCCAGGAAGTATCCCCTCTCATCCCCAGCTCATACTTCCGGCAGAGGCGGAACAGGCGCCTCGGGCTCTCCGGGCGCCGCCTCCTACTCTTAAGGGATGACGGACGACGTCAATGTGATCCTCGCCTCCAATCGGGGGCCGGTTTCGTTCGTGAAGGCCGGCGACGGATTCGAGATCAAGCGCGGCGCAGGGGGAGCGGCTCCGGCGCTGAATCGAGCTGCTCGGAGGCTGGAAAACAATGCGCACTGGATCGCGGCGATGACATCCAGGACCGATCGCGAAGCGATCGCCGCCGGGGCCGGCGAACACCTCCACGAAGCCCTCGGCTACTCGCTCGAGTTACTCGACATCGAACCCGATATGTACTCGGCCTATTACAACGTTGCCTCGAACCGCATGCTCTGGTTCGCCCACCACTGTCTGTTCGAGGAGATAGGCATGGAGAGCTTCGGGCAGAAGGAAGTGAGGGCCTGGGAGACCGCGTACGAACCCGTTAACCGCCTCTTTGCCGAAACGGTAGCCAAGTACGCAGATGCGCGATCACTCGTGTTCTTCCAGGATTACCACCTCTCGACGGCTCCCTTGCAACTGCGTCAGATCCTGTCGCACCAGCCCAGCGCCCACTTCACCCACTCAGCCTTCTGCGGCCCCCATGGTCTTCACCACCTGCCCGCCGGTATCGCGCGCAGGGTCGTCGAGGGCATGCTGGGGGCCGACCTCGTCGGCTTCCACGTCCACAACTGGGTACGGGGGTTCCTCGCCTCTTGTTTGGAACTGGGCTTCGAGGTCGACCGGAGCCGGGTGACGGTTCGACACAACGGGCGGGAGACGTGGGTGCGTACCTATCCGCTTCCCGTCGATGCCGAGTACCTGCGAACGAGGGCCGCCGGCCGCAAGGCACAACGCTGGATCAAGGAGTTCAGTGAGATCGAAGGTCCCCTCATCGTCAGGGCGGATCGTATGGAGCCGTCCAAGAACATCGTGCGGGGATTCGAGGCGTTTGGGATGTTGCTCGATCGCCGCCCCGACCTCGCCAAGAGCGCACGCTTCGTTGCCTGTCTCTACCCCTCGCGCGAATCGATGCCGGAATATCAACGCTACGGCAGAGAAGTGCAAGCAGCGGCGGAGGCCGTCAACGATCGTCACCCGGATTCGATCCGGCTGTTCTTGCGGGACAGCTTCGATCGGACCCTCGCCGCGCTATCTGTCTACGACGTCTTACTCATCAATCCTCTGTTGGACGGCATGAATCTCGTGGCTAAGGAAGGCCCCGCCCTCAACGGTCGGGACGGAGTGGTCGTTCTGTCGGAAGGAGCCGGTGCTTTCAGCGAGCTAGGCGGCGCTACCGTGGATATCAAGAACCCATCCAAGGTCGAAGACACCGCCGATGCGCTGGAGGCCGCGATCGAGATGCCGGCCGAGCAGCGCCGGCATCTCGCGGACATCCTCAGGGAGCAGGTCGAGTCGAACCGTCCCGACGATTGGATCGAGGACCAGCTCCAAGATCTGGCGGCGATCCACCTTGGGCACGATCCTCATACTCCTGCGATCTAGCCCAGCAGAGACGACAGGAACTCGACCACTGCGGTCGGCCCCGGCAGAACCAGATCCGCACGCTGCATCAGCTCGACTGGTACCTCCTCGGAGCTAACGGCGATGCGCAGAGTCGCGAGGCCTTCATCGCGAAGGATGTCCAGCGCGTCGAATCCAGGAAGGTCAACCCTGTCGTCGCCGACGAACGCAGCAGCTTCGAGTCCCAGCTCCCGCGATCTTTCCAGGACAACGGTGGCCTTGGAGAAGCCGACCGGAGGCCGGAGCTCGAAGGCCAACCGCCCTCCCGCGCGATGCAATCCATGTTGCAAAGACAGTCGCTCGGCCAGGTCGTCGAGGGCCGCCCGTGCCGCTTCCACATCGGCAGCAGCTCTGAAGTGCAAGCCCAGCATGACGCCCTTGTCTTCAACGAACACGCCCGGGATCTGCAATCGCGCTACTTCAGCTTCTGCTTCCCTCTTGACCTTCTGCATCAGATCGCCGTACGGCTTAGCGGGCTCGGAAAGGACTACCGAGCCGTCCACCGTTCTCTCTGCACCGTGGACGCCCCAGATCTCCACCCCGGGGCCCAGCCATTCGACTAGTTGGTGAGCGGCGCGACCGGACACGATCGCCACCACGGCGAAGCGAAGAGCAGCCTCTTCCAGCAGCTCCCGGGCACCCTCCACGGGGCGCGCCTCCCACGGCACATGCACGATCGCCGACAGGGTTCCATCGAAATCAAGGAACAGTCCGGCGCTCTGTGGCGAGTCACGGAAGGGTGCAAGCAGATCGGAGGCCACTCGGCGGAGGATCTAGCCCCCGGCTCGGAGAGCGTCCGCTCCCACCACCACATGAACGGCTACCTGGGGCGACAGGTTCGCAGGCTTGGGCGCCGCCTTCCATCCAAAGTGAGCGGCGAGAGCTTTCGCAGCAGGCTTTGCGCTGGGATATGCCCAGAACACCACTGTGTGCGGGTAAAGCGTGATCGAGGGTCCGACCGCCACGATCTTGAATCCACGCGCCGCCAACCGCTGCGCCATCCTCTGCCCCGCCGCGGGATCAGAAGTCGCGTCGAGCACCTGGACCGTGATCCCGTGCGTGATCAACGGAGGCTTCGAGTGTGCGGGCTTGGGCGATGACATTGCCGAAGGCGACTGACCGGGGGATGCCTTCGCTGCCGATCCGGATGCTGAGGGAGACGAGCGCCCGGCCGCAAGAGTGGATCCTGGTCTGGAGTTCTGCGGGCCCCCGCTCAGTGCGTCGACGGCGACCCAGACTCCAATCCCGACGATCGCTGCGACCACCGCCCAGGGGATGAACCACGAGACCACCGACCGGTAGAACGGCCACTGGTTGGGAGATGAACGCCGGCCCATGGGGCGGCGCCGCCTTAGCTCTGGCCGGGCGAGTACTCCGCGCCCAACAGCCGGGCTACCCGCTGCCGCTGACGGTACATCCGCAGCCTCCGGAGGCGCTTCACAAGGATCGTGTCGTACTCCATCGCGGCAGGGTTCTCGAGAAGCTCGCCGAGCAGGTTGTAGTAGGAGGTGGCCGAAACGTTGAAACGTTCCCGGATCGCCTGCTCCTTTACGCCCGCGTGCTTCCACCAAGAGCGTTCGAAGTCGAGAATCTCGATGTCACGGCTCGTCAACTGCGTATTTGTGTCCATGAACCGAATGTAGCCGCCGGACGCCGCCCGGAGCCGGATTTGCAAACGATCCGCTGGGTCGGTTCTTGGTCACGACGCGAGCCCGGCGCGAAAAAAAGGCTTGGGCGGAGGAACCGCTATGGGCATCAGGGAAACAGGCCGCGGGTGAGGTGGGCTTCTGCGACCCTTCCAACTCCGATCCAGTGAGCTGCTTGCCGCATCGATAAGTCCTTATCCACGGCGATCTGGTGAACCTCCGCGAAGGCGTTCTCCATGATGCGCCGCAGGCGGTCGTTGACCTCTTCTTCAGACCAGAAGAACGCTTGGATGTCCTGAACCCACTCGAAGTAGGAAACGGTGACGCCTCCGGCATTGGCAAGGATGTCGGGGACGACGAATGTGCCCTTATCGGCGAGGATCTTGTCCGCTTCGAACGTCACCGGACCGTTGGCCGCCTCGCACACGATCTTCGCCTTGACCGCGTCGGCGTTCTTGACCGTGACTACTCCCTCCAAGGCCGCAGGGATTAGGACGTCCACTTTCATCTCGAGGAGCTCTTCGTTACTTATCGCTTCGGCCCCCGAATATCCAACGACGCTCTTTGCCTCTCGCTTATGGCGGTTGATTGCCTCCGGATCCAGGCCCCGCTCGCGGTAGAGGCCGCCTTCGACGTCTGACACCGCCACCACCCGGCAGCCGGCGTCGTGCAGAAGTTGCGCCGCAAAGCCCCCCACCTTTCCGTATCCCTGGATGGCGATGCTGATCTCGTCGATGGAGAGCCCCAGGGCCTTGAGGGTCGAGAAGATCATGTACATCACGCCGCGTGACGTCGCTCCAGCACGGCCGCGCGAGCCGCCGATCGAGACGGGCTTGCCGGTTACTACGCCCGGAGTGGAGAAGCCTTGGTTCATGGAATACGTATCCATGATCCAGGACATGATCTCTTCGTCGGTGTTCATATCGGGAGCCGGGATGTCCCGTTCCGGTCCGATGAGGGGCAGGATCTCGGAGGCGTAGCGCCGCGTCATCCGCTCGATCTCGCCGCGCGAGTGTTGACGCGGGTCAACGGTAACGCCGCCCTTTGCTCCACCGAAAGGCAAACCTGCTATCGCACACTTCCACGTCATCCACATGGCGAGGGCCTTGACCTCGTCCAGATCAACAGAAGGGTGATAACGGATGCCACCTTTCGCGGGACCGCGCGTGACGTTGTGATGCACGCGGTAGCCCTGGTACACCCGCGTGGAGCCGTCATCCATCCGGAAGGGGACCGAGACGAGCAGGGCTCGTTTGGGGGCCCTTAAGATCTCGTGAACACCCGGGGCCAACCCCATCAACTCAGCTGCCTCATCCAACTGGCTGAGTGCGGTATCCCAGGCAGAGCTTTCTGTCTCGATCATCTGACCTCTCTGTCGCTTGCCGCGGTGGAAAGAGCCGGGTGTGGAACGCGAACCGACTACCTCACCCTACAAGCGGGCCTGCGTCTCTCGACCACCTGCCGCGCAAAGGAACCGGCTGACTTGCTCAAAAGGGAGAAGCCGTCGTCCAAAAAGCTCAGCATCAGGGGGTTGGATACAGAAGTATCCAACCCCCTTGACGGGTAACGCAGGTCAATTGACGAGCGGTAGAAGGGCAGAGAGTGGCGCGACGGTGAGTCCGCCGCGCCACTGCCTAGTTAGAAGAGTTCGCTCCCCTAGGACCCCAGAAGAATGCGAGTGACTTCTCCCCCGCCTTGAGAGGTGGGGCGGACACTCCAGTTGGACACGAAGAGGGAGTGCTGACGAGCCGCGAAGCCACCGGGGAAGTTCAGCCCGCTCACGACGGTGACAGGCGACGAGCTGTTCGCAGGGACACGGACGACGGCGCCCGTTCCCGGAGCAGCATTGTCGAGTCCGTTCGTCGAGAACTCGGTGGCGTAGAAGTGGTCCCTGTGGAAACCGCATCCCGTCACGGCCGTAAGCCCTGTCGCCCACAGCGTGAGATTTCCGGTTCGGCGTGAGTAGCGCCACACGGATGAGGCACCCGGAGCGTTCCCGCCGCCGGTCAGCTCGCCGATGTAGAGAGCGCCGTCGGGGCCACGCACGACACAGGTTGGCACTGAATCCGAGCTCGGCGGGTTGGGGATGAACTGGAGGACGTGGACACGCCCGTGGCGGCCCACCCGATCGAGCGTATTGGAGGCGGCGTCAACCACCCATTGGGCATGCCTCTGAGCGAGCACCCCATAGGGGTTGGCGTCGGGGAACTGTCCGGGAACAAGACTCGTGTGGTTCCCACTCCAGATGTAGTCACGGTGACCAACGCTGGCGATGCGGCGCCAGGTGCCATCGGAAGAGACCCGGATCAACCGGCCCAGCTCTGCCTTGATCCGCGACCGGAATGGCGCACCGAAAGAGCCGGCGGGTACTGCGTCGGGCGCTCCGGTGATGATGCCGAAGATGTTGTGGTGGCGCCGAGAGATTCCATCCACGCCGGTCGCAAACGTGCCGTCCTGAGCGGCCGTGGACACCAGCCCAGATACGATCCTCCGGGCGTGATGGTGGCTGATGTTTATCCTGCTGATTCCACTCGTGAAGCCGTAACAGGTCATTCCGTTCGGGCCACCCGATAAACAATGCGTGCCGCCGTGGCCCGCCTCGGCGACGTACAACTTCCCGTTTCGGCCAAAGGCAAGGTCGCGGGGATTATCCAATCCGGTGACCACCGTGCTGACCGTGACCGAGGCCCGTGGTGCCGGACTTGCCGCTGCGACACCTGCCGTCAAGCAGCAGAGCACCGCCGCGCTCAAACCGGCCACAAGCTTTTTTGCGCTCATCACGCCCTCCTTGCTCGCTACCCGAACCGAACCAATCGCCCGGGTACGATAGCGCGAACACGCCCAGGATGATGTCCCGAAGCGCGGAAGCACCGCCTCTTCTAGGAAAATCCCGTGCCGGTCTCGCAGATCGTTGTTCGGCCGCCCAACATTGTTCTGGCAGATCCTGGCGCGTCGACTGCAGAGACTTAAACGCGGGGACGAGTCAGAGGGGAGCCGGGTATCGGACTCGAACCGATCACCTGCACATTACAAGTGTGCCGCTCTACCAGATGAGCTAACCCGGCATGGGTTAGGAAGGCTAACGCTCCATCCCTTCGGCCCTCAGTTAGGTGCGCTCTGCGAGATGTTGCTCCATCTTGCGTTTGATCCGCTGGAGTGCGTTATCAACGGACTTCGCGCGCCGGCCGAGCTTCCCTGCAATCTCCTGATAGGACGATCCCTCCACGTACAGCTGTAGGACCTGTACCTCGAGACCCGTCAGCAGTCGCACCATCGACTCTCTCAAGCCTTCCACCTCTTGAGCGGAGATGACGATCTCTGCGGGATCGCTTGCCAACGCAGGCGGCAGGAAGTCGTCGACCGGGCCCCCATCGCTATCGAGCCAGTCCTGGTTGTCGATGGAGATGTAGGAATTCAAGGGAACGTGCTTCTGACGAGTTGCTCCTTTGATAGCCGACAGGACGCGGCGAGTGATACAGAGCTCAGCGAAAGCACGGAATGGTGTGTCATGGCGCGCCTCGAAGTCTCTGATCGCGTGGTAGAGCCCGATCATGCCCTCTTGAACGAGATCATCCGTGTCGGCTCCGGCTATGAAATAGGAACGGGCTTTCGCGCGGGCGTAATGACGGTACCGATTCAGCAGGAGCTCGATCGCGGCATCGTCTCCCCCCCGGACACGATCGACCAGGGCAGCGTCCTCCCGATCCGTATTCTCCACGTTCTGGTGGGCCCCCTCCCCTGCTCACTCCCCGGATCGGACGGAGATCCTCCTTGCCACCTCGAACATGGCAATGGCACCGGCCACCCCTGCATTCAAAGATGACAGCCGGCCCTGCTGAGGGATGGCGACCAAAGCATCACAGTTCGTGCGCACGTTGCGGGATATACCCCTATCTTCGGCTCCTATTACCAGGGCGACGGGAGGATCCATCAACTCCGATGTCCAGATGGTCTCCTCCGCTTTCTCGTCCAGCCCGATCACCCATAGGCCTCTAGCTTTCGCTTGATCGAGCGCCCGGGAGAGGTTTGTGACCCTGGCTACGGCCATCAGCTCCGTGGCGCCGGCGGAGACCCGTCGTGCGGCCGCCGTGACAGCGGCGGCCCGATGTGCCGGGATGACGACCCCGTTGAAGCCCGCGCCGAGCGCGGAACGGATCAGGGCACCGAGGTTCTGTGGGTCCATGATGCCGTCTGCGAACAGAACCCCCGTGCCTGCATCGGAGAGGATGGACTCGAGCGACGAGTAGCGGTAGCTGCCTGCGAGAGCTACCACACCCTGATGGTTCCCCGACGCGATCTGGTCGAGCTCGTGCCGGGGAACGACCTGGGTTGGGATCCCTCTTTTCCGGCTGCGATCCTTTATCTCCTCGAGCAGACCGGAGATGGCGGCCTCGCGGGCGATCAACACCTTCTCGGGCGATCCCCCGGAGCGGAGATATTCCAGCACCGGACGCCGCCCCCAAAGGAGTTGGTCCTCGTTGTCTATGCCTCGCCGACTTTCAGGTGCCAGCGACTTCCTGCGGGAGTGTCTTCCACTAAGACGCCGATCTCTTCCAGCCGAGAACGGATGGCATCCGCACGATCGAACGCGGACTCGGCGCGGGCCCGATCGCGTAGCTCCAACACGTATTCCACAAGCCCTGCGATGAGCTCTGAAGACACGTTCGAGGACTTGAAGCGAAAGCCCAGGATCGAGGTCACCTCCAGGAACGATTCGAGAAGCTGCCATAACTTCTCTCGCTGCTCGCTACCCCCATCACTCATCCGCTCCATCGTCTTATTTCCTTCGCTCACCAGATCGTGAACGGTGGCAAAGGCAGCTGCCGAGTTGAAGTCATCGTCCATCGCGGCTACGAAACGCTCGACGAAAGGCGCGCCGGCATCGTCCCCGAACCGTTCTTGTCCGACGGGCCGGCGAAGTTCATCCAGTTGTGGGAGCTGGCCGTCGAGGGAGTGGGTGGCCGAAGCCAAGAACCGGGCCCATCGGTCGTAGCTCTGTGCCGCGTCGGTCATGACCGGAGTGGAGAAGGTCGATTGGATCCGGTATGACCCCATCAATACCCAGTAGCGGATGACGTCAGGAGAGTAGCTCTCCAAAAGATCGCGTACGAGCACGACGTTGCCCAGCGATTTGGACATCTTCGTTGCTTCCATCTGAACCAGCCCACAATGCATCCACTGCGTCACGAACGGTTCCGTTCCTGCAAGAGCCTCCGCCTGGGCTATCTCGTTCTCGTGGTGAGGGAACGTCAGGTCCGCCCCGCCCCCATGGATATCGATGGGCATACCCAGGTATTTGGTCGACATCACCGAGCATTCGATGTGCCATCCAGGCCTTCCCGGCCCCCAGGGGGAGGGCCACGAAGGTTCACCTTCCTTGGCCGATTTCCACAGAGCGAAGTCCAATGGACTCCGTTTGCTTGCCTGGGGCTCGATCCGCTCTCCCGCTCTCATCTCGTCAAGCGAACGTCCCGAGAGTTTCCCGTAACCAGGAAAGGAATCCACGGCGAACCACACGTCGCCTTCGGCCTCGTAGGCGACCCCCCGGTCGATGAGACCTTCGATGGCTTGAACCATCTCCTCGATGTGCTGGGTTGCGCGAGAGACGATGTCCGCACGACGGATCCCCAGCGACTCCATGTCCGCATCGAACGCTGCCGAGTATTTAGTAGTTACTGCCTCTGTTGATATGCCTTCGATGTTGGCGCGGTCGATGATCTTGTCCTCGATGTCGGTGTAGTTCATTACGTAGGTAACTTCGAATCCGCGGTATTGAAGATAGCGCCGGATGAAATCCATCCACATGAAGGTCCTGAAGTTACCGATGTGCTGATAGTTGTGAACCGTCGGCCCACACGTGTACATGAGCACGCGATCCGGCTGGCGCGTCTCCAGCGGTACGACCCGACGGACAAGGGTGTTGTATATGCGAACACTCATCGGGTGAGATTAGTCCGCTCGATCAGCACAACGGCGATCGAGGCGATCCCTTCGCCGCGGCCGGCGAAGCCCAGATGATCAGTCGTCGTTGCCTTGATGGAAACGTCAGCATCGGCGATCCGCAACGCCTCCGCCACATTGCCGATCATTCGATCGCGGTACGGATTGAGGCGGGGCACCTCCGCAATCACGGTGGCGTCCACGTTGACGATCGACCAGCCTGCAGCCGCCACGGCGTCGGCAGTCTCGCTCAATATGCGGAGACTGGAAGCGCCGTGCCAGCGTTCATCGTTAGGGAACAGTGCACCGAGATCCCCCAGGTTGGCCGCTCCGAGAAGTCCATCGGCCACCGCGTGACTCAGCACATCTGCATCGGAATGGCCGCTCAATCCCGGGCTCCCCAGGATCTCGATGCCTCCAAGGATGAAAGGACGACGTTCATTGAAAGGATGGGCATCGAACCCTAGACCGACGCGGATCATCCTGCCTCTTGAATGATCGACTCAACCAGTCGGATGTCCTCTGGATAAGTAACCTTGATATTGATCCGGCTTCCGGGGACGACGGCAACCCTGCCTCCGTAGCGCTGCACGAGCTGAGCTTCATCGGTACCGATGAATCCCTCCTCGGTAGCGCGCCGGTGTGCGGTCTTCAAGACCCGGCTGAGGAATGCAGAAGGTGTTTGCGCTCGCCATAGATCCGTGCGATCGACAGTTTCCACTGCGAATCCACCGGCCACACGCTTGATGGTTTCGTCGACCGGAACGGCAGGAGTGACACCATCGACATCCCTCAGCGCCTTCAAGACTCGCTCCAACAGGGGCAGATCTGCCAGGGGCCGAGCCGCGTCATGAACGACCACCCGCTCCGACGTGACCCTCTGCAACGCATTGCCTACTGACTCCTGTCTGGTGAGACCTCCCTCGATGAAGGAGACCACATCGGTCGGCGCCACGTCGTCGGGCGGATCCAGATCGGGAGGAAGAACTATGAACACCGGCCTACAACCTCCCGCTTGAAGCAGGTCCAGCGCCCACCGCACCAGCGAACGTTCCGCCACGCGCAGGAACTGCTTGGGATGATGAAGGCCGGTCCGCTCCCCGCGGCCCGCCGCGGCGATGATCCCGCTGGGAGATCCTGCAGATTGGCTCGTGGCCTAGCCGAGAACCTCGTCGAGTAGCTGCTCGGCCTCCGCCTCGTTGCAATCTTTGGAGAAGGTGAGTTCGGATACCAGGATCTGACGCGCCTTGGTGAGCATCCTCTTCTCGCCTGCAGACAACCCCTTCTCTTTGTCGCGCTGATGAAGGCTGCGAACGACTTCTGCAACTTTGTAGATGTCTCCGGAACGGAGCTTTTCCACGTTCGCCTTGAAGCGACGCGACCAGTTCGTGGTGTTGGTGGTTGGCTCTTGCTTCCTCAAAACCTTGAATACCTTCGGAACTTCCTTGGCGGGAGTCACCTCTCGAAGACCGACTTCGTCCGTCGAATCTGTGGGAACCATCAGGGTCAACTCACCGTAGGCAAGCTTCAAGATGAAGTAGTCACGCTTCTCGCCGAACAGTTCTTTCTCTTCCAGAGATTCGATGACGGCTGCGCCGTGATGCGGGTAAACGACCTTATCGCCTACACGGAAGCTCAACTCCGATACTCCTCCTGCCAAGATTCGATCCTCACATGTCGAGCAATAGAGAAGGCCCGACCAGGGAGCCTTTGGTTCTCCAAGGATAGCACGCAACATTACGCGACAAGATCCTCGCGGTTAGTGCTGCGGGCCGCCAGATTGACATGATTGAACATCTCCGAGACGTCACTTCCCACCTTTGTCCTCAAACCCGGAGGCACGTCTTGCACACCGCGAGGTACGAGCGCAGTAGTGAAGCCAAGCCGCGCCGCCTCTTGAAGCCTTTTTTCCATGGCAGGGACCCGCCTTATCTCTCCGGACAATCCGACCTCGCCTATCGCAACCGTTCGGCCATCGATCGCAACGCCACTGATGGCCGAGTAGAGGGCCAAGCAAACTGCAAGATCTACGGCGGGCTCTCGGATGCTGAAGCCGCCCGCTGCAGCGACGAAGACGTCCACAGATGAAAAGAGCTTGGTTTGGGCCCGCTCCGTCATCACACCCAGCAAGAGCGAGAGCCGCCGGGCATCTAACCCGATCGGCACGCGGCGAGGCTGCGGAAGGCTGGTCGAGGTGGTGAGGGCCTGGATCTCGATCAGAAGGGGGCGAGTTCCCTCGACGCTGGGAAAAACCACAGATCCACTCACGCCAAGGCTGCGATCCGCGAGCAACATGGCCGACGGATCTTGTACTGCATCCAGGCCCCGCTGTCCCATCAGGAACACGCCAACTTCATCGGTTGATCCGAACCTGTTCTTGGAGGTGCGCAACAGACGAAGAGCTCCACCGCGTTCGCACTCCAGGTTAACGACCGCGTCGACCATGTGCTCCAGGGTTTTGGGACCTGCGATCGTTCCTTCCTTCGTAACCTGCCCGACGAGGATTACCACCGTTCCGCTTCGTTTGGCAAAGCGAACGAGGTCCGCTGCACACTCCCGCACCTGTGTCACCGATCCAGGGGATTGCTCGAGCTCCGGACGCTGAAGCACCTGCACGGAATCGACCATCAAAACTGCCGGCCGGCGCTGCTCGGCGAGGGTCAAGATGGCGGGCAGAGAGAAGGCGGCGACCGCCTCGAGCTCATCTACTGGAAGCTCCAGGCGTCGCGCACGCAGAGCGACCTGGTCGAGCGACTCCTCGCCGGTCACGAGGAGCGAGCTGTGGCCACCACGGATGAGGCCGCTTAACAATTGCAAGACTAGGGTCGACTTCCCCACGCCGGGCTCGCCCGAGAGCAGCAGTGCCTCGCCATGAACCAACCCGCCGCCCAGCACCCTGTCGAACTCCGCCACGCCCGTCCCGAAACGGTCCAAGGCGGCGGTCGCCTCCGCCAGCCGCAGGACCTCGAGGTGCTCGCCCGTGACGGTTTCGGTGGCACTGCTCCACGCGCCACAGTCCGGGCACTTGCCAAACCACTTCACAGAGGTGTAACCGCAATCGCTGCAATGCATCGACCGACCGTACAGAACAGGTAGGACAACTATCCCCTGCGCCCTTGCGGCTGAAGACAGCTTTCATGGTCGCAGAACCTCGGTATAGGTGGCTACGCTCGCAAAGAATCAATCGGCGATGCGGAGGGCTACCGCGGGGGCTATCTGGGAGGCCTGTTGGGCGGGCCAGGCCGTGGCTATGAGTGAGGCTACGAACGCGATCGCAACGAGGATGCCTATCTGCACCCATGGGATGGTGAACACGACACCCTTGCCGAACTGGCCCGTGGCAACAAGCTGCTTCGAAGTAATGAGCGCGAGCACCGTTCCGACGAGGATGCCTTCGATCGCGATGAAGCCCGATTCCAGCAGGAAGGCCATCCTCACCTGGCCCGTCTGGAAGCCGAGAGATCTCAGCACCCCTACCGAGTGCCGCCTTTCTCTGACCGCCCTCACCATCACGACCCCGAGCCCCGCGATCCCCACCAGGAGCCCCAGGGCGAGGTAACCCTGCATGAGCCGCAGGAACTGCAGGCTGACGGCAGAAAACTTCTCGACGGTGGAGCGGAAGGTTTTGGCCTCAACACCTTCCCGGAAGAACCTTCCCTGGAGACGAGCACCTAGAGCAGAAGGGTTTTGTCCAGGAGTGACCGTCATGTAGAAGAGCGACGGGGTGGCTCTGGAAACCGCCTGGTGCAATGACTTCTTGGACATATAAACGCCAAAGTTCGTCGCGTCGCTATCGACCACGCCGATCACTTTGCGCTCCGTTCGCGCGCCGGTGATCGGGTCCAGAACGGCAACAGAATCTCCCGGCTTGGCCGGTGGTGTTGCAGGCCCTCCGCCGGCCTGCAGGAAGAAAGAGTCGATGACCATCGTGTGAGGATCAGTGAGAAGCCGGTCCCAGACCGCCTTGGACGAGCTGAGTCCCGGAGCGCGCTTGGAGAGAACCGGCGTCCCCACATCGACGAAGCTGCGGTCGATGCCGCTGGCGAACCATGGTTTCGCCTGGGGGAAGGACTGGGGTTGAAAGAGCGCCGTCCCCGTATCGATCGCAGTTACTTTCGCGACACCCTTCACCACGCTGAGGGCTGCCGCCGTCGGAGGGTTACTGGCGCTGGCGGTAACGAACATGTCGAATCCGCCCGCAGCTTTGCGCGTTGTCGAATCAACCTGGCCACCAAAGACCGTGGCCAGAACGGAGATAAACACCATGGTGAAAAGGACCAGCGAATACATGCCGAGAGTCAGGCCGGTGCGGAACCGGCGCGCGAGGGGATAGGCCATGCCCAGACGCAGAGAAAGACCCTTGGCGGCGATCCGATGCAGGATCCCGGCGAGATTCTCCTGGATCTGGCTCAAGAAGACGACCGCAGAGAAAGTAAGCAGGACACCTTGAGCTACGAACGCCGAGATGCTTCCACTCTCGAAGAGCTTGCTGCCCAGGATCGTGTCTCCGAAGACACCCCAGAGCAACGCGAATCCCGACACGAGCAGCACGGCAGGGCGCCTTTTGATGAGCCGCGTTAGGACTGGAAGCAGGCCGAACGCTGCCATAGGTGGAGCCAGGAGCATTCCTGCCCAAGCCGAGCTATGACCGAGAGAGGCCGCGAACCACAAGAGGCCGACGGCGGTCAACAACAAGCCGAGTACAAGGGTGCGCGTGCGAACGCGCTCCAGTCTCGGTTCGGGAAGATCGCGGATCGCGCGGATGATATTGACGCGACTGATGCGAAGACTCGTGAAGAAGACGGCCACCAACGAGATCAGGACACCGATGCAGAAGCCGCCGATAACGCTCGAGATCTGAAACGCAAAGCTGAGATCGAGGGAAAAATCGCCGAACCCGGCGAAGATGGGGGCCGCGAACTTAACGATCGCCCAACCGACTCCAATCCCGAAGATGGCGCCGGCGACCCCTGCAACGAGTGCATAGATCGCGCCTTCCATGGTGAAGCCACGAACCAGGTCGGCCCGGCTTGTGCCCACCGCGCGCAGCATCCCGAGCTGTTTCTTCCGCTCCTCGGACAACATCACGAAGATGTTGATAAGGAGGAGGATCCCAGCCAACACGGCGAACTCACCGATACCGACGAACAGCGTTCGAAAACTGTCACCCTGCGCTTTCGCGGCGTCAAGCCTGTTCTGTTTGACATCGTCAACGCGTACGCTGGGATCCGCGATCGCCTTTCGCAGCACTCCGTCAACGGCGCCGGTGAGTGCAGCACCATCGTCAACCCCACCGCGATTCGACACGATGACGGTGCTATCGGGAGGGACGGCTCCTTTCGGGATCCCATGGGAAACGATGCTCGCGATCGTTCCAGGCGCGACGAAGGCGTTGGCCGAGGTGGTCTCCACGCCGAACCAGAGACCGGCCAACCCCAACCGGGGCAGCACCCGGTCGACGCTCAATCGCATCTGCTTTCCGTACAAGAAGAGCGTCACCTCATCACCGCGCCCGGCAGCGAGCGTCTGCGCCAGGTCGGCACCGAGCACAACGTGCCCGGGAGCCGGGGTCGGCCCCCTGATACCGGTGGAGGTTGGGTCCTCGCCGAAAACGCGGGCGGCGCCCATGTTGAGCTCCAAGGCCTGGGCGCCGGGCTGTGCACGCCGGGCTCCCGAAGCGCTCGAGGAAAACGAAGCGGGCACGGCCCGCAACGCCATGACCCCGTCGATGCGGGGGTCATGCAGATTCCGGACGTTCTGAGCGATGGTCCGAGCCTGCTGGGGAGTTGGCACCCTGACTACCTCGTCGACCGGGCCCAACTGCGTCTTAGCTGTGACGCGGATCGACGAGTCCAACGTGTCACCAACGATGAAGCTTCCGGTGATGATCGCCGTTCCCAGCAGACTGCCTGCGATCAACAGGATGGTTTCAGTAGGGCGGCGACCCGCGTTGCGGATGGCGAAACGACGTTGAACGGGCCTGCGGACGAACTGCCACGCGACGGCAAGCAACGCAACGGCGACTAGAACCAGGAGCGGGGGCAGTGATGAAGGGCTCATGTGACCCGCAGCCCTCTAAGCGGGTGAAGGCTCGATAGCCCCATCCCGCATGTTGATCAGTCTGCCTGCCATCGCTCCTATCGAAGGATCGTGCGTCACGACGACCAGCGTCAAACCTTCACGATTGAGCTCACGAAACAGGTCCATGATCGACAAGGCGGTTTCCGAATCGAGGTTCCCCGTGGGCTCATCGGCCCACACGATGGCCGGTTGGCCGGCGAGCGCACGAGCGACGGTCACGCGCTGCTGCTCGCCTCCCGACAACTCGTTCGGCCTGTGATTCTTTCGATGCCCCAGGCCGACGCGCTCCAACGTCTCTTCGGCCCGCCGACGCGCCTCACCTGCGGACCGACCCGCAAGGAGCAACGGCAGCTCTACGTTCTCGACCGCCGAGAACACCGGGATCAGGTTGAACGATTGGAAGACGAAACCCATCCGCTCGGCGCGATGCTGAGTTCTCTTGGCGTCGGAAAGCTTGTGGATCTCCAGGCCCTCGACCAGGACCGTTCCGGCATCGATATCGTCGAGGCCGGACAGGCAATTGAGCAGCGTCGTCTTTCCCGACCCCGAGGGCCCCATCACCGCGATCCACTCACCGGCGGCGATCTCGAGATCGAGGTCGCGCAGCGCCTCCACCGCCTCTGCACCCGTTCGATAGACCTTCTTGACGTGCTCCGCAAAAAGGATGCTGCCGGTTCGAACGGCTTCGTTTTCCGCGACCAAAGATTCTGTCTTCACCTTGTGAAGGGTAAATGGTCGTAACGAAAGGCGGCCTGCCGACACCCTCGGTATGTTTTAAGTCCGTATGTTTTGTGGTCGTAGAGCCACCTTATACGTGGCCAAGCTCGCAAAGAATGCATAGGGGGCCCGGATCTCTCCGGGCCCCCTATTGGTTCATCGGTGGTTCTTATTCCGGCAGACCGTCTCCGTCGCCTTCGCCGACGCCTGCTCCGGCAAGCTCGACCGGGGGATGATCAGGCGTGCGAGCCGCCTTGGTGAACAGGACCGACTCCTCGCCCTTCTCATCCGGACCAGCATCCACGATGATCGTGTCGCCGGCGTCGAACTCCTTCCACAGGATTTTCTCGGACAGCGGGTCCTCGACGAAGCGCTGGATCGCACGCCGCAAGGGCCTTGCGCCGAGGGCAGGGTCATAACCCTTCGCCACGAGGAAGTCCTTGGCCTTGTCGGTGAGCTCGATCTCGACGTCCTGGCTACGCAGCTGCTCTTCGATCCTGTGAATCATGAGAGCGACGATCTCCTTGACCTCGATCTTCTCGAGCTCGTGGAAGACGATGACCTCGTCGATCCGGTTCAGGAACTCAGGACGGAAGTGACGCTTGAGCTCGTCCTGTACGCGTTCCTTCATCTTCTCGTAGGTGAGATCGCTGCTTCCCTGACCGAATCCCATCGCCGGCTTGCGCAGGTTATGGGTCCCGAGGTTCGAAGTCATGATGATCACAGTGTTCTTGAAGTCGACGGTCTTGCCTTGTGCGTCCGTCAGCCGTCCGTCTTCGAGAATCTGCAGGAGCGTGTTGAAAACGTCGGGGTGGGCCTTCTCGATCTCGTCGAGCAGCACCACCGCATAGGGCCGTCTGCGTACCGCTTCGGTCAGCTGTCCGCCTTCTTCGTAACCGACGTATCCCGGTGGCGAGCCGACCAAGCGGCTGACGGTGTGCTTCTCCATGTACTCACTCATGTCGAGCTGGATCAGCGCGTCCTCGTCGCCGAAGAGGAACTCGGCGAGGGCCTTTGCAGTCTCGGTCTTACCCACACCCGAAGGTCCGAGGAAGATGAAAGAACCGGCAGGCCGCTTGGGATCTTTGAGGCCCGCACGCGTCCTGCGGATCGAACGAGACACCGCTGCGATCGCGTCGTGCTGACCAACGATGCGCCGGTGCATCTCATCTTCCATCCGCAGCAGTTTGGCTGTCTCTTCTTCGGTGAGCGAAGTAACGGGGATGCCCGTCCACGAGGACAGCACTTCTGCGATCTCTTCTTCGTTGACCTCGGCCAGAGTCTCGCCCTGAGCCGAGCGCCAATCGATCTCCTTCTCGGACTTCTCGGCCATCAGGCGCTTCTCGTCGTCGCGGAAGCCGGCGGCGCGCTCGAAGTCCTGGGCCTCGATGGACTCTTCCTTCTGCCGCCTCACCTCAACGATCCGATCCTCGAGCTCGCGGTAGTCAGGCGGTGCTCCCATGCGACGGATACGCAAGCGCGAACCTGCTTCGTCGATGAGATCGATCGCCTTGTCGGGAAGGAACCGGTCCGAGATGTAGCGGTCGGCAAGATTGGCCGCAGCAACAAGTCCCTGATCGGTGATCTGAACGCGATGGTGAGCTTCGTACCGATCGCGCAATCCCTTGAGGATGTCGATCGTGTGCGCCACGGATGGCTCTGGAACCTTGATCGGCTGGAAGCGGCGCTCCAGCGCGGCGTCCTTCTCGAGGTGCTTGCGGTATTCATCGAGCGTGGTGGCACCGATGGTCTGCAACTCACCGCGCGCCAGCATCGGCTTGAGGATGCTTGCGGCGTCGATCGCTCCCTCGGCTGCACCCGCACCCACGAGCGTGTGCAGCTCGTCGATGAACAGGATGATGTCACCGCGCGTCTTTATCTCCTTGAGAACCTTTTTCAGACGCTCTTCGAAGTCACCGCGGTAACGGGAACCTGCAACCAACGCGCCGAGGTCGAGCGTGTACAGCTGCTTATCGGTGATCGTTTCGGGAACTTCACCGCGGACGATCCTCTGCGCGAGGCCCTCGACGATCGCGGTCTTGCCCACGCCGGGCTCACCGATCAGAACGGGGTTGTTCTTGGTGCGGCGTGACAGAACCTGCATCACGCGCTCGATCTCTTTCTCGCGACCGATCACCGGATCGAGTTTGTTTTCTCGCGCCAGCTGGGTGAGATTGCGCCCGAACTGGTCGAGAACCAGTGAGCCCTGGGGCGCTTCGCCACCGCCCGCTCCTGCCGTCTCCTTGGATCCGCTGTATCCGGACAGCAGCTGGATGACCTGCTGACGGACGCGGCCGAGGTCGGCCCCCAGCTTCACGAGAACCTGGGCGGCTACACCCTCTCCCTCGCGTATCAGGCCGAGCAGGATGTGCTCGGTGCCGATGTAGTTGTGTCCGAGCTGCAGAGCTTCCCGCAGCGAGAGCTCGAGCACCTTCTTCGCCCGAGGAGTGAATGGGATATGCCCCGAGGGGGGCGACTGACCCGCACCGATGATCTCTTCAACCTGTTGGCGCACCCTCTCGAGAGAGATGCCCATCGATTCGAGCGCTTTAGCGGCAACGCCCTCGCCTTCATGTATCAGACCGAGCAGGATGTGCTCGGTGCCGATGTAATTGTGGTTGAGGAGCCTCGCTTCTTCTTGCGCGAGGACGACAACTCTGCGGGCCCTATCAGTAAACCGTTCGAACATGGGCCACGTCTCCTTTTCTACAGCCGGTCCACCTCTGCCGGTGATCCGGTGTGCCGGGCCCTCCAGCGCGGTGGCGTCGGGGGAACCGGTAACTCGATTATACGGAGGGGGTCCTTCTCCCCCCGCATCGTTGTAAACCTCCCTCGGGAGGGAATGCTTCCCGTCCGGGGCCGCTGCAACCTCTCCCTTTGCATACGTTTTCAAGGCCGGTAGGGGATGGATTCTTCCCCCCGCAGAGCCTCTTCAACCGTCCCAAGTGACTCCGAGCCACCAGGATGGAGGTGGGTCTCGATATCGCTATTCGGCTTCCGGCTTCAACGTCGGAAAGAGGATCACTTCCCGTAGCGAAGGAAGCCCAAGCAGCAGGGTCAGGAGCCTGTCGATACCGAGCCCGAACCCGCCGGCGGGGGGCATCCCGTAGGAAAGGGCCTCGAGGAAGGCCTCGTCCGGGAGAAAGGCGTCTTCGTCCCCTCCGCTCCTCGCCGCCACCTGAGCTTCGAAGCGCCGTCGTTGCTCCGCTGGATCGTTGAGCTCGGAGTAGACCGGAGCCATCTCCACACCCCCCGCGACGAGGTCCGCATGCTCGGTGAAGCCCTCCAGCGTGCGGTGGTCCTTGGCCAGCGGCGAGACATCCTTGGGGAAGCCGACCACGAAGGTGGGCAGGACCAGCTTTCGCTCGGCGGCGTGCTCGTAGATCGCCGACACCACCTTGCCGGGAGGCCACGACGGATCGAGTGGAGCACCGAGCCCGCGCCCGACGCCCACCAGAGCAGCCGTGTCGCCGGAGCTCCACAGGGGGCTGAGGTCGTGGCCGGTCGCCTCTGCGATCACCTCGAACATGCTCATCCGCCGGAAGGGGGCGTCGAGGTCTACCGAGAGGTTCCCGATCTGGATCTCGGAGCTGCCGTTCACGGCTCGCGCTATCGCTCGGACCAGATCCTCGACGAGGTTCATCGTGTCCTCGTAGTCCACGTAGGCCTCGTATGCCTCCAGCATCGTGAACTCGGGGTTGTGCTTGGTAGAGACACCCTCGTTGCGGAAGCTGCGGTTGAGCTCGTACACCTTCTCGACGCCTCCGATCAATAAGCGCTTCAGGTACAGCTCCGGGGCGATGCGAAGGCTGAGATCGATGTCGAGGGCGTTGTGGTGGGTCGAGAAGGGACGGGCGATCGCGCCGCTGGCGATGGGTTGGAGAAGGGGGGTCTCGGCCTCTATGAACCCCCTCTGGCCGAGGAAGTCCCGGATGGTGGCATTCGCCGCGGCGCGCGCCCGTAACGGCCGCAGCGCGTCCGGGTTCACGTTGAGGTCCAAGTAGCGCTGCCGGTAGCGCGTTTCCACATCGGTCATGCCGTGCCACTTCTCCGGCCATGGCCGCAGACATGGAGCCAGCACCGTGACCGACACCACCTTGACCGAAAGCTCACCGCGCCGGGTCATCACCACCTCGCCCGAAGCCCCGACGAGGTCGCCGACGCTCAGCTCCAGGAAGGAAGCAAGACCCTCGTCTCCCAACACCTGATGCTGGGCGAACAGCTGGAGGTGGCCGCTTGCATCCTTGAGATCGGCGAATGCCACTTTGCCGTGGGAGCGAACACTCATGATTCGTCCCGCAACCCTCACCTCGTGACTGGTAGTGGCACCAGCCTCGCTGTCTCCGAACCGGGTTTGGATCTCTCCCGCGGTGGCGGTCCGTTCGTACCTGTACGGATAGGGCTGGGGGCTGTCTCCAGCCATCATCCGGGGAAGGCCTGCACGTTGCGTTCGAAGATGAGCTTCAGTCCCAGCAGCGTTAGCACCGGTTCCACTTTTTCGATCGTGCGCGAGTGCTCCAGGACCACCGGCGCCAGTCCCCCGGTTCCCACTACACGTGCGTCCCCGCCAAGCTCGTCGATTACCCTCTCCACCAGGCCGTCGATCAGCTCGGCAGTGCCAAATATCAGCCCCGACTGGACGGCGGTCACGGTGCTCTTGCCAATCGTGCTCGGCGGGGCAGTTAGTTCCACGCGAGTGATCTTGGCGGTTGCCTCGAATAAGGCGGCGGCCGCGATGTCCAGGCCGGGAGCTATCGCTCCGCCGAGGTATTCACCCTTCGCCGACACGGCATCGACGGTGATCGCCGTACCGAGATCAACCACGACCACCGCCTGCGGTCCATACATCTCGTGCGCGGCGACGGCGTTGGCGATGCGATCGGCGCCCACTTCACGGGGGTTGTCGGTCATGATGGCGAGACCCGTCTTGACCCCGGGCTCCACGACAACTGCGGGGAACCCGAAATAGGTGTCCGTCATATCCCGTAGTTGCTGCGTGCTTCGGGGCACGACCGAACAGATCGCCACTCCGGTCACGTGGCTCGAGAACGAGAGACCCGCCAGCGAGAGGAACTGGCCGAACATCAACGCATGCTCATCGGAGGTGCGGCGGGCATCGGTGGCCGCGCGCCACTCGTGGACCAACTCTTCCTTATCGAAGACTCCGAGATGAGTCTGGGTGTTGCCGACATCCACAGCTAAGAGCATCGCTATCCGATCCCTCGGTCCATCGTTCCTCCCTGTGGCGACAGATCGACCAGCTTGTTGTCTATGAGCCGAGTGGTGCCCACTCGCGCGGCCACCGCAAGAAGTATGGACGCGCTGGGCATCGGGGGGCCGAACGAGAGCGGATCGACTGCCGCTGCGTATCCTGGCTCCGCCCCCGGTTCGGACATCAGCACGTGCCACATCTGCTTCTCGGCAACCTGAGGGTCTCGGGACGAACGCAGCTCTTCCTCGCCCGCGTCCAGCGATCGCGCCAGGACCGTTGCGTGCTTCCGCTCGATCGCGGTGAGGTACCGGTTCCTGCTGCTCAAAGCAAGACCATCCGCAGCGCGCACCGTGGGACATGCGACGACCTCGATATCGAAAGACAGATCGGCGACCATCCTGCGGATGACGGCCACCTGTTGCGCGTCCTTCTGGCCGAAGAAGGCGAGCTGCGGATCGATGACATTGAACAGCTTCGCGACCACAGTGGCGACACCCGTAAAGTGGCCGGGACGCGCGTCCCCTTCGAGCACCTCACCTATGGCTCCCACCGAGACCGTGGTCGAGATGCCCGCGGGGTACATCTCGGCCTCCGAGGGACAGAAGGCAACCTCGACGCCGTCCTTGTCCGCGATCGCGAGATCCGCAGCAAGGTCACGGGGGTATCCGGCAAGGTCCTCGCCGGGGCCGAACTGCAGGGGATTCACGAAGATGCTTATGACCACGAGGTCGCTCGCGTGAGCTGCCGCCTGGATAAGTGACCGATGTCCTTCGTGGAGCGCACCCATCGTGGGCACGAATCCGATCCTGACTCCGGGGTCACGATGCCCGCGCAGGGCGGAGCGCACTTCGGCGATCGTCTTCGCCACGATCATCGTTCCAACTCCCGCCTGACCACTCCCGCGACTTCGGTCTCCAGACGCCCGGCATCGACCGCAGCGAGCAGGATGGTCTGGGCTATCAATCGGTAAGCCTCGAGCAGGTGGGGAGCGCGCCCTCGCAGCGCCTCGACGTGCGAGCGAACGGTCGCGGCCTCCCCTCGCACGAAGGGTCCGGTCAGCGTTGCCGCCGCACGCGGTCGTTCGGCGTTGCCGACACCCCGTCCTTCGGCATTGCTCACGGTCCCCGCCAGCAGGGGGCCGAGCACCGTCTGCGGGTGGTCGATCCCGATCTCCGCCAGCATCGCCTCGCCCAACGACATCAGAGCCGCAGCTCCGTTCGCGGTGACGACCGCCGCGGCGTGCCACACCGGCCGGTCCGCCTCTGCAACCGTCACCGGCAGGCCGTGCAGATCGTTGGTGATGAGATCGAAGGCCCAGCGCGCCACCTCGGGCGAAGCCGTCACCCCCCAGGCGGAGCCGGGAAGGCGATCGACGGCGGCTGCCACCTCGGGACAGGACTGCACCGGGTGGATTGCCGCGGCAAACATCCCCGCCTCGGTCGCCGCCTGGAGTGGAGAGATACCCACTGAACCCGCGAAATGGCAGACGACATCGAAACCGCCTTGTCCCGCCACCCGGTGGCCAAGGTCTTCGATGGCTCCTGCCGGAACGCCGAGGAGGACTGTCTCTGCTGCAGGGAGCCGGGAGACATCGAAGACCGGGGCGTTCAGCAGCCGGCCCCCACGGGCAGCGCTCTCAGAGGATCTGGAGGCCACGCCCACCACACGGTGGCCGCTTTGCTGAAGAAGAAGGGCAACCGCCGTGCCCACACGTCCCGCGCCGATCAGAACGAGATCCACTGCGCTCCAGTCCTCGGTGGGTACCGGTCGTGCCCTCGAGTCTAGAGGCCTTTGGGGCCAGCCGCGCTCAGATGGAAGGAACGGAGGCGCCTGTCCCCCAGCTGCCACCAGTGGTCAGAAGGGCTCCACGAGCTTGACGTCTCCCTCGGCTTCATCGAGGAAATCGGCGTAGCGGGCTCCCCACGGATCGGCGGCTTGCGGGTCTATCTCGAGCAAGGGGACCAGCACGAAGCGGCGCTCCGTGATACGAGGGTGCGGGAGTTCGAGATCTGGCTCATTCACCTTCTCGTCGCCGAGAGTGAGGATGTCGAGGTCGGCCACCCGCGGCCCCCATCGGATCTCCCCGGGCTCTCGTCCCAATCTGCGCTCGATCTGCTTGCACGCCTCGAGCAGCTCTCGCGGGGTGAGCGAAGTCTCTACCGCCGCCACCAGGTTCACGAAGGAGCGCTGGGGCGGCCCGCCCACCGGGGACGTCTCGTACAGGCTGGAGGTGGCGTCAACGGAAACACCGGGGACGGCCCGCAGAGCCTCAACCGCGCGGCGGCAGAAGGACAACCTGTCGCCGACGTTGGAACCTATGCCTATGTACCCGGTCGTCATCTCGCGGGCCTTTCCAAAGTCACCGACACTGCTCGCACATCCTCGGGGATCGGCGGGGACTCTTTGCTCACTTCAACGCTAACGCCGCGTACGCCATCCATGTCGCCAATCAGAGAGATGATCGTGGCGGCCAGATGCTCGAGAAGATTGCTTTCGGACGAGCGAACCGTCTGTGCAACCTCAACGGTTATCGCGTGGTAGTCGATCGTGTCGGCTAGGTCGTCGCTCCTTCCTGGCACGCTCAGGTCAGTCCAGATATCGATAGAGATCGCGACGGTCTGGGGCTCGGCTCGCTCTTCCTCCGTGGCGCCGATCCGTGTAAGGACGCGCAGCTCCTTGATTGAGATCCGATCCGTCACAGGCGGTCCTCGCGTGGCACGGCGTTCTCGATGGCTTCGGTCATCCTCACCGCTCGGACTGCCTGCTGAACGTCATGCACCCGTACGATGCGGGCTCCCTTGGCGACGGCCCAGACGATGGTTGCAAGGGTCCCCTCCAGCCGCTGCCCAGTCTCCGTGTTGAGAACCCGGCCGATGAATGATTTGCGCGATGTTCCCGCGAGCACGGGAAATCCAAACCCCGTCAGCTCGTCGAAACGTGCGAGCAGCTCGAGGTTCTGATCGCCGGTCTTAGCGAATCCGAAACCCGGATCGAGGGCGATGGCGTCGTGATGCACTCCGATGGCCTCAAGGCGGTCGGCGCGCTCCAGAAGGAATGCTGCCACGTCCTTAACAACGTCTGAGTAAATGGTGAGGCTGACCATCGTCTCGGGTGACCCGCGAGAATGCATCGCCACCACCGCTGCGCCGCTGCCGGCAACGAGGGCCGCCATGCCTGGCTCGCTGTCTTCACCGGCGGTGTCGTTGACGATCGACGCGCCGGCGTCGAGGGCCGCTCTAGCGACATTGGCGGTACGCGTGTCGATCGAGATCGGCACCTTGATCTCGCGGGCAAGAGCACTGATGACGGGGATCACCCGGCGAAGCTCTTCATCTTCCGCCACCGGCTGGGCTCCCGGCCGGGTCGATTGTCCGCCGACATCGACGATGGCGGCTCCCTCCGAGACCATCGCACGGCCATGAGCGACTGCGGCCCCCGGGTCGAGCCAGAGCCCGCCGTCGGAGAACGAGTCGGGAGTGACGTTCAACACTCCCATCACCGCAACTAGATCGAGCGGAACCTCCATGCCACGACAACGCAGGACCATAGGCAGGAGTGTAGATAAGGAAGGTAAGACTGGCTACGGGTGAAGCAAGCCCATCGCCTCAGCGCGGGTCGATTCGTTGTCGCGGAAGATCCCGCGGACCGCGGAGGTGATCGTGCGGCTGCCAGGTTTGTTCACGCCGCGCATCGTCATGCAGAGATGTTCCGCTTCGAGGACGATCAGCACACCACGGGGATCGAGGACCTTCTCGATGCAGTCGGCGATCTGAGTCGTTAATCGCTCCTGTACCTGCGGACGATGGGCGAGGAGGTCAACAACTCGCGCCAGCTTTGAGAGGCCTGTAATGCAGCCCCTTTCGTTAGGGATGTAGGCGACGTGAGCCTGGCCGATGAAGGGAAGGAGATGATGTTCGCAGACGGAGTACAGAGGTATGTCGCGGATCATAATCATCTCGTCGTGCCCCGCATCGAAGATCACGTCCAGGACCTCTTCGGGATTTCGATGCAGGCCCCAGAAGAGCTCCTCGTACATCCGGGCGACGCGCGCAGGGGTTTGGGCGAGACCATCCCGATCGGGGTCTTCCCCTACGGCCTCGAGCACTTCGCGTATCGCGCTCTCGATCCGCGGTCCATCGATATCGGTTCCCGATACCCGCAGCTCCCGGATCTTCCCTTGCTCACTCATGACGCGGCGCCAAGGACGCGTTCCCGTGGTGCATTCCAGGGGGAAGAAGGTTTTGTGGTCGCTGAGCCACCGTATAGGTGGCGAAGCTCGCAAAGAATCAGGCTTCTCCCAGCCGGGGCGTGGGGCGGGGCAGCGGGAGCCGTTTGCGCTCGGGGGTGACCTCCTGCGGCTCCCCTCCGTCGCGAGCTTCTCGGCGGAGCCGGGTCCGCTCGAGGGGATTCGACGGGGACTGCTTGGCCACTTCGGCGAGGATCTCGGCCACTTCCTCTTTCTCCAGCGATTCCTTCTCGAGGAGGCTGGCAACCATGAGGTCGAGCTTCTCGCGATACTTGAGGAGGATCTCGCGTGCTTCTTCGTGGGCTTCCTCGACCAGGCGGCGCACCTCTGAATCGATCTTGGCGGCGACTGCGTCGGAGTAGTCCTGCACGTGACCGTAATCCCGCCCGAGGAACGGCTGCGATTCGCTCTGCCCGAGCGCGAGGGGGCCGAGTTGGGACATGCCGAACTCGGTAACCATCTGCTTCGCTATCCGGGTGCACCGCTGGATGTCGTCTTGCGCGCCGGTCGTGGGTTCGTCGAACACGATCTCTTCGGCCACCCGGCCCCCGAGAAGCATGGCCAGCTCGTCTATCAATTCCGAACGAGTCACAAGGAAGCGGTCCTCGGTAGGGAGAGTGAGCGTGTAACCGAGCGCGCGTCCTCGCGACACGATCGACACTTTGTGCACGGGATCGGCGTTTGGCAACGCGTGAGACACGAGCGCGTGTCCCGCCTCGTGGTACGCGATCACCTTCTTTTCCTTGTCCGAGATGACCCGGCTGCGGCGCTGGGGGCCGGCTAGTACACGGTCGATCGCTTCCTCGAGCTCTTCCATGCTGATCTCGGAACGCGAGAAGCGGGCGGCAAGCAGGGCCGCCTCGTTGACCACGTTTGCAAGATCTGCCCCGGTGAAGCCAGGGGTACGGCGCGCGAGCACCTCGATGTCGATCTCCTTGGCAAGAGGCTTGCCGCGCGTGTGGACCTTCAAGATCCCCGTACGGCCGTTGAGATCCGGGCGGTCGACGACGATCTGGCGGTCGAAGCGGCCCGGCCGCAGCAGAGCAGGATCGAGGATGTCGGGACGGTTGGTGGCCGCGATCAGAATCACCCCACCCTTGACGTCGAAACCATCCATCTCGACGAGCAGCTGGTTGAGTGTCTGTTCACGCTCGTCGTGCCCTCCGCCCAGCCCTGCCCCCCGGTGGCGGCCGACGGCATCGATCTCATCCATGAACACGATCGAGGGGGCGTTCGCTTTGGCCTGCTCGAAGAGATCTCGCACGCGGCTGGCGCCGACCCCCACGAACATCTCGACGAAATCGGAACCCGAGATCGAGAAGAAGGGAACGCCGGCTTCGCCTGCGACCGCGCGCGCCAGCAGCGTCTTTCCGGTTCCAGGGGGGCCGTAAAGGAGCACACCCTTCGGAATCTTGGCGCCCATCGCTTGGAATTTCTGCGGAGCTTCGAGGTATTCCTTTATCTCTTGCAGCTCCTCGACGGCTTCATCCAATCCGGCAACATCGGAGAACGTGATCTTCGGTTGATCTTTGCTGACGAGGCGCGCGCGCGATTTCCCGAACGACATCACGCGGTTCCCCCCTCCTTGCATCTGCTGCATCATGAAGAGGAAGAACCCAAGGATGAGCAAGAACGGCAGGAATTGGAAGATGGCAGTTAATATCGCCGATCCCGTCTGGGGGTCTGCGGTTACTGGAACCTGGGCCTTCTCCGCGATCTGCGAATAGAAGGGAATGGTGTCCTTCGGCAGATTGAGCTCGTAGGCGCGGTGGTTCGTGAGCTCGCCAGTGACCTTCTCGTCTTTGGTGAGAAACTTGGCGCTCGCGATCTGATTCTGGTGCACGAGATCGACCCATTGATTGACCGAGCCGATCTGTAACGGCTTTTCGGAACTGTTCCGATACGCGTTGAATACCCAGACGACCGCGATAACGAGGATCAGATAGAAGATGGCGGACCGAAAGATGCGATTCATCGTCGTTCAAGGGTAGCAGCCGCAGGTTTTACGAAAAGCCCCTCTTCACTGCGTTTCCGCATCTTCCGAAGGTAGGTATGCGGATTCTCTCAGCACTCCTATATAGGGCAGGTTCCGGTACTTCTCGGCGTAGTCGAGGCCATAACCCACCACGAAGACGGGGGGTATCTCGAAGCCCGGATACCTGACATCGAGATGAACCGCTTGCTCGCCCTTCTTCCAGAACAGAGAGCAGATCTCGAGTGAGGCGGGGCGCCGCGCCTCCAAGTAGCGCAGCAGGTAGGAGATCGTCAAGCCGGAATCGATGATGTCTTCGACCAAGAGCACGTGGCGGTCCGTAATCTCGTAATCAAGATCCTTGAGGATGCGCACCACTCCCGAGGACTTCGTTGCCGAACCGTAGGAAGAGACCGCCATGAAGTCGAACTCGATCGGGAGCTGGATCTCTCTTGCCAGGTCGGACATGAAGACGAATGCACCCTTCAGGACTCCCACGAGCAACAGATCCTGGCCGCGGTAATCCTCGGTGATCTGCTTCGCCAGCGCGCGGATCTTGTCCTGGATCTCTTCAGATGTAACGAGGATGCTCTCGATGTCCTGATGGACTTCGGTCATCGCGGCATCCTACTCACCAACAGGCGTTGTCCATCGAGCGCGATCTCAACCCCCGAAGCCACCGCGAACCGCTTGGCCAACGAAAGAGATCGATCGGGGCTGTCGAGTGCGTCGAGAACCGCGTCGATCCCTCCGGAACGATCGCGCACCCTTCCCACCGCTCGTTCCAACATGCGCCGCCGCAATGCCCGCGGCATCGCCAGCAGCGATTCGAGATCCAGCACCACGCCCTCCTCGGTGCGGTCGGAGACCTCGTCGAAGAGTCGATCCGCCAGGAAGGCAAGCGCCGAAGCATCCTCTCCCGAACGGCCCCCCGATTCGGCCATCGCCCGGATAGCGCCGTCTCCGAATCGTTCCTCTATCAATGGGATCAGCTTGTGGCGGACGAAGGACCGCTCGAACCGGTCGTTCTCGTTGGCAGGGTCGTCACTGAACGACAGACCATTCGCCTCGCAGTACGAACGCGTTTCAGGGCGGCGGATCGTGAGCAAGGGCCGGATCCGATTCCCATCGGTGGGAGGGATACCAGCAAGGAGTTCGGTGCCTCCTCCATGTATCAGGCGCGCGAGCGTCGTTTCGACAAGATCGTCCAGCGTGTGGCCGGTCGCGATTTTCGTGGCACCGACGCGTCCGGCAACGATGCCGAAGAACTCATAGCGGAAGTCGCGGGCGCGTGCTTGCAGGTTGGGGCCTTCCAGTCCGGAGGCCCGAGCCAGGTGCACGTCGAGGCCCGCGGTGGATGCCTCTGCCGCCACCCGGGCAGCGATCCGGTCCGAGCCTTCCGACAGGCCATGGTCGACGTGCGCAACGACGAGCTTCGGCCCCAACGGCAGCCGTCTCAGCACATCCAGCAGGCAGGTCGAGTCCGGGCCCCCCGAAACTCCGACAACGACGGTCTCTTCCTCCTCCAACATCCGATAACGCAGCACCGCGTTGCGCGCGCGCTCGACGATGGCGAAGGAAGTTCCGTCTAGCCGACCCGCTTCAGCCACGACTCCGGAGCCCGCAACTCGTCCAGGGTTGGCAGGTTGCCCGGGTCCTCCCACAGGAGGGAGAGGCCGGCGAGCCCTGCTCGCTTCACTACTTCGTTGCAGAAGCTCTGCCCCAGCTCGTATTGCCGGAGTTTCATCTCCAATCCGATGACATGGTTAATGGCCCGCTGTATCGCCGTGGTTTGCGAGCGCCGGCCCTCGAACAACCGGCGCATCCGCTCGAACGAAGGGATGACTTGGGCTCCCACCGAATCCATGACGAAGTTGCCGTGACCTTCGACGACAGCCATCAGGGCCTGCATCTGATTCAGGATCGAACGCTGTTCCTCGTTGGCGAGAAGGTACATCGGGTTCCGCTCCCCGGCCGGCACCGAGCGCGAGATCAAACGGGTGCCGGCGGTGGCGAGCCGCTCGGCCAGTCCCTTCGCGTTCATCTCCATGGAGCCGAGGTAGGTGTGAACGAGATCCAGGAAGCGCTCTTTTAGCCACGGCACACCGGCGAATTGGAACCTGTGCGTTACCTCGTGCAGGGCCACCCAGAGGGCGAATTCATCGGGGACGAAGCCGAACTTGTGCTCCATCTCGATCATGTTCGGACCAACGAAGTAGAGAGCACCATCGTCTTCCGGCCCCGCCGTTCCGGTGCGGCGCGAGAAAGCGCGTGCCCTCACACCATCGGTGCCGGGCACGAGCAGATCGTACTGACCGAGAACACGCCGCGAGATGTACCCGAGGAGCACCCCCACCTCTGCGGAAACAACCCCGCGCTGCGCGGCTCGCACCGGGAGCGAGGCTTGATCCAGCCGTTGCCCGATCTTGTCGGCCAGCGGGCCCATCAACGCGATCATGCCCGTGATATTGGCGTCCGCCCACTCCGCCCGGCTGATGATGCCCCAGCGCACGGGGGCCGGCGCCGGGATCCCGCTGGCTTCCCCCACCAAGATCTCAGAGCGGGGCACGGCAGCATCGAGGTCACGTTGCAGGCGCTCCAGCAGCTCCGTTCCCTTCAGTGGATCCTCCCCGGCAACGCGTCGTGCCACCGATCGCGCGATCCAGGGCTCAATCAAACGAGACATTGGGGGCCGTGCCGCATCTGCGGCAGCGGTTAGACCTCCCCTCGTTGACGGGCGATGACGAGCCTGTAATAGAGCAGTGCGAGCGAAGCGAAGATCAGCAGCAGAAGAACGATGCTGATCCGTGCCATCTGGTAGGTCCAGGGGGGGCCGGGTGTGGGGGTCGCGGCAGGCTGAGCCTTGCCCCCACCCTTCGAGCTCTTGCTTTGGGCGAAGACGATCCTGGTGCTCGCATGCGCCACGTAGAGGGGGGCCCCCGCCACCACCGGGAGAACGAGCAGAGAAGCAAGGAGAATGGCCAGCCGTGAACGCAATCCGACCCCTAAGTCACATTGTCCTGGAAACGGACGACAGGATATATGGAGAAACCGGCCCGGCTGTTAGCCGTTGCCCGGTGCCGGTTTGCGTCCGCGCAGGCGCGGCACTTTCATCTCGGCGTGCAGCCAGCAACGATCTCGGCGGTTGTACGTGGAGAGCTTCGTGTCACAACCGGGCATGCTGCACGTTCGGTCCTCCGGGAACGTCGCAGACGCCCGGGGCAGGCCCTGGGCCTTCGACCCTCGCAGGTTCTCACCCATCGCCGTCGATCTCCTTCCAGAACGGATGTCCCGGTGGTTATTCGTTGCGAGGGGCCCAAGTGGTTTGGAGTTTTCGAGCGGAAATAACGTGAGCGATCCTCGGCGGCGCAGACGGCTGACACTGCCGCTGCGGTGGACAGGCCTAGTCATCAAGGCTCTTGCGGGCACCCCTCGGCTCGCTCTTCAAGGAACCGCACGGCTAGTGGGGGATCCGGCGCGCCAGGTGGTGGACTACTGGGGCTCCGAGCGAGCCACCGTCCGGCAGGGGTTCGTAGCCAACTTCATATCGGCGCTGACCTCGCTGATCTCGGGCCTGGTGCTTGCGGGTATGACCCACAGGCTCCTGCTGATCCCAGGCCTTCTCATCCTTATCCCGGTCTCAGTGGGCATGCGGGGCAACATCTTCGGAGCGCTCTCCGCCCGTCTCGGAACCTCGATCCACACAGGTCTCTTCGAGATCTCCAGGCGACAGGAAGGCGTGCTCTACCAGAACGTTTACGCCACGACTCTCCTTACGCTAGGCACGTCGGTGGCGATGGGTCTGTTGGCTCGCTCGATCGCAAGCCTGCTCGGCCAGCACACCGTCTCAGTCTGGGATCTGACGGTAGTGGCCCTCGCGGGCGGAATCCTGTCCTCGATCCTGGTGCTGGCGTTCACGATCGTGTTGTCCATCGCCTCCTTCCGGAGGGGCTGGGACCTCGATTCGGTGGGAGCCGTCCTCATCACGGTCATAGGCGATCTCGTCACTCTCCCTTGCCTGCTCCTTGCTTCTTATCTCGTCGCGATACGGATCGTCACGCCGGTGGCGGGCGGCCTGGCCGTTCTCATCGGGATCGTCGCGATGGTGCGGGGCTGGACGACGATCCGGGTCGTAGCCCGGAGAATCGTGCGCGAGAGCTTCCCTGTCCTTTGCGTCGCGGCGGTTCTGGACATCCTCGCCGGGACCGTCGTCCAGCCTCGTCTGGGCGGGGTGTTCACGCCCTACCCCGCCTTCCTTATCTTCCTGCCGGGCTTCCTCGAGAACACGGGCGCTCTCGGCTCGATCCTCGCCGCCCGGCTGGGGACCAAACTGCATCTGGGAGCCGCATCACCGAGCGCGCGCCCGGGGGCCGCCGCCCTTCTCGACGGCACGATCGTGCTGGTGCTGGGGCTGTTCATCTATTCGCTGACCGCGGTGTCGAGCCTGTGGGTTGCTCAGATCTTTCACAAGGCCTATCCGGGGGCCTGGAAGTTCCTTGGAGTGGCGATGTTCGGAGGGATCCTCGCGATGCTGGTCGCGTGCGTGATCGGTTATTACGCAGCCATCCTGACCTATCGCTTTGGGTTCGATCCCGACAACCACACGATCCCCCTGGTAACCAGCGGGATGGACCTGCTCGGAGTTATCTGTCTCGTGATCGCCCTAGTCGTCTTCGCAGTAGCCTGAACGGTTAGGAGGGAGCAACGGTGGATTCAGAGGGTCCGAATACGGTCAAGGAGTTCCTGGCCGAGATCAAAGATTCCTCAGAGCTGATGGTGGATCTGGCCTACGCCGCGGTGTTCTTCTCGGACACCGATCTGGCGAAAGAAGTCGGCCGCCTCGAAGAGCGGATGTTCGGGCACCTCCATCAATTGAGAAAGCGGGCGATCCTCGGAGCGCGCAGTCCGGAGGACGCGGAGCACATGGCGGGCGTACTCGAGATCGCTTCCGCAGTCGAGAAGATCGGTGACGCCGCAGAGGACATAGCGCGAGTGGTGTCGTCAGGATTGGGGATAGTCGACGATCTGAAGAAGGACCTACGTCACGCCGACGAGATCGTTTCACGCATCAAGGTTCGCGATGGATCCTCCGCATCTGGTCAATCTCTGCGCGACTTGAATCTTCCGGTGGAAGCCGGGATGTGGATCATCGCGGCGAGGCGCGGCGGGGAGTGGAACTTCTCACCCGGCCCCGACTTTGTTATCGCGGGGAACGATTCCCTTCTCGTCAAAGGGCCAGAGGACGGCGTCGCCCTGATGCGCACGATCATGGGGGCTCCGGCATTACCCGAACCTCCAGAGCTTCCCGAGATCGTGCTCTCCGATCTCGACCGCGCCGTAGACATCCTGATCGAGATGAAAAATTCGGCGGAGGTTGCAGTCGGGCTCGCGTACTCGGCTCTGTTGTTCAACGACCAGGCACTGGCGGCTGAGGTTGCCAACCTCGAGGGCCGTTCAGATGTCCTGCACGACGAGATCGAGTCATGGGTGCTACGAAGCGCGCAGGAGGCACGGGATCCCGATCAGCTGCGCGGGCTGATCAGGCTTGCTCATGCGACCGAGATGATCTTCGATTCGGCGCGCGAGATGACCCGTCTGGTCGAGCAAGGAGAAGAGCTTCATCCGGTGGTCGCGGCCGCGCTCGTGGAATCCGATGAAGTCGGGTACGAGAGCGTGGTGGCGGCAGGCTCCCCCGCCGACGGCAAGTCGATCAAGGATCTCTCGGTGGAAACCGAGACTGGCATGTTCGTTCTTGCGGTCGAGCGCGGACGCCGATGGAGTTACCGGCCCAAACCGGGATTCATCTTCCAGGCCGGTGACAGGATCATCGCAATCGGGCCTCCCGAAGGCGGCGAGGAGCTCGACGAGCTCGCAGGCGTGCAACGAGAGCTGGCAGAGGCTTAGGAACCTCTCCAGCCGGGGATAAGGCAGATCAAAAGGAGGATCTATGGCGAAGGATCGTGTAGTCAAACCAGACGGATCGGTGACGCAGAAGCCCAGCTTGTTTCAGACGGTCGGAGCGATGCTTGCCGGCATCCTTGCGGTGAAGGTCTCCACTTACGTCGTCGTGACGATGTGGCGCTTGGTGACCCGGGAGGACCCGCCCGACATCGACGAAGCCGTCCACTGGACCAAGAAGGCCGCATGGTTGGCCCTTATCGGGGCCGCAACGGGCGCCTCCCGCCAGGCTGCCCGGGAGCTGATCAAGCCCCCCACCACCGGGGCCGCCTGACTGTTACCGGCGCGTGCCCGGCCCGGCTGGCCGGCACCCGAAGCGAGCTATCCGCTTCTCCAACTCAGCTCTGCAGAACCGAGCGGTCAGGGGCCGAACTAGAGGGCTGACCTGCCGCAGCCTCAAGCTGCACCCGCTCCAGGTCGATGGACGAGCAACGGAACGATTTCGACCTGGGAGGTCAATGAGGGCGTGGGAGCTACAACGCGGAGGACAAAAGCGCCGGGGCCAGCTCGCCTGGGCCTGGCCGTCGCCACCGCGCTGGCCATGGCTTTCTCGCTGTCGGGGCTTGCCCTTGCGAACGAGCTCCCCAAGAAAGAGCCTCGCGCCACTCCGCCCCTCTTCGTGTCGGGTCCGGCTCTGGTCCCCCGATCGAGCAGGACACCTCCTCCCACGCGCCCGGAGCTGGCGCGGCCCCGCGTTCCCGGCGGTGGCCACAAAAGGTCGCGGCCCGCTTCGAAGCCCCTCTACAGGTTGCCGGTCGCCCGCCACCTCATACATCGCTCCGAGCTGGATAGCCCCCACCACGATTACCCCGCCTGGGACCTGCCGCTTCCGGTCGGAACCAGGGTCGTTGCCGTTCGGGCCGGCAGCGTGAAGGAGATCACTTCTTCGGGAAGGTGTGGAAACGGGGTAGTGGTGATCAGCCCCGACGACTACACCTATACGTACTGCCACGGCTCGGCGATCCGCGTGCGAGCGGGCAGCAGGGTAGCGGCCGGACAGCTCTTGATGCTGAGCGGCGACAGCGGACACTCGAAGGGGCCCCACCTGCACCTTCAGATCGAGAGTCCCGCGGGCGTACTGCTGTGTCCCCAGTCTTTGGTCACGTCGTGGTTCAACGGGGGCCAGAAGGGCCCCGCCACCGCGATCTCAACCGGATGCTTCTACCTCACCGCGCGCCACCCGAAGCATCTCCACAACCATCACCCCACCTCGCCGGGTCGCGGTGTCTCGCAGGAGGGTTCGACCTCAGGGGTAACGCGACCCGCGGGCTCCGGCCCCAAAAAGCCGGCCCCGCAGCCGAGCATCTCCCCCGCACCTCGGCCTACCGCGACCGCCACGCCTACGCCCCTGCCCACGCCGAGCCCGAGTCTCACGTAGAAGGTTTTCATCCCCACCGGCGCGGGTAGCCTGACACGCATGTCAGAAGACGAGCCGCGGCGGCCCGAGGAGACCACGCCTCCCGGACCTCAGCCCGAAGAGACCTCCACCGACGAGCGTCCGGATTCCGCCGGCGGAGCGAAGGGCCCCGGCGTCGATAAGAAGTCGGCGGACTCGTTCCCTGCGAGCGACCCCCCTTCCTGGTAATCGATTTGGGCCTTTACGAACTCACCGAGCGCCTCGAGAAACTCACGGGAGTCGATCCCCTCGCCTCCCGGCTGGCGGACGTGGTGGGCAAAGTGGTGCCGCCCGGTGCGGCGAAGGACGCTCTTTCCGGAACCTGGTTGGGCCATTCCCTCCATCCCGTGCTGAGCGACCTGCCGATCGGCACCTGGACCAGCGCTGCGCTCCTGGACCTGTTCGGAGGGGAGGAATCTGCTAAGGCCGCCGAGATTCTGGTGGGTATCGGGATCCTTTCTTCGCTGCCGACCGCGGCCTCGGGGGCGTCCGACTGGGCCGACACCCAGGGAGGCGAGCGCCGGGTCGGTCTTGTGCACGCCCTTACGAACACGGCAGCTCTGGGCCTGTTGGGAGGCTCCTACTCCGCGCGCAGACGCGGGAATCAAAGGCTCGGGGTTCTGCTTGGTCTCGTAGGCACAAGTGTGGCCACAGCCAGTGCCTACCTCGGGGGGCATCTGACGATGGGTCTGGGCGTGGGGTCCAATCAGACCGCTTTCGAAGACGGCTTTACGGAATGGACCAGCGTCGCCGACGCGGGGAGCCTCTCCGATGGCACGCCCACCAAAGTGACCCGGAACGGCACCCAGCTGGTGCTCGTGAAGCAGGGCGACCGCCTCCATGGGCTCTCCAGCCGCTGCAGCCACCTCGGCGGTCCCTTGGAGGAGGGCGATATCGACGGACGGACGATCACGTGCCCCTGGCACGCAAGCACCTTCGACCTGGAGGACGGTTCGGTCGTGAAGGGGCCGGCACGTTGTCCCCAGCCCGCATACGAGGTGCGCGAACGAGACGGCAGGATCGAAGCGCGACTCCGGGAGAGCGTCAGGGCCTAAGAGCGAGCCGTTACGGCTCTAGCTCCTGGAAGTCTTCTGCAGTCACAGCAAATACCTCGTGGTCCTCCCACACGCCATTGATCTGCAGGTATTTCGTGGAGCGTCCTTCCCGGACGAAGCCTGCCTTCTCGAGAACTCGGCGCGAGGCGACATTGCGAGGGAGGACGGCTGCCTGCACACGGTGGAGGCCCGCCGTTACGAACGCGAACTGCAAGGTGAGTGTCACGGCCTCGGTGGCGTAACCGCGTCGCGTATGAGCTTCGTCGATGTAGTACCCGAGTGTGGCGTTCTGCCACGCTCCCCGCGACACGTTGGACAGGGCGACCCTTCCTATGAGTTCGTCGGTTTGTCTCAGAAAAACGCCGAAGGCGTACCTCGCATCGCGCCGCGCGTCTTGGAGCGCACGTTCTATCTCCTCACGCTGACCGGCGAGTGTGAAGTGACGCGCCGACTGAACCGGCTCCCATGGTTCGAAGAACCCTCTGTTCGTTGTCCTCACGCGAAAAAGGGCAGGGGCATCTTCGAGGGCAAGGGGCCGCAGGTAGACGTCTACGTGTACCTGCTTATGTATCCGCGGCGCCTAAAGACCTTCATCATCCGCCCGAGAAAGATGACTGCCACCACCCCCAGGGCAAGGGTGCTGAGTGCGGCGATGCCCAGCTCATCCCACTGCATACCCCTGCCGTCCACGAGGGCACGGCCCGCGTCGAAGGCGTGGGTCGTGGGCAGCAACTGTGCCAGTGGGCGGAGGAGAGCCGGCAACGCCCGGATCGGATAGAAGACACCCGACAGTGGCATCACTGCGAACAGGACCCCCCACGCCAGGGCCTCCGCTCCACTCCCGAATCGAAAGACTAGGGCGATGACAAAAAGCGATATGACCCACCCGGTCACGAGCAGGATCGAGATGATCGGGACCAGGCCCCATCCCAGAGCGGTGACGTTGAAGGCAAACGCGATCTGAGCGACCAGAGCTACCAAACCGACGCCGAGGGCCAGCTTCAGCAAACCGAACAGAGCGACCCCAGCTGCGTACTCCAGCTCGGTCATCGGCGTGACCATCAGGCTCAGGATGTGCCGGGACCATGTCTCCTCGAGCACCCCCGTGGAGAGGGCGATCTGTGATTGATAGACGACATGCCACAACACAATGCCGGTGAGCAGATAGCCATAGGCGGTCCGGCCTACGCCCGGCTGCGCAGCCACGAAGGCTCCGATTGAACCGAACAACAGGACGTCCACGACCGGCCACACCGTGACGTCGAACAGACGATGGGGGCCGCGGCGGAGAACGTACGCATGGCGTCGCGCGACGGACCGTATCCGCAGCCAGGAAAGGGCGCGGTCGCCCATGACGACGCGATCGCTCACGATGCCGGTCTATCCGTCTCTTGCGCTCCCGTCACCATCAGGTTGTCCTCGGCCAACTGCAGGAAAACGCCTTCGAGGTCACCGCGTCCGAACTGCTCGGCCACCGCGCGAGGGGCAGCGTCGGCCACGACGCGTCCTGCAGACAGGAAGATCACTCTGTCGCACAGGGATTCGATCTCGCGCATGTTGTGGCTGGTGATCAGCAGAGCCATGTGCCATTCGGCGCAGAGCTCCTCCAACCCCTGCCTCACCCTGAGGGCGACATCTGGATCTAGGGATGCGGTGGGCTCGTCCAGGACCAGGACCTTCGGCTTATGCAGGGTGGCCTTGACTATTCCCACCAGGGTTCGCTGGCCAGATGACAGCTCGTTGCCCATCGACCGAGCGAGGTGCGCGATCCGGAAGCGCTCGAGCCCGGCTTCTATATCGGGGCGAGGGTCGCTCATACCGTAGAGCTCTCCGTACATCCTCAGGAGCTCCGAGACGCGCAGTCGATCGGGAAGCGGCATGTAGCCCGCGGAGAAGCCCACGTTCATCATCGCCTTGCTTCTGCCCTTCGGCATGCGGTGGCCCGCGATCTCCACCCAACCTTCGTCGGGCTCGATCACGCCGAGAAGCATCAACAGAGTTGTGGTCTTCCCGGCACCGTTCGGCCCCAGAAGCCCTAACCGCTCCCCGCCGCGAAGGACGAAGTCGACGCCGTCCACGGCGCGGTTGCCGCGAAAGCTCTTTACCAGTTCGTGCGCGTGCAATAACTCTTCCATCCCTCAACTATCGCAGCCGCGAAGGCCGAGAGGCTAGAGACCTGCCGTCTGGATCGGCGCGGAGCCACACCGATAGCCCGGATAGTGCGTCGACAGCGGAAAGGAGTGGGTGCTCCCAAGGCCCAGCACCTTGTAGATGACGACCTGGCGGTTCTTGAAGACGCGCCCCAAGTACGGCTGTATGGAAAAGCCGTGGAGGTCGGCGATGAAGGTCCGCAGGTTCAAGTCGACGGGCTTGTGACGGTAAACGACAACGTAATTGATGCCTTCACTGCGAAGGAATGGCCGGCCCTGGCCCGGATGCTGGAAGAATCTCCGTGTCTTCTTCAATAGCTTGACGATCTGATCGAGCATCTGGGGCCGGAGATGAGGTCCCATGCCCTCGGAGATGGAAGCCCGCTCGGCAAGGACCTCAAATGTTCCGCCCGTGCGCCGGTTGGACAAGATCCTGGCATTGCAGGGTGTGTTCGCCTTGATCCAGTCGAGGTAAGCGATCGTGTTCGCGGCCACCTTTTGAAGGGGGGCACTATCCGGTGTGAGGTTCGCAAGCAGTCCCACCGCTGCGGCTATGACAATGATTCCCACGATCACGTCTCCGATCTTTCGGCGCAACCACGATGCAGACGCAAGCCACTCCAAGAGAACGAGCACAAGGATCAAGACCGGTAGCACGACGTAATCGGCCAGTCGACGCGCTCCGAATGTTGCCAGGATGTAGACGTCATAGAGGTAAGCAAAGGCAAGCGTCACCACGACGAGATTGATCCCGCAGCCGACCGCGACGACCGCGGCAGGCTTGAGTCGGGGAGGGCAGGTCCAGATGATCAGGATGCCGATACCAAGCAGACCCAACAGGATCAAGTAAGGATTGATCCGCGAGCTCGAAGCCGGTGCATAGCCCTTGAGAAGCGCGTGCACGTAACCCTCCAAGACCGTTCGGGGAGGGTTGTACCAATGCCCGGACGAGGATCCCAGCGGCTTGGCACGCCCAGTCGTGAACAGGGCGGTGGGGTCGGCCCCCCCGACCGGTTGGTAGGTGCCGCCTCCCTTCGAGCCTCCAAAGGCGAGGTTCCCCCCAGAGAAGAAGAAGATGACTCCTGCGATGACCAACGCGGGCACGACGCTGCTTGCCAACGCGCGTCCCACCTGCAGGATCGTCCTCTCCCGTAGCGCGACAAAGAGGCAGTACCAGGCCAGCATGCCGAGAGCGACCGCGCTCGGAACCAGGTGCGTCGCCAGAGAAACGCCGAACAAGCCCCCGGCCACCAAGGCGTCCATATATCTGCGACGTTCTCGGACCGCTCGGATCGCCAGCGCCAAGGCGCTGAATGCCACCATCCGGCCGAAAGTCTCGGCACGAAAGAACTTAAGGTCGGATGTGAGCTCGTGATTACCGATGAAAGTGTTCGCGCACAGCAGCAGGACCAGCAGCGGACCGGTCCGCCGGAGACCTAACTCGAGGCTCAGCCACCAGAGACTGAGGCTCAAACCGGTCGCGCTGATCCACGTGAGAGCACCCATCGACGGCAGCGGCTGAGAACGCAGCACCAAGATCATGCCTGCGATGAAACTGTTCAGCATCACTTTGCTGACTGTCGGCGCGTAGAGGGCCCCCCACTGCAAGCTCGCTACAGGTACGCGACCGGCATCCGCCATCTCGACGCCGTCGCCCCAATATCTGAAAGAGGTTGTGGCCCACAGGTTCTGGAGGGGCGAGTAACTCAGTCTGACAACAGCGATCGCAATGATCACTCCGGCCCCCACGAGCAGCGGCAGCGGATTGTCGCGGACACTCTCGAGCAGTGGTCGAAGGGAGAGCCTGGAACGGTTGCGCCATAGCGCCGCGATCCACAACGCGATCCCCGTCACGACGAGAACAGGGATGAACAATCCCGACGTCAAACTGTGTGCGGAGGCCAGAACAAATGCGATCCCCGACATCACCGAATAACCGAGCACGACGCACAACGCGCAGCGACCTACCGATGTGAATCCGCCGAGCGGGTAGAGCGCCATGGTCGCGCCGACACCGATGAGGAGCAGCACGGCAGTTGCAGATGCCACCGTTCCGGGATTGATGCAACTACCTCCTTGACGTCGCCGCGCATGATAATCAGGCGCAAAGTCTCCTGCCTCAAGGTTCGGCGATGAGAGTCGGGATTGGGATACTGCCCTGATGCTTCCACAGGCTATGAGGCTCGGCCGCCGAGGCCAGACGAGCTGGATGAGATTTCGACACTCGTCACCTTGTGCGAGCTGGCCGACCTGGGAGAAAAGATGATCACCAGAGAAGACATCAGATCCCTCTGGGCGCAACCCAATTTCGAGCTCGCTCGTGACGCCGTCGTCATTCTGGATCAACGCAGGATCGTGGCTCGGGCCGATACTTTCCGCACGCGAGTAGAAATGAGCATCCATCCAGAGGTTCGGGGCCGCGGGATCGGAACGTGGTTGCTGCGATGGAGCGAGGACAGGGGTCGGGCCAAAGGTGACGGCAAAGTGCGACAGACCCTCTTGGACCGCGCCACCGAAGCGGGGCGATGCTCCGGGCCAATGGATACGAACCTGGTTATCTGAGCTGGGTCCTCGAGATCGCCCTCGTCGAAGAACCACCTTCACCAGAACTGCCTGCGGGCGTCGCCATCCGTGAGTTCGTCCCGGGAAAGGACGACCGGCAGGTTTATCGCGTGATCGAGAGACTCGTTCAACGAATGGCCGGACCGAGAGCCGACCTCCTTCGAGGAGTGGGCGGCAGCCGTGCTTCTGCGGTCGGATTTCGATCCCGGCTTGATCACGGTCGCGGTGGAAAGGGTGCAACCGTGGGAGCTTGCGTGGGGCTCGACTATCCCGACGAGGGAGGGTGGATCCAGCAATTGGCGGTCGCGGCATCGCACCGGAAGCGCGGCATCGCACGGGCCCTTCTACAGACGGCCTTCCACGCCTCGTGGGACGAGAAGAGCACACGTGCGGGCTCTCCACCGATTCTCGAACCGGTGCGCTCGGCCTCTACCAGCGTGTGGGGATGCAAGTGAAAACCACCGCCACGAACTTCATGAAGAACCTCTGAGCCCGTCCCTAAGGATTTCCGAGCCCTGCTCCCTGCCGTCTCTCCCACCAGACAGTTGGGATAGATCGACCTGTCGCGAGGAGCGCTCCCGGGTCTACCCGGCGATTCACACAGTTTTCTCATAAGCGCCTGCATAGTGTGCGGTGCATGGATCCTGATGATCGTCGCCACAGCGGGCTTGTCCGCGTCCAGGAGGCTCCACCCGCCGACCCCCGCGGGCGGGCGAGCTCCAGGGGATCCCGTCTCGGCTCCTGGCTGACCACGCCCGGCCCCTTGCGGGTCCCTCAGATCACCGTGGCCTTCTGGGTGATCAAGGCGCTGTCGACTGCGATGGGCGAATCCACTTCCGATTTCCTGGTCCACGCCATGGCCCCGCAGCTCGCGGTAGTGCTTGGCTTCGTCGGATTCCTGTTCGCGCTGGCTCTTCAGTTCAGGATGGGCCGCTACGTCGCGTGGACATATTGGTTCGCAGTGGTCATGGTCGGGGTTTTCGGGACCATGGCCGCCGACGTGTTGCACGTCGGTCTCGGTGTTCCCTACACCGTCTCGTCCATCTTGTATGGGATCGTCCTGATCACGGTTTTCGTCGTCTGGCAGCGGACCGAAAAGACGCTGTCCATCCACAGCATCGACACCCCTCGGCGGGAGGCCTTCTACTGGGTCACGGTCGGAGCGACCTTCGCGATGGGCACGGCTCTGGGCGACTTCACGGCCTATACCCTCCACCTTGGCTACTTCCCCTCGGCGCTCATCTTTGCCGCAATCATCGTCATCCCCGCCGCGGGCTTCCGCTGGTTTCGGTGGAACGCGATCCTGTCCTTCTGGTTCGCCTACGTGGTCACCCGGCCTCTGGGAGCCTCCATGGCCGACGGCTTGGCCAAGCCCCAAAAGGTGAGCGGTCTTGGAGTGGGCGACGGCCCCGTGGTACTGGTGTTGGGCCTCCTCATCGTGGCCCTCGTTTCCTACCTTGCGATCACCAAGACCGATGTGCAACCCGACCCCGCGGTCGCCCGCCTCGCTCCGGAAGCCGAGCGGCGGCCCGTTATCTCCGGATAATCGATGCTGGGACCTCGGTCCCGGTCCCGGGGGTGGACGGCAAGGGCGCCAAGGTGCCGGTGAGGGTGGAGCCGGGGAGGAGAATCGAACTCCTGACCTGCTCATTACGAGTGAGCCGCTCTACCGACTGAGCTACCCCGGCGGAAGGTCCGCGGTGCGACGCGGCTTCCGGCCTCATCCTTGCAGATGGCGCCCTTCGCCCGAGGCCGGCGGGTGAGGGCGGAGTCAACCGAGGCCCGGCGATCTGCGCTTCTGCGGCGAAGGGTTCGGAGAGCAGGTCGTGGGGGCTAATCTCGGCCACCGTGATGTCTCATGGCAGATAGCACCCTGCGAGGAGAATCGTCGCGCGGACACATCCTCCTGATCGACGACGAGCAGAGGATCTTGAGTTTCGTAGGGAGGGGGCTCCGCGCCGAGGGTTTCGAAGTCGACACGGCCATGGATGGTGCAACGGGCTTGCGCGCGGCCCGCGATCATCACTACGACCTCGTGATACTGGACCTGCTGATGCCGGATCTGCACGGGTCGGCAGTGTTGAGGATGCTCCTCGAAGACAAGCCATCCCAATCCGTCCTCGTGCTTTCAGCGGTGACCGGAACCAGCTCGAAGGTTGAGTGCCTTGACCTGGGGGCCCAGGATTACCTCGCCAAACCGTTTTCCTTTGAAGAGCTGCTCGCTCGCGTGAAGGCTCGCTTGAGAGCCTCCTCCACCACCACCCTTACTGCTGGTCGCATCACCCTGGACCTCGAGAGACGAGCCGTCGATCTCGGCTCCGGACTCATACCGCTGGCAGAAAGAGAGTTCTTACTGCTGCGCGAGCTGGTGAAGGGGGCCGGCACGACGATCTCCAAGGAGCGGCTGTTGTCGGCCGTATGGGGTTATTGGTTCGATCCTCGCTCCAACGTGGTGGATGTGTGCGTTCGAAGGATCCGCGCCAAGCTCGGCGACAACGTTATCGCTACGGTGCGCGGGGAGGGGTACCGGATCAATGCTGCTTGACCGCTTCGAGTGGCCCTCCCGGTGGTCCGCCGCAGACATCGCATGGGTCGTCTTCGGGCTGGTGAATCTGGTGGCGATGCGTATCTGGGCTCGGTGGGAGACGGTGCCCTTCCACTTCATCTGGGTGAGCATGACAATCATTTACGGCTTCCGCGTCTGGGGCCGGGCCCAAACCATGTGGACCCTGGCTATCGTCGCAGCAAGCACCGGAATCGTCATCTGGATGGACGTTTTACACCACACCCAGCCGCTCGATGAATTGACCGAAGTACCTCTGATGTCGGCGATGTTCTTCGCGATGGTGTGGCATGCGCGCCGCCGCCGCAACGCCCTCCAGGAAACCGAACGCGTCTCGAAGAGCAACCTGAGGCTGCTCGAACGAGAGAGAAGGTTCATTCAGGACGCATCGCACGAGCTTCGCACCCCAATCACCGTTGCTCTGGGGCATGCCGAGTTGATAAGCCGCACGGCGACCAATCCGACGATCCTGAAAGACTCGGAAGTGGTGGTGGAGGAGTTGATGCGCCTCCGCAGACTCTCTGAACGACTGCTCATGCTGGCCGCCTCCGAAGACCCTAACTTCCTGAACAAAGCGCCAACAGACATCGAAGAACTGGTGGTAGGAGCGCAGCGGCGCTGGAGCCACGTCCCCCGACGTTGGTTGTTGGGTCAGTTGGATGAAGCAAAGATCGAATGCGATGCGGAGAGGCTGGCCCTGGCTTTGGATGCGCTTATCGAGAACGCAGTCCAACACACCGGTTCGCAGGACACGATCACCCTCAGCGTGACGAGAGGCCTGGACTCGGTGAGCATCGGCGTGCAGGACTCCGGTGAAGGCATCGAACGCTCACACCTCGAGGAGATCTTCGAACGCTTCGCCCGGGCGGACACCGGCAGGAGCCGAGCGCGCGGCGGAATGGGGCTTGGCCTGGCTATCGTCTCCGCCGTAGCCCAGGCTCACGGTGGCTCAGTCTCGGTCCGCTCCGAACTGCACAGGGGCACCATTTTTGAGCTGCGCCTTCACGCCCCTCGGGTGGAGGCGATAAGAGAGGCTTCGCCCCGCGCGTTGCCGCGGGTGACCCTCTGAACTGAATGCCATGCCCTCCGGACCAAACTGTCGCCGCTTTCCCCTATCGCAGCATCACCAGGAGGGTCATCACGACGATGGCTGCAATGACGGAGAGGAAGACGAACGCGTGATATTGACTCGGGCTGGGAGCCGGCAGATCTGCCGGATTGCAGCGGCGGCACACTGACCGTCCCCACGGGACTGTTGTTCCGCAGCGAACGCAACGGTCGTATATCCGTCTCACCTGAGCCTCCATAGTTCGGTGCCTGCCGCCGGGACGCACTGTCTGCTGAAGGTGGTCATCGGATAATCAATCGATCAAGTACGGCCGCAGCGAAAACCGCAGCCAGATAGATCAACGAGTAGCCGAAGAGGGCTCGGGCCGCAGGACGCCCGGGTTCCTTCCGGAATCGGGCGGTGAGGCGAAGCAGGTTGGCGGATAACGGCACGGTCACCACAACATAGACCAACCCGAGGCCCCCCCAAAAAACGGGAAGCAAGCTCACCGCCGAAGTCGCGACCGCGTACACGAGCATGCTTCGAGCCGTCGCGTTCGCCGAAGCCACGACCGGCATCATCGGTACGTGGGCACGCTCGTAGTCGTCCTTCAGAAGCGTGGCGAGAGCCCAGAAGTGAGGAGGCGTCCAGAAGAAGATGATGGCCGCCAGCGCCACCGCCGTGGCGTCGAGATGCCCGGTCGCGGCAGCCCAGCCGACAAGAGGAGGAAAGGAACCGGCAAGTCCTCCTATCACGATGTTCTGTGGTGACCTCCGTTTCAGCCACAACGTGTACACACCCACGTACCAGATCGTCCCGCTCACGGCGAGCAGCGCCGCCAGGCCATTCGCTACGACCGAGAGCCATGCCACTGCTATCAGGTTCAGGGTGATCCCCAGCAAGATGGCTGCACGGCCCGAGATCCGGCCCGCCGCGACGGGACGGTCCCGCGTGCGCTCCATCAGCTTGTCGAGGTCTCCCTCGAGCGCGCAATTGATGGCGTTCGCTCCGCCCGCGCACAATGCCCCTCCGCCGACGACCGCGAGCAGTGCGGCGGGGTCGGGATGCCCGCCCGCCCCGATCATGATCCCGGACGCACCAGTGAAAACCAATAATCCGATGATGCGGGGCTTGGTCAGAGCCACATAATCGAGAACGGAAGCTCGGACGGGGGCAAGAGTCAGGGTTCCGCTGCTCACGGCGCGGTCTCATTTCCTACGACCGGGGTAACGCGCCCGGCGGCAGAGGTAGTAAGACGGGCGCGCCTCGCGTCGTCCCGGATCGATTCCCTCTCTTCGCGGTTCATCCAGTCGATCAGGACTGCGCCCAACGCAGGCACGATCAGGAACATGCCGGATTCCCACATAAGAGCTCCCGCCAGGTTCTGGTCCGCCAGGGCGGACTGATGGAGACGCTCGGCGACCGCGGCGTAGTGCGGGTACAGAACATGGGTTGCGTTGTAGATGCCGAGGCCGGTAAAGGTCATCACCGGCATGATCAAGAACAGATACAACACCCGAGCAGGATGAGAGATCCGCGACGGCACCGGATCCACGCCTGCTATCGGCCACCAGAAGAGCGTGGCTGAGAAGACAAGCACCAGATGCTCCAGTCCGTGCCAGACATTGCTTCTCAACGTCAGGTCGTAAAAGGCCGGGATGTGGCTCAGCGGCAGAGCCAGCGCAAAGAAGCCCCACGACACGACGGGATTGGACAACACGCGAACGATCCGGCCATGGAGCAACGGCAGGAGAAGATCCCGGCGCACACCGGGTGTTGCTCCTTGCAGGGCCAGTGTCACGGGACCGCCCAACACGAAGAGTGGAGCAACGACCAAGGTGAGCAAAAGGTGTTGGATCATGTGGACCGAGAAGCTCTGATCGGCGTAGAACCCCAGTGGCGATTCCAACGCCAAGAAGGCAACGACGAGACTCGCCGAGAGAAAGACGACACGGCGAGTCGGGACGTGCCCCGGGTGAGCGCCACCGCGCACCCGGGCCAGCAACCACCAAAAGGTTGCGGCGATGATCCCCAGCGGAGTCAGCACGAGCGGCTCGAGGGACCAGTGCGTCAGAAAGCCCAGGCTCACCTCAATGCTCGTGGCTGGTTTGACCGCGGATGTCGAGGAACCAACCCACCGCTGCAGCAATGAAGAGGACACCACCCAAGGGGAGGAGCCAGCGAGTCAACGCGACGCCGAACGCGAGGATGATTGCGGCGATAGAAAAGACAAAGGGCCAGATCGTTGGCCCCACGTGGGCCATCTCGACTACCGCATCCTCGGCGTCCCCTCGTTCGGCGGCGGCTGCTTTCTCCACCCTCCTGACGGCCGTGCGGACAACGAAGGCGACGTAACCGAAGGTGAGCGCGGCCACGATAAGGAGTACCCCACCGACAGCTTCGTGTGCAGTGATGGCGTAGATGACTCCCGCGACCAAGATATAGAGACCGATCCTGAACATGATCCGGTAAGCCGAACTCATGCGAGCTTCACCCCGCGTGCATCACAGAAAGGGAACGCGCGGCCCCTCATCGCATCGTCGCGAGATAGAAGACAGAGAAGAGGCCGATCCACACGACGTCCACGAAGTGCCAGTAGATAGCTGCCGATTCGACAGGCTCGTGCCGCTCCATGGACAGCTGTCCGGTGCGGGCCTGCACGTAGACCATTCCGAGCAGCACGGCCCCCCCGATCACGTGCGCCATATGCAAACCCGTCATCACGTAGAACAAGGAAGGGAACACTCCCTCGCGAATGCCGAAGTTCAGCTGGGAGTAGTCGTAAGCCTGCAAGACGAGGAAGGCGATCCCCAGAACCAGAGTCAGCTCGAGCCACCGGTTCAGCCGATCCATCCGGCCCCTTCGAACCGCCGCGACTCCGAGTTGAAGTGTGATGCTGCTGGAGATCAGGAGCGCAGTGAGCACCGCCGGAATTCCGATGTTGGTCTCGATCCCTTTCGGTGGCCAGCTACTCGCGCCCGAATAGATCGTGAAGTAGGCGCCGAAGAGCGCACCGAAGAACATGGCCTCGGACGCCACGAACAGAACCATCCCCAAGACTGGGCTGCTGGTGCCTCGGACTGCTCGCTCATCGGTGATGGTTTCGGCGAGGCTCACGACTGACCTCCGGAGGCGAGCTGGGCTTTCCGGGCGTCGTACACGGGCCGGTTGGAACGGATCTCCGGCAGTACGTCGAAGTTATGGGGTGGTGGTGGCGAGCTGGTGAACCACTCGAGCGTGTTTCCCTCCCATGGATCGGCCACTGCATCCCTCGGCCTGCGCAGGGTGATGATCACGTTGGCCAGGAAGATCAGCATCGAAACGCCGATCAGATAAGCCCCGATCGTGGCAAGCAGGTTGAGGAACGTCCACCCTCTGTCGGGGGCATAGTCGGCGATACGCCTGGGCATCCCCCGCAGTCCCAAAATATGCATCGGGAAGAACGTCAGGTTGAAGCCGATGAGCTGAACCCAGAAATGCCACTGCCCAAGCTTTGCGGACAGGGCCCTTCCGGTCATCTTGGGGAACCAGTAGTACATCCCCGCCATGATCCCGAACACGGTCCCTCCGAACAGCACGTAATGGATGTGGGCCACAACCCAATACGTGTCGGTGATCGCAAAGTCCATCGCAGGAGATGCAGCCCACACCCCGTCGATACCGCCGATGAGAAACATCGCGATGAAGCCCAGGGCGAACAGCATCGGCGGATCCAGCTTGAGGCGCCCCTTGTACAGAGTGGCCAGCCAGTTGAAGAACAACACTCCGGTCGGAATCGAAATGAGCTCGGTGGTGATGCTGAAGAACGGAAGCTCCACGGCACCGGTTGCGAACATGTGGTGCGCCCAGACTGTGAAGGAGAGGGCGGTAATCATGAGGAACGACAGCACAACGCCTCGGTAGCCGAAGAGGGGTTTGCCGCTGAAGACCGGCAGGATCTCGCTGACGATGCCCCACGCTCCAAGGATCAGCATGTAGACCTCGGGGTGTCCGAAGAACCAAAAGAGGTGTTGCCATAGGAGCACGCTCCCGCCGCGGGTCGGATCGAAGAATGCTGTACCCAGATGGCGGTCGGCGAATTGCAGGATCAAAGCGGTGGTAAGCGCTGGGATGGCAAGGATGGCAAGCAGTGAGGTAGCCAGCACGCTCCACACGAAGATCGGTAGCCGGATCATGCTCATCCCCGGCGCTCGCAGGCGCAGGATCGTCACCACGAAGTTGATGGCTCCCAGCAGCGACGAGACGCCGAGAATCAGGAGCCCGATGATCCATAGGTCTTGTCCGGTACCGCCCTGAAGCGACACGGGCACGTAACTCGTCCAGCCGGCCGCCGCCGCTCCACCTTTCGTAAAGAAGCCGGAAACGATCGTCAGTCCGCCGACCGGGAGCAACCAGAAAGACAGGGCGTTGATCCGCGGGAATGCCATATCGAGAGCGCCGATATGCAGCGGAACGAAGTAGTTGCCGAAGCCATTCAGCATCGGGAAGATGAATAAGAAGATCATGATCGTTCCGTGCAGTGTGAATAACTGGTTGTAGGCATGCGGCGGAAAGATCTGGGTTCCGGGCTGCGCCAGCTCGGTCCTCATCAGCAACGCTAAGACGCCGCCGACCCCGAAGAATGTGAACGAGTTGATGAAGTAGAGGATGCCGATCCGCTTGTGATCGGTGGTGGTTAGCCATGTCATGAGCCCACTGCGTGGCTCGGGCTGTGGAGTATGTACCTGCGGCGCCTCTGTGATCGCCATCTACGGGGTTCCCGCCTTTCGTCTGTTGTCGCTCACTTCACTATCACCACCCCCGACATCGCGGGGCCGTGCACGTCACACTGGAAGTAGTACTTGCCCGCCTTGAGCGCCGGCCCCGTGAACGTCTGGCTTGTCGGACCGGTCAACCGCGGAGTTCTGAAGAAGTTCTTCTTCCGAGCAGGAGAGTCATAGATCGAGAAGTTGTGTTGGATGCCGCTGTCCTCGTTCTTGAAGACCAAGTGGAAGGGCGTCTTGGCCTTTACTGCGATGCAGTTGGTGTTCCAGGAGATGTTGTGAGCGGTCATCGTCACCGTCGATCCCTGCGGAGAGCAATTTGCCTGCAGGGCCGCCTTCTTCTCCTTCGTCACCCACGCGTCGTAGTCCTGCTGACTTACAACTTTGACGATGAAGGTCATCTTTGAGTGGTAGAGACCACAGAACTCTGCACATTGGCCGTTGAAGGTTCCGATCTGCGTGGGGGTGAAGGTGAAGCTGTTGGTGCGTCCCGGGACCACGTCCCGCTTGAATAGGAACTGGGGCACGAAGAACGAATGGATGACGTCCTGGGAGTTGAGCAAGATGTGGACGGGCTGGCCGACCGGAAGCTCCATCAGCGCCGGTTTAACCAGGGTCTTACCGGTGCTGAAGAAGCCTTCGTTCACGTAGTTGAATGTCCACTCCCACTGGAAGCCCTGCACTTTGATCGTGACGGCTGCCGGAGGTGAGGCCTGAACCTCGGACAGGGTCCGCTCCCCGAACGGGAACAGAACGGCAACTATCACCGTCGGGATCAAGAAGAAGATCATCAGCACGCGGGTGCTCCCCTGCGTCTGCGGGGGCTCGCGGCCATCGTCGTCGGCGCGCTTGCGGAAACGGAAGATGAACCAGATGAGCAGCGCTTCGACGATCACGAACACCGGCGCTGCCAGGCTGACGATGGTGTTGTAGAGGGTATCCACCGCCTGACCTTGCGTGGTAACCCCCTGCAAAGCACAGCCCGACAGGAACAGGGGCAGCGCCGAAACGACCGCTATCAGCCGGACCCGTGGTCCGAGGTTGCCACCGCGGCCTGAACGCGGCGCCCCCGAGTTCCTGATCACCCCCCCACCGAACCTGTTCAGTCCGATATCGCCGCTACTTGACGGTGAAGGGCCAGATCATGCCGATGGCTACATGCGGCGGTCCGTTCTGACCGCCGTTGGCCTTACCGGTCTGCCAGCAGGCGATGGCGTAGTTCCCCGGCTGCAGGTCGAAGACCTGGGACTTTGTCGCGCCGGTGAAAACATCGGGGACCTCGCCGAAGTGGAGCCACTGGTCCTCGGAGGACGGCCCCTTCGCCTTGGCTGCGTCCATCACGTCCTTAATGGTCTTGCCCGACGGGATCCCGATCATCACCATCTCGTGGTTGATCGGAAAGCTCTCGCGGTTGGTGAAGTCCACTGTGAAGTTGCCCGCCGGCAGGCTGCTCGGCATGCCGTGGAAACGGAATTGCTGCACGTAGACGTTGTAGATCGGCTGCGATCCCGAGGAGGACGACGAAGAACTAGGGCTCTTCGAACAGGCTCCCAGAACCGCTCCGGCGAGCGTTAGAACAGCGATCAGCCGGATCGAGCGACTGAGACGCAAAGAGCTGCCGTTCCTCATTGGCTTCCCCCAATTCCAGGGGCTCGCAAGCTTGCTCTGCGAGCCGGTTATGGCGTGGAGTTTGAGGCCCCATAACGGTGGAAAGCAACCAGATTACAGGCCTGTCATGTTTCTCAGCTCGCTCACCACCATTTACCAGGGGATTCACAAGGTCTGGATTACGACGCCGTCATGTCCGGAGAGGTCGTCTAGCACCAACATGGGCCCTTCCGAGCAGGATCTAGCGGTTTCCCGCGACCGGGGGACGGATGGAATTTGGGGCGTTGAAGTGCGAGAAGAGGTGGTTCATGAAATGACCTTCGGCGCGCATCTCTGCCTTCTGCACGTAATCGTGGCGGTCGATCCACAACCGGAACCACACCGGCGCCCCCTGGTTCGGTCCGTAAAACGACAACTCGGTGGTCCATTTGCCGTTGACGACCTCGGTGCCCACGATACGAGGATCCACCCGAGCCGTGGGTACGTAATCCCAGACGTAGTAGGGGACGTGCAGTGGCGGTCCGTTCGGCTGGACGAACCACGAAGCGTGAGGTCCATCCTTGATGTAGCGGGTGGAACCAACCCAGACGCTCTCGAAGCCGTCCCGCGACCGCAGCGACATCCGATCGGGTGCCTGAAACCTGTAAGTCGAATGCACCGGAGGATTCCCGGGACCGAAGACCTCAGAGAGCCTCAGAGCCGAGACCGCGTGCATCCTCTTCTCGGCACGTGCGAATAGGGCAGCTCCGTTCGGCGCCGGCAACCGCGGGATCTGGAAGGGGGCGACATCGCGGCCCACGCGGACGCCGATCCGCTCGCCGCTGTGCAGATCCAAACCGGTGCGCCGGCAGGCGGGTCCGCAGTTGTCGAGAGCGATGTTCTTGCCGTGGGCCCGCAAGGAAACATGCAAACGCGAAGCGGCATCCTCTCCTGCTAACGGCAGCAGATACACGAAGACGTCGTTGCGACCAGGCCGCGCCGGACGCAGCGTGAGACCGACAAGCACATCGCCGGCCCGGCCCCCCAGAGTCAGGTCCCCCGGGCGGGGCAGGGCGGGATCGGCCGGGACCGTCCGGGCCGCCAATGCAGCCGCCGCTTCCCGCGCTGGAACCCCCGGAAGGCCGGCGAGAACCACGGCTGCGACGATGGCAACGAGAGTAGGAGCTCCCTCCGATCGCGGCGCGATCACCCGTCGCCATGCGAGCACGGACAGCACGAGCATCACCCCGATCGCCAGCACCTTCACTTCGAGCACCAGTCCGTACTTGGAGTCAAAGAGCGAGTGCAATCCGTCGAGCTCTTTGCTTGCCTCGAAGATGCCGAACACGGCGGAGATGCTGAACGCGGTAAGGGCAACCGGCGAGAAACGATCTAGCAGCTCCCTCGCCTGAGCGCTCCGCCACCCCTCCGGGGGACGGATCAGACGCAGCGCCAGGATGCCGCCCGCCCACACTGCCGCACCCAGAAGGTGCAACCCGTCCACCGCGATCCCCCACCACGCGGGGTTTGCCCCAGCGGCATGGCCACCGGCTGCCAACGCTATCAACGCGCCCGCCACTCCCGTCGCAGCTAGGCGAGAACGGTGGCGAGCGGCGGCCGCCACGGCGACCACCTCGAACAACAATCGGGCGACACGCGCCTTTCCGGGGAGCCCCGATGAGAGATACAGCATGATTGCGCTCGGCGACACCGAGCCCGCCGCTCGCGCGGCTTCTGCAACCACGGAAGTGACCCCGGCCGCCACCGCGGCGGCGAGGACGGGAACCGCCTCCAACCGCACCCACTTCAGGATCGGATCTCGCCGCCCCAAGGCGGAAACGACGAGCATGCCGGCACCGAGAAGGAGCGCACCGTCCTCGACAAAGCGCAACACCGCGATCCACAGCACGAGCTTCGAAGAGTCGTGCAGCTGAGCACCGGGGCCTTTCGAGCCCGCACCCGCCGCAACCGCGCCCACGCCGAACGTGTAGCCGCCGTTCAGAGTGTGTCCGTCGAGGATGCTGACCGATCTCCAACGAACCGTGTAGGGACCGGGAACGTCCACCGGTAGGCGGATGTCGATCGTGCTGGAGGAGGCGACCCTGCCGGGGAAACGCTCCCCACCAGGCGCAAGTAGGAACGCTCGAGAGAGCCGCTGGTTGAGCGGCTCGGAGAAACGCAGCACCACCTGACCGGGGGTCGTTGTTAGGTGCTCGCCAGGACTGGGGTCCGATGACACCAGCACCGAGTGCGCCTCCACCGGCCCACAGGCGATGACCAGCAAGACCAGGGCAGATAGACATCCGAATCCGAGGCGACCCAGGAGATTCACCAGGACAAAAGATGACTGCGCTGCAACGGCAGGCTGGCGGATCGAGACGATCTCACCATCCGCCACGTTGCGACGCGGCCGGGAAGCTCGCTTTTCTAGGAATCGTTCTCTTCTGTGCGCAGAGCATCACCCAGATGACCGTGCGCCGATTCGAGCTTGTCTCGGGCGAGCTCGAGATCCGTTATGGCGCTTTCGAGCGGAGGCGTGAGCCATTCGACAACACCCTCCGTTTCTTTCGCGGCCAGTTTCCTGAGAACCTCGTGGAGGCGTTGTTCGGTGTCTATCAAAGTCTGGACCTCCGCCTGGGCTTTCGTCAGCTCGTTGTCCATGTCACTCCTTCCTGAGGCCGGGACGGCAGCCGGACGCATCCGCTGCGTGCGCAGTAAAACATCAACGCATGCTCTCCAGTGACTCTGTCGCAGCCTCACCGGCGATCCCCGCCATCGTCGCTTCCAGCGTGAGTAGCGGGTTCGCGTTCTGCGGCAGCGCCGCGCGCGCGCTGAGACACCGGCTCACAGCGGACAACAGAGCACGGTCGCTGACATCAGCAGCCGCCCACGACTGGAGCTCATCCAGCTGGTCGATATTGACGACCGAGTCGCGCCCGGCGTTGCGCAGCACGACGACATCCTTGTAGAAGGAGGCGAGTTGATGCAGCGCCTCCCCGAGGATCTCCTCCTGCAGCCTTCGGAGCTCCCGCTTATGACGGTTGGCCAGCGCATTCCTTGCCGTTGCAGTTCCTCGTCCCTCTCCGATCGCATCCGCGAACTCGACAACCTCTGCCTTCTGCGCGGCCTCGAGGGTCTTCACCGCAGTGGCAGACTCTGCGATGATCTCCTCCGCAATATCGAGCGCGTCCGTGGATGTGGCCAGACGATCCGGCAGGCTGCGCCACACGCCGAGCCGTGCTTTCACGGCCGGATCGAAGGCGAGGGCTTGCGCCCTGCCGAGATCGCCCTCGCTGAGCCGGGCCGCAAGCCGGGCATCTTCTTCCCCCGCCCCCGCCTCACGCAGCAACTCCGCGACGCGCTCTTCGGAAACAGGCTCGAGGCGAAGGATCCTGCAGCGAGACCGGATCGTGTCGAGAAGATCATCTTCCTGGTCGGAGATCAGAAAGAAGATCGTCGCGGGTTGCGGCTCTTCCAGCGTTTTCAACAGCGCATTCTGGGCAGCCTCGTTCATCCGCTCCGCTTCCTCGATGATAAAGATCTTGAAGTGCGCCTCAAAGGGGGATCGGGACGCCTCCGGGATCACGATGTCCCGTATGAGGTCCACGGGGATGAGCGGGCCTTCCGGCAAAACGTGGTGCACGTCGGGATGTCTAGCTCGGAGTATCCGCACGCAGCTGGAACACCCGCCGCACCCAACGCGCGGCTCAACCTCGCAATTCACAGCCGCCGCCATGGCCAGAGCCACGGAGCGTTTGCCGGACCCGGGGGGGCCGAGTATCAACCAGGCGTGGGCGAACTCACCCGAAATGAGCTGGACCGAAAGCCCGGTTGCGATCGGCGATCCCTTCAGTGCGCCCCACACGCTCATCGGGGGACCGGCGGTGCAACCGCCCCGAACTCAGCCGGCAACGCCGGGGTCAACCGGTCGCTAGCTTTATCTTGAAACGCCGCAACCACCTTCTTATGGACCTCGGCAGGCGAACGATCCGCGTCCAAAGCAACGAAGCGAGCGGGGTACCTGCGGGCTAGCTCGAGATAGGCCTCTCCCACCTGCTCGTGGAAGTGGATGCCCGCTCCTTCGATCCTGTCGCTCCCCTCCTGACCGGAGCGGTCAAGGCCGGCGGCAGGGTCGAGCCTGAGCAGAAACACGATGTCGGGCAGCAACCCTTCCGTTCCCCACTCGTTGATCCTGAACACCTCCTCGACACCGAGCCCGCGCGCTATCCCCTGATAGGCAAGAGAAGAGTCGATGAACCGATCCGACAGCACGATCTTTCCCGCCTCGAGCGCCGGCTTGATCACTTCCGCAACGTGCTGAGCTCTATCTGCGGCATAGAGCAGGGCCTCCGTTCGCGGGTCCATGCCATCGGATGCGGGATCGAGCAGAACGTCTCTGATGCGTCCTCCGACCGATGTCCCGCCCGGTTCCCGGGTGATCACGACTTCTTCACCTCTGGCGCGCAGCCATCCCAACAGAGCCTCGATCTGGGTGGTCTTGCCGGCACCGTCCCCTCCCTCGAAAACCACGAACAGACCCTTGTGCGGGCCGGGTTCTCCTGCAACGCGCGTGGATCCCGGGACGGATGAGGTCTCGCGCGCGCCGATCGCTCGCATCGACAAGAATCCCCCACCGATCACGACGGCGCCCGCAGCCCACAGTGTCAGGCGACTGCCCGGAAGCGGGTAACTGCCCAGCGCAAAGTTCTGACCGAAGATCCCGGTGAAGATACGAGCAACGAATGGGAACAGACCCAGCCCCCCCAGCGTGCCTACCCTTATGACGGTATAGGCAGCACTGAACGTCCGGCCGCGTAGCTCGTCAACCGTGTTCTCCTGCATCAAGGTGTAGCCGGTCGAATAGCCCGTCCCGGCAAAAAAACCGAGCGCGCTCGCGATAGCCGACGCGATGCTGAGGCTGCTGGCGCTGGCAAGAGCGATCAACCCGATCCCCAGCAGCAGTATCGAAGACGAGAAGATGACGTCCTTCTGAACCCTTTTGGCAAGGGGGCCGATCGCCACGAGCCCGATGAGCATGCCGGTGCCGAGGAATCCGATGACTGATGCGAAGCCTCGGTCTCCAGCCCCCAGAACGGCTTGAGCAAATCCGGGCCCGAGCGAGAAGACGCCTCCTGCCGCCATGAAGGTGAGTGCGATGCCGATCAGCCACGGCTGCACTTTTTTGTCGTCACGGACGAACCTCAGGCCCTCGATGAGGTCTCTTTTCACTTCCCCCAGATCGATGTGACCCGCTACTCGACGGGACGACACGATCGCCAGCGCGGAGACCATCAGCGCAGAGAAAGCAAAGGTCATCGAATCAAGCCATAGCGCGAGGGCTTCGGGATTGCCCGTCACGCCTTTCAGCACCGGGACGTTCTGGCCGACGAAGCTGCCAAGTGTGGATAGTGCCAGGTACAGGATCGAAGCCAGGGGGAAGGGCGCGTACACCGCAATGAGGTTGAGCGAGTTCGCCTGCGTGAGCTGGGTGGTGGGCACGAGGTTCGGCAGCGAAGCATCCTTGGCCGGGCCCCAGATCAGAGTCAAGCTTTCCAACACCATCGAGGCGACGAGCAGGTAGACGATGTTGGGGACGAACGGCAGCGAAAAGATCACGGCAGCTCGTGACAGATCGGCGACCACCATCAACCGCTTTCGATCGAAACGGTCTGCCAGCACGCCCGCAAGGGGGCCGACGAGGAAGCCGGGAAGGACGCGGGCGGTCATCACCAGCCCAACACCCGTCGCCCCTTGGATGTTGTTCGCAAACACCGCGATCGCGATGACGCCTACCCAGTCCCCCAAGCTCGACACGCATTGAGCGAGGAACAGGCGCCGGAAGCTACGATTCTTGAGGAGCGTGAAGTAAGAACCCTCTTGCGGGGAAGAGGTCAGGACATGAAGCTCAGGGCGCTTCGCTGATGACTGGATCTAATACCTCCGGGATCGGCTCCGCTCCCATCCTAGTTAAGCAGCGGGAACCCCCTGGTTCGGTCCCGTCACGCCTTGGTCTTGCGCGGCGCCTTCTTGGCCGCCGTTTTCTTGGGCGTCGCCTTCTTGCGCCTCGTCGCCTTCTTCTTTGGGGGGTTGGTGCGTTTGTCAGCCAATAACTGAGCAGAACGCTCGAGCGTTATCGACTCGATGCTGTCGTCTCGGGGAAGAGATGCATTTGTCGTGCCGTCGGTGACGTAGGGGCCGAATCTTCCCTCCTTCAAGACGATCGGGAGCCCGGTCTCGGGATCGGTACCGATCTCTCTGAGGGGCGGGCTGGTGCCGCGGCGCCGCCCGGTCTTGGGCAGCGAGAACAAGCCGAGTGCCTCCTCCAGGGTGATCGTAAAGATCTGCTCTTCGCCCTGCAGTGTGCGCGTCTCGGCTCCCTTCTTGAGGTAAGGGCCGTAGCGTCCATTGAGCGCGGTTATCTCAGTCCCGTCGCCGGGATCCGCGCCCACGACACGCGGCAGGCTCAAGAGCTTGAGCGCGTCGTCGAGACTCAACGAGCCGGGGTTCATAGAAGAGAGCAGCGACGCTCGCGGCGGCTTGCCATCGTCATCTTCGATCTCTCCGAGCTGAACGTACGGCCCGAACCGCCCGCTGCGAAGATAGATCGGCCGTCCATTGTCAGGATGGCGACCGATCTCGCGATCCTCAGATGGAGCGGAAAGCAGCTCCTCGGCTTTCTCCACCGTTACCTCGTCGGGGGCGATGTCTCCCGGAACCGAAACGCGTTCTTCCTCTCGTTGTAAGTATGGACCGTAGCGTCCGACGCGTACGATGATCTCGCGCCCTTGATCGTCCTTGCCCACGGGGATGGAGTTGATGGCGCGTGGATCGATGTCGTCGAGATGGTCCGACACCAGCTCCTTCAGTCCCGGCCGTCCGTTGCCGAAATAGAAACGGCTGAGCCAGGGGATGTGTTCTTGATCGCCTTCTGCGATCTCATCGAGATCTTGCTCCATGTCCGCGGTGAAGCTGTAGTCGATCAACTCCGAGAAATGCTTCTCCAGAAGCCCGATGACCGCGAAAGCCGTGAACGACGGAACCAGCGCGGAGCCCTTCTTCCATACGTAACCGCGATCCTGGATCGTGGCGATGATGCTGGCATAGGTAGAGGGTCGGCCCACCCCCAGCTCTTCGAGCTTTTTCACCAGGGAAGCCTCACTGAACCTCGCCGGTGGCGTTGTGCTGTGACCTTTGGCTTCCACGGCAACCACCTCTAACCCCTGGCCGGCCCGCAGCGGTGGCAACAGCACTTCCTGATCCTCCAGCTCGGCCTCCGGATCGTCGGCTCCTTCGACATAGGCGCGGAGAAAGCCGGCGAAGGTGATCATCTTCCCGCGTGCGATGAACTCGGCTTCTTCTTCCGGGCCCCGCGCGATGATCCGAACTTGAACGTTCTGGCCTTTGGCGTCATTCATCTGCGAGGCGACGGTTCGCTTCCAGATCAGGTCGTACAAGCGTGCCTCATCGTTCGAAAGCTGCCGTGCGACCTCGTCCGGCGTCCGGAAACTGTCCCCCGCAGGGCGGATGGCCTCATGAGCTTCCTGGGCATTCCTTACTTTGCTTTTGTAACGCCGAGGTTGCGCGGGAACGTATTCGGCGCCGTACAACTGCGATGCCTGCTTCCTGGCCGCATCGATGGCGGTCTGCGACAGCACCACGCTGTCGGTCCGCATGTAGGTGATGAACCCGTTCTCGTAGAGACGTTGGGCGACTTGCATCGTTCGCTGAGATCCAAAATGCAGCTTGCGGCTCGCCTCCTGCTGGAGCGTCGACGTGATGAAGGGAGCGTAGGGCGATCGTGTGAACGGCTTCTCATCGACTGACCCAACTTCGAAGCGCGCCGTTTTCAGACGTTGCGCGAGACCGGCAGCCGCAACTTCATCGAGCACGAGGACGTCGCGCGTCAAGCTCCCGGATTCGTCGAAGTCCCGGCTGGAGGCCAACCGGCTCCCATCTATCGCTACGAGGAGCGCCCCGAATCCGGCGGGTCGATCGGTAGCCGTGGCCGACGTGGTTTCGACCGGAGCCAAGGCAGCCTCCAGGTTCCAGAACTCCGCCGGCCGGAAGCGCATGCGGGCTCGTTCCCGCTCCACCAGGATGCGCGTTGCCACACTCTGCACCCGGCCCGCAGAAAGCTTCGGTAACACCTTTTTCCAAAGGACGGGAGAGACCTCGTACCCGAATAGTCGATCCAGGATGCGGCGCGCTTCCTGGGCATCAACGAGCCGGCGGTCGAGATCGCGCGGGTGCTCGACGGCTCGCCGTATCGCGTCCCGCGTGATCTCGTGGAACACCATGCGTTTGACTGGGATCTGGGGTGACAGCACCTCCATCAGGTGCCAGGCGATCGACTCGCCCTCCCTGTCCTCGTCGGTTGCGAGATAGAGCTCGCTCGCCCCCTTCATCAAGTCCTTGAGTTTCCTTACCTGATCCTTCTTTCTGCTGGAGACAACGTATAGAGGCTTGAAATCGTTATCTACGTCGACCCCGAGACGCGCCCACGATTCCGCTTTGTAGGCGGCGGGGATCTCTGCGGCCGTGGCGGGCAGATCCCGGATGTGCCCGACAGATGACTCCACGGTGAAATCGCGGCCCAGGATGCCGGCGATGGTTTTGGCCTTCGCCGGCGACTCGACTATGACGAGCGGTTTGCTCACGAGACTCCTTATATCTGATGGTGTCGATTTCTGATGATCGGTGGTGGCGATCTCGGGGGCGGACCTGCCGAGATCGAAGCGAGCGGCCGCCTGGGCCCCTCCAGCTTGCTTAGGGCAGCCAACGCCCCGGCCAAGCAGGTTGTTCCCGGAGCTTGTGTCGCTGCCTGCTACCCGCCGGGACCCATGGAGCTCCGCCTGCCACGGCCCCCTTCCATCGCGACTACCATCGCAGTAGTGGGCGGCCTGGCTGGAAGCATCCAACATTGGGTCGCGCATTATGGCTATGCCGCGATCTTCCTTCTCATGCTCGCAGATGCCGCCTGCATCCCATTTCCGAGCGAGGTGACGATGCTCGCCGGAGGCTGGTACGCCTCCCAAGGAAGGCTGGACGTATTCCTGGTGGGCACGCTCGGGATGCTCGGCAGCCTCGCAGGCTCGTGGATCGCCTACGGCGTAGGGGCGACTGCAGGACGGGGCTTCATAGAGCGCTACGGCCGCTTCGTGCTGATCCGCTCGCACGAGATGGACCGGGTCCAAGTGTGGTGGGACAAACACGGCGAGGCCGCAGCTTTCTTCGGCCGGCTTCTTCCCGTCGTCCGGACGTTCATCTCCCTGCCTGCGGGGATCGCCAAGATGCCGTTCTGGAGATTCACCGCGTTCACCCTGCTTGGGGTTGCCATCTGGGCTTACGCTTTTGCCTACCTCGGGGACGTGCTCGGAAAGAACTGGCACCAGGTGACGACATGGTTCAAGCTACCGACTCTCATCATCTTGGCAGCAGTTGTTGCCGGCGCGGTGTGGTGGTACCTGCGTTATCGCAGGGAGCGAGTGGCCTAAACAAGTCCGATCTCGGGGGCGACCTTTTGTAGGCCCGTGATCGAGATCGCTATGAATTCGTCCATGGGGATGCCGATCGATTCCTCGACTCCCCTGATCTTGTCCCGCTCGACTCCGGGGGCGAACGATCTCTCCTTGAGCTTTTTCTTTACAGACGACACCTTCATCCCCGTTGCCTTCTCGGGCCGAACGAGTGCACACGCAACCAGCAGGCCGGCGACGCCATCGGCATGGACGATAGATCGTGACATCAAGTCCGTTTGATGGTCTTCCCACATGTGCGCCAGCACCGCGTTGAGCACATCTTCATCGTCAAAGCCTTCCGCACGCAGCCATTCCACCGATTGATGTCCGTGTCGCTCCGGCGTGGCGTGCGTTTGGTCCTGATCGAGATCGTGGAACAGCCCTGCAAGTCCCCAGCGCGCTTCATCCTCTCCAAAATGATCTGCGAGCGCCCTCATGACCCCCTCGACCGAGGTCAGATGCCGCACGGTGATGTCCTTCTCCGCGTACTTGTTCACGATGCTCAACGCCTCTTCCCGCTCCATCAAGAGTCTCCGATGAGGGCGCGCCTCAGATCGGCCTCTGCTTCTGGCGAAGCAAGCGCCAGTACTTCGTCTCCCAAGCTCAAAGGAGTCTCTCCGCTCGGTGTGAAGACGTGACGCTCGCGCACGACGGCCACCAGGGCACAATCAGGCGGAAGACGAAGGTCGTTGCACGTTTTGCCGGCCGCGGGGGATCCCTCCGCCAGGGTGACTTCGAACAGGCCCACCTTCCCTTGCTCGAGCTCCATCAACTTCACGGCGTCACCGATCGACACCACTTCTTCCACATGCGAGGCCAAAAGATGCGGCATGCTCATGGCAACATCGACGCCCCAAGTCTCCGTGAACAGCCACAGGTTGTCCGGATGATTAACGCGGGAGATGACTCTGGGAACCGCAAACTCCTGCTTCGCGAGCAACGAGATAACGAGGTTGTCCTCATCATCTCCGGTAGCGGCGACCATCACCTCGCACGCGGACAACACTGCCTGTTCGAGCGTCACCAGCTCGCACGCGTCACCCGGCACCCAATTGACATCCAGCCAGGGCCGCAGACTGTCGACGAGGTCCTTGTTCTGTTCGATCAAGACGATGTCATGGCCCTTCGACTTGAGATCCCTGGCGACGTAGCGGCCGACGTTGCCACCACCCGCGATGGCTATCCTGATCGAACGCGTCATTCCGGCTCGCCCATCTTCCTGATCTCTTCGACCACGTTCGGAGCGGACGCGCGGGCGACAGATACGTGCAGGATATCGCCGTCCTGGATCGTCAGGTTGCGATCCGGCACGCGCGGTACACCGAATCGGCTGACCGCAACAACGCGCCATACTCCGTCGCGATCGAGGGTTGCAGCACTCCTGCCGACATTCTCGGAGGGCGCTGCGAATGCGGTAATCACTACTTCACCGTTGTCGACGGTGTACTCAACAGGCTCCTCGTCCGGGAGCAGACCGCGCAGTATCTGATCTGTCGTCCATCTGACCGTCGCCACCGTCTGGATACCAAGCCGCTGGTAGATTTGAGCCCGGCGCGGGTCGTAGATCCGTGCCACGACGTAGGGGATCCGGTAGAACTCCTTGGCGACCCGAGCCGACACGATGTTGGAATTGTCACCACTCGTGACCGCTGCGAAGGCGGAAGCGTCCCGAACCCCGGCATCCTCCAGAACCTCACGATCGAAGGAGAATCCCTGGATCTTCTTTCCTGCGAACGAGGGCTTGAGTCGCTCGAACGCACGGATGTCCTTGTCGACAACCGTGACTGAATGGTTCAGACGCTCCAGACTGGTGGCCAGATCAGATCCCACCCGGCCGGAGCCTGCAATGATGACGTGCACCTACAGAAACGCTCCTTAAATCTCCCGAGCAGCGCTGCGATACTGCCATACTTGCGCGTCGTGTCTGTCAGCAACGTCATCGAAAAGCTCGGTCGCTCACCTGAGGACATCCGTGCAGAGAACCTCCGCGGGTGGGTCGCGTCCATCGACCATGTCACCACGCTTGCCACGGTGATACCCCGGAAGCGAACGCGGGTAGCCGGAGTTATTCAGAATATCCGCATAGATCCACGGAACGGCCGGGATGCCATAGAAGCGACCATCATCGACGGGACCGACAAGATGGTCGCCAAATGGCTCGGCCGATCCTCACTTTCGGGCATCCAGCTCGGGATGGGCCTGATCATGGAGGGCGTCCCGGGGGCAGGCCCCGATGGGACGCTTGTCATGTTGAACCCCGAGTACGTGTTGGTTCCCGGCCCTGAACACGGTTAAGACCCGCTAGGACGTGAGCAACGCCCAAGCCGCCTTCAAGCGCCTCGTCCTGGGCCGTCCGATGTCTTCAGGCGAGCTGGAGCACACCCTCCTTCCCAAGATCATCGCTCTTCCGATCTTCTCCTCCGACGCACTTTCATCGGTTGCCTACGCGACTCAAGAGATCCTCCTGGTCCTGGGCCTGGTCGGCATCAGTGCACTTGCGCACGTGGCCCCTATCGCGCTGGCCGTGGGGTCGCTGCTTTCCATAGTCGTCATCTCTTACAGGCAAACCGTTCGCGCCTACCCCAGCGGCGGCGGCGCCTACATCGTGGCCCACGAGAACCTCGGCGTCTTCCCCGGGCTTCTGGCGGCATCCTCTCTCTTGATCGACTACGTGCTGACGGTCTCTGTTTCGGTCGTAGCCGGCGTGGACGCGATCGTCTCTGCCTCACCCGGTTTGCACCGTTTCGACGTCGAGATTGCGCTGCTGTTCGTGGCGTTCGTAGCTATTGCGAACCTGCGAGGAGTGCGCGAGTCGGGGACCTTCTTCGCGATCCCGACCTACGGCTTCATCCTCTCGATGTACGTGCTGATCGGTACCGGCTTCGTCAGGTGTTTGGGGGGCTGCCCCGTCGCCGAGAGTGCCCATCTCCCGCTCAAGCCGGAGGTGAGCGCGCTGAGCCTCTTCATCTTGCTGAAGGCGTTCGCCGCAGGCACTACTGCATTAACGGGCGTGGAAGCGATCTCCAACGGCGTACCTGCCTTTCGCTACCCGCAGTCCAAGAACGCGGCCACGACTCTGGCTGTCCTCGGAACCATCTCGATCTCCATGTTTCTAGGGATCTCGTGGCTGTCACATCTGATGCATGTGCGCTATCTCGATGAGGCTAAGTATCTAGCCCTAACCGGGCACGCCGAGAGAAGCGTTATCGCTCAGATCGCATTCGGCGTGTTCCACGGGGGCCCGATCTTCTATTTCATTCAGATCATGACTGCAGGGATCCTGATCCTCGCAGCAAACACCGCCTTCGCGGATTTCCCCAGGCTGGCCTCCATCTTGGCTCGCGATCGCTTCATGCCGCGGCAGTTCATGAACCGAGGCGACCGGCTCGTTTTCTCCAATGGAATCATCATCTTGGCCACCCTCGCATCTCTTCTCATCGCAGTGTTCCAAGCAAACCTGAACCACCTGATCCAGCTCTACCTGGTGGGTGTCTTCATCTCATTCACGCTTTCGCAGAGCGGAATGGTCGTCCATTGGAAGAGAACCCGAGAACGCGGTTGGCAACGCAGTGCAATCATCAACGGATTCGGTGCCGTGATGACGGCGGTTGTGCTGACGGTAGTGGTGATCACGAAGTTCGCCGGGGGCGCGTGGATCGTAGTTTGCGCCATCCCGGTGCTGATCACCTTGATGCGATCGATCAACAAGCATTACGACAGCGTCAGGAATGAGTTGGCTCATCCCGAGCGCAGGCCACTGGATCGCCGACCCGGCAACCAGCATGTGATCATCGTTGTCCCCGACGTGGACGCGGCGGTTTCCCGCGCGATCGGATACGCGCGCTCGGTTCGAGCCGCCGACGTGGTGGCCATCGCGGCCGATCCCGCCTACTCGGCCCCCTGGCACCGGCTGGCTCCGGAGATTCCCCTGACCGTTGCCCCCGGCGGCCATCCGGACATCACCCAGGTGCGCGAGTTCATCCACCAGAAACGCGCCGAGTTGTCCGAGAACGACTTCCTCACCGTCATGGTCCCGGAGATCCTCGAGTCACAACACCTCATAGAGGTGTTCAGACATCCCCGCACCTACCGCCTGAAGTCGGGGCTCATCCGGGACCGGGGCATCCAGGTGCTCGATATCCCGTTGCTCAGGAGGCAGATCGATCCGAAGGTAGATCAGGCCCACGAACCGGCCCGGAACTACGCCTTTGTGTTGGTGTCGGGGGTGCACAATGCCACCCTTCAAGCGCTCGAATACGCGGAGACCCTGCGCCCCGTCGATCTCCGAGCGGTGAGCTTTGGTTTGGATCCGGAGGCGACTCAACGTCTGGGCGACGATTGGCTGAGGGACCGCATCCCGCACCCCCTCGAGATCGAGGATTCGCCCTTCCGGGATATCGGGCTGTCGCTCGTGCAATACCTCAGACAGTTCCGTCCTGACGGCCTCGATCGCGTCGTGACCGTCGTGCTGCCGGAGTTCGTCGTAACCAAGCGGCGCCACCAGATCCTGCACAATCAGACGGCGTTGTTGGTAAAGCGCAGGCTGCTATTCGAGCCGGGGATCGTCACCGTGAGCGTCCCCTACCACCTCTCGCAGAGCTAAGCGCGGCGCCTCGAAAGGGATGCCACGACACTGTCCTGCCCGGGGCACTCAGCTTGGGCCCCCGGGGCTGCCCCTGACAGATCGGGTCTGCTTAAGCAACCACCTCGTGAGCCGGATTGTCGACCCCGACGGCAGCTTCGTTGAGATCCGAGATGCTTGCGGTCTTGCGCTTGGAGAACGCGATGGCTCCGCCGAGGATCAACAGTGCCACCCCCGCGATCGAAAAGCGGGCGAAGTCGTTGTTGCGAAGATTGATCACCGCCGGCAGGATCAGCAGAGACACGAGGTTCATCACTTTGATGAGTGGGTTCAGAGATGGGCCCGCGGTGTCCTTGAACGGATCCCCAACGGTGTCGCCGATGACCGCGGCCTTATGAGCATCCGAGCCCTTGCCACCTTCGTTGCCATCCTCGATGAACTTCTTTGCATTGTCCCAAGCTCCACCAGAGTTCGACAGGAAGTTAGCCATCAACTGACCTGTCAGGATCACTGCCGCGAGGAACGCGCCCAGAGCCAGGTAGTTGATGCCGAAGCCAACGATCACCGGGGTTAGGACCGCCAACAGAGCCGGGGTCGCAAGCTCGCGCAGGGAAGCCGCCGTGCAGATGTCGATCACCGCTCCATAGTCGGGCTTGTCGATCCCTTCCATGATCTGTTTCTCGCGGAATTGGCGGCGAACCTCCTGCACGACCACGGCGGCGGTTCGTCCCACGGCACGTATCGCGAGCGAGCTGAACATGAACGCGACCGAGCCACCGATCAAAAGGCCGATGAAGGTTTTGGGGTCGGCCACATTGATCTGGGTTAGTGGATCCCGGAACAATGCACTGCCACTGGCGTGGATATTCAACTGCGAGCCGATGGTGTCGATGAAGGAAGCGAACAGTGCCACGGCGGCGATGACCGCCGAACCGATGGCGAATCCCTTGGTGACCGCCTTGGTGGTGTTCCCTACGGCGTCGAGGTTGACCATGATCTTTTCCGCCTCGCCACTGAACTCCCCCGACATTTCGGCGATCCCGGCCGCGTTATCCGCGACCGGTCCGAAAGTGTCCTCCGACACGACTACGCCGGTGGTCGCCAGCATGCCCATGCCCGTTAAAGCAACGAGGTAGAGGGAGAACTGAAGATTTCCGCCTCCGAGTGCAAGGGCAACCGCCAGGGCACCGGAGATCGCGATGATCGCGTAGACCGACGACTCCAGACCCGAGCTGATACCTGAGAGCACAGTGGTGGCGGGACCAGTACGCGCAGCAACGGCGATCTCGCGTACCGGGCTTTTCTCCGTTGATGTGAAGTACTCCGTCAGCCGGCTCGCTATCTGCGCCAGGACGAGACCAGACACAACGGCCCAGAAGACCCTGAGGTTGTGGACGTAGAACTGCGCCACAAGATAGGTCCCGATGACGGTGAGAACGCCTGCAGTAAGGAAGCCGCGGTTGATGGGAGCCATCGCGCTTCGGTCCTTGTCGGTGGCGCGCACCGCATAGACACCGACGATGGAAGCGAGGACGCCGATGGCGCGCGCTACTACCGGAAAGATGAGCCCGAGCGCCGGGTTCAGACCGATGGAGTGAAAAGCTGCAACGCCGAGGATGATCGAGGCCACCAACGTCACCTCGTAGCTCTCGAACAGGTCTGCGGCCATACCTGCGCAGTCACCCACGTTGTCACCGACGTTGTCGGCGATCGTGGCCGGGTTGCGCGGGTCGTCCTCTGGAATCCCCGCTTCGATCTTGCCAACCAGGTCGGCTCCGACGTCTGCGGCCTTCGTGAAGATCCCTCCGCCCACACGTAGGAACAGCGCCAGGAGCGATCCACCGAATCCGAACCCGATCAGGATGGCGGACGAGGTGTTCTGAAAGATCAAGATGATGATGCTGGCTCCCAGCAGTCCGAGGCCGACGGTGAACATCCCGGCCACTCCCCCCGTCCTGAAGGCCACCTTGAGGGCTGCGGGCAAGGACCCGGCCTTGGCGGCCGCCGCGGTGCGCACGTTGCCGCGTACGGCCAGGCTCATCCCGATGAAACCGGTCAGGCCCGACATGAGACAGCCCGCCACGAAAGCGGCCGCCCGGAAGACTCCAGATTGGACGAAGCTCAGCGCCACGCTGCCGTCGGGCCGGACGACCTTGGTCGCGGTGAGGAACACCACCACGACCAGCGGAACCAGGATGATGCCGATCGTCTTGAACTGCCGCTGGAGGTAGGCCAGAGCGCCTTCCTGGATGGCGCCGGCAATCTCCTTCATCTTGGGAGTGCCCTGATCGGCCGCCAGAACGCCGCGCATCAAAGAGAAGCCGACGAGGATCGCAGTCACCGCTGTGGCCACGGCGAAGAACAGCCAGAAGAACTCCGGGCCGCCCAGCTTGAAGCTCTGGTACCCCCCTTCACTTGCTAGCACCAGATGGCTCATGCGCTCTCCTTTCTATCTAGCTTCTTCACGAAGATCTGGGTGGCTACCTTTTCCCCGATCGTCCTGTCGTTTCCGGCCACCCGTAGCACCACCGGGCCCCCGAATGGATGCTTCTCACGAATCTCGATCTCGACGCCCGGGCGGAGGCCGAGTGCGTCCAGAAACTCGACCACGTCCGGCTGGGTCGATCCGGGCACCGCTACCACGGCGACGTCGCCCGGTTCCAGCGCATAGAGCGGCGGCATCTGCGGGATGTCAGCCCCATCCCGGCCGGGAACGGGAAAGCCGTGGGGGCAGGTCTGCGGCCGGTCGAGGGCGATGAATAACCGGTCCTCGACCTCTTGGGGAAGATCGTGCTCAAACGTTCCCGCCAGGCGATCCGCCTCGTTCCACGGATATCCGAGCATGTCCGAGAGGAAACGTTCCACGATCCGATGACGGCGGATGGCAGACACCGCGCGGTGGCGCCCCCGGCTCGTGAGGTTGACCCCGTGGTAAGGCTCGTGAACGAGCAGGTCCCTCTCCGCCAGCCGTTTGACCGCGGCGGTCACAGTCTGAGGGGAGACGTTGAGAGCCCCGGCGAGCGTCCCGGTATGGGCCCCTCCTTCGGTCGCCAGGCGATAGACCGCCTTGAGGATCTCTCGCTCGGATTTCGAAAGGTTTTCATCCATATTTCGAGCGAGGATAACCCAACTTTCGCTCGCTCGAAACATCCGTCCGCGGCGCTAGCCGGGCTGCGGCTCCCTGCCGACCACGAGGCGCGTGATCGTGCCTCCCCCCGGGCGGGCGACGAACTCGCACCCGTCGATCAGCGCCTCTAGCAGCACCCTCGACATCACCATCCGGGAAGAGAATCCCTGACTGTCGAACTCGTTCGCGGGATCGGACGCGTCGGGGGCCGGGCCCCGGTCGGCGACTTCAACCAGCACGCGGCCGGGCTCTTCGATCCAGCGCACGCTGACGGGTTCATCGATGGAAGCTTCCTCATGAACCAACACCGCGTTGGTGCAAGCCTCAGAGAGGGCGATCTTGAGCTCTTCGACCGCCTCCTCGTCCAGCCCGGCACCGCGGGCCAGCGCAGCGATCACCAACCGCACAACCGCGACGTAGGCCGAGCCTGGTGGAATCTCCAGGTCGACGCTTGCCGATTCGGCGACGGTTGGCACAAGGGGCTAAGCCCCCTCACCTCCCGGAGCCGACGCGCTCTCCACCGAATCATGTATGGGGAAGACCTTGGTAAGTCCGGTGATCTTGAATATCTTCAAGATCTTCTCTTGCGTGCATACCAGCGAGAGCGTGCCATCGTGCGCCTTTACTCTCTTCAACGCTCCCACCAAAACGCCAAGGCCCGTGGAATCCAGAAAGTCCACGCCCTCGAGATTCACGACCACGTTGTAGGACCCTTCCGAGACCAGCTCGATGAGCTTTTCCCGCAGCTTGGGCGCGGTATAGACATCGATCTCACCCTTGACATCAACGACCGAAAGAGAGCCGGTCTTGTGAACATCGAGTGCTAGCTCCACGATCGGGCCCCCTTCCGGATCCTCCGCCGAAAGCGGCATCGTATACGAGCCGCCCACGCCCGCGGGCGTGCTAATCCGGGCGACGGATCGTTCGTTCGCTACCCTCAGTTGCGCTTGCACAAACGGGAAGGGTGAGTTCTGAGCGATACGGCTTCGGATAACAGGAGGTTCTGGATCATCGCCGCCGCCATCGCCGTAGCCGTGGCCATCGCGCTCGTGGTGAGCTTGCTGCTGGCGCGGGATAGTCCCACCCCTCATCCCGCGGCGGCTCCGAGCACTCCCGCCTCACCAACCCCAGTCGCGCTCCGGCAAGCAAGATGGCATGTCCGCGCCTTCCCCGCGGCGGTCACGGGAAAAGTAACGAAGAAGGATCTCAAGACAGCACGGATGCAAGGAAGGAGAGCAGCGAGCGGGGTGGAGCGTGTCTATAACAAGCTCTTCTTGGATCCTGCCAAAGCAGCAGAGACCATCCGATCTCATTTCGAAGCGGCCGCGGCGCGCTCCTTCCTGCGAGCAAACGTACGACTGCCTCGCGGCTTTACGCAAGTGCAGATCACGCATCGTGCTCTGCACATCGGCGTGGACGCAAAGACTGCGCAGAACGCGGTGGCAAGCGTCAGCGTGCTATTGAGAGGTGTCCGGAACTCGAAACATCTGAAGCTCAAGAATGAATCAACGCTCTGGCTGGAACTCGTCCATCGAACGTGGAAGGTGCTCGCCTTCCATACGGCCCAGGAGTCTCGATGAAGAGAATCGCGATCGTGCTCGCGATGCTGATCGTCCTTGTCGCTTCTTGGTCCCCAGTCCTGATGCAAGTTCCCAAGAGTGCTGCCGCGATCAGCATCGGGCGTGTCCACGCTGGCTTCCAGCCCCTCACCGGAAAGCTGTTCGTGCTCGTGATCGGCAACGACGCAAGACAGGGCAACCCGAATGGTGCGCTCGCCGATGCGATCCATCTCGTGGGCATCGACACCAAGACGATGAAAGCCGGCATCCTGAACTTCCCGAGAGATTCCTGGGTGAACATCCCGGGCCACGGTTTTGGCAAGATCAACTCATCGCTGATCGACGGGGGCCCCGAACTGGTGGCACGAACGCTGGAATCAGTGACGGGGATCAGGATCGACTACTGGGTTATGACCGGCTTCGGGGGGTTCTACGGCATCGTGAGCAGGTTGGGCCCGATCAAAGTTCACGTTCCGATCAACCTGAACGATCCGTCAGGGTCCGGAGCTCATCTGTCGGCGGGTCCCCACAAGCTCGGCCCCCTCCAGGCGCTTTCTTTCGTTCGCGACCGGCACGATTTTTCCACCGGCGACGTCGCCCGAACGGCCAACCAGGCCGCCTTCCTGTTGGATCTTCTAAGGACGCTCCGGACCGACGTGACGAGAAATCCTGCATCGCTGCTGAAGTGGATGATGATCGCCCGCCGTTACACCCGACTGAACATCTCGTTGCGCGAACTGTTCCGGTTGGCGATCCTGGCATCGGACGTTTCGCCAAAGAACATCGGTGTCGTGACGGTGCCCGTCACCTTCGGATTCGAAGGACCCCAAAGTGTCGTCTTCATATCGCCCGGCGCCCATTCGATCTACGCGCGGTTCAAAAAGAAAGCCCATCTGTAGGGTCTGCACGCAGACCACGGTCGCCGGAGCGAGGGGAACCCAACCGTCACAGTGCAAGCCCCGCTACGAAATCCCGGGGCGAGAAGGGAGCCCCGATGGCCTCTTCGATCAACGAGTCCCATCTCAGTACCGACCCGGGCTTGAACACTCGGTCGATCAGCAGCTCACCCGCGTCACGAACGCCCGCAAGGCCTCCACACTGTGCGTCGATGATCGATGTCAGTTGCGACGCGAGGATCTCGCCGAGAAGGTAGTTATGGTAGTAGACGGGCGAGACCGCGATGTGGATCTTGGCCGCCCAGTCGGGGGCCGTGCGCCCCGGCGGTGGCGTCACCAGCTGGAGTCTCTGCACCAAAGACCACCACTCGGCGTCGAGATCTCCCTCTGGATCCGAATAGAGAAGGCGCTCAAAGTGCGCCATCACGAGAACCCATCGCGCGAACATCAAGCTCTGCCCGGCGTTGGAAGCTCGCAGGCGGGCCGCCTTCGCATCAACACGTGATGCCTCCACGCCGGCAACTTCCACGAGCCATCCCACATCGCGCAGCAGACGCCCGCAAAGAAGAGCGATGGCTTCCGTCACGAAGGTATGTGCCGCTCGCCGCAGCAGGTAGGGGATCTGGCGACGGATCATCACGTCGTACGCCGCGTGTCCACATTCGTGCAGGGTCACCTCGACCCAGCGCTCACCCGGAACGATGTTCGCCAGGATCCTCACGTCCTGAGCTGAGCGGTCGATGTCGAGACAGAACGCGTGTTGACACTTTCGCTCGCGCGGATACAGGTCGCTGTTTTCGAGAACCTTGGAGAGGTCGATCCCCCATCCCGCGAACGTCTTCTCTGCTAACTCTCTGGCATCCGTCCCCTTCAACTCCTCATCCAATGAGATCTTTGCCTCGGGGGGAACCGATTGGAAGAATGGATCGGAGTAGTGCCAGGGATAGATCTCGCCGACCCCGAAACGCTTCTTGAGAGAGTCGTCGAGCTGGCTCTTCCAGTGACGGAAGGGCTTTTCGGTTAGCTCCTCTACTTCGTCGAGCGTGTCGAACAACCATTCCTCAGACATCTCTTGCATCTCGAGCGACATGCGGTAGTAGTCGGCGAACCCAGCATCGTGAGCGGCTCGGTTGCGAGCGCGCGCCAGCTCCCTGATGCGCTCGGCAACCACATCGCCGATCTCCTTCGAGGCTTCCCAGGTCCTCTTCCTGAGCTCGACATCGTTCGAGGTGGCCAAAACCTCCTCGATCTCGTTATCACTGAGGGCTTGTCCATCGACCACCGGCCTGAAGGATGCGAAGTCACCCTCGACGGCGCTCGACAACTCGACGATCTCGGTTCGCTGCTCTTCGGTCATCTGATTGCCGAGGAGCGACAGGCGCAGAACCTCGAGCTGACGGCGCAGGATGGGATCGTGCAGCTGCTGTTCGAGCGCGGCCCGCACGGCAGTCAACGCTGCCGGATCGCCCTTGACGCGCCGGAGCTCGAGCTCCAACTCGGCTCTCTGTTGTCCCTTTTCCGGCGTGGCGTCGATCTGGCTTTCCCAGTAGGCCCGGTGGAAATCTGTCTCGAGCCGCTGGAACTTGCTCTCCAGTTCCTCGACCAACGTATGCGGGGCAACGGGCATGGGCGGGAGCCTAGTGGCCGCCGGGGTCACTCTCATCCACGGCTTCCGAGGAGCTCGAAGTGCCACGGCTCGTTCGGAAGCGGGCGCCATAACGGCAGGTGGTGCTGTTGGATGAGACGCGCGGCGAGGTCGAGGTCTCCTGCAAGGTCCACCGCCAGGCCGCGTTCGTGCATCGATGTTCCCGGCCGCGCCACCCAGTGCCGGGCCTCGTCGGGACCGTCATACCGGCGCAGTGCCCGCTCCCACAAGACACTCTGCTGTCCCGCCGAGCGAAATCCTGAGATCACCCGTACGGCGCCGTGGGCGGCAGACACAAGGGAGCGAACGGCGGCCGCCAGCGGCGGTTGAAGACCGCGGCGATCGAATGCAACAGACGCAGGACGAAGGAGGGACGGGTCCAGCACTGCCCTCGCCTGGGCTGAGACCTGCCCGAGTGTCACTTTCACCTGCATCGCGGTGGCCCCGCGGTCGCACAGACACTCGACCACTCCGGCGCCGGTCGCAGAGGCGAATCTTCGAGCTTGCAGCTTGGGATCTCCGCCGCCGTAGGGCCCGGATTCCGCGGCTGCCGCGAGGACCGCAGCATCAGCAGCAGTCTGCGCCCGGGCACGTTGCCACGTCACCCGTCCCACATCGACCGTGAATACAGCACAGCCGAAGGTCAAGAGCGTGCTAAGGCAGACGGCCATCAGGCTCACGGCTGCTCGATCCGCATGGTCGCTCGCGCGTGGAGCTCCAGTTTTCCCACCAGTGGGTTCAGCAACGGAACGATCGAACGCGGCCGGTATCCCACCGAGACCGTCAGCGGCTGGCCCTGCGAGCGGTACGGCGCTTGGGGCCGCACTGTCAACGAAACGGGGGACAAGCCGGAGCTCTCTGCGCCTTGCCTGATAGCGCGAGGGTCGGGATCGACTACCGCCGCGCGTGCCGCCTCACGGGCCGCGTGCCATAAGCGCGTTTGATCCGACACGATCACACCTGCCTGTAGAAGCGCTGCCAAAAGGAGCGCCACGAGCGGCAAACACAGAACCAGCTCCACGGTGGCTTGTCCTTGGTCGTTCATCGAGCGAACGGTCAGCCCTGCGCCCGCTGGACAAGACTGGAGATGATCGTGTGGAACATATGTTGCAGCTCGCCGGATTTGACGAACGCTGCAAAGACTCCGACGATCAAACCGGCAACCAGAAGTACGAGCGAATAGTCGGCCGTCGTCTGCCCGTGTTGGGAGCGGGCGATGAGCTCCGAACGACTCAACTGAGACACCTCCAGGAAGAGAGCCGGCTGATGCCGGCGGGTGCCCGTTAATCGACTCCAAGAACAGCTCTTGCGCGGTGGCGCGGGTCACGGAGCCAGGTGAACCGTGTCTCCCTTCATGACACCGTTCTTCTGGAACGCACCTCGGTTGACCTCGAGAGCGCCCGAATAGGCGACCCCCGGACGGTAAACCGGGCACGCCGTCTGGTGACACGGTGTCATGTCGAGGATCTTCAGGATCTTCCCGGCGTTTCCGAAGAAAGCTACCGACAGGGGGATCGAGGTGTTCTTCATCGAGAAACCCGCACGCGTTGGTCCAAAGAACAGAAAGGCCATGCCGGCCTGGGAACCCAGTGAGGTCCGGCCCATCAACCCCCGAGACCGCTGTCGCTTCGTTACCGCGATCTCCACGTTGAAGAGAACGCTGCCGTGGGCCGTTGTGATCAGAGCGGGCGAATGCGCAAGCAAAGACGATGCAGAGGACGGAGCCTGAGTCGACCTGGCCGGCGAAGCACTCGAGCAGGCAGTGGCAAGCAAAAGGATGCAGACCGCGTATCGCACACTTCGAGCTTCGCATGCATCAGCTCATCGACAGACCTCTGACGAACGGGCCCAATGCCAGAAGTAAGAAGGAAGGAAGGGCGCACAAGACGAGAGGCAGAATCATCACCACCGGCGCCCTCCGGGTACGTTCCTCGAACTCCAGCTCGCGACGTTCCCGGAGTTGGGCGAGAACGTCTCAAGCGCTGTTGCGACGGGCACTCCGAGGCTTTGCGCATTCATCAATGTCCGCCCGAGAGCCCTGAGTTCCTCCTCATCTGCGAAGGCGAAGGCTTCAGGCCACGTCGACCCAAGAAACCCGTCTGCGGGCTGCCTCGAAGGGCTCCACCAGTTCGTCCGGAACGTGCCACGAAACGCGGTCGAGGGCCGGGCGCAGTCCGATCCCAGCCGATAGGACGCCTGCCACCACGTCCGCGATCGTCGCAACGGGATGGTCGGATCCCGATGGTACGGGCACCAAACGGTCCATCCAGCGGAGTCCTGCGAGGGCCAGGAAGCCACCGACCGACAGCATGGCCAGACCCAGCGGATCGAACAGCGGGGCGTGGGAGATCGGCAGCAAAGGGATGCACAAGAGTGGAAGGCCGGCGACGATCCGCGCCGACAGGATGGTGCCGGCACCCGCTGTCCGGGCCGCCACGGAACTTCGTGCACGCTCGTCGATCGCCTTGGCGAGCTTCTCGATCATGGCCGGGAGATCTCCCCCCGACTCACTGTGGATCGCGACCACGAGACTCAGACTCCTAGCGTCGCCGCCAAGATCCTCCTCGAGCGCAGTGACTGCCTCCTCGATGCCGTCTCCCAATCGCAGGCGCCTGGATAGCTTGACCAGTCCGTGCCGAAGCGGCGGAAGGGATCCGTCGTGCCACAGGGTCAAGGCGGCGCGCGGCGTAAGACCCGAGCGGAGCAGCGCGGCCAGCCGGCGAAACTCTGTGGCGCGGGCAGATAGATCCGCTACGGGAGAAGCCGGATAGCGGAAACGCGCCGGACACCTCCCACGCGCTCTAGGTGTACCGATACGTCCACCGCAGCTTTGACCGCCTCATCCAAGCTGGCCTCGGACGCGCCCGTTCGTGCCCCCAACGCAAGCGAGACCATGCGGGCCATGGCGTCCTGTCCGGAGCGGGCGTGGATGGTCACGAGCGAACCGGCGTGACCAGTCGACATCGCGGTAAGGGCCGCCAGAGCTTCGGCTCCGCGCACCTCGCCCACCACGATCCTGTCGGGCCGCATCCTGAGAGCGGCTCGGACGAGGGTCGCGAGATCGATCTCACCCATGCCTTCCGTGTTGGCCGACCGAGCTACCAGCGACACGGAGTGCTTGCATAGAGGTTGCAACTCCGGCGTTTCCTCGATCAAGACGACGCGTTCTTCGTCACCCACGTATCCCAGCAGCGCATTGAGCAAAGTGGTCTTCTCGGTGCCGGTTCCGCCGCTGATCGCGAGGGTGAGTCGCTCCTGTACTGCCGTTGTCAACGTGACCGCGTCCTCTTCGCTCAACATGCCTTGAAGCCGAAGGTCCGTCAACGTGAAGGCGCGGTGCGGGAAGCGTCTGATCGATAGAAGCGGTCCGGCGGGGGCGATGGGAGGAAGAACAACGTGCAGCCTTCCCCCGTCTGCGAGACGCGCGTCGGCTATCGGATGCGAAGCATCGGCGCGTGCACCAGCATCGCCCAGCATCCGTGCGGCGAGGGCCACCAACTCGTCCGCATCTTCGAAGAGCGCCCCCTCGAAGGCGAGTCGTCCGCAGCGTTTCAACCCAGACCTCGAAGGGGCCGTTCACGAGCTCATCGGTCACGCGTGGATCGCGCATCACAGCAGACAGAGGGCCCCACCCGTCGATCCAGTCGGCCAGCTCCGCCACCGTGCACGGCATCTCCTTCTCCGCAATGAGCGAGCGCAGGGCGAGCCGTCGGGCACCGATATCGAGCTCGGCGAGCTCGTCGTGGGCGAATACCGTCTGAAGGAGGTCTCTCTTCACGATGACTCCAGAGCGCGGGCGAGGCGCGCGAGCGTTCGGCCCCAGCGAGACCACGTGAGCGGCGCGAGTTGCTGCCTTCCTTCGGCGTCTCGCAGGCCGGGGAAGGTCGGAAGCTCCACGGCGATCTTCCGGCCAAGGATCGATTCGATCTGCCCGCGCGCCGTCTCTCCGCCCCGGCCGAGCCTGTTCGTAACTACCGCAACGCGGTCGACGGCGACGTCCTGCAGGATCCGCCCGGTGCGATGCGCATGGGGCACGCAGGGAGACATGACCACCACTACCGAATCGAGCGAAGCGGCGATCTCCGGCTCCCAATGCCGGTACGGCACGTCCAGCACGAGCCGTTCGGATCTCGCGGCTGCCTTTTCACGACTGTGGCCGCGAGCACGGAGCTGTCGCCGAGGGGGGCGACGAGTGCACGCACGCCCGGGGCCAGCGGGATCGATAGAGAGCCCGCGCCATCCAACCTTTTGCTTCTCATGGCCCAGGTCACAACCTCGTCGCCGAGAGCGAGTCTGGGCGCGCAGCTCCACGAGCGGTCGAGATCCACAAAGCAGGTTTCCGATCCCCGGCCCCAGATCGATGCCAGATGCACGGCGATCGATGTAACGCCCGCCCCCGGCATCCCCGTCACTGCCACAGTCCGGCATGGGGCACTCGGGGACGCCCCATCCAGATGGGCCCGGATATCTGCGATCAACCTGTCGGGGCGGGCGAGGTCGAAGATCACGCCCTTGCCCCCAGGGTCATCATCGAAGACAACCACGTCCGCGTCGGGCCGCTCCACGTCGGAAAAGCTGACTGCCCACGCCTGGGGAGCTCCATCGAAAGCCTGGGCGACGAGCAGGCGGAGGGCCGGATCTGTGACGGCGATGGCGACTGAGGCCTCTGGCATCGGCTGAGCACCGGCAACAGATGGCCGAGAAGATGTGGCCGGCGTCACCGACGGCCCAGGGAAGCCCATCCGCTCCTCGGCACGGTGGTGCTGGCGTCAGACAGCCTTCTCAGGCTAGGGTGGACCAGATGCCGACGCCACCCCGGAGAGGTGCTCTCCTAAAGATCGCTTGCGCAGCGGTCGTGGCGGGATCACTGGCGATCTTCAATCTGTCTACCTCTGTTCCTTCGATGGCGGCTCCGAGTCAGTCGCAGCTAGCGGACGCCAAGGCCAGGCTCAACCAACTCGAGGCCGACTTCGAGCTGGCGGTCGAGCACTACGACGCGGTACATCAGAGACTCACCCTGATCCGTTCCGAGATGGCGCGCACCGAGGTCGTGGTCACACAAATCCGGAAGCGGATCAGATCGCGCATGGGTACGGCGGTGGCACTGGCCAGAGAGCTCTACATGAGTGGGCAAGCCGGAGCGCTGGAAGCAGTGCTGTCTTCTACCGATCTGTCCGAGATCGAGTCGCGGCTCCATTACCTGCAATCGTCGGAGCAACAACAAACGCAGGTGTTCGAGCGGCTCGCGGTGGACAGGCAGACACTGAATCAGAAGCTGAGCGAGCTTTCCGCCGCGCGCGCCAAGGCAGCAGCCGATCAAGGACAACTAGCGCAACTCAAGACTTCGATCCAGTCGAAGGTCGCAAGCCAGCAGGGCACCATCGCTCGCCTGAACCGAGAGATCGCCGCTGCAGCCCGTCGAGCTGCCGCTCGGGCGCGCGCGCAAAAGATCGCCCAACAGCAAGCAAACCGGGCAGCTGCGTTCGCTGCCCAGCGCGCGGCAACCGCTGCTCCCCCGGCAGCGCCGTCGACCCCTTCGGGTCCCTCGGGCCCCGCACCTCCCGCCAGCGCGAGAGCTCAGATCGCCGTGCGGGCTGCGCTGTCCCAGGTCGGGAAGCCGTACCAGTGGGGGGCAGCTGGACCGAACTCCTATGACTGCTCTGGTCTGACCATGTGGGCATGGGCCCACGCCGGCGTGTCCCTGTCCCACAGTGCGGCGATGCAGTACAACGAGACCCGCAGGGTGGCCACGGGAGCTCTGCAGCCCGGTGACCTTCTCTTCTATGGGAGCCCCATTCACCACGTCGCCATGTACATCGGCGGGGGGCAACTCGTAGAGGCTCCTTACACCGGCGCCCTCGTTCGAGTTGCTTCCACCGGCGGAAGGCCCGACTACGTAGGAGCGGGCCGCCCCGGCGTGTGATCCGGATGAGCAGTCCCAGGACCGGTTAGCCGCACCGAGCCACGCGTGGTTGAGACGAACACCTGGTAGTCGTAATAGACCCAGAAGCTCCAACGGTTGCTTCGCATCTGCCGCGCGTACCGAAGGATGGCGTCGACGTAAGCCCGGGCGCGGTTGTAGGCGAAAAGTGCAGGCCGGAGACGATCAGGCGCGCCGCTTGAATGCAGGTAGTTCGCCGCTGCCAAGATCGAATCCCGCGGGTCCTTGATGTTGCCCTCGCCGTAAAGAGCGAATGTCGATGGCAGGAATTGCATCGGACCAAGAGCGCCTGACGAACTGGGTCCCAAGATCCTGCCGAACTTTGATTCGACGAAGTTGATCGCGGCCAGAACCGACCACGGAACACCGTAACGACCCTGAGCTTCCACAAAAAGCTGCCGGAGCCGGTCGGGTGCCACGGGAGGGGCGAACTGATAGTTCGGGATCCTCTGCACCGGCGAGACGAGCGAGTTGAGATCCCGCGCCGCTCCAAGATTGACCCCCATCTCTTGCTTGACCTGGGGGCCGACTCTGTGGGCGACCTGGCGAGCGATCGCTGGTTGTCCGGCAAGGTACCGATAGATCTCTTGTTGCCGAAGGCTCTCGATCGAAACGGGCGGGGCCAGCCGGGAGCCGAATCCCGCTCCCTCGGCGCGCCACCGAAGGACGTCCTTCCGCAGCCGCCGGTCAAGGTGCGTTAACGCCGTTGCCAGATCGGATGGTGCGGTCAGGATCGGGGCCGCTGGCTGTGTCCCAGGGGTCTGCTGGGATCTTTCTCGAGGGTGGCCGGAGGAGGGGGCCGGCGCAGCTGTTGTCGGTGCGCGGCCGGGATCGGAACATGCGGGCGCCAGCAGCACAACGAGCGCGATCAAACCTGCGTAGGCTCGCACTTCCTCAGGCTAAAGCTTCGCCGCGTCAGCAGACGCGAGGCCAGCGCCGGGATCGGCAATCTCCGGCTCGGGCACGCGAGAGCCGACTGACTCCTTTCGGATGATGAAAGCCACCGATGACAGGATCACGGCCGCGCCTACGAGGACGCTCGCAGTGATCCTCTCGTGGAGGATCCACCACCCCAAGAAGATGGCCACTACCGGATTGACGTAGGCATAGGTAGCGACCTTCGAGATGGGGGCGTTGCGAAGCAGCCAGCTATACGCCGTGAAGGCCAGGAGTGAGCCAGCCACCACGAGATATGCGAACGCAAGGACCGAGGAGCGAGAGAGCTCCGAAAGCTGCCAGTCAGCTCCCTCGCCGACGGCCAGGCTCACCAGAGTCATCACGATTCCACCCGAGAGCATCTGGAACCCCGTGGAGACCAAGGGGTCGCGAGGGAATGTCAATTTGGTGGAGAGGAAAGAGCCACTGGCCCAGCACACCGATGCGACCAGCAATACCAGGAGGCCAGCGATCGGGGCTCCCGACGAAGAGCCTCCGGGCACCACCAAGATGCCCACACCGACGAAGCCCAGGGCAACCCCTACAAGGGTGGCGGCAGGAACGCGTCCATCGAATATCGAGCGCAGCACCACGACCCATAGTGGTATCGAGGCGATCACCAGCGCGGCGAGACCTGAGGGCACGCGTTCTTCTGCAACTGATACGAGACCGTTGCCTCCGAGAAGCAGGGCGGTGCCTACGATCGTGCAGGACACCAACTCCCTGCCCCCGATAGCGATCGCCGGCAGGCTCCGTCGTAGGGCAAGGATGCCGAGAAGGATCGCTCCCGCGAGGACGAATCGCACGCCCCCGGAGAGCAGTGGCGGAAGGGTTCGCACCATCACGCGGATGGCGAGATAGGTCGAGCCCCATACGAGATAGACGGTCCACAGAGCGATCCACATCAACCACCCCGGAGCTTTTTTTTGCGCCATCAGCTCCGTGAGTCCCATAGTGGCGGCAACCTGAGCGCGCGACTTGCTATTCCGCTGCGGCCGGAACTCCGAAATATCGAAGGCGAGGTGCGCTCGTTCGGCGACCTGCCGACCTCTCTCCCTTCATTTCTTCGCCGGCGCGAGCGTTGCAGAAAGTGCGGCGTTCACCGCTCCCCACAATCTCGGACCCTCACCGGCCAAGACATCTCCGGCCGGGAGACCCGTTACGTCTTCCGTCTCTTCGATCGCTCGGCGAGCAAAGTCAGCAGGGAGGCCGCGGCAGTTGAGCGCAACGCAAGCCACCTTCGCGGGACGGACCGTTGCAGCCAGGGTCTCGTACATGGCGATCATCTCCGGCAACGGGGGAAGCACGGTGTATGGGGGTTCCTCAATGGCGGTTCGGCCGGCTTGATGACACAGCACCAGCACCTCTGGCGCGCAGCCATACAACAATCCAAGCGTCACCGCCGCATACGCGGGATGCCACAAGCCCCCCTGACCCTCGACGATCACGACTTGTGAGGAGGGCGCTGCCTCCAGCATCAACTTCTCGGCCGCGCCTGCAAGAAAGTCTGCGATGACTCGATCCACCGAGATACCGCGTCCGGCTATCAGTATCCCGGTCTGTCCTGTGGCGACGAATTCCGTCTCGATGCCTGCAGCTCTCCCCGATGCGGCCAACTCCAGAGACGCTGTCATCTTGCCGACGGCACAGTCACTCCCGACCGTGAGAACGATCCGTTGTGGGACGCCGGCCGCCCTTCCAGAACAGAGAGGAATGTCAGGGGGTGGCTCCCGCACATCCCACAGCCGAACCCCGCGCCTGTGGGCAAGCTCTGCAAACTCGGGATCGTCTCGAAGGAAACCATGCAGCCCGTTCGCGATCTCCAGACCTTCCTCGATCGACTGGATGATCCATGCGCGCCAGTGATCGGGGATCCATCCCCCCGGGGTGGCCACACCCAGCAACAGGGACGTGGGCTGAAATCTCAGAGCTTCGTTCACCGAGCCAACGATCGGAGCGTCGCGTCCCATCTCCGGTAGCACCCCGAGCAGGTTCTGGCCAGCGTGGTCGCGGTCGAGAACGCAGGCGATCCTATCCTGCGAGTACCGGATGACGCCGTGCGCGGTCTTCGCCTCTCGGGACGCCAGGAAACCGTCGGTGAGCACCAGCCAGGCTCGCGCCTCCGTCACGTGGGACGCCCTTGCAAGCCCAGACCCGGCCCCCGCGGCAACACGAGGGTTCCCCCTTCGTAGGTGACTCCGGGGTAGGGATCTTCGGCCAGGGCCAGAGGACCATCCACATCGACGTGGTCGAACAAAGAGGCCAGGTTGGCTTGAGCGGTTGCTCCTACGCCCGATTCCAGATCGCATCCCAGCATCAGCTTCAATCCCACTGCGCGGGCGACGTTCGCAGCCCGCATGAGCTCCCTGATTCCCCCGGTCTTCCGCAGCTTTAGGTTCACTCCATCCACCGCATCTGCAAGTGCGATCACGTCGCGCGCAACGTTTACATCCTCATCGGCAAATATCGGGATCGCAGACCCAGCCTTGATCTCACTGAGCTCGTCGTAGTGCCCGGCTGGAATGGGCTGCTCGCATAGTTCGATGTCGAAGGGGGCCAGCTTTTCCAAGCGCTCGATGGCAGCCTTCTTGTTCCAACCTTCGTTAGCATCCACGCGGATCATTCCGGGAAAGACGTTTCGGACCGCACGGACGGCCTCCAGATCACCGTCGAAGCCGACCTTCATCTTGATGATCGGATAGTCCGACCATTCCCGCGCGCGCTCCTGCATGTGCTCGACGGTAGAGATGGGAATCGTCACGGAAGTGGGGGCCGAGACGCGCCCGCCTAACCCGACCAGCTCGGCAAGGGACAGTCCGGCCATCTGCCCGGCCAGGTCGTGGATCGCGATATCCAGAGCGCAGCGCGCGGGGCCCGCAGGCAGTAACTCATCGATCCCCTCGAGGTCGAAGACCCCCCTCAGATGGGAAAGGTCGGCGCCCTCGAGCGCTGCCACGATGCTGTCGGCAGTATCTCCAACACGAGGATCAGTGCCGACTTCGCCCGCCCCCGCGATTCCTTCGCAATGGACGATGGCAAACACGTTCTCTGCCACTTCCCAAGTCGCACTCGAGATCGAGAACGGCTCCCGGAGAGCGATCTCTTCAACGCGGGTCTCAAGGGTTATCGGGGAAACCATCGGGCCATGATGCCTGTTCCGATCGACCCGCGGGCCATTCTGGCGTCGTGGAGCCACGCTGTGCGTGG
>JAXDJO010000004.1:0-27347 GCA_034667525.1 Actinomycetota bacterium
CCCGCTCCGACCGCGTGCGGCGTCGTGCTTACGGCCAACGGAAGCAGCCAGTAGAGATCGACGAGAAGCAGGGTGGCCGATGCCGCAGCGACGAACCCGATCTTTAGAAGCAAGGAGCGCGGCGCTGTCACGATGGCAGCAAGCACCAAGAGGAAAGCAACGATCCCAATCTGCACGTTGACGATGCCGATGACCGCCATCCATGACACGGACCAGATGAGTGCTCGAGGCGTTCCGCCGAGCGCAAGACGCAACAAGCTGGAAAGCGCCCACGGCAGCAGTGCGTAGGCGAGAAAGACCAAGAGTTGGCCCGCCAGGATCCTGTCGTAGACGAAGGGATTGATCGCAAACATCGTCGATCCCGCCAACGCCGGAATGGAGCCGAGTCGGAGACAAGAGGTCAGGAAGCGGAAGAGGCCGACACCTGCAACGATGATGCTCACGACGATCAAGAGCTTGGGAGTCTGCTCGGGAAGCACGATGGTGAACAGACGCAGCGCATTGATCATTGGAGTACCAGCCGACACGAGACCCTGGCTCGGCAGGGGAAACAAACTGACCCACGGGATGTGCGGTCCGCTGGGGAAGTCCAGCAGCAGAAGGTAACCAGGTAACAGGAGAGGACCAAGCACCGCGACCGTGACCGCGAGGAACCACGCCCACGCAAGCACCCTCGTCCTGTTCAGCAGCTCACTCACCGCCGCATTGTCACGCGTGGATGGTTGCATGGGTTGAATTGCTGCAAGCAAGGCAATCATGTGCGATTGTGAAAAGCGTGCTAAACCAGTGCCTCCAAAGGGGGGAAGGGATTCCCATGATCGGTGGAGGTAGGCAATGAAGCGTCATGTACGTGCTATGGCTTCTGCAGCTGTGGCCGCAGCATTCATTTTCGGGTTGATTCCCGCGGCGAGTTCTCACGCCATCACTTCCAGGCTAACAATCGGTGTAAGTGATCACAGCGTGAGTCGGCATCAGAAGATCTTTTTCTACGGCGACCTGAAGACTCCAGGACATCCCAGCTGCCATCGCTTTGCCACGGTTCGGCTCACTCGGAAGGCCACTGGACTTGTCGCGACCACCACGACGGATTATCAGGGCAACTACGTTTTCCAGATCGACCCCAAGCCCAATCACGGCCATTACCACACCCGCTATTCGGGAAGAAGCTCTTTCGGGTACGCCGGTAGGCACTCATGCTCGAAAGCTGTCTCCAAATGGATCAAGATCCACCACACATAAACCAGTTCGTCTCTCGGTAGATGCAAGAGGTAAGTGGCAGGCGACGGTCGCTGGCGCCGCAAATAGCTGCAGGAATCCTTGCGGTAGTGGCCGTCGCTGCCATCGTGTCGCTGGTAGTTCCTCATTCGGCTGTGGACTCTAGAACCTCGGCTCCACTTAGTGCTGGGGGACATCGAGCTCCAGTCGCGGTGCGCAAGGGAGTTTCGTGCGGGCCGCTAAGGCAGAGTCAGACAGCCTTGGAGAGCGGAGACATTGCAGCTTTACGAAACTCGATTCGGGCCGCAGTTCACCTTGCCGTCGAATCGCTGAAGAAAGGGAGTATGGCTTTCGGGAGGCCCGAGCGCATCTCTCTCAAACTCTCTTCCGAGCACCTGGTGGCTCCTTTGAGCGCATCGCAGAAGACTCATGTTGCCGGCGAGCTGAAGTCGGCACTGGTTGGTTGCCCCGCGATCCACTCATGACCTTGCGGCAGGTGCGGCAGGGGGTCGTCATGGTGGGGAGAGACTCCTGGCTGTTGTTCCTCGCTCTTTCTGCGGTCAACGCATCGAACTATCTGTTCCACGTGCTCATCTCCCGTCTCCTGGGCAAGGCCGACTATGGGGCACTTGGCTCAGTGCTCGCGGTGTTGTTGATCCTCTCGGTCCCGCTGGGGGCAGTCCAGGCGACCATGGCGAAACAGTTGGCACAGATCCGAGCCGACGCCGATCGGTCCGCGGCTGCCTGGAGGGGGGTGGCTCGGTCGATGGTCAAACCCACCTTCCTAGTCGCCGCCTTGCTAGCTGTTGCCAGTCCGCTCTTGCGCAGATTCCTTCATCTTGACTCTGAGCTAGTCCCGTTGTTCGTCGCTGTCTACGCGTTTCCGGCGGCTCTTTCAGCCGTGGTCAGGGGTGCCTTACAGGGAATGCTCCGCTTTACCGAGCTTGCTGCCGTCAGCATCTTGCCCGTCGTGGTGCGGGTAGTGGCCGGGGTTCTCATCGTCCGATCGGGTGGAGGAGTGCCCGGCGCGGTGATGGCCACAGTGCTTGGTGAAGTTGCCGGAGCCGCCCTGGGCTGGTGGCTGCTTGTTCAGGGTGCTTCTTGGCGTGTCAAGGGCGTCCGCAACACAGAAGGATTTTTCCGCGACGTACGCCCGATTGCCGCCGGGCTGGGGGCTATGTGGCTCCTGATCGAACTAGACCTGCTGCTTGCCCGGCACTACCTCCCGGCGAAGGCTGCCGGCTCTTACGCTGCTGCGGGCCTGCTCGCACGAGCCGTCCTGTTCATACCGGGCGCTGTCGGTGTGATCGCCCTGCCACACTTTGCGGAATTCGGGGGCCGCGGGCGACAGGCGTACCAGTGGCTGCTGTATTCGGTCGGTATCGTTCTCGTGCTCGGCCTCGGGGCATCCCTGGTTCTCACAGGAGCGACCCATGCGGTCGTCGCGGCCACCTTCGGTGACCGTTTCCTGACCGCGTCGGCTCTCTTGCCGACGATGTGCATCGCAATGGTCGCTCTGGGCCTCACGAATCTGTTCGTGTTCTTTCACGTGGCGGCCGGCTCCCGAGCGTTTCATCTGCTGTGGATCGCCATCGCGGCAGAAGCGGCCGGAATCGCAGCCTTCCACTCTTCTGGAGCAAGCATCGCTTTCGTGCTGGCGATGGTGTCTACCCTCGTGGCATTGGGCGGATTTGCAACCTGCCGAGCAATCGCGATGTCGCCGGCTCCGCTAGGACGCCTTCCCGATGACTTGAGCGTGCTTCACAGACCTGTCCATCTCGGGGAGGCGGAGCGACCTGAGTTTTCTCTCGTTATCCCTTGCCATAACGGCGGGTCCAACCTGGCAGCCAGCGTTCGCTCCTCAAGAGATGCCCTTCAAAGCCTTAACCGCCCTTACGAAGTGATCGTCGTCTCGGACGGCAGCACCGATGGTTCGGACCACATCGCTTACGAGGCCGACGCGCCGGTCACCGTTGTTCGCTATGCCCACAGGCAGGGGAAAGGCATGGCCTTGCGCGTTGGCATGACCGGAGCGCGTGGCAAATATGTGGCGTTTATCGACTCGGACGGAGACCTTGATGCCGCAGAGCTGAGCAGTTTTCTGACGATAATGGAGCTCTATAGGCCGGAACTCGTTATCGGATCCAAACGGCACCCTCTTTCCGATGTCAGATACCCGGTCACGCGCAGGATCATGAGCTGGCTGTACCAACGATTGGTACGAGTGATGTTCGGCCTCAACGTTCGTGACACTCAGACGGGGATGAAGCTCATCAGGCGAGACGTACTCGACTCCGTCCTTCCACGGATGTTAGAGAAGCGATTCGCTTTCGATCTGGAGTTCCTGGTGGTCGCACGCAGGCTTGGTTTCAAACGGGTGTTTGAGGCACCGATCCGGTTAGATCACAAGTTTTCCTCGACGATCAGTCTCGGTGCGACTTTTCGAATCTTGCTCGACACCGGAGCGATCTTCTATCGCAACTACATCCTTCGTTCTTACGATCGGCCTCCTGCCGCTGTCCGTCTTCCCGAGTGGCAGGAGTCGGTGATGTCAACGCCTCTCGTCCCTGCTCTCGAAAGAGGGGCCAGTTAGGTTTGCGCATCGCCGTCTTGAATTGGCGAGATATGGCACACGACAACTCCGGTGGGGCGGAGGTCTTCGTTCATGAGGTAGCCAGGAGATGGGCTGAGTCGGGGCAAGAAGTGACCCTGTTCTCCTCGCAGGGCCCCCATCTGCCGAGCCATGATGAAGTCGACGGCGTAATGATCGAGCGGATAGGACGGATAGGGAACGGTACGCATCACCTGCTTGCTCCGCGCGCGATCGCGCGTACCGGATCCTTTGACGGCATTCTGGAGTCCATAAACACTTTTCCCTATCTGACGCCTCTGCACCGCCGCCGAGTCCCCGTTTTGACCCTCGTTCATCAGATGGCCCTGGATGTGTGGAAGGCGCACCTGCCGCAACCCCTTGCTTCCATGGCGGCCTTTGCCGAACCGCAGCTTTACCGTCCCTACAGAAACATGTCGCTGCTCGCAGTCTCAGAGTCGACCAGAGCCGATCTGGCGGCAGCGGGGGTGCACGACGTGTCGGTGGTGCCGCAGGGCGGCATCGGAAGGCAGAGCAAGTTGCCCGGAAAGGAAGCGTGCCCGACGTTCATCTTCGTGGGCAGGCTCTCTCCGAACAAACGTCCCGATCACGCGGTGGCAGCCTTCCTTGAGATTAAGCGTGAACTTAAGGATGCTCGCCTTTGGATCGTGGGAGAAGGCGGGATGAAGGACATGTTGGCAGCCACGCTCCCCGAGGGGGCCGAGATGTTGGGGAGATTGCCCAGACAGGAGTTACTCGACCGGATCGGACGGGCCCACGTTCTGCTTGCAACTTCGGTACGCGAAGGATGGGGCCTTGTGATCACAGAGGCCAGTGCCATGGGCACACCCTCCGCCGCGTACGCAGTACCTGGTCTCGTGGACTCCGTCAGAGCAGATGTCACTGGCCTTCTGGTCGATCCGGATCCGACTGCTCTTGCCGGCGCGGCGCTCCAGATGATCAGCGATCCGGATCGCTATCGAACCATGTCCCTGGGGGCGATCGCATGGGGAGGCGAACACACCTGGGATCGCACTGCAGCCGATCTGCTATCCCGTCTGCAGAGATCCGCCGCCTCCAGGCACCGGGTTCCTGCTTAAGGGCAGCAAAGAGGGGACCGGAGTATCCCGGCCCCCTTCTTGTTACCGCGTTGCTGTTTGCGAGACTCCTTCTAGAAGTCCATGTCCCCGCCGCCCGGCATGCCACCCGGCATCGCGGGGGCCTTCTCGGGCTTGTCGGCGACGATCGCTTCGGTCGTTAGGAACAGAGCTGCGATCGAAGCGGCGTTCTGAAGGGCCGAACGTGTCACCTTCGCTGCGTCGACGACGCCTGCCCGGAACAGGTCGACGTACTCGCCGTTCGCCGCGTTGAGGCCTTCGCCTGGTCCCGAAGTTCGGACCTTCTCGACGACAACACCGCCTTCCAGTCCCGCGTTGTGAGCGATCACCTTGAGCGGCTCTTCGAGCGCTTTGCGCACGATGAGCGCACCAGTGTGCTCGTCACCGGTTAGCTCGAGCTTCTCGAGTCCCTCCTGTGCGTGCAGCAAGGTGACGCCACCACCGGCGACGATGCCCTCTTCAACCGCGGCTTTCGTTGTCTGCACGGCATCTTCGATCCGGTGCTTCTTTTCCTTGAGCTCGACCTCGGTTGCGGCACCGACCTTGATCACCGCGACGCCGCCTGCCAACTTGGCCAAGCGCTCTTGCAGCTTCTCCCGGTCGTAGTCGGAATCCGAGCGCTCGATCTCGGCTTTGATCTGATTGACGCGCCCGGTGATCTCGTCGGCGTTACCGCCGCCTTCGACGACTGTGGTGTCGTCTTTCGTAACCACGACTTTGCGAGCAGAACCGAGCATGTCCAGAGTGACGGACTCAAGCTTGAGCCCAACTTCCTCGCTGATGACCTGGCCCCCGGCCAGGATCGCGATGTCCTGCAGCATCGCCTTACGGCGATCTCCGAAACCTGGGGCTTTGACGGCGGCAGCGCGGAAGGTTCCCCTGATCTTGTTGACGACGAGAGTCGCTAGGGCCTCGCCCTCGACGTCTTCGGAGACGATCAACAGGGGCTTACCGGCTTGCATGACCTTCTCGAGGATCGGGAGCAGGTCTTTGACCGCAGAGATCTTCTGGTTGGCGATGAGGATGTAAGGGTCTTCGAGAACGACCTCCATCCGCTCCGCGTCCGTCACGAAATATGGGCTGATGTAACCCTTGTCGAAGCGCATACCTTCGACGAGCTCGAGCTCGAGCCCGAAGGTGTTCGACTCTTCGACAGTGATGACGCCGTCCTTGCCAACCTTGTCCATCGCTTCGGCGATCGTCTCGCCGATCTCGGGATCGTTGTTGGCGGAGATCGAAGCGACCTGACTGATCTGCTCGCGGCCTTCGACTTCCCGTGACTGGGATTTGATGTTCTCTACGACGTTTTCGACCGCCTTCTCGATGCCCCGCTTGAGGGCGATCGGGTTCGCTCCGGCAGCAACATTGCGCAGGCCCTCACGAACCATCGCCTGGGCGAGAACGGTCGCGGTGGTCGTACCGTCGCCGGCCACATCGTCCGTCTTCTTCGCCACTTCCTTGACGAGCTCGGCCCCGATCTTCTCGAGCGGATCTTCGAGCTCGATGTCCTTGGCGATCGATACGCCGTCGTTCGTGATCGTGGGAGCTCCCCACTTCTTCTCCAGGACGACGTTGCGACCCTTCGGCCCCAGGGTGACCTTCACGGCGTCGGCGAGCTGGTTCATCCCACGCTCGAGCGCGCGCCGGGCCTCCTCGTCAAAGCTGAGTAACTTAGCCATTCACTACCTCCTTGATGGTGCCTATGGGTGATTAGCACTCTCACGGTTCGAGTGCTAACGATAGCGCCTGCGGGCGGAAGCTGGCAAATGGCACTCGGGCTGGGATTTTTCCCCTCCAGAGAGACGGCAGCCCCTGAATTTCGGGCTCACAAGGTTCCGTCGAGCCGCCTCTGACGCTCGTTTCCCCTCACCCGGGCGCTGGCCTCATCGATCAGATCCTCGAGCTGCTCGATTCCGGTGAGGGGGCCCTTGCCACGAACCACCCCCAGCCTGTCCGTGATCACCACGTACGGCGTGGCGGGGATGTTGAGGCGGGCGAGGAGCTCAGGCGCCGATATGACAGGCACCCGGCCGGCGTGCCCCCCGAAACTGAGCTCCGCTTCGGTGCGGTCGACCTCGGTTACCACGAAGGGAGCGAGCTGTCCGTTGCGTGCGAAGGCGGGTAAGGCCGGGAGGACCTGCTCACACACCCCGCATCCGGGAGAGACGAACAGTAAGAGTTGCCGGCGTCCCGGGGCCCCCACGGTGACCGGCACGCCCCGGATGTCAGTCAGATCGACGGGCCTGGCGGCCTCATCAAGAGGAGGCCCCTCGTGATCCGAGGCGATGGCCGTCGGGGAACCCAGCGGGCCGCGCATCGCTCCGATCTGGCGGGCCAGTGCGATCACCACCAGCGAAAGAACGATCACCAAAGCCCACAGCACCAGGTAAGAACCGACCCACCACCCCTGCACGCTTGGCTACCTCCCACTTCGAACCGAGGGCAGGCTACTTCTTGTTCACCCACCCCCTTCCTCGAAGGTGCGCACTTAGGATGCGCGCGCTATGTCTCTGATCCCCCTCCTCGCTGGCTGGATCCTCGCGGTCGTCTTCGCCTGGGGAGCGCTCGCAAAACTCGTGCAGTTCCGCCGCTGGCAAGACGCTCTGGAGGCCTACCGTCTGCCCCCCGGGATGTCGTCACCGGCGTCGGCAGGCGTTCCAGTGGCGGAACTGGCCGTAGTTGGCTTGCTCGTTTCCGGTCACGCTCTCGCCGGATCGGGTCTCTGTCTCATGCTGCTCGCGGCGTTCTCCCTTGCGCTCCTCACCGCCCGTCAGAAGGGCAGCAACCGGCTTCCCTGTGGCTGTTTCGGCCGGGCGACACTGCACGACTACAGGCTCCTCGTCGCCCGCAACGCGGGACTGACCTTGCTTGCCGCCCTCGTTCTGATAAACGGGCACGATCGCCTGCTTGCTGATCCGATCGGACCTACCTCCGCCGGCTTGCTACCGGTTGCGTTGGTGACCGTCGGGGGCATCGTTCTGTTCTGGGTGGCCCGCGAGCTGGCCGCCGTCATGCGACGACCGTGACGGGGGCAGGTCCAAGGCTCCTGGTACTCGGGTGGGACTCGGCAACATTCGATGTCATCGACCCTCTGGTCGATGAGGGCCGGCTTCCTGCGCTCTCGCACCTGATGCGACGAGGGTTCCGCGCCCCTCTGCGTTCCACGTGGCCGCCGATGACGGACTGTGCGTGGACGTCGGCCTTCACCGGTTGTAACCCAGGCAAACACGGGATCTTCGGATCGTGGTACCGCGCCCCGGGAGCCTACGAATGCCGCTACTTCTCATCGCGAGATCGCCGCGCCCCGGCTCTCTGGGAGCTCGCCGAGGGAGCCCGGTTCCTCGTATGGAACGTGCCGATGACTTTTCCCCCTCGAGCGGTGGAGGGCGCGATGGTCGCGGGATACGGAGCGCCTCCCGGGTCGCGCTTCTGTTCGCCCTCAGGTTTGCAAGATTCCTTGACGGAGCGCTGGGACCTCGACGACCTTCTGGACCGTGCCCCCTACGGCTCGCTCGCGCGCTACCTCGACGAGCTGCTGGGTGGTCTGCGCACCCAAGCGGAGGCTCTGCCCTGGGCGATCCGCGAGACTCAGCCCGATTGTGCGGTTGCGGTGTGGCCGCACATCGACAGGGCGCAACACTTCTTCTGGCAGTTCCGCAACACCGAGCATCCCCTTGCCGGCGCGGTTGACCGGGTTTACGAAGAGATGGATCGAACCACCCGGGCGTTGCTCGATTCGTTCCCGGAGGCCGATGTTCTCGTCATCAGCGACCACGGCGCCGGCCCTCTTCTGGGTGACGTCAACATGGGGGCCTGGCTTGCTCGCAGCGGGTACGCGAGCTACGGCGCGGCTTCTCACTCACCTTTGGCGGCGGCCTGGCGGTTGCCTCCCAGTGCAAGAAGGGCGGCCAAGCGGGTCGCGCCTGCCCTGGCGAGGCGCACGATGCGCGAAACCTTGAGCGGAGGGCTCGGTCCCTTCGATTGGTCTCAGACCCGGGCCTTTCTTGGGGTCAACGGCGACCTCTGGATCAACGAACAGGGCAGGGAGCCGCAGGGCGTTGTCCCCCAAACGGCGGCCCCCGTGCTCGTCGAGGAGATCCGTGACCGAGTGCTGACCCTCAGGGATCCTCACTCCGGCGCACCACTTTTCGCCGGCGCCCATCCTCGTGACGAGATCTATTCGGGCCCGGCCTCCAACCTGGCCCCCGACCTGATGCTCGACTCCTGGTCGATGGGCTACCGGGTCGCTCCCGGCCGCGGCGAGTCGGAGGTGGTCATCCCTCCCGTCCCGCTCGCGGGCGTCCACGAGGCCTGGTCGTCCGATCACCGCCCCCTTGGGGTGTTCGTGGCCGCGGGCCCCCATATCAGGCAGGGGGCCACCGATGAGCTCTCGCTTTACGACATCTGTCCCACCGCCCTTGCGCTGCTCGAGCGGGAGATCCCCGAGGGCCTCGATGGCCGCGCCGCAGAGGAAGCACTGGCGCCTTCCTTCTTCGACGTGCATCCGGTTCGCCGCGGCGCGGCGGCAACGACGGAGCCAGATGGCGCGACATACTCCGATGAGGAGGCGGCGGCCGTCGCCCAGCACCTCAAAGAACTTGGCTACATCGAATAGGAGAAGGAAAGCATGGACCCGGAGCCGTTCAAGCAGGTCGCGAAGGTCCTGTGGTCGTTGGGCGACTACACCGAGATCGCCAGAGCCTCCGAAGCCCCGGCCAGGGAGCTAGTCGACGCCTGCAAGGCGCGTCCCGGCATCGACCTCCTTGACGTTGCCGCGGGCAACGGTAACGTCGCGATCTTTGCCGCGTGGCGTGGCGCCACGGTGGTCGCCTCGGATCTCACTCCTACGATGGTGGAGCTGGGCCGTCAGCGCTCGACTGCGGAAGGCGTCGACGTCGAATGGCGCGAGGCGGATGTCGAAGCACTTCCCTTCGACGACGAGAACTTCGATGTTGTGTCTTCCGCCTTCGGCGCCATGTTCGCTCCCCGCCCCGAGGTCGCTGCGAGCGAGATGTTCCGCGTCCTGCGACCCCGAGGAACGCTGGGGATGGTGAACTGGACGCCAGCAGGCTTCTTCGGGCGCGCGCTCGCATGGATGAGCGGATACTCGCCGGCCGGGCAGACCGACGTGCCCTCGCCGATGGCATGGGGTGATCCCGTCGTCGTCCGGGAACGTCTCTCCGGCCTCGCCGGATCGGTGCGCTGCGAGACGAAGATGGCCCGCTCCACGTTCGCCTCCGAAGAGGACATGCTGACGTTCTTCCGGGAGAACCTGGGGCCGATGGTGGCGCTGAAGAACATCATCTCGGAAGAGAAGTACTCCGAGATGTTGGAGGGTTTCAAGCAGCTCATCGCGGAATTCGATCAGGGACGGGATGAGGTCCTCGTCGATTCGGAGTACCTGCTGGTTACCGCCGACAAGCCGCCGGCGTGACCCGATAGTGGATCTCGAAGACAAGGAGAGCCGGCTCATCGCGAGCCTGCGCGCGATGGAACGCGTGGTGGTTGCTTACTCGGGCGGGGTCGACTCTGCGTTCCTCGCGGCAACCGCTCATCGGATCCTCGGAGCCGACGCGATGGCCGCCACCGCCGTTTCACCCGCGATCGCCGAGCGCGAGTTGGTCGAGGCCGAAGAGCTCGCCCGGCGATTCGGCTGGAACCATGTCTTGGTCGAGACAGACGAGTTGGCGCGCGAGGAGTACGCACGCAACGATCCGCAGCGCTGCTACTGGTGCAAGACGGAGCTCTTCGAGATGCTGTCGCCGCTTGCCGCCCAGAAGGGTGCAGAGATAGCCGTGGGAACGAACCTGGACGATCTTTCCGATTACCGGCCGGGCATCGCGGCCGCTCGCGAGCGAAACGTGAAGACGCCGCTGGCAGATGCACAACTTACGAAGAGCGACGTGCGGGAGCTGTCGCGCCGGATGGGTCTTCCCACCGCGGATAAGCCTGCCTCGCCATGCCTCGCCTCCCGGTTCGCCTACGGTGTTGGTGTGACGAGGGATGGATTACGTCGTATCGACCGGGCCGAGGAAGCTCTCAGGCACCTTGGCTTCGTGGAGTTCAGGGTGCGGGATCACGGTGATCTGGCCCGGGTCGAGGTCCCCGAAACTGAGTTTGAGAGAGCAGCAGCTTTGCGCGCAGCGATCGCCGCCGCCTTGCGTACGCTGGGGTTCACCTACGTGACGCTGGATCTCACCGGCTTCAGGTCTGGTTCGATGAATGAGGTGCTGCAGGGGACTATCGCCACGAGGCCGTCCTAAGCCTCGGCGTCACCGGGGATGGCCCACGCGCTGAAGGTGCGGCGGCCGTAGAGCAGGGGGAGATGGTCCGCCCGCAGGTTTCCACCCTCGACTTCGCCCACCAGGATCCAATGGTCGCCTGCCTCGATCGTCTGTTGCAATCCGCACGTGATGAAGGCTCCTGAGTCTTCCATCAGGATCGGACCGCCGCCGGCAACAGGCATCTCCCAGGGAACACCTTCGAATTTGTCGTCCATCTTGGAAGCGAAACGGCGAGCCAGCTCTTCGCGGCCCGCGGCGAGGAAGTTGACGGTGAACCTCCCGGTATCGGTTATGGCCGGCAGCGTCGATGACTGATCGTCCAGACAAACGAGGACTAGCGGAGGATGCAAGGAGACGGGACAGAAAGCGCTGACCGTGAGGCCCCGGGGCGTTCCCGAGGTTGCGATGGTGGTCACCACTGTCACGCCGGTGGGAAAACTCGACATGATCTCGAGGAACAGCTCCTCGTCGACCGTCACGAGGGGAGCTAAAGCTGAACGATGGGACAGGTAAGCGTTCGGGTGATCCCTTCCACCGTCTGGATCTGGGCGACGACCAGTTTGCCGAGGCTATCCATGTCGGCCGCCCGAGCCTTGACGATGACGTCGTAAGGGCCGGAGAGGTCCTCCGCCCGTTCCACGCCTTCGATCTTGCGGATCTCGCCGGCCACCGCGCTCGAGTTCACGGAGGTCTGGACCAGGATGTAGGCCTCGACCGGTTCAGTCATGGGTTCCTCCCTTGGGTGTCCGGATTGTACCCAAGCGGGGGTAGCCGGAGATAATGTTCGACGCCCATGCTGGCGATCCATCGCAGCCTCGCGGCCGTCCTAGTGGTGGTTGGTGCTGCCTTCACCATCGGCGCGATCGTTGCCGCGCTGCGAGAGGGGGCCCGGCCGTGGCTCGAGTGGGGCCGTAGGACCGTCACGGCTCTGGTCGCCCTCCAGGGGCTCTTTGGGCTGGTCCTCTACGGCAGTGGTCAGCGGCCGCAGGAGTCGTTGCATCTTCTTTATGGGCTCGCAGGTCTTGTTGTACTGCCTTTCGCCAGCTACTTCGCGGCCGAGGCTCCCCCTCGGCCCCGGGCTGTAGTCCTTGCCATCGCCGGCGTCTTGACCCTCGGTATCTTCTTTCGATCTTTCGCCACCGGATGACGCGTCACTCCTTTCATTTTTGCGGCAGGATGCCTGCCGTGCGTCACCTCCGCGCCCGGGTCTGGTTCCTGATCACCGTTGCATTCCTGTTGCCGGCGTGCTCGAGTGCTTCCCCGTCGGCCCTGCGTCCTCGTGGTCCTGCCGCTCAACGGATCGACGGACTCTGGTGGTTCATGTTCTGGATCGCGCTAGGAGTGTTCTGCGTGGTGATCGGCATGCTGTTGTTCGGGATGCTGCGAAGGAGGAAACCGGACTCAGTCGAAAGAGGCAGTGGTGAGACCGCGGTTGTTCTCTTGGGAATTGTTGCGCCGGTCATCATCCTTGTAACGTTGTTCGTGGTGTCTATCCACGATCTGAACGCTCTGTCGGCACCCGCCAAGACAAACGCGCTGACTGTTAACGTGATCGGTCACGACTGGTGGTGGGAGGTGCGCTACCCGCAGCAACATGTGGTGACCGCGAATGAGATCCACATCCCGACCGGCAAGCCGGTACTGCTGCACTTGTCTACCGGGGACGTTATCCATAGCTTCTGGGTCCCTCAGCTAAGTGAGAAGACCGACATGATCCCCGGCAAGATCAATCGGATGCTGATACAGGCGGACCATCCAGGCGTCTATCGGGGGCAGTGCGCCGAGTTCTGTGGGCTTGAACATGCGCGGATGTCATTCCTGGTGATCGCCGAGGCTCCCGCCCAGTTCGACGCATGGACGGCCGCGGAAAGTCAGCCTCTGGCAGCAACAACGGGGGCCGCCGCACGCGGCGAGAAGGTCTTTCTGCATTCCACCTGCGTCAGCTGCCATGCCATCCAAGGGACGAGCGCGAGCGCGACCGATGGCCCCGATCTCACCCATTTCGGTAGCCGCCGCACGATCGCCGCTAACACTCTCCCGAACACCCGCGGCAACCTGGCGGCGTGGATCGAAGATCCGCAAGGCATCAAACCGGGAGCCGACATGCCTCCCGCCGTGCTGGAGCCGAGCCAGCTCCAGGCACTCCTTACGTTTGTGGAAGGACTTAAGTAGCGGTGGCAGCGATCGCGGAACGACTCACTTCGATCTGGGAAGAAACGCCCGGACTAGCGTCGTGGTTGACGACCGTCGATCACAAGCGGATCGGCAAGAGGTACATCGCCACCGCGTTCGTGTTCTTCGTGCTCGCGGGACTCGAGGCGATGGTGATCCGCGTCCAGCTGGCCCGGCCCGACCAAGCCCTCGTGTCGCCCGATGCATACAACCAGCTGTTCACCATGCACGGCATCACGATGATCTTCTTGTTCGCCACGCCGATCCTCTCAGGCTTCGGTAACTTCTTCGTGCCGTTGATGATCGGAGCGCGTGATATGGCCTTTCCGAGACTGAACGCGTTCGGTTACTGGGTCTTTCTCTTCGCCGGCCTGTTCATGAGCTTCAGCCTGATCATCGGCAAGGCTCCTACAGACGGTTGGTTCAACTACGTTCCCTTCGCCCTGACGCATTACTCGCCAGGCTTGAACATCGACTTCTACGGTTTGGGCATCATCTTCATCGGGATCTCGTCGACGACCGGCGCGATCAACTTCATCGTCACGATCTTCAAGATGCGGGCCCCCGGTATGTCGATCAACCGGATGCCCCTGTTCGTCTGGGCAGTTCTGTCGACCGCCTTCGCGATCGTCTTTGCTCTGCCCTCCCTGACCGTGGCGAACGTGCTGCTCGAGCTGGATCGCAAGGCGGGGTTCCACTTCTATGACGTATCCCATGGGGGAGATCCGATCTTGTGGCAGCACCTCTTCTGGATCTTTGGTCACCCCGACGTCTACATCATCGTTCTGCCCGCCCTGGGAATGGTCTCGACCATCCTGCCCGTGTTCTCCCGGCGTCCGATCGTTGCCTACCCCTACGTCGCGTTGTCCACTGTGGCCGTCGGCATCGTCGGCTTCGGGGTGTGGGTGCATCACATGTTCGCCACGGGTCTGCCGCAGCTCTCGATGACTTTCTTTTCCGCCGCCAGCATGATGGTCGTGATTCCTAGCGGCATCCAGATGTTCGCATGGGTCATAACGATCATCAAAGGCCGGCCCGTATATACGGTCCCGTTCCTCTTCATCATCGGCTTCATCGTGACGTTCCTGATCGGTGGCTTGACCGGGCCGATGTTCGCCGCAGTTCCCTTCGACCAGCAGATCACGGACTCCTATTTCGTGGTGGCTCACTTTCATTACGTTCTTTTCGGGGGGGCGGTGTTTCCTATCTTCGGGGCGCTTTATTACTGGTTGCCCAAGATGACGGGGAGGTTGATGAACGAGCGGCTGGGGAAGCTGAGCTTCTGGCTTATCTTCATCGGCTTCCAGGTGACGTTCTTCCCGATGCACATCATGGGTTTGCTCGGGATGCCTCGCAGGATCTACACCTACCAGGCGGGCCTGGGGTGGGATGTATGGAACATGATCTCCTCTATCGGCTCCTTCATCCTCGCCGCTGGCGTCCTCGCTTTCATCGTCGACTACTTCTTCAGCGTCCGCCGGGGCCGCCCCGCGGGTGACAACCCGTGGGCTGCGGACACTCTGGAATGGGCGATCTCGTCGCCGCCGCCCGCATACAACTTCGAGTCCATCCCGCACGTCAGGAGCCGCGAGCCCCTGTGGGAACAGCCCGGGCTCCCGGAGGAGATCCGCCGGGGGACCGCCGGACCGGTACTCGATGAGGGCCACGCCACGGTGGCCACCAGCGTGCTCGATGCCGACACCGAGGAGATCCTGGAGATGCCCGGGGAGTCATCGTGGCCGGTTGTCACGGCATTGGGCATGCTCGTCGTCTTCTCGGCGTTGCTGGTCAGCCATCTCGCCCTGGCCGCCGTGGGTCTGCTGATCATGGCGTGGGGGATCGCAGGGTGGCTCTGGAATACCGGGGACGTTACGACGCTATGAGCTCTTCGTTCGCGCCCACTGCGACCACCGCTCCCGACGCGCGGACGCGTGAGAGCGGGTGGTGGGGGATGCTTCTGTTCATCACCACGGAGGCAACGATCTTCGGGGTGCTCTTCGCTACCTACTTTTACCTGCGCTTCAAGAACATGCCCGTCTGGCCGCCGGACGGGATCAAACAGCCGACCCTGGGTTTGCCGTTGCTGATGAGCGCATTCCTTCTCACCAGCAGCATCCCGATGCACATCGCGGAGCTCGGTGTGAAGAAGGGGAAGCAGACCTGGCTCAAGGCTGGCCTGGCGGTGAGTTTCCTCCTCGGAGTGGGATTCCTGGTGATCATGCTGGGGTTCGAGTATCCCGAGAAGCTCAAGGAGTTCACTCCGCAGACTGATGTCTACGGTTCCTTGTTCTTTCTCATAACGGGCCTGCACGGAACCCACGTCTTGGTGGGATTGGCGATGAACGCGTGGGCCCAAGTCAAAGCGGCGCGCGGCCGCTTCGATCAGGCGCATCACCTGACGATGTTGAATGTCGCCGCCTACTGGCACTTCGTGGATGTCATCTGGATCTTCGTATTCCTCACCCTCTACTTCTCACCCAGGTTCTGAGAGAGGCACCCTTGGCTAGCTCGATCATGCGGCCGAAGAGCAAAGGCTCCTTCACCTTGTGGTTCGCGGTCGCCGCTCCCCCGTTGTTGTGGATCACCCAGCTTGGCGTGGGAGGAGAGCTACCTGAGCTTGCCTGCTCCAGCGGCTTTCAGCCCAACAACGTGCTCGGGATAGGTGTCCGTACTTTTCTGATCGCAACCACTGTCGTCCTTGCCCTGCCCGTGCTCGCGGGGGTCGTGATGTCGCTCCGGAATGTCAGGGCGCTCGGGGCTATCGCGAATCGCGACGACAGAGAAGAGCGCGGCTATTTCATGGCGCTGCTTGGACTGGTTGCAAGCTCATATTTCTTAGTAATCATGGCGGTGAGCACTATCGCGCTCTTCGACTTGGCGGTGTGTCAGCGATGACGCTGCCGGTGATCACCCCCCAGGCCGTGTGGCGCTCGTGGAGCTTCGAACCTCCCATCGTGGCGGGCATCACGTTGTTGTCGGTGGCATACGCGGTGGGAGTGCGCCGTTTGTGGAGCCGGGGCAGAGGCCGCGGCATAAGCGTTATGCAAACTGTCAGCTTTGCCGGTGGGATCGCCGTCTTGGTGGTGGCCCTCGTATCTCCGTTGGACCGCGTGGCGGTGTCGCTCTTTTCAGCTCACATGATTCAACACTTGCTGCTGATCCTGGTGGCCGCTCCGTTGCTGGTCGCGGGCTCCGCTGGCACCGCGCTGGGACTTGCCCTCCCTGTCCCCGCCCGGCGTCGTGTGAGAACCCTCGAGCGGCATCCGCTCGCACGAGCCGTCTCCCGTACGGTGGCCCGGCCGGTCCTTATCCTCGTGCTGCACTTGACGGCGCTCTATCTCTGGCATCTTCCCGTTCTCTACCAGGCTGCGCTCGGCAACAACTTCATCCACGCGCTCGAGCACTTCAGCTTCTTCGGCACAGCGTGGCTCTTCTGGTGGTTGGTCATCGATGAGAAGGGGCGACGGCGGCTGGGTAACGGCCCTGCGGTCCTGTTCGTGTTCTTGGCCGGGCTTGCAAGCGGGGCCCTCGGAGTGGTGCTCACCTTTGCCCCGGCCCCCCTCTATCCCCTCCAGGCCCTGGGGGCCAGAGCGTGGGGGCTGACGCCGCTCGGCGATCAACAGCTTGCCGGCTTGATCATGTGGGTACCCGCCGGCGTGGTCTACCTTCTAGCAGCGGCGGTGTTGTTCCTGAGGTGGATATCGGAGATGGACGCAGCGGTGGCTCGCGAAGGGGGGGCTGTCGGATGAGGCACAAGAGAACCAGAGCGGTGGCGGCAGCGTGTGTAGTGACGTTTTGCGCGACTGCCTTTCTCTCTAGCTGTCAACCGATAGACCGGAACCCCCCGCCGCAGGTGAAAGGTGGAGATCCTGCAGCGGGCGCGAAGGACATCTCCGGCTTCGGATGCGGCGGCTGTCACGTGATCCCAGGGATCGCCGGTGCGGACGGAACTGTCGGGCCGCCGCTTACCGACTTTGGACACCGCGGCTTCATCGCAGGCGAGCTCGCCAACAATCCATCCAACCTGATGCTGTGGTTGCGAAACCCCAGGGGAGTGGAGCCCAAAACTGATATGCCGGACCTGGGTGTGGACCCAACCCAAGCTCGTGACATCGCCGCCTACCTGTACACCTTGGATTAGTGCCCGGTCTCGCTCGCTCCGGTCTTCTGGCGCTCGTGGTCCTCGCCATTGTTGGAGCTCTGGTGCTCGGGCGCAGCGCGCCTTCGGAGGCTCAAAGTGCCACGTCTTCTCCCACGCCTGCTCCGATACAACCTCCATTGGCAACGCCCGCGGGACCAGGGAGGCTGATCTTCCTTGGTGACTGCGCTTTCTGTCACGGGACGGACGCAGCGGGTAGCAACAGGGGGCCGAGCCTTCAAGGGGTCGGTGATGCCGACGTCGACTTTTATCTGTCCACCGGCCGCATGCCGATCACCGACGTGGTGCAGGACCCCCAACGGCAGACTCCCGCCTATGACCCGCACGAGATCGCGTCGATCGTCTCCTACGTAAGCTCTCTGGGCGCCGGTACGGGAACACCCATCCCGCAGGGCAACCTGAGCTCCGCGCGATTGACGCAGGGCGAGAAGCTTTACACGGAGAACTGCGCCTCCTGTCATTCGAGTGTCGCTGCGGGCGGAGCCTTAACGAACGGCATGTACGCGCCCACACTCAGGCCCTCCACACCGACGCAGATCGCGGAGGCCATCCGCGTCGGCCCGGGGACCATGCCTGTGTTCGGCACCGACACCCTCTCGGACGATCAAGTGAACTCCATAGTCAAATACGTCTTGTACCTGCAGCATCCCGAGGACCGCGGGGGCCTGAATCTGAGCCACCTTGGCCCCATAACCGAAGGGATGATCGCGTTCGTGGTCGGCCTCGGCGCGCTGCTTCTGTTCGTGCGAAAGATCGGAACAGTCGTCGGTGAGTGAGGGTCGCGACGCCACGCGCCTGATTGCGGTGAGCTTTTCGGTGAGTGCGTTGGCGTCACTTGGGTTGTTGATCACCTACGTCGTGGGCGGACAACCGCAGGTTGAAGGATCGCTGATCGCGGTGTCGCTCGGCAGTTTGGCCTTGGGATTGATCCTCTGGGCCCACAACCTGATGCCGACAGGCCACTTCGTTGAAGAGCGTGAACCGCACGGCTCAACGAGCGCAGAACGCGCCTCCTTCACCGCGGACCTGGATCGAAGCGGCGACGAGATCCAACGGCGGACGTTCCTCGGACGGATCCTGATCGGAGCATTGGGGCTGCTCGGCGTAGCGGCCCTCTTTCCGGTGCGTTCGCTGGGCACGAAACCGGGTAGGACGCTGTTTCACACAAGTTGGACACCGGGGGCACGCGTGGTGACGGGGGCCGGAGAAGTGGTGACCTCCTCCACCCTCGAGGTAGGCGGAGTGCTTACGGTCTTTCCTGAAGGACACACGAAGGCCGCGGATTCGCAGACGATCCTGGTGCGTGTAAGCACCGCCGAGTTCACACCGCTCCCCGGGCGTGAGACATGGAGTCCCGATGGCTACCTCGCCTATTCGAAGGTGTGCACCCACGCAGGGTGTCCGGTCGCCTTGTACCAAGCCGAATCCAAGGAGTTGTTCTGTCCCTGTCACCAGTCCGCCTTTGACGTTTTCGACGGGGCTCGTCCCATCGCGGGTCCGGCAACCAGACCCCTGCCACAACTCCCCCTGGCTATCGACGCCAGCGGCAACCTGACCGCACAACGAGATTTCACCCAGCCGGTGGGCCCTGGATTCTGGAACGATCCCTCGTGATCATGCGAAGGGTTGCTCGCTGGACGGACGATCGGCTCGGGTCGAGCGCGTTCGCGGAAGACGCGCTCAACAAGGTTTTTCCCGACCATTGGTCCTTCATGCTGGGAGAGATCTCGCTGTACTGCTTCGTGATCTTGATCCTGACGGGAACCTTCCTTACGTTCTTCTTCGATGCGAGCTCCCGGGAGATCGTCTATCGGGGAAGCTACGCGCCCCTGAATGGAGCAACGGTCTCTGAGGCGTACGCCTCGGTCGTGCGGATCAGCTTCGACGTCAGAGCCGGGCTGGTGATGCGACAGATCCATCACTGGGCTGCACTGGTCTTCATCGGTGCGATCGTGCTGCATCTGTGTCGGATCTTCTTTACGGGGGCCTTTCGGCGTCCCCGCGAATTGAACTGGATCATCGGTGTGACCCTGTTGCTGCTCGCGATCTTCAACGGCTTCACCGGCTACTCCTTGCCGGACGACCTCCTGTCCGGGACCGGTTTGCGGATCGCTTACTCGATAGCGCTGTCCGTACCCCTGATCGGAACCTGGCTCGCATTCCTGATCTTCGGCGGAGAGTTTCCGGCCCAACAGATCATTTCGAGACTGTTCGTGATCCACATCATGTTGGTGCCCGCCTTGATCATCGGGCTTCTGGGAGCCCACCTGGCGATCCTGTGGCGGCAGAAGCACACGCAGTTTCCCGAGGCGGGGCGGACCGAGAGCAACGTTGTCGGCTCAAAGCTATGGCCCACCTACGCAGCCAAATCGGTGGGACTGTTCTGTGCTGTCTTTGCGGTGCTAGGCGCGCTAGGGGGCCTGGCGCAGATCAATCCGATCTGGCTCTACGGGCCTTTCGAGCCGGCGTATGTGGCGAGCCCGTCGCAGCCGGACTGGTTCCTTGGCTGGGTCGACGGCGCTTTGCGCCTGTTTCCGGCATGGGAGTTCCGCACTGGCAGCTTCATGCTCCCCAATCCGTTCTTCCCCGCGGTCCTGATGCCCGGCATCACCTTTGGTCTGCTGTACATGTGGCCGTTCCTCGAAGCTCGCTTCACGCACGACTACGGCCCGCACGAGCTGCTCGACAGGCCGACTGATCGTCCTGTCCGGAGCGCGATCGGTGCCGGGGTCCTGACCTTCTATATCGTTCTCCTTTTTGCCGCTTCGAACGACGTCCTGGCTCGCATGTTCCAGGTGCCCGTACTCGCTATGACGGTGGCGTTCAGGATCGCCCTCTTCGTCGTCCCCGCCCTGGTGGCGTTCGTCGTTTACCGGTGGTTCAAGGCCGTCAAGGTGAGCGGAGCGAAAGGGGTCATGGAAGTGAGCCTCGTTCAGGTGCGCCACCCAACTCCCGGCGGCAGCCATGAGTAGCATCGACGTCTACCAGGAAAGCGACGGCAGATGGCGCTGGGAGTATCGCGATGGCGAGGTCGACCTGAAGAGCAACAGGACGTACGGCGACGCGGACTCTGCGGTACGCGCGGCCCGCACCGCATATCCCGATCAGTTCAAGGATCCGACCGCGCGTTCGCCCCGTGCTGCGAGGGGTCTGGTTCACAAGCTTTCCTTGCTGATGGCCGTCCTGCTTGCCGTGACCGTCTGGAGACGCCGGCAAGGGGCGACCAACTAGCTCGCCGAGATGGCCGGCTCCGCTTCCGGCGCAACAAAGGAAGAGCGCCCCTTCGATGCTCTCATCGTCGATTTCGGTGGAGTTCTGACAAATCCGCTCCAGGAAAGTCTTGACGCGTTCGCGACATCTCTTGACATCGAGCTTCAAGATCTCGTTCGCGTCATGCTGCCCCTCTACACCGGGGCGACGGACGACGTCGTCGAGCGGTTCGAGAAGGGAACTTTGGATGAGGCGGAGTTCAGCAGGGAGCTGGCGCGCCGCCTTGAAGGCCCATCCGGCCGACCGGTGGAAGCTGAAGGTCTCGTGACCAGGATTTTTGCCGGAGTCCACCTCGAACCCTCCATGCTTGATGCGCTCGCGACGACGCGTCGACAAGGTATGAAGACCGCACTGCTCTCGAACTCCTGGGGGATGAGCGGATACCCGAAGGATCGTTTCGAAGATCTCTTCGACGTCGTGGTTATCTCCGGCGAGGTCGGTTTGCGGAAGCCAGACCCCGCGATCTTCCAGCTAACCGTTGGGCGACTGGGCGTGGCCGCGGCAAAGTGCCTGTTCATCGACGACTACCCGGCCCACCTTGAAGCTGCCAAACAAGCGGGGATGACCACCCTGCTCCACCTGTCGCCGCCGGAGACGCTCAAACAGCTCACGGACCTCCTGCAGATCCCGCTGCTGGCTCACTGACGACCGATTTGGGGCCGCCTCATGACCTTGGCCTTCAGACCCTGGCGGGCTAACCCTAGCGATAGTTGGTGAATTGCAACGGGATGCCGAAGTCGTGGTCCTTGATGGACTGGATCACGTCTTGCAAGACGTCGCGTGATTTCGACGACACCCGCACTTGATCTCCTTGGATGGCCACTTGCGCTTTGGCCTTCTGGTCCTTGATGTACTTGACGATCTCACGGGCCTTCTCGGTTGAGATCCCCTGATTGATCCCTAGCACCTGACGAGCAGTACCCCCCGCGGCCGGCTGGATGTCGCCTCGCTGCAGTGCTTTCAAAGGAACCTGACGCTTCACGAGCTTCTCCTCGAGAACTTTCACGCAATCTTTCACCTTGCCGTCGGTGTTGGATCTGACCTGGATGGAGGGGGAGCCCCCCTCTTCTGAAAGCTCGATGGCGGAGTCGGTTCCCTTGAAGTCGAAACGCTGCGTGATCTCGCGTTTGGCCTGATCGACCGCGTTCCGAACCTCCTGCAGGTCGACCTGAGACACGACGTCGAAAGACGACTCTTTTGCCACGGCCGAGCAGGTTAACGGATAAAAGTGTTGAGGAGAGGCATCAGTTGGGAGATCCGCTCCTTGTTGAGGTAAGCGTCGGCCCAAGGAGGCGCTTCCTCCAGTTGAACCGAAAAAGCCACGATCTTGGCTTGGGGCGCAACCCCCTTGAGCACCTCGGCGGTGCGGTGTCCATCCAAGCTGGGCATCATGATGTCCAAGATCACGAAATCGGGCTGCAACCTCAGTGCGAGGGGAACCGCCTCCACGCCATTAGCGGCCTCACCAACGACCTCGAGGTCCTCGGTTTCGCAAAGAAGTCGCAGTACGTGGCGGTTCTCCTCGTCGTCGACGACGACGAGCACCTTCCTGCCGAGTCCGTCCTGGTTCAAGGTCACTTCTCTACCGTGCAGGAAAAGGCTGGCTTTGTCCAGGCATCCGTTTTCGCGCCCCGCGCGGACACCCTGATTTGAGGGTTCACTCGTCCTGCTTGTGCCCTAAAGAATCAAGCAATTCGCACCCCCTCTCACCTGCACCCCCTCACTCTTCGCGACTGCCGCGCCGCGCCTTGCAGCCGGCCGGCCTGGACACATGGAGGGGAGGTTCGCTAGTAAGGCCCACTTCAAACGGCAAGACGTCGTTGCGTGCAGCCCGAGCGCGCGTCGACGGATCGAGGAAAGGATTTTTGCCTATGCTCGCGCGCTCCCTCTTTCGCCGCTCTGTCCTTGTTGCCGTTCTCGTGGCCGTTCTCGTTGGCTCCCTGGCTTCGCCCGCAGTCATCACTCACGCAAGTGCAGGAACGAATTACCATTTCAAGCGGCGCGAGAGGTGCTTCATGCGCAAGATAAATCGGGTCCGGGCCCGGCACGGACTGAGAAGGCTTTATCGGGACAAGCAGCTCGGATACGTCGCCCGCCTCCATGCCCGCGAGATGGCCTATTACACCTCCGTGTGGGACGACTCCTACATCGGTCAGCGCGTCACAAATTGGAGGTCTCTGGGAACCAACGCTGGTAGCGGCCGGAGGTGCCGCCAGTTGACTCGGGCGTTCCTGGATTCATGGCCACACCGAGCGAACATCCTTGGGCATTTCCGCTACATGGGTGTGGGAGTCGCATGGAACAACGGAAACATGTACGTCTCGGAAAACTTCGAGTCGCGGATCAATCCCGGCAACATCTATCGGTGGCCGTGATCTGTCGCTGAAAGGCGCGCTATCCCGAAGGGGTGTGGCAAGTGACCGTCGGGTGCGACGGCTTACCGGTTGTCGAGGGGAACAGGTCCGAAGCATCGACAACTGTCATTGATGGAGCGATAGGCGTGGGGCCGCTTCCCGAGGCCGGCCCCACCCATCGGTTGTAGAGGGCCGACCATTGCCCGCTGGCCTTGGTGTCGGAAAACACGCGGGTAACGAACTCAGCAAAGAGTGCATTACAAGCACTGACCGCTGCACCGTAGCCTTCGGTCGTTAGCTGATCGCCCACGATCTGACTCGCCGGCAACAGGGCTCGCAAGCCCATGAGAGCGGCGTCGGGGGCCGTTGCCGCAACCACCTTCTTGGCCCGGAGGGGGCCCAAGCACCTGAGCGCGCTTCCCACCGATAGAAGCGAGATGCTCGGGACGAGGCGGTTGAGGAGGATCTCCGTGTTGGGATCGATGGCAGAGCAGACCGATCTGCCGTTCAGATCGCGGACGTTGCGCAGCGTGGACCCCTGGGGTACCAGGAGCCGCTGGTGGGCGATGAAGTAAGGGTCGGTGAAGGGATGCGCAGAGAGGCCCGCTTCCGTGATCGGGACCATCGGGAACACGAGGTCTGCCCGGTTCTTGTCCACCGCGCCGAGCAGCTGGGCCGATGGCAACGGAAGATAGGTCGCCTTCACTCCGAGCGCGTTCGCCACCAGCTTTCCAAGCGCCACCGTGAACCCGGCCGGCTTCTTCGAGGTGCTCGTCTTAGCGGACGATCCCGGCCCCGGCGGTGCGCCGACGTAACCGAATGGATAGAAGTCATCGGGAACTCCGATGACTAACGTTCCCCGTTTTTGGATCTGACCCATCGTCGTTTTCGTGGGGTCGTATTGAACGACTTGCTGGGTGGTGCTCGGCGCTGCCGGGACACATGCGGCCGCGACACACATCAGGATCGACAGAGCGAGGGTCCGAGCCTTGGTCAACATCGAGGCAAGCGTAGATGGTGTTGCTTAGAGGTAGCCCAACGACTCGAGGCGCTGGCGGATCGCCTCGATCTCCTGCTGCGATAGCGGCTCTGCATCGGCTCCTCCGCTTGGCGCTGCGGGCGGCGGGAGCTCTACGCCAGGCTTGACCGGCTGTCCCGTCGCGGTGTGATGGGAGACCAGATCTCGAAGGACGTATACGGCGAACTCGGTCACTGAGTGAAACCCAGATTCCTGGATGACCTGCTTCAGCTGCTCATAAAGAGGCCGCGGGATCTTGAGGGTTACGTCATCGCCGGGATGCTGGCTCATTTGACCGTCGCTGAGACCGCGATGATGATCACGGGGATCAGGAGCAACGAGCCGGTGAATGCGGCAAGCCGTGACTTGCTCTTCAGCATCTGACGCTGAAACCTCCAGATCGCGCTCCGGAACGGCTTGTAGACGAAAGTCATGATGAACAAACCAACGGTGGCGGTACCGATGATCTCCGCGAGGATGATCCTGACGGGTGATGCTGCCAACTCAGGGTTCTTTACCCCTATGCCAACGATGAAGGCAACGATGAGTTTGTCAACCAATGTGCCGAGGTCGGCTCCAACGATGTAGGGGATCAGATCCTCCCTCTTCACGTAACCCTTGGCCACGAGAGGAACGAGGATCGTTAGTGCGACAGATACGGACATGGTGGCCACCGTGGCCACGATCCCCAACCCGAACATGGGCCACTTGTGGCGCAGCCAATTCATGCGGGATCCCTGAAGTTGATCTTCCGACAGCTCGGGCATCAGTACATCGACGAGCTTGAAAGAGACGATCAGCAAGATGAGCCCGCCAAAGAAATTGATCAGGGCGGGGACCCCGGCGATGGCGTTGAGCAACCATCCGTAGAGGAGATCGATTAGGTTGCCGAACTGGTGAGGCGCCGCGAGGTGCACGTGTTGGAACGGACCCCAATGCAGCAACAGAAGTCCGATCGCCGCCCCCGGAACGTAGATGACCCCTGTGATCACCAGAGCCATCACCGCAGTGGAAAGCGGCTTCATCCGCTCGCCCTCGCCCTTGCGCATGATGTAGATAACTGCAACGAGCAATACGACGAACGCCGCGCCCAGTCGTCCACCCGTCACCATCGTGAAACCCTGGATCTCGGTTATAGAACCTGCGGCACGAAGGGTCAGTGCGGTGGCGGCAACGGTGGACCCGGAAAGTGTGAGCATCGCTCCGATCCAACCAAGCCCCAATGTCGAGCCTGCGTTGTGGAAGAGGAAACCTCCAGTGAGAACTTCGAGCCCCGCAGCTGCACCGGTCTTCAGTATCTGAAGTGCGCCGACGAAGACGTAGAGGACGGCGATGAGCCGGACGGCGCGCCATAAGCCACTGCCCCCACGACGCGCGCTGGCGCGGCTGCCGACATCCTCAAACGCAACGGACTCGTCCCGTGGCTGAGTACCGACACCTGGCGCGTCCACCACACTCTTATAACACTCCCAATCGGCGTAGCCACACCCACCGCTTAACAAGCCGGGGCAATACCTCATAGAACGCATCAAACCCTTGCCAAAGTGGGAGACATAACTACGATGCCCGCTGTGATCAAGATCTGGTCGGCGAGGATATTTGTCCTCCTCGGCGTCATGGCGAGTGTTCTTGTGCCGGCGTGGGCGTCCCCCACGCGGACTATCTCGATCCCGCAAACCGAAGCGAAGTCGATGGAGTTCTCCGGCCCCCATCTTTCCGGCTTCAGGTCGGGGGTCGAGCACTTTTCCTTTTCCCCGAGCAACTTGGCTTTCGTATGGACGGGCGACAACGGTACGGAGATCCGCTATCGCTCCACCACTGGCACGGGCGTCGTCTCGCGCTGGCGACTCGCGCAGGAGGACGTTGATCTCCAGCACGGCGACGTTCACTACAGCGGGGTCCTTGCCGTGGAAGGGATCACCGGCGTCCAATGGCGAGCTGTCGTTCCTGCAGGAGCTCACATGGGCGGGGTCAGCATCGATTACATGAACACGCTCAACGGACCTCGGGTCTTCGAACAGATCCCCGCACTGGCAGAAGCTCGAGCCAAGACACCGCACATCGTGACGCGCGCTGAATGGGGCGCGGATGAGTCGCTCAAGCGCACCAGGGGAGGTTGCCAGAGACAGTTCTATCCGGTGCAGCAACTTTTCGTTCATCACACTGCAGGTACTAACAACGATCCCCATCCAAAGGCGACGATGCGGGCGATCTATTACTTCCACACGGTGGTCCGCGGATGGTGCGACATCGGATACAACTTCGTCATCGGGCCAGACGGAACCATTTATGAGGGACGGTGGGCGCGCAATTACTCTCCCTGGGAGACGCACACCTCGGAGACGCGATCGGGCAAAGCCGTTATGGGCGCGCACGTGCTCGGCTTCAACGCCGGCAGCGTGGGCATCAGCCTCATAGGCAACTATTCACTCATCCATCCCCCGGCCGTCATGCGTCACTCACTCGCGAAGCTGCTGGCCTGGGAGGCCGACAGACACCATCTCCGACCTCTCCATCGGCATACCTATAACAGTCCCATCAGCTCCGTCTCCCAACGATTGCATTACATCGCGGGCCACCGGGACGCCAATGCCACCTCCTGCCCGGGGAACTATCTCTATGCCGCACTTCCGGCAATCCGAAGACATACGGCCGCGATTATCGGCGCGGGTAAGAAAGACACCTCGATCTCGCTGGACAGTTCCGCCGATGTTGTGACGTACCACGGGGACGTCACGCTGTCGGGAACGTTGACGAGGCGGTCCGGGCGGCCCATCCCTTCGGCGCGTGTGCACATCTACAGGCGCCGCGCTCCTTACAACTGGCGCGACTCGACGGTAACCACGAATACCGACGGAACGTTTTCGATCCAGCTTGCGCCCCGCAGCAAGATGGCGGCGCGAGCGGTATACGGAGGCAGCCGTCGCACCTGGGGCTCAGAGAGCAGGTTGCGGCGAGTACTGGTCATGCCTCGGGTCAGTTTGAGCGCCCTTGGCGGCGTGGTGGATGACCAGGGAATCGTGCATTACCCGGCTGGAACCACGACGGTTAGCTTCGCTGGTGCGGTAAAGCCAGCTCATCCAGGGCTGCGCGTCCGGGTGCGGGTGGCGAAGTACGAGAGCGACGGCAGCGCCACGCGCTTGGTCTCTGTGCACCTGATACTCGAT
>JAXDJO010000005.1:0-4501 GCA_034667525.1 Actinomycetota bacterium
GCCTCGATGTGATCGGCTGGGGGAAAGCGAACTCCACTCCGTGGCACACGCCCCGCGAGGTATCCGAAGAGACGATGTGCGATGAGATCGTCCGGCTCGTCGGGCAGGCCAGAGATCCGCGCCGCACGATCTTTCTCGTGCACTGTCCGCCTCATAGGTCCGGGTTGGATGTCGCACCCATACTCGACGAGAACCTGCGACCGGTGGTGTCGGCCGGGGACCTGCTGCGGGGGCCGGTCGGATCGGTGGGGGTGCGTGAGGCGATCGAGCAAGTCCAGCCGCTGCTTGGATTCCACGGTCATGTCCACGAATCGGGCGGCGCAGTTGAGATCGGCAAGACACTGTGCATCAACCCCGGAAGCGAGGCCGCGTTCGGAGTGCTGCGGGGCTATCTTGTCGACGTGACCGACGACGGCATCGAACGGTTCTTTCGGGTGGAGGGGTGACCCAAGACCGCGACGCGGGGGGCCCGGGGAGGGAGCCTGCGGGGGCCGAGTCCGGCGCGGCACGTGCGGGGGCCGAGGTGGAGGGCCCGGGGACCGGTGCTACGGGGGCCGAATCTGCGGAGGTTGAAGACGCGCTCGAGGAAGCTCTGGCCATTGTCCGAGGTGCCTCCGAGCGCGGCATCCCCGTTCGGTTGGTAGGAGGGCTTGCCGTCAGGGTGTTGTGTCCCGACTTCCCGCCACGGGTTCGAGACGCTCAAGACTTGGACTTCGCCTCGGTTGGTCGCGCCACTTCGGCGCTGACAACGTTTCTAGGCGAGCGCGGATACGTGCCCGATAAAACCTTCAACGCTCTCTACGGCCGCAAGCAGCTCTACTTTGCGCACGGCGAATCGGGCAGGGCTCTCGATGTCATCGTGGACAAGCTGGAGATGTCTCACACGTTGGAGTTCAAGGATCGCATCGAGCGGCTGCCTTACACGCTCGGCCCCGTCGACCTCCTGTTGTCGAAGCTGCAGATCTTCGAGCTCAACGACAAGGACGTTCAGGACGTTGTGTACCTGCTCTCGGCTTATGCGGTCAGCGACTCCGATCACATTGGCACGATCGACCTACGCGTCTTCCGACAAGTCGTGGGGGAGGACTGGGGTTGGTGGCGCACGGTCACCATGAACCTCGATCGGATCGCCGAGCTGTTGGGGGCGGAGCGTGAGCGGCTGGTTCCGTCTCCGGCCGCCCTTAATCCGACAGAGGGGTTGAAGGAGCTTCAGCAAGCTGCAGAGGAAGCGCCCAAGAGCAGGCGATGGAAGATGCGAGCCCGCCTCGGGGACCGAAAGCGCTGGTACCAGATAGCGGAAGAAACCGAGCACCACCATTAGATCGTCCGGGTCAGTGCGTCCTAGGCTGTTCCACAGAAGCGCATCGCAGTGACGGCGAGTCCGCGAGCGCAATCGACGAGGTCGTCGACCGGAACGTACTCGTCGATCGTGTGGGCCAGGCTCATGCCGCCTTGATCGAATCCCGAAGGCCCGTATGCGATCGAAGGGATACCTGCGAGCTGTGTGAAGGTGGCGCCGTCGTACCAAGAGTCGAGCCCTGACTTCTTCCCGGGTCGGCCCATGTCCTCGGTTGCTGTGAGTGTGAGATCGACGATCGGATCGCTCTCAGGGATCTCCAACGGCATCACCGGGTTGTCCCACCACCGGATCTCGACGGGATGTTCGCGTAGCCAGTCGTCCTTCGCTGTTTCCTGCGCGATCCACTCTTCGACCTCGCGACGCACGGCCGATCCCCATCCCTGCTCGTCGGCCTGCACCGGAAGGTAAAGGACTGCAAACGTAAGGTCACAAGAGGCGGGATAGGTGACCGCCCATTCGCCCGACTTGGCAATCGTAGGCAGCATCCCCGGCTTCGAAAGATATGGGTGGTCGAATTCTGGCCGCTTGGCCCATTTCGCGCGCAACTTTTGGATGGCGTCGATGACCACTGCGGCTTTCTCGATCGCATTGACGGCTCCGCCTTGCCGCCAGTCCGGCTGATGCACCTCCGCATGACCGGGCCGCCCGGGAACACGAAGCACGCCGTATTCGGAACCTCGGCACGAAACCCAGACGTCGAAACCGGTTGGCTCCGCTACCACACCGGCGTCTGCCTGGATCCTGCGCTGAACGATGGCCGATGCTCCCGCTCCAGAAGACTCCTCGTCGGTGTTCGTCGCCACGATCAGGTCGCCGGCAAGCCGGATGCCCAGCCGCGAGAGGACGAGGGCCGCGAAGACCATCGCTGCCACGCCGCCTTTCATGTCGCACGCGCCCCGGCCGTAGAGCTTCCCGTCTCTGATCTCGGCGCCGAAGGGATCACTCGTCCACGCGTCGCGTGGCTCGACGGACACCGCATCGATGTGCCCATTGAAGAGAAGCGATCTGCCGCCTCCAGCGCCATGAAGCCGAGCGACGAGCTGCGGTCGTCCCGAGAATTCGAGCTCCGAGGGCACGAGAGGCTTCCCAGCCATCTCTTCCGCGGAAGGTTCCCAGAGGTCGATATCGGCGCCGGCCTTTCCAAGACGATCTGCGAGATAGCCCTGGAGCGCGGCTTCATCGCGCGGAGGATCGCCGGGAAGCCGAGCGGTCGTGTCGAAGCCCACCAACTTGGAGGCGAGAGCGATGAGATCGGCGCGCCCCTTCTCGATCTCCTCACAGACGCGTCGTTCCTCTGCGGTCAATGACACGACGAGAGCCTACAGATCGAGCCAGGTGTTTATCGCCACCTGGGTCCGCGATCAGGAGGACAGGGAGATGTTTCCAGAACGGCCCTTTCCGCGATCATGAAGGTGTGCGCCAAGCGGATCATCGAACGCGCAGCACAACCTTGCCCTGACCATGACCGGACTCCAATCTGGCGTGGGCTCGGGCAGCCTCCTCGAGCGGGAGTACCTCATCAACGAGGACATGCAGGGTCCCTGCATCAAGCATCTCACGCAGCTTTTCCAGCCGACCGCCGTCAGGACGGACGAGAACTCCGTGCAACGTGATGTTCCGATCGATCAGCAGCTCCAGATCGCCTTCGACAGAAGCGATCGAAGCAGCACGGCCGTTGGGTCTGACGACCCCGAGGCTCCGAGAGATCAGGTCGCCCCCGACGAAGTCGGCAACGGCGTCGAGCTCGACCCCCGCGATGTCTCGCGCCGCCAACGGAACATCTTCGGTGCGATAGTCGAGGCAGGCATACGCGCCCATCTCCATCAGCTTCGAGTGCCGGGGAAGGCTTGCGGATGCGATCACTCGAGCGCCACGCGTGGTCGCCAGCTGGAGCGCGTACATTCCAACTCCGCCCGCCGCTCCGTGGATCAGGATCCATTCTTCCTTCTGAACGTCAAGGCGGCGGATAACAACCTCGTACGCGGTTCCGGCCGCAAGAGGAACGGCTGCGGCCTCGACGTGCGACAGACCTTCAGGTTTCCTCGTGACTATTGCCGCGTCCACAACCTGATACTCGGCGTAAGTCCCCATCGGGTTTCCGAGGAAGTCCGACATATAGAAGACCTCGTCACCGCGCGCCAGATCTTGTACATCTTCACCGGTGGCTTCAATTACGCCTGAGGCGTCCGATCCCGGAATGATCGGCGTCTCGAGGCCGGCCCAGCTCCCGTCGGAGCGGTTGCTCGCATCAACCGGGTTGGTTCCCGCGGCGTGGATCGCCACGAGTACTTCGCCTTTTCCGGGAGTGGGGACCGGGATATGTTGCACTTCCATCACCTGCGGCCCGCCAAACTCCTTCACCACTATGGCTCGCATCGACCTGGTCAACATGACGCTCCTCTACTGTGAGGTTGAGTCAGAACGTACCTGTACTTGTCGAAATGAAAGACGCACGTGCCTAACATCATGGCCATTTGATCGCGCTGGAGGATAAGCGCTCGGACTAACGTCCTTCAGCTTTCAATGGACGCAAATTGGACGCATTTCGAGATCTTGAACCATGAAGGTAGCACCGCCCGACCGTCGGAAGGTGGGCCTGAACAGGTAGTTTGTTGATAAGCATGGGCGGTTAGCTCAGCGGTAGAGCACTGCGCTTACAACGCAGGGGTCGGCGGTTCGAACCCGTCACCGCCCACCAACCCTAGCCTCTGGCCTTTTTGTGATAGGCCGGTTCACGTGATGACGCATGCAAACCAACCTCCACATCTATCCCGAGGAACGTCTCGCAAGGCGACGATAGTGTCCTTCCAAGAATCACTTGGCGACTAGAGATCAAGAGAACCCCTGGAGGAGATGTGCTGGAGGTGGGCGAAGCGTTGAGAGACGTTCTACAGCAAGGAGAGCCGCTTCTGGGCGGGTTCGAGCTGAAATGATATTGGTCGACGTTGAAGGCCAACTCACTCGTACACGGACTGCCGTATGGTTGTCTGACGTTGGCGCAAACACCCGAACGCCCAGACCTGAGTACTTGAATCGATCGTAGAACTCGCCGCGAGGGGGCCGTATTGGTGACTGCAAAGATCGATGCTGATGCAATGCTTGTTGAGGCCATTTTCCAGCGTTTCTATGTGGTTCCTGACT
>JAXDJO010000006.1:0-10749 GCA_034667525.1 Actinomycetota bacterium
CAACACGCCGCCTTGCTTGTTGATCGTGTTCGCAGCAGGGATGCAGCCGGCCATCATCTCCGGACCGAACGACGCGTCCGGGCCCGAGAAGGGATTGAACGCGCCCACAACTAGCGATCCAATGGACGCACTGCTGCCTCCACCGGAATTACCGCTGCAGGCGGCGAGCAGAAGAGAAGCCATCGTTAGCCCGGCCATCGCCAGCACTCGTGCATTTCTCATCTCTTCCCCCTATGCGCTGTGAGGACTATGTGACCCGACGCTGGAGATTGCTGGTGCCGAAGCTCGCACGATTCGAACGAGGATCGGACTTGGTCGAAAACCATTGCAAGGATTTAGGTCCTGCGGACAAGCAGACACTGCCCCGACCGCATCCATCAGCGTCCGAAAGCCGATCCTGTCGCCGGCTTTGCCGGTGGGGATCTCGTTCCCGAAGCTTCGATCCTCTTTTATGGGAGCGTTCTGAAAGAGGTTGAAGGGATCGGGCATCTGCCACTCGGCCAATCCCCAGGGGGCCAGGGCCTCGGTGAAGTTGGTGCGGCAGCTGCGATGGTCCCCCACGCCGTAGTCCCTCTCGTAGCGACGCTGATCGCACATCGAGGTGATGACATCGTGCATGCCGACGTCGTCGTGGACGATCTCGAACATCGGGTTGCGCCAGTTGGTCTGGAGTACGTCGCCGACCGCCAGATTCAACCGAAGCGTGGCGGAGCGGGTGTGAGTAGTGGAGAGCCACTCTGTTCGATCCACCGCGGCGAAGGCGATGAAGTCGGCCACCTGCTGTCCTTCGACGTCGACGATCTCGAGTAAGTCGCCGGCGGCGACCTCGAAGGCGGCCCCGAACCCCCCGGGAATGAGGATCTCCTCGGCCGCGACCTCTGCAGAAAGCGCCTGTGGCTCCGCTGTCATTTTCTATATCCTATATATCTGCTGACGCTTGTCTAGCTTCATTTTCGAGGAAGCGCATGCGGTCTCGGCCCTTCCCGGGAACCAGCTCCGTCTGAGAAAGGAGCTCCGGCCCGAGGAAGCAGTTCCGTTCGTTAGGGACCTGGGTCAGCCTCGGCGGCTTCGGAACGATTGCACGGCCTCCGCATGATCAACGAGGGGCTCGGGGTAGTCGATGGCTTTGCGGACATCGGGGGCGAGTTTCCACGGCTCGTGCACCGCGGATCCTTTGACTCCCGCAAGTTCAGGCACATACCTCCGGACGTAATCCCCGTTCGGGTCGAAACGATGGGCTTGCCGGATCGGGTTGAAGATCCGGTTGGGCCGTGTGTCGTTCCCGGTGCCGGCAACCCATTGCCAGTTGCCGGCGTTGTTGGCGATGTCGCCGTCGACGAGCAGGTCCCAGAAGTGTCGTGCACCGAGGCGCCAGTCGATATAGAGGTCCTTGGTCAGGAAAGACGCAGTGATGAGACGGGCCCGGTTGTGCATGTAGCCCTCCCGGGCGAGTTGGCGAATACCCGCGTCCACTATCGGGATGCCCGTGAGCCCCCGTTTCCACGCGTCGAGATCATCGGGGGCGTTTCGCCATCTGTCGTTTCGCGGTCGATAGTCGGTCGTCGACAGGTCGGGCCGGGCGGCCAGTACCTGCTGGTGAAAGTCACGCCAGCAAAGCTGCCGGATGAATGCCTCCGCACCGGGGCGGCCCGATGCACGCGCCACCATCTCGAGAGGCGACAGGCATCCGAAGTGGAGATAGGGGCTGAGCCGGGACGTGGCGTCACCTGCAAGATCGTCATGACGGTCCCCGTATTCCGCCAGACCTTGCGATAGCCACCGCGACAGACGGCGCCGGCCGACCGCTTCGCCTCCCTCGGGGAGATCGGGAGAGCACTCCCCCGCAACGAGCTCTCTCGCCGCTGGGATCCGACCCTTGCGGGGGCCGCGTGGTGTCCGGATCCTTCTGGGCGTGGCCGCGAGTGATCGCTTGGCCGCCACTTCCCATCTCCGCCAGTACGGCGTGAAGACTCGAAAATGGTCCCCTCCCGAGGGCTCGAGCTCGCCGGGTTCGATGACGGCGAGACCCGGAAGCGTGACGAGGCTCAGAGCGGCGGCGGCGCACGCACATCGGAGGCGATTGTGGCGTTGCCGGCCGTAGCTGCTGTAATCCTCGGTGACGTATAGGGCGTCGGCGCCCGTGGACGCCGCCAACTCGAGGGTCTCCCGCAAAGGATCGCCGCGCCGTACAAAGAGCGTGCCTCCTTGGTCCTCGAGCTCGGCCCTCAGGACGTGCACACAATCGACCAGGAACTTGGTGCGATTCGGACGAGCGAAGTCGCCACCCATGATGTGGTCATCGAACACGAACAGCGGAACCACGGCGTCCGAAGCCCGGATCGCCGACGCCAGGGCCGGGTGATCGTGAACCCTGAGGTCGCGATTGAAGAGAACGACCGCAGACTTCAAATGACTCTCCTTTGCTTTGGGGGCAGGGTCGACAACGCTCCTGGACCAACGGCAACCTATTCGGCTGCACTGAGCTTGAAGGATGTATCCCAATGGCTGGAACTACAGAGCGATGGCCGCGGGGCTGTTTACCAATTTCTGTCACACCCCCTCCCTATGGTGGTGATAACCCACTAGGAGGCAATCGAAATGAATCAAATCGCTCAGGTCGTCGACCTGATCCAGTCCGGCCTGAAGCCCGGACAACCCCATGAAAGCCATGGGCTCACGCTGGTGCCGCTGTTCGGTGGCACGTCGGCGAAGCAATACCTGACCGCCGAAGAGGGTTTCGCCACGGGCGTGCTGACCATCACGGAGATGGGCGGCGGAAACGTTCCCGAGGTCGCCGCCGTCAACTCCGCCCAAGTGCCCGTCCTGCTGCTCGATGGCGAACACATCGAAGGAGCGATGCAGAACCGTGTACTGAACACCACCGTCTTGATCGCCGCAGGCGAGAAGACCATCTTGCCGGTCTCCTGCGTTGAGCACGGCCGCTGGCACCAGGAGGAGGGCGCCGCCTTCGCGGCCTCGGAAGACATCGCCTACTCGAGGCTCCGCTCGAAGAATGCGGTTTCCGCGGCCCGGAGCGCACGGAGAGAAGGGAGCCGGCGGGTCGACCAAAGCGAGGTGTGGGAGGACGTTGCCCTGAAGCACCAGGAGCGGGCGGTGCTCCACTCCCCCACCGGCGCGATGAAAGATGCTTACGACATGAGCCGAGGCGACATCGACAAGATGCTCGCCGAGTTCAGTAAGCCACAGCCGGGTCAGACCGGAACCATCGCTTGCGTCTCCGGTAGGTGCGTCGCACTCGACACATTCGATCGACCCGAAACGCTGAGCAAGCTGTGGACACGGTTGCTCCGTGGCTACGCGATGGATGCGTTGGGCTCGGCTCAGATGTCATTGCCTGAGGGGGCCGTGCAGCAATTCCTGAACGAGGCGGCCTCTGGACACAACACGTCTCACCCAGGCGTGGGTCTGGGAGTCGACGTGATGCTGACGGCGTCCAACGCAGCGGGCCACGCCCTCACGTGGGAAGAGGGAATCATCCACCTGGCCCTCTTCGCTCGAAGCCAAGAGCCGGTGCAAGGGGGCCACAACACCGGAACCATCGAGTCACCGCTGCACCGCCGCCGCCACGTCATGTGAATTGCCAAGTAACCGCGTTGCTCGCGATCTCATTGGCTTGGCCTCAAGACGCCGGGCCACCGAGCCGGAATAGCCAGACATAAGTGGTAAGGCCTACGAGGCTCGTCTGCGAAGGACGTCTAGATCGGCTCGCGGCAAACTGACAGGTACTAAGGGGCCGCTAAGCAGCTTCGCGCATCACTTCTTGAGCGGCACGGAAACCGCTGCGAAGAGCCCCCTCCATCAAGCCGGCCATCGCTCCCGCAAGGTACTCGCCTGCGAAGTACAGCGAGCCCAAAGAGGATCCCAATGCGGAGTCATCTTCGGCAGCGGCGCCAACAGTGTGCGCAGAGTATGCGCCTCGCGACCAAGGATCCAAGGTCCTATCTGTAAGCACTGCTAGATCGGATTCGAGAGGTAGTCCTGGGAACAGTGCACGTATCCGCTCGATCCAGCGCGACTCGTCTCGGGAGGTGCCAAGTCGGGCTAATGCGGAAGGTGAGCCTGCGAAAGAATTCAGGACCGGCTGCGCGGCGCCGGTGATGTCAGTCGCTATCCAGGACCAGAAACGGTCCGGGACGCTCATCGCAGCTGTGATCTCCTGCTGAGCGCCGAGGGGGATGTGGAGTTTTGCGGCGAGGCCGTAACCGGTTCGAGTCATCGCCTCGATCTTCCTCGAAGGAAGCGCCGGCGTGATGGCCAAGTCTGCCAGGATCGGTAACGGCAAGGCGATGATGGCACGGTCGAACTGCAGGGGGCCGATAGCCGTAGCGAGACGTATCCCAGGTTCTTCTCGATCAATTCCGGTGACGGGACAACCGAGCCGTACGCGGTCGCCCAAGCAAGCGGCGATCCTTTCCGCCAGTTGCTGGTTCCCGCCGGCGATGCGATGGCTCGGCAAGGGTTCGAACGATGCCACATGCTCCACGACATCGGGATGGAGCTTGTCGGCCTCGAGTGCGCAGGAGACCTCGATCCTCGCCCTCACCGCCTCGGTTGTTGACGCGTCCAAACCGAGCCCGGCGAGAACGTCCGCCACGGACCCTGATTTCGCATGCCGAGCCGCGGTGGCCAACCTGTCGCCGGCCTCTATCAGACTGTCTGTATCAACTCCCGAGACTCCGAGCGGTTGACGGACGTAGTAACTCATGCCGGTGTCAGCGAGCTGCAGATCAAACCTTTGCACGTAGTCGCGCAGAGTGTCGTAGTCGGCAAGAACGAATTCGGCTCCGCGCTCGATAACGGTGTCCCCTTGGGGTCCGGCTAAGCTCTCTGACCAGACTCGCCCACCGACGCGGTCACGCGCCTCGAGAACCGTTACGTCGTATCCCGCGTTGGCAAGTTCGTGGGCCGCTGCGAGCCCGGCGAAGCCTGCCCCAACCACGGCGATGCAGGGCACGACGCTACTGGGGGCTCACGAAGGTCAACAAGCCTTTTAGCCTGACGATACCGAAAGCTTTTAGGCGAGAATCGACTCGACCAATCGCCTCAGTGGGGATGACCCCGCGATCATCACCTGCCTTTGGGAGTGGAGAAACCGATAAGACTCGATCCGGCATCGCAACAATCTAGTCGGACGAGCGCCAAACCAAGATATATCTTTGGACGCAGCCACCTGAGGCACCTTGGAGAGGGGGCAAACCGATGACGCAACGCTCACCAGAGATCGTTCTTGAGTTGGGCGACATTACCCAGCAAGCTGTTGACGCGATAGTCAACGCAGGAAACTCAGAACTCATTCTGGGAACTGGCGTCGCCGGCGCGATACGCGAACGAGGCGGTCCTTCCATTCAGGCGGAGCTTGATGACCTGCGGAAGAATCGCTTGCCCGAAGGTCTGCCAACGGGAGGCGCTGTTGCGACGACTGCAGGTAAGCTCCCGGCGCGCTGGGTCATCCACACCGCCGGCCCGATCTACACCGGCGCCTCCTCCGAATCCGAACTGCTTGCTGCATGTCAGGTGAGCTGCTTGGGCGTCGCTGATGAGTTGGGCGCAAAGACGATTGCCTTCCCCGCTATCTCTACGGGCGTCTATGGTTACCCCGTCCATCGTGCTGCGTCGATCGCCATAGGTGCTGTGCGGCGAACGCGTACCAGCGTGAAAGAGGTGCGGTTCGTCTTGTTCGACTCACAATCCTACCGATTCTTCTCCGAAGCTCTTGGGAGGTCGGGTTGATACAGTCCCCCGGCGAAACGGTGGCCACCAACAGCGAATAACCCCTTGAACGTGGTCAAAGCCGGTGAGGTGGACAAGACCACGCGCCACTAGAGCACACGCCCTTGTGTCGTTCCTAATACCTACACTTGTGGTTGGCTCCTACGGCGCTAACGCAAGGCCGGGTTACCACACGTGGACGGGCTTCTGGGTAATGGTGGGGTTCATGGTTATTCTCGCAGCGGTCGGGCGAGGAGCCCTAAAGATTCGAAATATCAAGAAGGTGGGGAGGGCATCAGCCGAGAAATGAGGAGATTTAGGCTAGCCTCCCGCTGCCACTTTGAGTCAGGGTCAAACAAACCAATGACTTCTTCGCGATCTCCTCGCCCGCATCGATTAACTGCTGAGTGCTTAGCTCATAAGGGGCCATCGCACTTTGAGGGAGTTGATCCAGGCAAGGTTTGTCAATTACCCCCTGTGAGTGCCAGCAGGCTTGAACTGGTAGCCCAGCCGCGCGTTTAGATCTTGATCTTTCGGAAAGCTTCGAGGATCCTCAATGAGTGCTAGAAGAGCCAGAAATACTGCCATCCTCAGACTCCGGTGTGTCTATCTCCTCCACGAAGCTGGGAACAGAGATTGATGGACTCTCTGTGCTCCTAGAGGACAAGCGCATGCAGGCGTTAGATCTACGAACGAAGAAACGGATTCTAGAGTTGCTAATGGTTTCTGGTGCGTTCAAACCCCAGACCTTCGACGCAGTCATGACCACTACACCTTCGCCACCCCTCAATGTCGACAACGTAGAGCAGTATCTGGAATCGCTAACACTCGTTGAGATGAAAACAACCCGAGCCTCGATCCGCAATGCTGCACTGAACTCGTTCTTCTTTGGCGCCACCGACAATGAGTTTCAAATGGCTAAGGCCCTCAGGAGCAAGTATGTCTTTGCTTTCGTCGTAATCAACCATCAGAACGACTACGGTCGGCCGTTCTTCGTACTTCTTACACTGGAACAACTCCACGCCAGGACACGCACTTCTCGTATCCAGTACCAGATCAACTTTCGCAGCGATATGCCCGCGGGCGATTCGGCATTGCCAAGCGCCGGGTTCGGTCCCGACAACTCCAGATAGGCCCAACGTCAGCCCTCCAGATGGGAGTGGGGAGAACTCCTACAAAGTCATACCCCGCCCGGCGTTCTGCGTAAGGCGCCCGAAGAGACTGCTACAGAAGACGGTGTCTGGTTCGTGCGTCGGAGGGAAAACCAGCACACGAATCGCTGCTTGCAATCACAAGGCCGCATCCCAGTGGAATCAGCCCCGGAGCGCCTTATCTGCAAGCGCGTGTGCTTCTCGATTCTCTTTCGAAGGCACTCGTACGATCTCAATGTCCGAAAACTCTCGCACCAGGGCGTGGGCCTCCGTGCAAAGATCGAAGTAGGTTGGCTTAACCCTATCGGCGCCGTTGACTGCATTGACGACCAAAGCCGAGTCGAGACGAACGCGGATGTCGGCTATCCCATGACCGAGGGCAAGCTTTAAGCCCGCGATCAACGCTCTGTATTCGGCAATGTGGTGATCTTCAACACAGCCGATGCGCACGGAAATGTCATGGACCATTTGACCCTGGGGATCCCTCAGGACAACGCCGATCGATGCTTGTCCTTCGGCCTGCCCTTGTTTGGCAATGATTCCCCCATCCGCGTTTAGTTGAAAGAAACCCCGTGCGGGAATTTCCTTATCTGGCGGTTTATCGTTCGTCATCGCGCTCTCCTATCCCGACACATAATCTTGTCGCAGGCAGCATCATCTCAGTTCAATCGCACCGATGGGCGGCTCGCCTTGCTCCAGCGCATCTCTTAACGCCTCGGTGACTTCGAGTACATCTCTTCCAGCGTTTCCTCTCGCGAAACGATTGACTGGGCAGCACTGACCCCACAAGCTTTGTTGCTTATGGTGTGGGCGGTGACGGGTTCGAACCGCCGACCCCTGCGTTGTAAGCGCAGTGCTCTACCGCTGAGCTAACCGCCCTCAGGTCGATCAGAAACTACCTGGTAAAGACCGGTGTCGAGCGTGCTCTCCTCGTCGCAAGGGGCGCCAGACAGGCCGTAACGCTGCCCGCACGCTCCGAGTTGTTGCAAATGCGCTGGTTGTTGCGTCATGCGTCACTCGGTCGCAGCACTGCGCATCCGACGCAGTGCTCTACAAACCGGGGTAGGCACTCGCTACCGAAAACCCCTGGTCAACCGAGGTCAACGAACGATCTCAGCGATCCGACGCGGCACCTGCGTCCAATTTGCGTCCATGGCCAAGCATGTACATCTCGCCAGGTGGCGCCGGAGTGTGCCCAGGCCGCACGCAGCCTCAGGCCCCAGTGTTATTTCCGAGAGCAGCGGCACAGGCGCTTGCATCGCTTGCCCTTTGCCGGGCAGCAACCGACCGATGCGGGAATTCCGTCCTGCCGCCGTACGCTGATATAGAGGATGGAGAACACCACCGACGCGTCCTAGGGACCGTTCGTCGGAGGATGAATCCCGTTTTGGTACCCCTCAGGCCGGGCTTTACATGTATATAGGTCATCGTGCCCCTGGACGAGCTAGAGCGTGTGGACCGTCCCCCAAGCGGCCCCGAGTGGCGATCGCCGGAATCGCGATTGTCCTGGTGGGAGGGTTATCGGTGGTCGGGCTGCAACGCTCACCTATCCAGCGGAGCGGTCCAGCATTCAACTTGTGACGCCGCGATGGATCTGGTGCGATCTCGAGGTGATCGACCTAGGTTGCAGCTGGGGTGACTTCTTACTTCGAGCAGTTAGCCTCGCCCCACGACAGATGGGCCCGCTCGTGACAGGAAAACCGGACTTGTCCGTGGCATTTCTGAGGCTTAGGTCAATCAGGGGTCAAGTCGTAGAACATCGTGACTCTCGAAACACGCCCGTCTTCGTCGAACTCCACGAAATCAGCACCAGCATACGCACGTTTATCACCTTGACGGGCCTCCCAATGAATCCTTAGTCGGTTGCCGAGGATCTGGGGCTTTGAGGTCTCGGTAATGACGAGACCTGGCATTTCCTCATGTGTTACGGCTATGTAATGGTTCAACGCTTCCCGTCCCACCAATCCGTCTGGGTTTTCCTCATCAAACAACGTGCCGTCCGGCGCCCATGCCTGATCCAGCAGTTTCTTCCTCGCTTCAGGGTCCTCTTTCTCATTCCAGGCGGCACTGTACAAGTTGTAGGCGGCGAGAGGTTCGAGGTTCATCGATTCCTCCTGAGACTGGTAACCGGCCGAGGCTATACCGCCTAAGTGATATCCGGAAGGGACGGCGCTTCTGCTCAACGATGTGAATCAACCGGAGCATCATGACTGGGCATCATCTACCGTCCCCCTCTCAGAAGGGGGTAGACAGGGCTCTCTTTCGTATATGGGGACTCTCTCCATTGTCCTGACGCAGTCGGTGCATGGGCACTAATGACATCTAAGGAAAGAGTTTCGTTTCCGCACAAATCAATCTTGAGCGCAATCTCGTGTTGGCCGGAGTCAACTTCATTGCCTGAACCGCCTCGGGAATCCTGGAGGCTCCAGAGTTTGAGAGGGCGGAGCCATGTCACGAGTTGGGGCGCCAAGCGCCGTTAATGTCTGAGTGTTGAACGCCAGCGGCCCTACGAACATGAGATGTTCGTACATTGGAGGGGGTTTCCGCTCCCCTTGGCTCTGTTTCCGCCACCGTCAATCACGCCGGGCACCGCTTCGATACCGAGGTCGTGGTTGAAGTTAGCGATGTTGCGAGAAACGATCGTTCCCGCGGCGTTGATATCGATGCCGTCGTCGCCGTTTCGGTTCGTAGTGTTGCGCACCACGTGAATCGCTCTCGAGGTGGTGTCGACGCGGATGCCATCGTCGCGCTTGCTGTTCGCTACGTTGTGGGAGATGACATTTTGAGAAGAGGGAAGCTGCGAGTCGAGCGAAGAGACCAAGACCGCTGGTCCCCGTCCCCCCGTCACGACGTTGCTTGTCACAAGGTTGTTATCTGCTCCGTCGAACAAGATGCCGAAACCGCCGGTGTCGGCAAAACCGAAGAACCCTGTCCCCGTGACCGTGTTGTGCCGTACCTGGTTGTCGTGCGCCTCAAACAGGATTATGCCGTCTCCGTTGTTGATGACTACGTTCGCCGCTATTCGATTGTCGTTGGAGTGGCCGATGTCCAACGAGGAGCCGCCGGAGTGAGAGACTCGGTTTGCCCAGATCAAGTTGTGATTGCACGTATCAAGCAAGATCCCGTGGTCGTTCCCGCGCAGAACGTTGTGGTCGAAGCTATTACGACTGGAGTTGAACGACGGAATCCCATACCCATGCGCGCCCATGATTGCATTGTGGTCGATGCGGCCATGATCGGAGCCAAAGACCACGATGCCGCTTATCACGCCCGGCAAGGACACGTTGTGGTCGAGACGAAACCGCGTCGCGTTGCCGAAGAGCATTCCAAAACTGGATTCGGACTTGAAGGAGATGTGTTTTACGCGGCTGCCATTGGCACTCGATGCAGATATGGCGACGTCGAAGCCTCGCACGATACCTCGCTCGATCGTCACGCCCGTGTACCCAGCCGTGTCGTCGATGCCGACGTCACAGGAAGCGCCATCGGGACAGTTGCTAATCAACTGGCCGTTCCCGCCCACTGTGTGGCCGTTCAGGTTCAACCTGATGTTATCGGCGCCGATCACGAGCCCCTCATTAGGGCAACCCAGGAGATCCTGGTGGAGGGTCGTGTCTACAGTAATCACTTGGCCGCAGCGGAACTGAGGCCGCGGCGTCGCCTGACTAGTGGTTGGGATCAGCAACATCGTTACTAGAGTTGCGACGAACAGCCCCCTCATCCCTACAACATCCTTTGCTCGATTCATCCCAGCTCCTTTACAAATCATCCTCAAGACATCATCGGATACTTTGAACATGGCTAAGGCATCAGCGGGTGGGGCCCCCAATCAGGTTGGTTGTCGAACGTTGGGCTCATCGTCACCAGC
>JAXDJO010000007.1:0-4710 GCA_034667525.1 Actinomycetota bacterium
TCTTCCACAACCGTCAGCGTCGTCACAGCGCGCTTCAGATGCTCACACCGATAGAGTTCGAGCAACGGCAGGTCCAGATCGTGGCATAAGGAATCCAGTTATCGGACTCCACCAAAGCCGGGGAAGACCAAAGTGTCCACGTAACCGGGTTCACTCCCGGAGTGGGGCTCGATCCGATCGCGTTTGCCTGGGACCGCGTTGGCGTTTCTGCGTACGCGCGCCAACCCTCGTCCCCAGCGCTCCGTCGGCGGCGGCGATGATCACGATCAGGTTTGCCTGCGGGCGTGTGTAATCCATCTAGCTGTGAGATTCACCCTCCCTGCTACTGTGCAGATGGGCCCGGGGGTGATCTATATAGCTATCTCGACTGTTGCACGAGAAAAGGAGCTCGAGGCATCCGCAGAGTTCCTCGATAGCCTTTCGGCAGGTCCGGCTGCCCTGTTATTTGAGGGCGATGCCGGCATCGGGAAGACCTCTGACATATAGTCGCCTCGGACGTCAGTTCAACCGCAAAGGAGTGAACATGCCAACCGTAATCGGTTACCACGAAGTGAAGGACACGCAGCACTGGCTCGCTTCACCGAAGCGCCAAGAAGTGTTCGGCCCGCTCGGAGTCACCAACATCAGAACGTTCGTTGACCAGCAGAACCCGACGCGCGTGGCGGTGCTGATGGACGTCGCCGATATTGGCGCCATGATGGGTGCGATGCAGACGCCGGCGATGGCCGACGCGATGGAATATGACGGCGTGCTGCCCGAGACCCTGGTGATCCTCACCGAGGCGCAGGCCACTGCTTGAGACCTTCTCGAATATCGCGACGGCCTCGTCCACGCGGATTCGGGAATCGAGATAGGAAGCGGCATTGGGTGCACACAGGACTTCCGGAGTCCTCTGCTCGGCTGACCTCGCCGGTGGTTGCTGAACGAAATGCTCCCGCGACGGGGGGTGAACCCGTCACCCAAAGCGTCTTTATGAGGAGCGTGCTCAACTACGGCATCTCCAGGAGGTCTCCGTGGGCGCACCGCGTCACGTCTCGAGGGTGGGTTCGCCGAGCAGCGGGCTCCTTGTCTCCCTCCGCTAAGCTAAGGCAAGGCCAACCGGTCAATTTCTAAGCATTTCTACGTAGTCCATAACGGTTCAAGCTACCCAAGCCGATAGTTCCTCTGCGGAGCAACCGCTCCACGACAAAGGCAAACCCGCCGCAAGCCGGGGACGCAGAGCAAGGGGTCTCAGATCGTCTGAGACAGCCCCGCTACCGAAGGAGACAGGGAATGGCTATAAGAATCCGAAGATTGCGTTGTAAGCGCAGCGCTCTACCGCTGAGCTAACCGCCCGTGGGTAGATTCAAACTACCTGGTGGAGGCCCGTCCCCAGCGTGCCTCTCTCGGAGGAAGGAGTGCGTGCCCCTAGCGCACACTCCCCACAGGAGCAACCCGATCCAAATTCCCTTGGCACGTCGTGTGTTCGCTCTAGTGGTGAGCACTGGGCATCCGACGGAGAACTCCCCTCCACCAATTGCTTTCTTGCATCGCGAAACACCTGTCAGCACCCTTTTCAGAGGTACCCCGGCGATTCAACGCTCCCGTTGCGTCCAATTTGCGTCCATCGCCTGGAGTACACCCGGTCGAGACAACTCGCCAGGCCTGACACACCGCTCCCTTTTAGTCGAGGCGTGATTGGGCTGCCCGTCGGTAACCCCTCAAACGGCTTCGCCGCCGAGATCTCGCTGTCCGGGTGAACGGAGACCTTCGACAGCACAAATGTCGGGTGACACACGGAGACCCGGCGCTGGTAGCCCGCTCACGGCGACGTTGGGAATCACCGTCGTCGAAGCGCTTTGGACACCTGCCCAGTCCGCGTTGACTGCCTGCGCTTTGGTCAAAAAGAGGGTGTTAACTTTCAGATCGATGACTCGGATATCTCCGATCGCTTATTTGTAACCGGTGCCAGCACCCATCGTAATTTGACACGGCAGCGGCCCACGCGGCCGCGTAGCAGCTCTTGCTTGTGCACGCTGGCATCACTGGATTCAAGCGCATGAGGTTCCCGTTGCCCATCTGGATTTGAAACTAGACCGTGACGTGGTGGCCGATGGCTCGCACTCTTGATTTCGGCAGGCTTCGCATCACGTCCTGGCACGAAGTGTTGAGCGCCAGGGTGTCTGTCGATCAGGTAGTAGCTACCGAAACTATTCAGGACTAAGGCCCAAACTCGTCCATGCAGGCAACCGCTCGTGAATACGTCGGGCGCGCCTTTGCCGTCGCACTCGATTCCCCGCGAACGCTCGGCGGCACCGCGACTGCCGCGTCTACTGCCACCACTCCGGCCACCGCTTGCGGTCGTGGCTGCCGATGACCTCTCTCAGGTGGGTGCCGTCTGAGCGTATGACCACGAGCAAGTTGTCAGGATGTGTGAATTCGTCATTGGTGGAGTCGAGCATGAACAGGATCCGGGAACCATTGGGCGACCATGTCGGGGTGATGGGAAATCCCCGGAAGCCGCCGAAGATCTTTGTCAGATGTGAGCCCTTCGGTGTCACGGTCCACAGAGCGCCTGACTGCGCGGTGCGTTCGGTGGCGAACAGTATCTTGTGCCCGTTTGGAGACCAGCGTGCCCAGTCGGACGGATGCGCTGAGCCGTTGATCCGCCGTGCCCCCTTACCGTCGACTCCGATCGTCCACAGTGAGCCGCCGGTCTTTGGGTCAGGGTCACCGTGGGCGGATCGGTAGAAGAGGAGCCGTCGGCCGTCGGGCGAGTAGTCCAGCGGAATGTCGTGACGGACGCCCCGACGGGTGGTGACCCGCCGAAGATCACCGCCACCGGGATACCTCGCTGTGTACGCGCCTGTCCGAGAAGGCGCTGAGTCGTCCCACCCTTCGAAGGCGATCCTGGTGACCACGCCTGAGGGACCAGGTTCAAGGTCGGGTCATGCACCTTTAGGCGCTTGTACTGTTGACCGTCAAGGTTGATCGTCCCGAACCCGTCGGGAGTGGTGTCGTCGCCGGGCGCGACCACCAAGATCAGGCGGTGGTTCGGTGATACACGATTACCGAAGTAACTGCCAGGGCGGTGAGTTGCTTCTCGCGCCCAGCGTAGTAGAGATAGATGTTCGACACGTCGGCGCCTCGGGTTCGGTCGAAGACAACATGCCCGGGGAGGACGACTCGCGGAATCGCGGGCGTGGATGCACCGACCGGAGCGACAGTGGCCTTGTGGGGCGAGGCAGCGCGGCTCGGCGATGGGCTACATGAGCAGCCTGCGACAAGAACGATGGCGGCAGAGCTAGCGGCGTACCGAAAGAGTCTCAAGCGATGACTCATCGGCATCATGCCCTTCCCTTCGTGGTCTCTTCCGCGGTGTTGTCGACGCCCACATCGCAGACCGCGCCATTTGGACACACGTCAACTAAGGCATCGTTAGCGTTGATGGTGTGGCCGTTTAGATCAAGGGTGGGGTCGTCAGCGCCGATCAGAATGCCGCTGTCCGGACAGTTAAACAGATCTGGCGTCAGCGCAGTGTCCGAAGTGACCGTGTCCCCACATGTCGCGGCTCGAGCCAGCGCTGGAGCGTCAGAAGGGGCTGCTAAGAGGGTAATGATTGACAGAACTCCGCCCAAGAGAGCCGGGATTCCGAGCAATGGCGTCGTATTTCTCGCTCTCACAGGTTGCGTCGGAATTGTCGTACCGCTAACCGACATCAACACCTTGCTCAACGACGGCGACCGGCTCCCGATCCTCCCCAGCCTCGCGGGCCAGCCCGGTCTTACCCCCGAGCGCCGTTGATGTCTGTCGCACGCGACAGTGCTGAACGCCAGCGGAGCTACGAACATGAGATGTTCGTACATTGGAGGGGGTTTCCGTTCCTCTCGGCTCTGTTTCCGCCGCCGTCGATCACGCCAGACACAGCTTCGATACCCAGGTCGTGGTTGAAGTTAGCGATGTTGCGAGAAACGATCGTTCCGGCTGCATTGATATCGATGCCGTCGCCGCCGTTTCGGTTCGCAGTGTTGCGCACCACGTGAATCGTTCTCGCGGTGGTGTCGACGCGGATGCCATCGTCACGCTTGCTGTTCACTACGTTGTGGGAGATGACATTTCGAGAAGAGGGAAGCTGCGAGTCAAGTGACGAGACCAAGACCGCTGGCCCCCGCCCCCCCGTCACGACGTTGCTTCTCACAAGGTTGTTATCTGCTCCATCGAACAAGATGCCGAAACCGCCGGTGTCGGCAAAACCGAAGAACCCTGTCCCCGTGACCGTGTTCTGCCGAACTTGATTGCCGTGCGCCTCAAACAGGATTATGCCGTCCCCGTTGTTGACGACCACGTTCGCCGCTATTCGATTGTCGTTGGAGTGGCCGATGTCCAATGAGGAGCCGCCGGAGTGGGAAACTCTGTTTGCCCAGATCAAGTTGTGATTGCACGTATCAAGCAAGATCCCGTGGTCGTTTCCGCGCAGAACGTTGTGGTCGAAGCGATTACGACTGGAGTTGAACGACGGGATCCCATAGCCATGCGCGCCCATGATTGCGTTGTGGTCGATACGGCCATGATCAGCGCCAAAGACCACGATGCCGCTTATCACTCCCGGCAAGGACACGTTATGGTCGATACGAAACCGCGTCGCGTTGCCGAAGAGCATTCCAAAACTGGATTCGGACTTGAAGGAGATGTGTTTTACGCGGCTGCCATTGGCACTCGATGCAGATATGC
>JAXDJO010000008.1:0-6935 GCA_034667525.1 Actinomycetota bacterium
CGTGGATTGTTGGCTAACACTGACTACTTCAGTGTGAAGCGCATCGAGGGAGAGAAGGAGAACGACAGAGGCGCTCTCTGGCAGAGGGTCTAGTTTTAGACCGTTCTGTAGCAGAGGATGGGGCAAAGGAGAGCCCATCCCTCTGCTGCCGTCCGGGGTCCGACCAGGATCCGAGCACGCATGGTGGCTCCGGCCCGGCGGTGCCATCGGCGGACGGGACTGCCCTGAACAGCAGATCAACCACTCTCTGGGAGGAAGGAGGAAGACGAGAGATGACCAGAAACCCGGGTGTGCGCGTGGGGCGCCTACGCGCCGATGAGCGCCGCTCAATTCGCAGCGGCCCAGACTGGATCGGCGGGAGCGGGCTTGTTGTCAGGCCCGATCGCCTAACGAGTGCAGCGCTGGCCGAAGAGTTCAGGCTGGCGACGTGGCTCGAAGCTATGGTCGAGCATGAGAGATCGCGGCGGCCCCGATAGGAAGGCTGCTTAGCGTCGTGGCTAGCTGCCCCAGCCTGGTCCCTGATGTCGACAATTCTTTTCCCCCCGCAAGACCTTTCCCCAAGAGTGAGTCAGCGACCGTCGTTTGTGGAACCTCCGCGTGACGGGCATCCCAAATTTCCACTCCTTGGGACGCTAACGGTTCGATCCGCCCCCCGCGGCCACAACTCCTGGGAGCTGCGCGTCTATGCAGGTACCGATCCCGCGACGGGTCAGCGACGTCAGGTGACCCGGATGGTGCGGAGTAGCCGAACAGGCGCAGCGAGAGCTTCGAAGACTTGCGTCAGTGGCAAATGTTGTCCCCACCGTGGGGGCCCGCGCTACTTTTGGGGGAACTCCTCGAGCGGTGGTTCGCAGCCAGCGAGCCGAACTGGGCAGCAACGACCATTCGCAATACGGGCTCGATTATTGATTGCCAGCTCAAGCCCAAGCTCCGCCACGTGCTTGTTCGCGAGCTGCAGACCGTGATGATCGATGACTTCTATGCATCGCTCGGTGTGAATGGTGCCGCTCAGGGCGCAGCCCTATCGCGCGGAAGCGTCCTTCGGGTGGACGGGGTTTTCCACCGGGCGCTTGCTCAGGCGGTGCGCTGGGAGTGGATCTGGAGCAATCCCGCGACCACGGCTTCACCGCCGCGCCTTGAGGCGCCCGAGATGCGGCCTCCCTCACCGGACGAGATGATCCGACTGCTGGACCATGTCGCCGCCGACCAACCCCTAGTTCATCTGTTCCTGGTGCTGGCTGCAACCTCCGGCGCGCGCCGCGGCCAACTGCTGGCTCTCCGGTGGAAGGACGTCGATTTCGAGCACGAGAGCCTTTCGTTCCAGCGCGCTCTGGTCGAAGGACCGAACGGGCCCATTCTTGCTCCTACCAAAACCCGTCGCTGTCATCGCGTCGCGTTAGACAGCTACAGCCAGAGACTCCTTACCGAACAAGCCGATCAGAGAGAATTCAAGAGCGGATCGATCCCGACCCGTTCATTTTTACGAGCCACCCCCTCGGCCATGAGCCGTGGAAGCCAAATTGGGTAACCAAAGAGTTCGTCCGAGCTCGCAGGGACGCGAGGCTCGATCACTTCCGCCTCCACGCCGTACTGAGCGGTCGCCTGTTCGCAATCCAGAACCAAGCGATGCGACGATGGCGCAACACCGTCCGCAAGCAACTTGCCGAAGGACCGTGCAGCCCCAAATGTTTCCCTTCTAAGGGGATGGTGCCGTGCATAGGCAAGATAAGGAGGCCCGAATGTTGACAAGATACGATTGAACCATGGGGGGAACACGATGAGAGCGATCTCCAGGCAAAACTGGATAGCAGCGGCACTTCGCAGTCAGTTATGAGGGAGGCACCGAAAGACCTCCATCGTGGTGGGGACGCTTTTTCTCACGTCGACCGCCGCGTTCATGACTGGCAGCAGGCTTATCGCCTCGCACTTTTCTGGCGATAGGCGAGGAAGCTCGCTCCTCACCGGAGTCCTTCTCGAGGGTTATTGCGGGCTTGCTGTCGCTGGTATTGGCGTAACCATGTTGCCGCTGTTGAATCCATATGACGTTCGCCTGGCGCGTGCCTACGCTGGATTGAGGATCTTGGAGCTCTTGGCGATCGGTCTTGTAGGCGGCTACATGGTGGCGAGGAAGCGACAGTTCCCGAATTACGACGCGTTCATCTATGTGTTCACGGCAACCGGTGGAATCATCCTTTCCTATCTGCTCTACGTGTCGAAATTGGTACCGCGTCCCTTGGCGCAGCTGGGGCTCGTTGGTTATTCGCTGTTGGCTTTGGGCATTCCGGTCACCCTGATCAGTCCCATACAACTAGATGCTGGATGGGGGATGGCCTTCATCGTGCCCGGCGGAGTCTTCGAGCGGATGCTTCCGCTACTGCTCATCGCGAAGGGGTTCTCGCTCGAAAATGGGGGAGCGTCTTAACAGGTGAATCCGTTCCGAGCCTGAGCAGCGCTCGCATCTTTGCAATCGGGCTCGGGAGGACAGTGGGCTAGATATGAGCGACGACCTCCCTCACCTCTGCTGCGCGGAATCTAGCCCCGGAAGGCTGGGGAGCGTGAGGGGTACCAAACTCGATTCATGCTCCGGATGAACGGTCCTTAGGATGCGTCGGTGCTGTTCTCCCTCCTCTATATGGTCCTCCGGGTCGTTCTAGACTCATCCCGGCGAGCGAGGCGCGAGACCGGGAGGCGAGATCCTGGTCCTCCGCCACGAAGTAAAGGTCCTAAAAGCGGCAGGTCTCTCGCTCGAAGCTTTCTCGCCTCGACAAGCTCTTCCTCAGCGCCACAGCTCGCATCCTCGCCCAGGGCGCTGGTCGAGCTTCGTCGTCACTCCGGCGACTTTGCTCCGCTGGCATCGCGAACTGGTCCGTCGCAAGTGGACCTACAAAGCCAAGCGAACTGGCCGCCCGCCCATCGATCCTGAAGTGCGACAGCTCGTGATCGGCATGGCGAAGGAGAACCCGCTAGGGCTACGTCAGGATCCAAGGAGAGTGCCGCAAAACTGAGTATCCGGCTGGGACGGAGCACCATCAAGCGGCTGCTTCTTCGTGAAGGGCTGGGACCTGCACCGAGAAGAGACGGTCCGAGCTGGTCTGAGTTCCTACGTTCCCAAGCGACCCTAATCATCGCCTGTGACTTATTTACTGTCGAGACGATGTTCCTGCGAAGGTTTTACGTGCTCTTGTTCATCGAGCTCTCCACCAGAAGGCTCCATGTGATGTCTGCGACCAGCCAATCCAACGCTGGGTTCGTCACTCAGCAGGCGCGTAATCTCTCGCCTGCCGACTCGACCAGCGGGACGAGCCGATCCGTTTCTTGATCCGTGATAACGACTGCAAATACACATCTTCCTTCGATGAGGTCTTTAGGAGCGAAGGCGCGCAGGTTCTCCTAACACCCATCCGTGCACCGACCACGAATGCCTTCGCCGAGCGCGTGGTCAAGACGGTTCGCTCAGAGATACTTGATTGGACGCTGATCGTTTCTCGAAAGCATCTTGATGGACTCCTTCGAACCTACGTTTCCCACTACAACGCGGAGAGCCTCACCGGGGACTCGAGCTAGCGGTTCCAGGTCAGCCACACGTACCGTCGCCCCCGTCGATGAAGTCCCCGCGATCGGGCGCCGGGACCTCTTCGGCGGGCTCATCAAGGAGTATCGAGCGGTGGCAGCATGATGAATCTTCGTTTTGGTACCCCACAGGCAGCAGCAGCAATATTACCCATTACGAGTTCGCCGGTTTCGAGGACGGATAGCCGACGCCGGCGCGCTCAACCTGCTTACAGTGAGGGGGCGAAGCTAGTCGGCGCGGGGTCTTCGCTCTGCGGGCCCCTCTCAGCATGCAGGCACCCAACGTCTGGGGCGTCAGCTTGGTTACGAGCACAGCGATGGTTCCGGGAACCGTGCTAGTAGCGGACCTTCGCTCGGCAGCCGTAGTTCACCTCCGACAGGTACCCACGGTCGAAACGTCACGGGGTGGCTATCAGGAGTTCAAGCACAATGTCTCGCTGTTCAGAGCTGAGGAGAGGCTTGCCCTTGCGATCGTGCGCCCATCGGCGCTCTGCTTGATAACGAACTAGCCAGTATCGGGGACGGTCTCGGGTTCGATCCCCGGCTCGAGGCCGTCCCGACCTTCCTACAAACCACCGGAAGCAAGCGCCTCGAAGTTTTCATAGAGCTTCGGTTCGCCGATCCGCTCTCTCTCGCGGCGAACTACAGACTCAAGCTTTTCCCACACGCCGCTGATTGCCCACATGTCCAGAACTAGATCGCGATCTAGGAGGCCGTGTTTGACCAGCGTTGCGACACCTTCACCGAAGGTCAGGAGGCTTCCCACTGCGCGATCGGCGGCATGGGCGCTTTCAGGATTGAAGTCGGAGGCGAACACCGCGTTGGCCGCCTCGTACAGATTTAGCGCGGTTGCCCATTGGAGCAGTTGAACCATGAGTACACCATCCTCACGCCCGACCATCCCATCCTCGCGCCTGACCATTCCACCTCACACTCCCTTCCCCTTTGCCCACGTTCTCCTTCCGGATAATAAGGAGCAGGGCAAGCTGTGCTAGAGGGCATCGGGGACGGTCTCGGGTTCAACTCCCCGGCTCGAGGCCGTCCCCACTCGGCGTGGGTGTCCATCGGTTGCCGTGGTTGCGCAGCAGGATGCGCGGCACGATCGGGGTGGGGTCGTTATCGCGCCGGGCTTGTCGCAGCTAGAAGAAGTGATCCTCGCGATCATCCATCGCTTGCCTATCCTCTGGCTCCTGACAGCTATACAGGGCGATGCTCCCCACGAGGTCGACTTTGCAGCTCCGATCTACGTCGGGGTCTCCGAGGTCCAGGGAGCCGTAGGCATCCTTCGCGAGGACCCGATCCAGACGATCTCCTAGTAGCAGGAGCAATACTTTGGCCGCGCAGGATGCGTGCAATTCGAACGCTGATCTTGGTCCACATTTGGTCCACAACGCTCTTGATTATGGGTGGATATTCGTGTCTCTGGATGACACCGAAAATGGCCGTTGACCAGGGTGAAGAACGACTTTGTGCAGGTCAGCGAATCGCGTCACGTTTCCTTTTTTTTGCCAAGGTGAGGGTCGCCAGTTCGAATCTGGTCGCCCGCTCCAAGAAGATGCAGGTCAGGACCACATAGGCAACAGCTGCTCAACTTCAGAAGACTCCTTTCTGCCCATCACTGCCCATGACTTGCCCATCATCTCCTGGGGATAGGTTTGTCCAATCAGCCCAACGGACTTCGGGGGGATTCAGAGATGCGTCTCAGAGTGATCGGACTGGCGATATGTGTTGCTGCTATGGCGCTGGTTCCAGTCTCGTCGCAGGCGCTGCCTGCGTGTGGATTGTGGGCGATCGTCTCCAGCCCGAACGTGGATCCCATTTCCACCGACAATTACCTCAATGACGTGACTGCGATCTCTCCATCAAATACCTGGGCGGTGGGCTCGTACTCGGATGCATTGAGTCCCGCTCCTGAGTCCTCGCTCTCCGAACACTGGAACGGCACGGCCTGGAATGTTGTGCCCACCCCCAACGCTACTGACAGTGTTAACGGTATAAGCGAGAATCGCGGCAACCGGTTGAACGCGGTCACGGCTATCAGCGCAAGCAACGTCTGGGCGGTCGGCGCGCATGCAACCCTCCCCGGCGATGGCATCGGCTCGTTCACTTTGGTGGAACATTGGAATGGGACAGCCTGGAAGATCATCTCCAGTCCCGACGCCGGTAGCGCGGCTGAATTGAATGCCGTCGTCGCTAAATCGGCTTCGGACGTTTGGGCGGTTGGTAGCTCAGTCGCCAGTTACCCTGATAGAGGAGAGCGTCCCCTGGCGATGCATTGGAACGGAACTTCATGGCAGGTCATCTCGACGCCCAACTATGGAACCTCTAGCCAGCTCTTCGGGGTTGCGAAGATACCGGGTACCTCTGAGCTTTGGGCGGTAGGCGAGTACGAGAAAGTTGACCCAGTCACAGGCGTCCGGACAGGGGGCGCTCTCATCGAGAAGTTCAACGGTCAAGGGTGGACCGTTGCAGCGCATATGCCCGGTGGCGAGAGTTTGAACGGTTGGAAGAGTCCGAACAGTGTGACCGCTATCTCTGCCTCCAGCGCGTTCGCGGTTGGGAGCTCGGTCATGCATTGGAACGGGACCTCATGGAATCTGATGTCCCACGCACTCCCCTCGAACAGCGGTTTTCCCGTCGAGCTCGAAGCGGTGACACGTGCCCCGAATGGGAACCTCTGGGCAGCGGGATTGCGCATTGACGCCCAAACTGGCAGCTATCACACTCTCATAGAGCGATGGGACGGCACGACCTGGTCGGTGGTTCCAAGCGCTGATCGAGGCCGGAGCTTGTTGTACGGCATCGCACGGGTTCCGAACTCGACCCGTATCTGGTCCGTCGGATACAGCTCGGACTCCAGTCCTAACCGCACCTTGGTGGAGACCTACTGTTAACCGAAGTTGCATGGGCCCATGATGAAGCTGACAACTTCGCAGCATCCGAGATGTCGAGGCTCCCACCGAGATCACGATGGCCAGGGCCACCCCCAAACTCAAGAAGACTCACGAAGAAGTCTTATCGGACTGGTGAAGTTGACCCGGTTCTCCGGACACTTCTCATTGGGTCAACGCGATCGTAGCGTGGTGCTCTCTCTCGAACTCCTCAGGTGACATGTAGCCAAGCGAGGAATGCAATCTGTGACGGTTGTAGAAGCCTTCGATGAAGTCGAAGATCTCAACCCGGGCACCGCGTCTCGTCTTGAAGCGAACCCGGTCGAGGAGCTCGGTCTCGAGCGTGGCGAAGAAGCTCTCGATCATCGAGTTGTCATAGGCATCGCCGACCGATCCCATCGAAGGAACGATGCCGGCTTCCTCGCAGCGACGTCCGAACGAGAAGCTGGTGAACTGACAACCGCGGTCGGAATG
>JAXDJO010000009.1:0-3096 GCA_034667525.1 Actinomycetota bacterium
CTTGCCGATCTCAACTGCGCCGCCCGATTCGTGGACATGACCGTGGAATCCAAGCAGCGGCTGGACTTGCTCGATCGCCTCACGCACGCCAACCGATCCGACCGGCCCCCGCAGCAGGTCTCCGGCCGACACCACCGGTCGCAGGTTTTCGTCGAGTATGGGTGCGACATCCAACCCGGATGCATGGGGCGGGCAGTGCACGAGAAAGATTGTGCGGCGCGGATCTCTCGCCTGCCCGACGAGCCGGACGATCTCATCGCGCATCGTCTCTTCGGATACCTCGCGGGGCGTGTGCCACGGAGTGGAGTTCGCTTTCCCCCAGCCGATCACATCGAGGCCCCCCGGGACCTCGGCCACCTTTCCGTCGACGTTGACGCAGTAGCGGCTCTCTTCGAGCACCTCATCCAGCTCGTAAGGATCGTCGTTACCGGGGATCAAGAAGACCGGGACACCTGTGCCTTCAAGACGCTCAGCGGCGAGCTCCAGCCACGTTTGCATCCGGCGCCGAATCTCTTCGGTGAATACCTTCTCGAGCGCGTCCGGATCTCCTCCCAACCTTTCGGCTTCCTCCAGCGAGAGCTCGAAAGGATAGAAACCGAGACTGGTTATCGCCTGCTCTAGCTCGTGGACCTCCTGTTCCGTGCGCGCCCGGCGCGTCTGGCCGATAACCTCCGCCTCCCATACGCCGTCGCGTTCAATGATGGGTACGACAGACTTCCCGGTCAGGTCGCCTGCATAGAAAACTGCATCCACCTCGTAGAGACCCATCCGGACGACATTCAGCATCTTCTTCCACGCGATGTCGGAAGCATGGAAGTCGGAGACGACGTAGAGCCGCGTGCCGGTCTTTCGACTCTTCTTCCTGGGCATGCTCTAGTCCCGCTCGAGCAGGTAGGTACTAATCATGACGGTGCCATACCGCGCGGTCCATAACGTCTGCCGGGACCGCAGCAGCTCAGTCCGGCGGGATCTCGTGATAGAGGAGGCGGAGGTCAATGCCGGCGGCCGCGTTCCTGGCGCGTTGGATCGCGTAGATGATGACGCCGATAACGAAGAAGAACAGCGCGAAGCTGATCCCACTCGTATTCAAGTAAGATAGCAGCCCTGTCTTCGTGCTGGTGATGGTGTCCCAGATCGGTTTGATCCCCGCGAACCAGTACACGGTGACGCTGAAGATAAGCCAAACGATACCCAACCATGGAAGGGCCCTCCGCCAGGGCGCGTTTCGCAACAGGTCCGGGCGCGTGAATGGAGCCACGACGGCGTTCACCCCCGGCATGATCCAGGCCAGCATCGCAGTGAGCGCGCTGAACCACACCGTGCCGATCAGGTTCAGTCGCCCGCCGGGAGCGATGCTGTTGGGAAGCAGGGAGAAACTCTGGAAGATCGTCAGCACGAACGAGAACCCGAGGGCAACCAGGATCGCGTTGAGTGGCGCCCGCACCCGCTCGTTCACCGCGCCGAACCACTCGGGCACTTGACGGTCGAGGCTCCACGCAAGGGAGATCCGGCTGATGAAGTTGATGTACACCGGAATGAGGATGAAGGGCAGGATCGTTCCGCCAAGCATCACGATCAGCCACAGGATCCAGGCTCCCGGTCTGGAGATGGCCCCCTGCAGCGGCACGGCGTTCGGCTGACCCATCGGCAGCTTGGGATCGCCGGTCCAGAACATCGAGCCCCACCCAACCTGCGCCTTGAAGTCGAGCCTCTTGGACACCACATCGACGTAGACGGAGTTCAAGAAGATGCCCAAGGCCAGTGCGCCGAGCACCGAGATCATGATCCCGCGCGTGATCTTGCCTCGTACCTCACCCGCGATGTAAGCGCTGTACTGGAAGCCGATGTAGTTGAAGAGCACGAGAAGAACGAAGAACGACATGATCGAGGGTGAGAAGTCGACCCCGTGCCCGGCGACCCCGTTCTTGTCCGCGGCGGCGCGGATCTGAGCCAGCGTGGAGCCCGTGTACTTGGGAAGGTTGCGAACGAAGGCGCCGTGGTCGATCAGCGGCACGCCCACGATGAGCATTAAGAAGCCGGTGGCGATTCCAAACGCAGCCAGCGCAGTCACGATCTTGTGCAACCGGCGCGTGGGCTGAATGACGATCAAGAAAACCAGGGCCAGGATGATGGCGCTCCCGATGAAACCTGGCCAGCCGGCGGTGACTCCTGCGGTGGTGGCGAACCAGCCGTTGGCGCGCTCGAAGAACCCGACCCCCGTCCCGATCCCGATGATGCGGCCGGAGATCTGCAGGTCGCGCAGGATCACTGGGATCTCGAAGGCTATGACGGCGATCGAAGCGAACACGAGCGTCCACGACTCGAGCCACGCCAGCAGCGGCCCGACTCCCGGGATGAACCGGCTCGTGTAGACGTAGTCACCTCCGGAGCGCGGCATGACGGTTCCGAGCGAGGCGAAGATGAGGGCCAGGAAGATCCCGGCGATGCCAGAGATGATCGCCGCCCACGCGTACGAAGAGAAGAAGAGGACGGTTCCGACCGGAAGGAACGCCAGGGCGTAGAAGGTGGGGTAGAGGCCGACGCCGTTTCCGATGAAAGCTGCCGAGTTGTAGAAGAGAGCGTTGGTAACGCTCACCTCGCGCACCAAGCCGGAGCTTTGACGGACGAAGAGACCCTTCGTCGCCGGCCTTGACTCCATTCCCGCCACGCCGTCACTCATCGCAACGCTCCCCCGACGCTCCGACGCTATCGACGACAGACCCTATAGAGATTGGCTTGCTCGGTCAATGTTCTTTCGCGCGACGCAAACACGTAGAGTCTTGCCCCCATGGACGACCTCGCCGCTCTCGACGCTGTAGGTCAGGCCGAACTCGTGAGAGGGGGGCGCGTCAGCCCTCGGGAGCTGGTCGAAGCCGCGATCGAGCGGATCGAGCGCGCCAACCCGAAGCTGAACTCCGTCGTCACGCGTCTTTACGAGCAAGCCCGGACGGATGCGGTGGGCGAGCTTCCTGCTGGCCCCTTTCGTGGTGTGCCGTTCTTGCTGAAGGACCTCCTGGCGAGCTACGCCGGGGTGCCCCTAACGGAGGGCTCGAAGCTGCTGTCGAGTTACGTGCCCGAACACGACAGCGAGCTGGT
>JAXDJO010000010.1:0-64070 GCA_034667525.1 Actinomycetota bacterium
TGATTAGCTACATGCGGACCGGATAAGCGCTGAAAGCATCTAAGTGCGAAGCCGACCTCGAGATGAGATCTCCCATCCCTTCGGGGAGTAAGGCCCCTTGCTAGACCACAAGGTTGATAGGCCGGAGTTGTAAGCGCAGCAATGCGTTCAGGCGACCGGTACTAATAGGCCGAGGACTTGGTATCGCTCGCGCTCGCTCTGGAGGGTTCAGGGTCCTGCTCGGATCCTGGGCAGCACTGACAACTAAATAAGTTTCCGGTGGCTATAGCGAAGGGGTCACACCTGGTCCCATTCCGAACCCAGAAGTTAAGCCCTTCTGCGCCGATGGTACTGCTCGGGAGACTGGGCGGGAGAGTAGGTCGCCGCCGGGATTTCTAAACGAGAAGCCGCCTTCGGGCGGCTTCTTCGCGTATGACGGCCGAAAAGGCCAAGATCGCGAAGAAATCCCCGCTCTCCACCTTGCTGATCGTCTTGATGACGAGTGCGTTGATGATTGCGATCTGGGGGGTTGCACGCGACCGCTTGGTTGCGATCGTTCAAACGGCCCTCTCAACGGTTTGCGGGCGGGTGGGCTGTTGAAGGTTGAACAGAGAGGAATGAACGAGGATCCGCTCCAGTTGAGACGGTGTTCTCCATCTTCATCCTGATGCTCCTCGTTCTCGGCACCATCGAGGTGGCTTTGGCGTTGTATGGGCGCGACGTGGTGGCAGCGGCCGCCCACGAGGGCGCACGCTCCGCGCTGGAGTTTGGCGCCGATGCCGCCGGCGCTTCTGAGCTCGCCCGCACGACCGTGCGCCGAGCTTCCGGAAGCATGGTCCGAGATCTCAAGATCCAAGTGACGTCTCAGAGGCTTGGAACAGCCTCTTACGTGCGGGTGCGTGTTGCAGGATGGCTTCGCCTGGCTGGCCCCGTCCCCGTACCGATCCCTGTATCCGCCGTCGCTACCGTTTCGAAAGAGGTTGCTCCTCAGTGAGAGAACCGGACGGCGGCCAAGCTGTCATCGAAACGCTACTTGTAGCCTTGATCTTGTTAGTGCCGTTGCTGTGGCTGCTTGGGGTGCTCTCGGACTTTCATCGGGGAGCGATCAGTGCTACCGCCGCGGCCCGAGAAGCCGGCTCCGATGCGGCCTCATCTTCCGGACCTCTGAGCGCAGCCAGAGCTGTACGGCGCGCCGTACATCAGGCTTTCGTCGACGAAGGGTTGGACCCCCGGCGTGCGGAGGTGAGGTGGGATGCAACTGCCGGATTCGAACGAGGAGGAACCATCCGCATCAGCGTCGAGTATCCGGTAACGGCCGTCCAGTTTCCCTTCCTCGGTAGGATCAACGGGCCTCCCTCTTGATCAGAGCCATCCACTTCGCCCGCATAGATCCCTACCGGAGCCGTGCGTGAAGTGTGACCTGACAGAGCAGGGGCAGACAACGATTCTGGTGGTGGGCCTTGCCCTAGTGGTTTTCGCAGTGACGGGCCTTGCTGTTGACGGTACCCGCGCGTTCCTCTTTCGGAGAACATTGCAGAACATTGCCGACTCGTCGGTGTTGGCGGCGGCCGCCGACATAGATCAGTCGCGCTACTACGCAAGCGGAGGCCGCGTTCTGCAACTAGATCCGACGCGGGCGGATGAAACAGCCAGACAATGGCTCAACAGACGCGGCATCGATCTGGGCGTCAGCGTCGATGCCAATGAGGATGGGGTGCACGTTACTGCCCGAGGAGCCCTTGACTCCACCTTTTTGGCGCTGGTCGGCATCGACCGGATCCCCGTCGAGGTGAACGCGGCGGCGCGTCCACTTCCCGGACGTGTTCCAAACCCCTAGCTGATCTTCTCCGAATATTGGCCGATTGGCCGAGCGCGAGGCCTTTGCCTCGGCGACCATCTTCGGCTGCCTGGGAGTTGAGTCAAGATTCCCTCGTGGCGAACCTTCCCGATCAACCGCGACTGTATGGAGATCTGGCTTCCTGGTTCCATCTTCTGACGAGCCCTGATGACTATGCCGTGGAAGCCGAGTTCTATAGCGGTCTCCTGAGAAAGTCTGCCGGCGTCCCCATAACAACCGTTCTCGAGCTGGGGAGCGGGGGAGGGAACAACGCTTCTCACATGAAGGGGCGGTTCCGGCTAACCCTTGTGGATCTATCCGGCGGGATGCTCGAGTTGAGCAGGTCCATCAATCCTGAGTGTGAGCACATCCAAGGCGACATGCGGACCGTCCGCCTCGGCCGCCAATTCGACGGGGTCTTCGTTCACGACGCGGTGTCGTATATGACTACGGAAGATGATCTGCGAGCGGCCGTCGCGACCGCTTTCGAGCACTGCAGGCCGGGGGGAGCTGCCGTTTTCGCGCCCGACGAGGTGACCGAGACTCTCCAGATGAGAACCGACCATGGAGGACACGACGGAGCCGAGCGCAGCCTTCGCTATCTGGAATGGACCTGGGATCCAGATCCCTCGGACAATACCTACATCGTTGATTTCGCGTACCTCCTGAGAGATGGGGAGCGGGAGGTACGGGTCGAGCACGATCGGCATGTCTGTGGGGTTTTCCCGCGTGCCACCTGGCTGAGGGTGGTAGAAAGAGCTGGGTTCAGAGCCGAGAAACATGAGGGTATAGCCGGTGAGACGGCCCCCGACATATTCGTCGGGATCAAGGCTCCTGAGAGAATCCCAGGGGCCCGAAGACCTAGGCCTTAGGGTATGGCGTCATTGCTAGGAGGTTTCACTAAGGAGGAGTGGTTTTGAACAAGCAGGAACTCATCGACTCGATCACTAACGCCACCGGCGAGTCCAAGAAGGCAGTGTCTGAGGTGCTCAACTCGACCATCGACACGATCAAGGCACAGGTGTCAAAGGGAGAGCGGGTCAGCCTTCCCGGCTTCGGAACCTTCGAACGTCGCGATCGCAACGCCCGTACGGCTCGCAACCCCCAGACCGGTGACCCAATCAACATTCCCGCGACGCAGGTCCCTGCGTTCAAGGCCGGCTCGGAATTCAAGAGTTCGGTGGCCGGGAAGAGAAAGAAGAAGTAACCAGGCAAGCGGACTGAAAGAGCCCCGGGGGACCGGGGCTTTTTCTTTGCCTAAGTCACCAGACGTTGTCGGAAGATGTTTTGGGGGACCGGCCACAACACCGCGCTAAGGCCGAGGAGCCAGACGAAATGCCCGAGTGCGGCAGCCATGTTGGTTCCAAATGTGCCGAAGAGCTCTCGGAACAGCGCGGCGCAATGGAACAACGGGGAGAACCATGCAAGCGATTGCGCCCAGGCCGGCATGCTGTCGATCGGAAAGAAGATGCTCGAGAACAGAAACATGGGGACCAAGAAGAGAGTCCAGTAGAAGCTGAAGAAATCGGACGTCGGGATCAACGAGCTGAACGTCAGGCCCATCGCCGAGAAGCAGAGACCCACAGCCGCGCCCGCAATGGGCGTCAACAACACCCACCAGGAATGCACCAGCCCGAACAGTGCCGAGATCAACACGAAGGGAAGCGAATACATGAGGCTGCGGGTGATGCCCCACATCATCTCCCCGACGACCACGTCCTCGGGATCGATCGGAGTGACGGTGACCGCGTCGTAGAGCTTGGCGAAATGCAGTTTAAAGAAGACGTTCCAGCTGACTTCGAAGGACGCGCCATACATGCCCGAGACCGCGGCCAATCCCGGCGCGATGTAACGTGCATAGTCGACGCCCTTGATCGTTGCGACGAACTTCCCTAACCCGAAGCCGATCGCCAGCAGATAGAAGAACGGCTCGAAGAAGTTGGGAACCAGGTTGATGTGCCAACGGTGCGAGTAACTCAGCAGGTTTCGCTCCCACATCCGATAGGCCATGCGAAAGCTGGGTCGCGGCCAGCGCCATACGCTGGTGAACGTCACACCTGGTGGGAGGGAGCCCGGCCCCCGGATGCTCATTCCTCCAAGGTCCTTCCGGTGAGTTTCAAAAACACGTCCTCCAGGGAGGCGGGGCGGAAGGCAGCGGTCTCGTAGCCCAACCCCGAATCGTTGACCGCCTTCAACATCGCTTCGCCATCGTCGACGTGGAGGATGAGGCGATCACCCGCGACCTCGTGAGCCTCCGCGCGGGTCGCCATCGCGCTCACCAGTTGCGCGAGCTCGGGCTGATCGGTAGCGGTTAGCTCGACGACTTGAGGGGCGACGAGATCCCGGATCAGTGCCCGGGGGGTCCCTTCGACAAGGATCTTTCCCTGATGCATCACCACCAGCCGGTCGCAGAGCTGGGCCGCCTCCTCCATGTAGTGGGTAGTGAGCACCAGGGTCACTCCCTGACGCTTCAGCTCCCTGAGACGGTCCCATACGAGATGCCGAGCCTGGGGATCCAGACCTGTGGTGGGCTCGTCCAGGATCAACATGCGGGGGCGGTTGATCAAGGCTCTCGCTATCAGTAGGCGTCTCTTCATCCCGCCGGAGAGATGCTCCACGTCCCATTCGATGCGGTCGTCCAGCTGCACGAACCTCAGGACCTCCTCGGCGCGAGCCCTGGCTTCGGGCTTGGGGATCCCGAAATACCTTGCGTGTGCGAACAGGTTCTCGCCCACCCGAATGACCGTATCGAGGTTGGTTTCCTGCGGGACCACCCCGATGTGCTCCTTGATCGTGCGCTGATCGCGAGAGGGATCCATCCCCATAACCTCGAGGACGCCTTCCGACCGGCGCGCCCGGCAGGACACCATCCTCATGGTTGTAGTCTTGCCGGCTCCGTTCGGGCCCAGAAACCCGAAGCACTCTCGTTCCTCGACCTCGAAGTCGATCCCGTCGACGGCCGGCGTCGGACTGTCCGCGTACCATTTGATGAGACCCGCCGCGCGCACTATCGATTGCATGCGAGGGAGGTTAACTGCGGGGGAGTTAGATTCTGAACGTGAAGCGAAGCATGGGAGGCGGCAGCTATCGAGGGCCGGTCGGACTCCTTCGGCAGCGCAGGACGATCCGCTTCGTTCAGATCTCCCTCGTCATAGTGGCCGCAGCATTCTTGATGTACGCGGGGTACTCGCAGGGCCGCGTGAGCGGCTTCGAGCAAGGCCGGCGAGCGAACTCTATCGGCGCGCCCAAGGCTCCTTCCCAGAGCAAGTCGGTCGTCCTTGTGATTCTCGGGCTGGGTGCGTTGCTGCCGGCCGTGCTGCTGCAGGGCCAGGGCGGGGTGCGCCTGCCCGTTCCAGCCCGCCTGGAGGAGTTGACCGGCCGGGCCGAATCGAGCGCGATCGAACGCGCCGAAGCAGCTTCGGAGACGCCCTAGTCGCTCAGCGGGACTGCTGGACGGAGACGTTCGAGCACCTTCTGGGTTGCGCTGGCGGCCGGCTTGGGGCGGGCCAGGTACGTGTCGACATCGGCGATCGTGTCGATGTCGAGGGCGAGGCGTGGCAACGACAGGATCGAACAACGGTGCCCCGCCGCTTCCGACGCTGAAAGGTACGCCTGCAGACTCGACGGTCCGAAGCGGGGGGCGATGAGATCGGGGGGGTCGAGGTAGAGAGCGTTGGTTCCTCCGCCCCTGGCGGCGGGCACCACGACGCTGTCCGACGTCGCTCCCGTATCCAGAAGATCTCGCAGATCTCCGGCCCAGGCCAGGGGTATGTCGGCCGGGACCACCGTCATGGAGCCGGCCCCTGCCTCCTTGATCACCGCAACGGCCTGGGCAACCGCCTCGTTCAGCCCTTGCCCGGTCTCCAGGATCGTGTTGAGCTCCTGGTCGCGGGCTAGGGAGAGCACTTCTGGGTCGCGCGATACCACCCACCACGACAGGAAGCCGGTTGAAGTGCAGAGCGCAAGAGCGTCATCGATAAGAGCACGCACGATCTCCGCTCGGGCGGCAGGATCGAAATGAGGGCCGAGACGCGTCTTTGCCTCGGCGATCTGCTTCACGGGCAACACTCCGGCGTCCATCGCCGACCAGGTTAGTGCCACAGCCTGCTGCAAGTAGCAGCAAGTAGCCTGGTCGCATGGAAGAGCGCAAACACTGGAAACACCTCTATGAGGAAATCGTTGCAACCGAGATCTGCTGCGGATGTGCCGCTTGTGTGGTCGCCTGTCCCCATAAGGTGCTGGACTTCCGCGATTTCGACCCGATCCAGACCGATGGCAGATCGCCGTTCGACAACTGCATCCATGGCGAGGAAGGTTGCTCCCTCTGCGCGATGGCTTGTTTGCGCCTCGACCCGGATTTCGACGCGATCGAGCAGATGGTCTTCGGTGAGCGCCGCAAGTCGGATCAGCCCGAGGGCTCCTATCGCAGGAAGCTGCTGGCGCGCGCAACGGACCCTGCATTATTGGCCAGAGGACAGGATGGCGGCGCGGTGACGGCCCTACTCGCCTGGGGACTCAGCGTCGGCGAGCTCGACGGGGCGGTGCTTGCCGCACCTTCAGAGACGGTGCCATGGCTCGACGAACCGGCACTTGTGAAGAGCCGAGAGGAGCTTCTCCAAACCGCAGGCTCCCGGTACACCTATTGCTCGACCCCCCTGGGTCTGAGGGAAGCTGCCCAGGCGAAACTCAAGAACGTGGCTCTCGTGGGGGTTTCGTGTGAAGCCACGGCAGTCCGCCAACTGACCGCTGAAGGCATCAGGCGCTGGACCCGCTCCCTAAAACTCGTGATCGGCTTGATGTGTTGCGAGACTTTCGACTACGAGGCGTTCATGATTGGCAAGGTCGAGCGTGAGATGAACATCCCCTTGCGGGACATCACTAAGGTGAACGTCAAAGGAAAGGTCATCGTCAGCCTGGAGGACGGGCGAGATATCAACATCCCCTTGAAGCAAGCAAGGCCGTTCGCCAACGAGTGGTGTCATCACTGTCCCGACTTCGCCGCCGAACATGCGGATCTGTCGTGTGGCGGGCTTGGTATGGAGGGTTGGACGATGATCCTTGTTCGCTCTGAACGAGGCGACCGCTACCTGGACGCGGCGATCGCAGCGGGAGCGCTGGAGACCAGGCCGGCCGAGGAGGAACCCGCTGCACTCCAGGTGATGGACCGCCTCGCCCGTAAACAGCGAGAGCGCATCGGCCCCTTCGATCCACACGCTGAGGCGCGCTGGCCCACCGCCGAGCTGCTGTCGGCGGCTCGTGCCGAGAGCTCACAGATCTAGCCAGGGCCTCTTGAACGCGCTCGCCGATCGAGCTAAGGGCTTGAAGGACGTGGTCTGGCGAGGTCTCGAGGACCATCACGTGCCCGGCGCAGCCGTTGGCCTCCTGCTGGATGGGGTTCAATACACGGAGAGCTTCGGTATCACCAGCGTTGAGAATCCACTCGCGGTGACCGCCGACACGTTGTTTCAGATCGGCTCCACCACCAAAACCGTTCTCGCCACAGCTCTGATGCAGCTTGTGGAGCGTGGCGTTTTGGATCTGAACGAGCCCGTGCGCACATATCTTCCGGCTCTCAAGCTCGACAACGAGGACGTAGCCGGCCGCGTCACGCTGTGGCATCTGCTCACGCACACGGGGGGGTGGGTCGGGGACTACTTCGGCGACACCGGGGATGGGACGGACGCTCTCGAGCGGACGGTGGCCGAGATGGCAAAGCTGGAGCAGCTGACCCCTCTCGGCGAGGTTTGGTCGTACAACAATTCGGGGTTCTACATCGCGGGACTGGTGCTGGCTACCGCGGCAGGGCAGGAGTTCGAGGATGCCATCACCGACATGGTCCTGGCTCCGTTGGGCATGACGAACTCGTTCTTCTTCGCCAACGACGTGATAACGCGTCGCTTCGCCGTCGGGCACGTCACCGTGGATGGGAAGCCTAGGGTCGCCAGGCCCTGGTACCTGCCGCGCGGCAACCATCCCGCCGGCGGCATCAACTCCACAGTCACGGATCAACTGAAGTACGGCCGCTTCCATCTGGGAGAGGGGGCTACCGTCGGCGGCTCCCGCTTGCTCTCTGAGGCCACCATGCGCGAGATGCGATCAGAGCAAGCGCAGGCAGGCGGCTCGATAGATTGGATCGGGCTTCCGTGGCTTCTCCGTGATGTGGCGGGGACCCGCCTGGTCACGCACGGGGGAGCGACCAACGGTCAGAAGTCTTCGTTCGTTCTGGTGCCCGACAAGGGGTTCGTGTTCACGATGCTGACGAACTCCGACTCAGCCGATCCCTTGCTGAGCAAAGTGGAGAGATGGGCGTTGAAGCATCTGCTCGATGTGAAGGAACCGGAGCTCCCACGTTTGGATCTGTCTCCACAGGAACTCGGGGGATACGCGGGCCGTTACGAGGCGCCGCTGGGCCTTTTGGATCTCAGCGTGGAGGACGGCGATCTTGTGCTCCGCGTGACGCCCAAGCCCTTTCTCCAGAACATGGATCCGGAACCGCCCGCTCCTCCAGCCACTCGGCTGTCCTTTTACGGCACCGACAGGGTAGTAGCGCTGGACGGCGAGCTCGAGGGGTCGCGCGGGGACTTTCTCAGAAACGAGGACGGGGGAGCACTTGCCTGGTTGAGGATCTTCGGCCGCATCTCGCGGCGGGTGGAGCAGGAAACTTAAGCGGCGCTCTCGTTGCGGCAATTGCCACAACGGAAGACCCGCGAGGGTCCCGTTCCGGGGATACGAATCGCCAGGAACTCTCCATCATTTGCCGGTTGGACCGTGCCACACCACGAACAGCGGGCGGTCATACCCTCGGGGAAACGCCCCTCTATGATGGCCATTCGGCCTCGATGTGCTTCGGGTTCGCTCAAACGTCTCATATGTTCTCCAGTGTATCGAACGCGTGTTCGTTAAACAAGTGTTGCCGAGGAAGTCAACACCCTCGGGGGCTGCTCCATTCCCCCAGATACCCACCTGAAGCTCCCTAATAACGTCCCCTGTCAGGATATCGGAGGGGGGGTCGTTCTGCTAGCCGGGCTCCTGGAAGTGTCGAACGATGGGGGTCCGTTGGAAGAGCTCCCGTAGCTCTTTCATCACCTGGTTGTACTCGCGGGTCGCGTAAGCCTGTTCGATGGCCTCGGCAGAATCCCACCTCGAGATCGTGAGAACGTCCAGCAGGTCGCCCGAGCGCTCTTCGACTCCGACGAGCATCTCGATGCCACGGCAGCCGGGAAACCCTTCGATAGTGGCTCGCACCTTGTTGCGAAAGAGCTCGATTGCCTGAGGCACGTCACCAGGATCGACAGCGGTATCAAAGACGCGCACGATCATCTTGTTGACCCTTTGCTCATAGGTTCCACGACCCACGGTTGAACATACCTACAAGCTGAGGGTTCAGATCTAGCCTCCGATCGGCGCGGAAATAGTTGGCGGCGACCAGCTCTCCAAGTCCTGGATAGCACTGAACTACCCGAACGCGGTCATCGTAGATATCGATCACGTTGTAGGAGGGCCGTGTATAGCCACGCACACGATGAGAGGTGGCAGTGCCCGAATTGACCAGCAGCGTTGTCCCGAATTGCCAGACGTTCGGCACGTGCTTGTGGCCGCACAACACGAGATCGACCCGCAACTCGCTGAGGAGGGCAAGTACGTCACCCGCATCCCAGACGATATTTCGCTCTCTGCCGGTTCCCGGGACCGACACAAGGTGATGGTGCAGGACGAAGATCCGAAAGTCGTTGGCCTGGCTGAAAGAATTTCTGATCCAGTCGTAATGGCTGTAGCCCACCTCCCCGTCGGCTAGGTCGGGCTTAGCCGAGTTGATCGCCACAACCGTCGCGAACCGCAGAGGATCGCCGCCCTCTTTGTTCCTGAAGGGGACACGGACGACTTTGTCACTGTCCCCGAAGGCGTCGCGGAAGTGAAGGAAGCCCACATTCATGAGGTCGTGGTTGCCGGGAATCACGATCATGTCGAGGTGCGCGAGCCTGTCCAGATACTTCTTCGCGTCGCGAAACTCGGGAGCGTAGCCCTCAGACGTGAGATCCCCTGCGACGACCACGAGATCAGGGTCGAGATCCACGATCTCTTTGAGAGCCCTTTCCATGAGGTCATTGTCGAAGGTTGCATGACCGCAGTGGATGTCCGAGATCTGGGCGATCGTCATCTGATGCGCGGCCATAGTGGCTCCGTATGATAGGTGGCGGCGGCTGAGACGATCGAGAGGCCTGGAGGCTCGGTGACGGATTGGACCTACTCGTTGTCCAAGGGGATCTTGAAGCCCTGGCTGACAGTGTGGTTCCGATGGAAGATCGATGGACTGGAGAACATCCCCCGCACGGGCCCCGCGATCCTCGCTCTGAACCACATCGCGTATCTCGATCCCCTGGCAGCTGCCTTCATCGTTGACAAGGCCCAGCGCCGAGCTCGCTTCTTGGCGAAGTCGGAGCTGTTCCACGACAGATGGATCGGATGGATCTTGAGGGGGGCCGATCAGATCGAAGTGAAGCGAGGTACGAAGGACGCCCCTGTCGCATTGGACGACGCATACCGTGCCCTGGACCGCGGTGAGCTCGTCGTGGTCTTTCCCGAGGGTACGGTCACGACTAACCCGGACCTGGAGCCAATGACGCCCAAGAGTGGGGCTGCACGTCTTGCCCTCAAGACCGGTGCTCCACTAATCCCGTGTGCATTGTGGGGAACGGCGAACGTCTGGCCGAAGGGCTATCGAACGAGATGGCGTCCGCGGCAGACGATCCTGGCCCGCATAGGTGCTCCCGTATCGGTTGCCGGCCAGGGGGATTCGCCCGAAGCGTGGCGAGGTGTCGGAGCGAGGCTGATCGCAGACATCTCCGGGCTGCTTTCTGAGATCAAACCTGAGATCCCGGACCGCAGGCGGCTGAAGCGATCAGCGGCATGAGGAAGGTCACATTTGTCGGCGCAGGGTCGTGGGGCACTGCCACGGCTTCGCTGGTTGCTCGCAAGAATCTCTGCGAGACGGTTCTATGGGCGCGACGCGCGGAGTTGGCGGAGACCATCAACCTCTATCACGAGAATCCTGAGTATCTTCCCGACCTGACCTTGCCGGAGGACCTGCTGGCCACCCACGTGGTCGAAGAAGCGGTCAAGGACGCCGGCGTGGTCATCATGGCCGTTCCCTCCCACGGCTTCCGCATGGTTCTGCGAGAGGTTGCCAGATATGCACCCGCGGACACGATCTACGTCAGTCTGACAAAGGGTCTGGAGGTCTCTACCCGAAAGCGAATGTCACAGGTGCTTGCCGAAGAGATCGGCTCGCTCTCTGCCTCCTCCATCGCCGTCCTCACCGGACCCAACCTCGCTAAGGAGGTGGCCCAAGGGTTTCCCGCCGCATCCACGATCGCCTGCGCGGACACCGACACCGCAGGGATGCTTCAGGAACTGTTTCACACACCGGAGTTCAGCTGCTACACGAACAACGATGTGGTGGGTTCCGAGCTTGGAGGTGCGTTCAAGAATGTTATTGCGATCGCAGCGGGGATCGCCGACGGTCTGGGCTATGGCGACAACACCAAATCGACGGTCATGACGCGTGGTCTCGCGGAGATGGCCCGGTTCAGTGTTTGTTTCGGTGCACAACCTTTGACATTCCTGGGGCTGGCGGGGGTCGGTGACCTGATGGCGACCTGCGCCAGTGCCCAATCGCGCAACCATTCAGTGGGCATCGAACTCGGCAGGGGGCGGAAGATCGACGAGATCATCGGGTCGATGCGGATGGTCGCTGAAGGTGTCAAGAGCTGCAAGCCGATCTTCGAGCTGGGCCAGGAGGCAGGTGTTCGCATGCCGATCACGCAGAACGTGGTCAGGATCTGTCACCAGGGGGCCCCGGTAGGAGATGTCGTGCGGGATCTTCTGAATCGCGAGGACCGCTCTGAATTCGAAGGGGTTATCGCTCCGCTCCTATTGCAGAACTAGCCCGGGTGGGTGGATAGGTTTCTGCGGGATTCCGCTTTGGACAGGCCTGATGATGAATAGGTTGCCTAATCCCAGCGGATTCGGTTAGCTCCTACTGCTAGTGGGTAGACACATTGCGTTACCCCGTCGCATGGCCCTCAACGGAAGGAGCGCAATGGATACGGATCAGACTATGGATCCTTCTCGGACCGGCTCGTCTACAACAGAGCAGGTACAGCAGCAGGCGCAACAGGTTGCACAGCAGGCGAAACAAAGCGCGCAGAAGGCAACCGGCAAAGCGCAGGAGCGTATGCGCGGTGAGCTCAACACGCGCAGCGCACAGGCGGGCGGGCAGATCCAGTCGACCGCAGACGATCTCAGATCGGTTGGCGAGGAATTGCGCAAGCAAGGTAAGGATGCCCCCGCACGCTTCGCCGAACAGGCCGCGGACAGGGTGGAGCAGGTTGGCCGCTATCTCACCGAATCGGATTCCGACAAGATGCTCCGCGACATCGAGGACTTCGGACGCAGGCAGCCATGGGCAGTCATCGCCGGAGGCATGGCTCTGGGCTTTGTGGCTTCCCGTTTTCTGAAGGCTTCCAGCAGCCGGCGCTACAGCACCGAATACGACTGGCGGACACAGGCTTACAACCCTCGTGGAGTGAGCGGCGAGCTCCCCGTTTACACCAGCCCGGGTGCCTCTGCATCGTCGTCACCTTCCGCTCGAGCGGTCGAGGGCTATGGCGACACCTACACCGAGAGCGTCTACACTGAAGCCGTCTACACCGAGCCCGGCTCCGTTGATCCGGGCTACGCCGAGAGTCTCGATGACCCCACGGGAGCGACCAATCCTGGAGGGATCTGATGGCGACGCGCCAGGACCCACCGCAAGAGAACGACCTGCGGGATCGTTCGATAGGCGAACTCTTGCGGCAGCTCTCGCAAGAAACCGCCACGCTCGTCCGCCAGGAGATGGAGCTGGCGAAGGCTGAGGTGGCCGAGAAGGGCAAGAAGGCCGGCATGGGAGCCGCCATGTTTGGGGGGGCCGGAGCCGTCGGCTTGGGCACCCTCGGGGCATTCACCGCTTTCGTGATCCTTGTGCTGAACACCTTCATGGCCGCGTGGTTGGCTGCCCTGATCGTCACCATCGTCTACGGCGCCATAACCGCAGTGCTCGTTATGAGGGGCAAAGAGAAGGTTCAGGAAGCGGCACCGCCCGTTCCTGAGCAGACCGTGGACACGATAAAGGAGGACATCGAATGGGCAAAGAACCCGAAGACATCCGCAACGAGATAGAAGAAACCCGCGCCCGCATGGGCAACACGGTGGAAGCGCTGGGTTACAAGACGGACGTGAAGTCACGGACCAAGGACTCGATCACGAACGCGAAGGAGACTGTTGTGGGAAGAGTCACAGATCTGCGAGACAGCGTTGTAGGAACGGCATCGGACGCTCGAGACTCCATGTCAAGCTCGGCCCCCGATTCCGAACAGCTCAAGCGGAATGCCCGCAAGGCGGTGAGCATTGCCCAGGAGAACCCGCTCGGGCTGGCTCTGGGCTCCCTGGCACTGGGGTTCCTCGCAGGGATGTCGGTTCCCTCCACACGCATCGAGGATCAGCGGATCGGGCCCGTTGCCGATCAGGTCAAGGAAAAGGTGAAAGAAACCTCACAAGAGGCCATGGATCGGGGCAAGCAGGTAGCCCAAGAGGTCGGACAAACGGCAAGCCAGAGCGCGCACGAGGCTGCTCAGCGGGTAGCCGAAACGGCCAAGCAAAGCGGTCAGGAGCAGGGCCAGGAGCTGGCGTCCACCGCCCAGCAGAAGGCCTCAGAGGTGTCTTCGAACCAGTCATGAGCTCGCAAACAAACCCGGGCCCGGTACCGACGCAGACAAGCGACGGTCCGGGCCCGGATTCCCCTCTCGATCTCCATCCGCGGGATTGGAAGGCCACAGCCAAGCGGACACTGAAGGAGATCAAGGACGACCGCGTCACTCTGGTTGCAGCCGGAATGGCCTACTACTTCTTCCTGGCGATATTTCCTGCGCTGATCGCTTTGGTCGGCGTCCTGGGACTGGCGCACATCAATCCATCGGGCCTGATCAGCTCGATCAAGTCGTCGTTACCCGGCGGGGCCGGGACCGCACTTACAAAGGCGATCGCGCAGGCCGATAAGCCCTCACAGGGGGCCTCACTCGTCGCCGCGGCCGGCGGCATCCTGGTGGCGCTCTTCAGCGCTTCATCGGGGATGGTGGCCCTCGAGAAGGGACTCGATATCGCGTACGACGTCCCCGAGGACCGCAAGTTCGCTATGGCGAGACTCGTGGCCATCATCCTCTTGATCGCCACCGCCGTTCTCGGAGCGGTGCCCTCACCTTTCTTTACCTTCGGTCAGTCGACCGTATACACGATCCTGGGCTACATCCTTAGCATCATTGCAGTCGTGATCCTGTTCTCGATCTTCTACTATCTGGCGCCCCATAGAGACTCGCCGTCATGGCAGTGGGTAAGCGCTGGCGGGATCCTGGGAGCCCTCCTCTGGATCGTTGTCTCGACGCTCTTGGGGATCTACGTGTCGCACTTCAATAGTTATTCAAAAACCTACGGTCCACTGGCAGGAGTGATCGTTTTGATCTTGTGGCTCTACCTGAGCTCTCTTGCCGTTCTCATCGGTGGAGAGCTGAATGCGGAACTCGAACGTCAGGGAGCCAGTCAAGCCGGGTAGCGCCGTGCCGGGGCCCAGGCAGAGCGCTTCGCTAGTCCAGTGCCTGCGTCAGATCGGCTATGAGGTCTTCGGGGTCTTCGAGGCCCACTGAGAGCCGGCAGAAGCCGGGGGTGATCCCGGCTGCTTCGAGCTCCTGGGGAGTTAATTGAGTGTGGGTGATGCTGGCGGCGTGCACTATCAGCGAATGCGTGCCGCCCAGGGATGCCGCCCGTTTGATCAGCGATAGTCGCCCCTGGAAGTTCGCGGCCCCCTCGATGCCTCCGGATACATCGAAGCCGAGTGTGCCTCCGCCCCGGCCGCCCAGCAGCGCGTGCGCGAGCCCATGGGAAGGGTTCGAGGGCAGTCCCGGATAGTCGACAGCGTTGACTCGAGGGTGACTTTCGAGGAGTTCGGCGATCCGAAGGGCGGTTGCGCAAGAACGCTCAACTCGAAGTTGCAGTGTGGCGAGACCTCGGAGCGTCAGCCACGCATTGAAGGGCGACAACACCGGTCCGAGCTCACGGGCGAGATCGGCGATCGGCTCCAGGAGGGCGGGTGGCCCGCAGACGATCCCAGCCAAGAGGTCGTGATGACCCCCGAGGAACTTCGTAGCCGAGTGCACGGAGATATCTGCTCCGTGCTCGATGGGTCTGCAGAGTATGGGGCTCGCGAAGGTGTTGTCCACGATCAGAGGAACCCGGTGGGCGCCCGCGATCTCCGCGAGGCGGGGCAGGTCCGCAACGGTGATGCGCGGGTTGCCGATGATCTCGCAATAGAGGAGCTTCGCTCCCTCCAGCGACCTATCGATCCCCTCGAAGTCGTCGACATCGACCAAGGCAGCCTCGATCCCGTAACGGGGAAGGATGTGCGCCAGCAGCGAGTGCGTCCCGCCGTAGAGCTGACGAGCGGCCACCACCCTGTCGCCTGCACGGCACAGCCCGAGGAAGATCGCCGAGGTGGCCCCCATGCCCGACGCGAAAGCCTCGGCCCCGGCCGCGCCTTCGAGATCGGCTACCGCGGCCTCCAGCTGGTCCGTCGTGGGGTTCGCCCAGCGCGCGTAGACGTAACCCGCACCTACCTTTTCCTGCGAAGCCTTCGCGAAATCCTCGGTGCGCTCGAACGAGAAAGTGGACGAGGGGTCTAAGTGGGGAGAGAGCGGCTCCCCATCCTGCTCAGGGATGGCGGGGAGGTGGATCGCTCGCGTGGCCAGGCCACGTTTGCCGTCCCGTTCGCTTATCGAGGCTCCTAGAGGTGGACCACGGGGCAGGTCAAGGTGCGGGTGATGCCCTCGACCGCCTGGATCTTGGCCACAACGAGCTTTCCGAGATTGTCGACATTGCTCGCGCTGGCGCGAACTATCACGTCGTAAGGTCCCGTTACGTCTTCGGCAGCATCGACACCGTCGATGTCGCGTACCTCCCGTGCGACTTGAGCGGCTTTGCCTACCTCGGTCTGGATCAGGATGTACGCCTGGACGTCCGCCATGGCCCCTCCTCCATAGAACTTTTGTCAGGGGTGAAGGGACGGGAGTGTAGCAGGGCACTTCAACACGCAAAAGCTGGGTAGGGTGAGCGACTCCCCCAAAACGAAGGGACGACCGCTGCTATCCAGACATCTGGCCGGGATAGAAAGCCCCGGCACTATCTTTCGCAACGCTAGCCCTCCCCGGCTCGTAGAACTCGCAGTGGCCCGTGGAGAGGGTCTTTTGGCGCTGTCCGGGGCCCTGGTGACCGAGACCGGCAGCCGCACCGGCAGGTCTCCCAAAGATCGGTTCTTCGTCGCCCACGGCGCGTCGAAGGAGCGGATCGACTGGGGCCAGGGGAACCAACCGATCGAGCCGGACGTCTTCGATGCCCTGTTCGACCGCGTGAGGCACCATCTCGAAGGCCGTGAACTTTTCGTGGTGGACGGATTCGTTGGAGCAGACCCGGACCATGCGATTAAGCTCCGGGTGATCGCCGAGCTGGCATGGCATGCGCTCTTCGGCCAGCAACTCTTCCGCCGCCCGGAGCCCGCCGAGCTGGAGGGATTCGAGCCCGACTTCGTGGTGGTCTCGGCCCCCACCTTCGAAGCCGTCCCCGAACGCGATGGAACTAATTCCGAGGCCTTCATCGGACTCGACCTAGACCGAAAGCAAGTCCTTATCTGCGGGACCCATTACGCCGGAGAGCTGAAGAAGTCGATCTTTACATCTGCCAATTACCTGATGCCTCAAGAAGGCGTATTGCCGATGCATTGCTCGGCCAACGTCGGTGAGGGCGGCGACGTCGCTCTCTTCTTCGGCCTCTCCGGAACCGGCAAGACAACGTTGTCTGCCGACCCCGGTCGCAGGCTGATCGGTGACGACGAGCATGGCTGGTCGAAGAGCGGGGTCTTCAACTTCGAGGGAGGCTGCTACGCGAAGTGCATCCGGCTGTCCGAAGCCAAGGAACCTCAGATCTGGTCCGCCATCCGCTTCGGTTCCGTTGTCGAGAATGTGGTGGTGGATGAGAACACGCGCGAGGTGGACTACGACGACGCGTCTCTCACCGAGAACACCCGCGCGGCTTATCCGATCGAATTCATTCCAGATTTCGTGCCGGAAGGGAGGGCCGGTCATGCCAAGAGCATCGTTTTCTTAACGGCCGACGCCTTTGGTGTGCTTCCACCGATCGCCCGGCTGTCGCCTCTTGCCGCGCGCTACCACTTCCTTTCGGGGTTCACCGCCAAGCTCGCAGGAACTGAAGCGGGCCTTGGCAGCGAACCCGAAGCAACCTTCTCGACGTGCTTTGGGGCGCCGTTCCTTCCAGTGAAGCCGACCGTCTACTCGAAGATGCTTGGCGAGCGCATCGACGAACATGGAGTGCGCGTTTTTCTGGTCAATACGGGCTGGACCGGGGGACCATTTGGAGTCGGAAAGCGTATCGATCTCGAATCGACGCGAGCGATGATCAGAGCGGCATTGTCCGGGGCTCTCGATGACGTCGCCACGAGGAACCACCCGATCTTCAATCTGGATGTTCCGATCTCCTGCCCGGGTGTTGCCGACGACATCTTGGATCCGCAAAGCACCTGGCCCGATCCCGAGGCCTACGCTGAAGACGCGAGACAACTCGCACGGATGTTCGTGAAGAACTTCGAGAGATTCGCCGACTCCGTGCCGAAGGAGGTTCTCGAAGCCGGCCCGCGGCCGGAGTGACCGCCCCCTTTTCTGCCCGTCCCAAGCATTCCTGGGGCGCGACGGCGTCATCGTTATGACGGGGCCGGCGGATCAGCTGCTGAGTGACCTCGGCGAGATCGGCGTCGTGGATCGGATCCTGGGGCGCATCGGTATGCCCGATGGAGCCTTGGTAGCCGGAGGCGATGACGCGGCGGTTGTCCCGTTCGGGAGCGAGCGCCTCTTGCTCACCATCGACGAGCTCGCAGACGAGGTTGACTTTGACTTCGCGTATTGCTCCGCGGTTGATGTGGGATGGAAGGCGATCGCGGTGAACGCTTCTGACATCGCCGCCATGTGCGGGCGGCCGCTGTGGGCGACGGTGTCGCTGGCAGTGCCCGCCCGGACCGCAGTGACCATGGTGGACGAGGTAGTCGAAGGCATGCTCCAAGCCGCATCACGGTGGGGGATAGGGCTGGTCGGAGGTGATCTCAGCAGGGCCCCCCAAGTTTCCGTCACTGTGGCGATGGCCGGACGCCTGTTTGGGGTCGATCCGGTTCTGCGCTCCGGGGCGGCTGTAGGCGACGCACTATGCGTAACGGGCTCGCTCGGAGGTGCCGCGGCGGGCCTGCGATTGCTGCGCGCGGGGGGTGGGGTCGAAGACCGATCGTCCGTGCCGCACCCCGAGGGCAAGAGGGGCGACGCGGCGGCCGAGCTGATCAGCCGCCAGCTCCGCCCTCTCGCTCGGGTGGAGCAAGCAGACGCGCTGGCTCCGTTGCGGCCTTCTTCGATGATCGATCTCTCAGACGGCCTGGCTCCCGACCTCACTCGATTGATGAAGGCAAGCGGCTCCGGATGTGCCGTGAACCCCGACGCCCTGCCTCTGGATCACGGTCTGGAGGCGGTGCTGGGATCCGACAGAGAGGCGGCCTTTGAAGTGGCCATGGTGGGCGGCGAGGACTTCGAGCTGCTGTTCACGATCGATCCTCAATCCGCTGCTGCCGCGATCGGCGCGGTCGAACAAACCGGAGTCTCCTGTACGCAGATCGGTCGAATCGTTGAGGGCGACTGCCTTGTCGGCGACAGACCCCTCTCGAGCTGGGAGGAGGTGGGATGGGATCACCTGCGGAACCAGTCATAGGGATGCGGAGAGCGTTAACCATCGCAGGGTCTGACTCCGGGGGAGGGGCAGGCATCCAGGCAGACCTCAAGGTCTTCTTCGCCCTCGGCTGTCACGGCATGAGTGCCGTCACTGCCCTGACCGCACAGAACACAGTGGAAGTAGCCGCAATCGAACTGGTTGCCCCAGCCTTCGTCACCGCGCAGATAGACGCGGTTGTGACGGACATCGGCATCGACGCTGCCAAGACGGGCATGCTCGCGTCTGCCGAGATAGTTGAAGCGGTGGCCAACGCTGTATCGACTTACCACGTCGATAGATTGGTCGTAGATCCCGTCTTCGTGTCGAAGCATCGTGATCGATTGCTCGCTGAGGATGCGATAGGAGCTCTGAAGATGAAGCTGTTTCCACTGGCAATGGTGATTACCCCCAACCTCTACGAGGCGGGAGCTTTGTTGGGAGGAGGCGACATCGCGTCGATCGACGACATGAAGAAAGCAGCACCGGAGTTGGGCGCGCTGGGCCCCCGTTCGGTATTACTAAAGGGTGGCCACCTGCCGGGGGCCGAGGCAGTAGATATCTTCTGGGATGGTGAGAGCTGCAGAGAGATCTCCGGCCCTCGCTACGATACCGATGACACCCACGGCACCGGCTGCGCCTTGTCCGCGGCCATAGCAGCTTTCCTCGCGCGCGGCGCCGAGCTGTCGAGCGCTATCGACGGTGGGAAACGGTTCGTGTCCGGAGCCATCCGCCGCAGCATCCGTCTTGGGAGGGGGTTTGGCCCGGTGAACCCGGGCTGGGCGATTACCGAGGAAACCTAGAGCGCCGCACGCTCGGTGGCCAGCTGCTCGAGATTCAGATCCTCTTTGCGGGCGCGCAGATCGAAATAGGCAACCAGCATCGTTGCTGCGACGAACGGAAGGGTCAGGACCACCACCAGGACTTGGATCAGCGACGCCACGATGAAATAAGCGACGTTGTTGACGTTCGTCAATCCCAGAGTTGCAAAGCCCGGTAGGACGATGTCCAGGAGGCTGGCCCCCATGGAGACCGCGAACAGAAACATGAAGATGCGCAGGATGTGCTTCCGCAACAACTCGCCCATTCGACTAAGCCCGTTCCTCAGGTCCATGGCTTCCAAGGTAATGACCTGCACCAGGATGGCGGGGCCGTACAACATGGGCCGAAGGAAAAACTCGAGTGGAGGCAACAATTGGCGCAACACCAGCGACAGAAGGGTTGACGCGAGCCCGGCAGCGATCAACGGTCCCAGATTCGGGCGCACCTTTCTGAAGGCATCGGTGGGGGTGGTGCGGTGGCCGACGATCCTGTCCGTGAGCAGCAGCGTCGAGGCTGCCACCCCGATCCCGCCCACCACCATCGGAATCACAACGAGAGCGAACCCGAGCACCAAGAGGAACGCGCTTGGGGTGCTGCCTGAGACGCCTATCTGTTGATCGGGCAGCGCCAGCAAGGGTGCCACGGCAATCAGAAAAGCCACCGCGAGCGGCAGGAACAGCAGGAGCAGGGGGGCAAAATTGTTCCGGTAGAGACCCCCGGCGGCTCTCCACATCGCGGAGGAGTTCATGGGGGAGGGCACCAGCTCCGCAGAAGAGGGAAGCGGTGTCTCGGAGTCGGGCAAACTCCTAGCTTCTGACGCGGCGCTTCGCGATCATCCCGAGGAGGAGGAGCCCAATGAACACTGCGCCGCCGACCGCAGCCTTCTTTCCGGCTTCACCAGCCTCGACTTTGGCCCGGTCGACGAGCTCATCAACCTTGCGAGCCAACTCGTCGCGGGTTTGCTCGATCTCGCGGGCGGTCGCCTGCGGATCCTTGTTCATCGGCGTCCCACCGTCTTGGCCCACTCGACGTCATCCTTGATCGTCTTCTTGGTGAGCCGGGGGTCGATGGGGGTCGTTAGCTTTCTCTTTGCGAGGAGGGCCGCCACGCCACCGATGAGGAGCAGGATCCCTGCCGTGACGAGATCCGCGACCCAGGTCCAGAGGAAGGTATCGAAGCCGTCTCGCACCGCTAGCAGAAGGAAGATCAGGGCAAAAAGGCCCAGAACCCCCGCGATCGCGATGATCACGGCCCCTTTCGCCTTCGCCGCCATGGATGCCCCGAGCTCGCTCTTGGCAAGGTCGATCTCCTTGCGGATCAGCGTGGAGAGGTCCTCAGTGACTTCCTTGACGAGTTGGCCGGCGGTCTTTCGCGGCGAGCCGTCGGTTCGGAAACTGTTGGTGGTCACTCTTTCGGACATTGCCGTTCCATACCCCCTGACGCTCTAGTAGTAACGGCTGGCGTTTTAGCCGACGAGTTTCGAGACCTTATTGGCCTTGAGACACTTCGTGCAGACGTTAAGCCTCTGCGGTGACCCCTTCACGAGCACGCGCAGCCTCTGGATATTTGGATTCCAACGCCGTCTCGTCCGCCGGTGGCTGTGCGAGATGTTGTTCCCGAACCCGGGGGCCTTGCCACAGATATCGCAGACAGATGACATAACGGCGGCCGAGCCTATCAAATGCCACATCACCCCCGGCACCCCGCACTAGTGTGAGCCGATGGGCGAAGTCGTTGCGGCCCCCCCGCGCGGGGTCGAGCTGTTCGCGGCGGCCTCCCGCCAGAAACCTCTGCAGGCGGCTGGCCGTCGGCGAGAGGCTTTGGCCAAGCTGGGGATCGCCTCGGTCCAAGATCTGCTGCAGCACTATCCCCGCTACCACGTGGACCGTACGCAACTTCGCACGATCCGCGAGCTCGCTGCGCTCGCCGGTGAAGGCTTCTCGGGAGAGGTGCAAGTGCACGCAACCGTGCGCAAGATCGGCCGGCCGATCCGCACAAGGTCGAGCAAGGTCATCATCAAGGGGCAGATCGGCGACGAGACTGGGGCCGTCGCGGTCACATGGTTCAACCAAGCCTGGGTGGCACGGGCTCTGCAGCCGGGGATGCAGGCCTTCTTCTACGGAAAGCTCGGAATGTACGCAGGCAAGCTTCAGATGACCGCTCCACGCTTCGAGCTGATCCGGACGGGAACCGAGCCCTTCAACGTCGGCCGGATCATCCCCATCTACCCGGCCAGCAGCGAACTGTCGAGCGATCAATTGCGAAAGATCATCTGGGAGACGCTCGCTCATACCGATGCGATCGTCGATCCGTTGACCGAGGAGCTCCGAGCCGAGGCGGGGGTGATGTCTCGCGGTGAGGCACTCCGTTTGATCCACTTTCCCGACAGCAAGGAAGACGTCACAGCGGCGCGCCGCCGCCTCGTATTCGACGAATTATTCAGTCTGCAGGTGGGCCTCGTGTATCGGAAGCGCAAGCTGGAGCGAACCGTTCAAGGGATCGCGCACCCGGCCCCCGGCCCAGCGTCACTGGCCGAAGCATTCGTCGATGCGCTTCCCTTTCCCCTAACCGCTGCTCAACGCCGCGCCAGCACAGAGCTTGCGTCGGACATGACGAAGAACTACCCGATGCACCGGCTGCTCGAAGGCGAGGTTGGTTCGGGCAAGACGGTGGTTGCCTTATACGCGTGCCTTATCGCGATCGATGGGGGCCGCCAGGCCGCATTCATGGCGCCGACCGAGGTGTTGGCCGAGCAGCACCACCTGACGCTCGACGATCTTCTGGGACGGGCCTTCGGTGAAGCCGAGGCGGTCAATCTCTTCGCGGGAAACTCGCGCCGCCCAGTGGTGAGGCTGTTGACGGGTTCGACACCAGCGGCCAAACGCCAGCAGATACTTCAAGGGGTAGCCACCGGGGAGGTGGACCTGCTCGTCGGAACGCACGCTCTGATCCAGGACTCGGTCGAGTTCAAGGAGCTGGGGGTTGCGGTGGTGGACGAACAACATCGCTTCGGTGTGCATCAACGGAAGCGTCTGCGAGACAAGGGGCTGGCAGGAGAGCCCGACATCCTGGTTATGACGGCAACGCCCATCCCCCGCACGCTGGCAGTGACGATCTACGGAGACCTCGATGTCTCGATCCTCGATGAGCTCCCGAAGGGCCGCCGCCCGATAGCTACCAGAGTCGCCGCCGACGAGACCGCCAGACAACAGGCGTATGCCCTTATCAGGGCTGAGGTGGTTGCGGGCCGGCAGGCCTTCGTCGTCTACGCGTTGCGGGATGAATCCGACAAGGTCGAGTTGCGCAGCGCCAAAACCGAAGCCAAACGTCTGGCCCAGGATGTTTTCCCGGACGTGCGGGTCGGCTTGGTTCATGGAGACATGAAGAGTGATGACAAGGAAGCTGCCATGGCTGGGTTCCGCGACGGACGCACCGACGTCTTGGTTGCGACCACGGTCGTCGAGGTCGGGGTCGACGTGCCAAACGCCAGCGTCATGTTGATCGAGGACGCGGACCGTTTCGGACTGGCGCAACTCCATCAGTTGCGGGGACGGATCGGGCGTGGCCGGCACGACTCGGTCTGCATCCTGGCCACCGATCTCGATCTCACGACGGCTGGCGACACTCCGGCGGTGGCGCTGGCGCTAGAGCGCCTGCAAGCGGTGGAGGGGAGCAACGACGGTTTCGCATTGGCGATGACAGACCTGAAACAACGAGGCGAAGGACAGCTGTTTGGCGCCCGCCAGTCGGGTATGCCGGAGTTGAAGATCGCCCGCGTCCTGCGCGATGAGGTAGTGGTCAAGCTTGCTCGGGACCTGGCCGTACGGGTACTTGATGAAGATCCCGAGCTCCGCGGCTATGGAAATATCGCCCTCGAAAGGGAGATGAGAGACCGTTTTTCAGGCGCCGAGTTCGACGTCGTGCAGTCGGGTTAGATAATTGGAGTATGCGAGTCATAGCTGGGAGTGCCAAAGGGCTTCGTTTGAAGTCCCCAGCAAGCGGCACGCGACCCATGGCGGACCGGATGAAAGAGTCCCTTTTCTCCGCTCTGGGGGAGTTCGATGGGTTCCGGATCCTTGACCTCTATGCGGGCTCAGGATCGCTCGGATTGGAGGCCCTTTCGCGCGGCGCAAAGCACGCGACCTTTGTGGAGAACGCCCGCGAAGCGATCTTGAAGCTCGACCAGAACATCGAGGTGACCAAGTTCGGCAAGAGAAAGACCGAAGTGGTGTGGGCGGACGTTCCTCAGACGATCTCCCGCCACGCGAAGAAGAGGTTCAACGTGGTGTTCCTCGACCCCCCATACACCATCTCGGTAGATCGCGTCATAGCCGATCTCGAGGCACTGGTGACCGGGGGTTTCCTGGCCGATGATGGCCGGATAGTGGTGCACCGGATGGCCAAAGAGCGCCGGCTGAAGCCCTTGGGACTGAGGCTTCTGTGGGAGCGCGAGTACGGCCAGTCTCGCATCTGGGTGTTTACCCACGAAGAAGAGGACTGACCGTCGGACCGATGGCCGTCGCGCTCTGTCCTGGGTCTTACGACCCTCCCACGAACGGCCACATCGACGTCATCGAACGGACGGCGCGCCACTTCGAGGGTGTGATCGCCGCAGTCATCGCCAACCCCAGCAAGCAGGCGGAGTTCTCGGTCGAGGAGCGCAGCCAGATGCTCGCGGCCGCGCTCGGCCATGTGGGGAACGTCCAGATCGCTGCCTTCGACGGGCTGCTCGTTGACTTCGCCCGGTCCCGGGACGTCAACATCGTCATCAAGGGCCTCCGCGCCGTCTCCGATTTCGAGTACGAGTTGCAGATGGCGCAGATGAACGCCACCCTGGAGCCGAGTTTGGATACGATGTTCGTGTGCACCAAGCCGGAGTGGGCCTTCCTGTCCTCCAGTTTGGTCAAGGAGGTGGCCCGGTTCGGGGGCGACGTGAGCCGCTTGGTCCCACCTACGGTCGCCGAGACTCTGAGGGATCGTTTCGCAGCACGCGGGTAAAGCACCTTCGAGGCAAGAGGGGCTGCTTAGGGGGTGGGTTATGTCGTGGCATTCTTTGGGCGGGATCTTGCCCACAGGGAAGGTAGAACCATGGATCTGATCGAGCGCATCGACGAGCTGCAGGTTCTGATCGAGGAGGCCAAGGCGGTTCCTCTTTCCAGCAGCGCCGTTGTCAACAGGGACGAGCTGCTCGATCTACTGGCGCAATTGAAAGAGCAGGTTCCCGACGAGATTCGCCAAGCCCGTTGGATGACCCGCGATCGGGACGAGCTGGTAGAGCGCGCCCGCAAGGAAGCCGAGCGGATCGTTGCCGAATCCCGTGAGCAGCGAGACCGGCTGCTGTCGCGGACCGAGATCGTTCACGCGGCCCATCGGGAAGCGGAACGCTTGATCGATGAGGCGAGGGATCGGGGCGCGAGGATCCAGCACGAGGCTGAGGATTACGTCGATCAGAAGCTTGCCGCCTTTGAGATCCTTCTCAATAAGACCCTCGGCACGGTCGCCCGTGGCAGGGAGCAGTTGCGGGGCGAGCGCAACACCGGTGCTGTTCCGCAGGAGGAGCTGCCTCCGATACAGGCTCCCTTCAACGCCGAGGAACTAGCCCAGCCCGCGGGTTAAAACAGGCTCCTGAGCAGGACAAACGGTCTTTCCTGCTATCATCCTCAGCCACCGACGCGGGTCGGAACATCGGGGGCTGGACCGTCCACGGCGTTCCGAGCCGGGTCTTGTGACCTTCTGGAACAGCGAAACAGGACGCCCGCGTGCAGGAACTAACGATCTCCGTATCCGAGATACTCGGAAGGCCCGGCGAATACCGGGACCTCATACTCGACGCCCCTGTAGACGGCGTGGCTACGGCGCTGTCCCACCTCGATCAAAAACCGGTACATGCCGAGCTCCGTCTCGAGAGTGTGGTTGAAGGGATCCTGGTGACCGGGGGAGCGGAGGCCCCCGTGGTGCTCGAATGTGCGCGCTGTCTCGAGCGTTTCAATTCCGATCTTTCGGTCCAGCTGTGCGAGCTCTACATCGGACCTGCTCACGATGGCCCCGTGGAAGACGACGCTTACTTCGTGGATGGAACCGATATCGATCTCGAGCCGATGCTGCGGGATGCTCTTGCACTCGAGCTGCCTCTGAACCCCCTGTGCCGGGCTGCGTGTAAGGGGTATTGCCCCCATTGCGGCGCCGACCTCAACGTGGGTGTCTGCGATTGCCGCGATGATGAGATGGATCCTCGCTGGGCCGAACTGGCGGTCCTGCGAGAGAGATTGGGTTAGGAGGAGCACGTATGGCAACTCCCAAGCGCCGCAAGACGCGGGCGAAGATGCGCATGAGACGCGCCCACTGGCGGGTCTCGGCTCCCACCTATTCCTCCTGTCCGCAATGCCGCGAACCCAAGATGCCGCACCGTGTCTGCCCCAATTGCGGCTACTACGCAGGACGCCAGGCTGTCGAAACCCAGTAGTGCCGGCGCCGCTCTCCGCGCTCTCGGGGTCCCCGCTGAAGGAGGAGAGCTCTACGACGTCGCGCTCACTCATCGCTCGTTCGCATTCGAGCAGCCTCAACCAGTGGCACACAACGAACGTCTCGAGCTGGTGGGGGATGCCTTACTCGGCTTGGTGGTGGCCGACCTCATTTACCGCTCGCATCCAGAGATGGCCGAGGGGGAGATGGCCCGGCTCAGATCTTCTGTGGTGGACAAGGCTGCCCTCGCCGACGTGGCCCGCAGCCTTGGCTTAGGGCATCACATCAAGCTCGGGAAAGGTGAGGAAGCCTCAGGTGGCCGGGATAAGCACTCGTTGCTGGCCGATACCCTCGAAGCCGTTGTCGGGGCCGTCTTTCTCGAACGTGGTTTCGAGTGCGCCGCCGCACATCTGACCCCGATCTTCACCGAACGGCTGGCCGCGGCGACGGGGGCGAAGCAGCCCTACGACGCCAAGACCGCCCTCCAGGAGGCCGCCGTGGCCGATGGCGGCCAACTGCCTGCTTACCGGGTTGCCTCCTCGGGACCCGACCACGATAAGACCTTCGCGGCACAGGTCTTCGTGCACGACGAGATGCTCGGCTCTGGCTCAGGAAAGAGCAAGAAGGAGGCCGAACAGCACGCGGCTCGTGCTGCTCTTCGGAAGCTGAAGGCCCATCGCCCGTCCAGAACTTCTGGCGGTAAGGCCGAGGGAAAGGCAGTCCATGCCCGAGCTTCCTGAGGTCGAGGTTCTGCGGAGAGACCTGGAGAAAGAGATAGTCGGCAGGCGCATCAAGGAGGTCGAGGTGCGCGCCGGCACCAATGCGATGAAGGTCATCAAACGTCACGGCAGACGCAAGGAGTTTCAGGATCTCCTGGCCGGCGGCAAGGTCGACCGCGTCGACCGCGTGGGGAAGTGGCTCTTGTTCCACCTCGATAAGGGCCAGGTGCTCTTGATGCGCCTGGGTGATTCCGGGACGCTGGTGAAGACCAGCACCTCCGGTGAGCTCCCGCCGCACACCCACCTGGTGATCCGTTTCACCATCGGGGGCCAGCTCAGCTTCTCCGACCCACAGAGGCTGGCCGAGGTTTTTGCCGTTTCTGAGGACAGATTGAAGGAAGAGGAGGCCCTGAGCTCCTTCCTCCTTGATCCCTTGGATCATCCTCTGACCTGGAACGAGTTCTCGGTGATCTTGCAGGGAAAGGATGCCAACCTGCGGGAGCTGCTTCTGGACGAGAGTTTCCTGTGCGGGTTCGGCGACCTGTACACCGACGAGATCCTGTGGGCGGCGGGCCTTCGTTACGATCGGGCGTGCAAGAAGCTCACCTCTCAGGACGTGCGGCGCCTGTGGCGGGCGGTCATGGAGACACTGCAGGACGCAGTGAGTGCGCACGGAACGACATTGAGCGATCGTCCCTTCAAGGACCTCTCGGGGAACCCGGGGCAGTATCAGATCGAGCTGAAGGTGTTCGAGCGAGAAGGGGAGCCCTGTCGCCGTTGCCGGTCCCAGATCGTGAAAGAGAGTTTCAACGGCGGTTACACGTACCTGTGCGCGCAATGTCAATCATGAGCGGGAGGATCGGTATTGGAAGATAGGACTCGGGTCCACGTGTTCGTGAACGGCGACCTGCAAGGCATCGATTTCCGCCATGAAGTGGCAGCAAAGGCCCGCGATCTGGGCGTGACCGGCTGGGTCAAGAACCTGAGTGACGGCCGCGTCGAGGCGGTGCTGGAGGGGCCACGAGATGAGGTCTACCGTGTTGTCGGGCTCTGCAGGGCGGGTCCTAGGGGGGCCAGGGTCGCAAACGTCCAGGTGGACAGAGAACCCCCCAAGAACGAGAAGACCTTCAAGATCCGATAGGCAGGCTCGCCCCCGATCTCCACGCGTCGGGTGGCTGCCCGATTGCCGCGCCGTCCGCGGGGGCCTCCTATAACTTGGCCGGATGCACGTAAAGGCTCTCCGACTTGCAGGATTCAAGTCCTTCGCCACTCCAACGATCCTGGAGTTCGTTCCCGGCGTGAACGTCATCGTGGGCCCGAATGGCTCCGGAAAGTCGAATATCGCCGACGCGCTGTCGTGGGTGCTCGGTTCCCAGGCCCCCAGCAACCTGCGCGGTGGGTCGATGGAGGACGTCATCTTCGCCGGGTCCGACACACGGGCGCGGCTAGGCATCGCGGAGGTCGAGTTAACCCTTGACAATTCCGACCGCCAGCTTCCTCTCGATCTTCCCGAGGTGTCCATCACGCGCAGCACCGACCGTTCCGGCTCATCCGAATACCGGATCAACGGGGCGTCGTGCCGCCTTCTGGACGTGACGGAATTGCTGTCGGACACGGGGATCGGAAGAAGCCTCCATGCAGTCGTGGGGCAAGGTCAGTTGGACGCGGTGCTGCAAGCTCGGGCCGAGGACCGGCGGGCTTTCATCGAAGAGGCCGCACAGATCGGCAAGCACCGCCGTCGCAAAGAACGTTCGGTTCGCAAGATCGAGCGTGTCGATGAGAACTTGACCCGGCTCAACGACGTCCTGGTCGAGTTGCGCCGCGCCATCAGGCCGCTCAAACGGCAGGCATCGGCGGCCGCGGTCTATTCGGAGTTGATGAGTGAGAAACAAGAGCTGAAGCAAAAGCTCATGGCGGCTGAGATCCGGCGTCTCGAGCAGGACGAGGCGACGGCGGATCTTGCAGGCGAGGTTCACCGGATGTCGCTTCTTACGGACGAGCTGGAAGCACTCCGAGCCCAGCTGCATGGAGCCGGGACCGAGCGGGAGCGGCTTGCCGAGAGGGCGGATTCTGCACGGGAGACCGCCCACCGGTTGGCAAGGACATCCGACCGGCTGGCGAGCCTCGCCCGGGTCGCCACGGAACGCACCGGAACCCTCTCCGCGCGGTTGGCCGCAGAGACCGAGGAGGGCTACCGGGAACGCATCCGCCTCCTTCACGCCGACAAGCAGCGCTGGGGAAATGAAGTCGTTGGCGCCCGTGACGGCGCGGCCCGCGCCCGGGAGAGAGCGTCGGTCGCAAAGATCGATCTCGAGTCGGCCACCGCCACTCTGGATCGGGCGGAGATCGTCCTTGCCGAGGCACGGCTCGCCGAGACCGCGGCGGCGGAAGCCTTCGTGCGAGCGGAAGGCAGCGAGTCGGCGCGGCGTTCGACGGTCTCGGCGATCGAGGGGCGCGTTCAGGCAGCCGAGAGACGGCGGGACGCGGTTCAAAACGATCTGCAGGTCGCAGGGGCGGCGGTTGAGGCCGCGGAAGAAGAACTGCGCCGGGCAGAGGAGGAGATGGATGCCGTCACACGGGCAGCAGCCGAGGGAGAGGCTCGCCTGGAAGCCGCGCGCGAGAGAGCCGAACGCCTCCGGGGCGAACTAGGGGCCACGGTCGCGGAACGAGCCGCAGCACAAGCCCGGGTCGATGCCTTCGATGAAGTGGTGCGGCTGTTCTCGGACCGTGCAGAGGTCGCGGTTCGTCTCACCCCCTTGATGCACGCCGCCCGTGAGTCCCTGCTGATGGCCGCCGCAACCCAGGATGAGGCCGCCCACATCACCGGAGAGGCTGATCGGGAGGTGGAAGAGCGTTGGGGCGAGGTGGGGCGCCAGGACGCAGATCTGCGGCGGCTGGACGCGGTTGTGTCCGGAGCAGCCGAGCGCTTGGTCGGGAGCCGACGCAAGCAAGAGGCTCGGGCGATCGAGCTTGCCGCCCTGGACGAGGAGATAGCGCGGAGCCGGGACGCTCTTGGCGCCGCCGAAAGGCTCGTCGTGGAAGAACGCTCGTCTCTGCCTGCCCAGCGCGATGCGCGCGATGAGTTCACTCGGATCCGCTCGGACGCAGAGGCATCCGTGGCCGAAGCTCGCATTGCGGTGACTACGGCGACAGACTCCGCGGTGATTGCCGAGATGGATGCCCGCAGCGCGGAGGAGAGGGCGCTTGCGGCGCAGCTGCGTCTCGAAGAGGCGGAAGGGGGGATAGCCGACGCAGAGGGAGCGCTCGCCGGCCTGGCAGGTCGCCGGGACGCGCTCGAAGGTGCGCGGGCCCGCGCGGAAAGGGTCGCTTTCGTTGCGGCGGACGCCTCCAAACGGGGCCGTGACTGGGCTGCCGCTGCAGAGGCCCGAGCTTTGTTGGTGCGCGACGAAGCGCGCGCCGGCGAGCAGCGGCTGACCTCTATGCGGGCACGAGAACGAGAGCTCATGGAGAAGCTCGAGGCGCTCACCGCTCGCCGCAATCAAGCAGAGATCGCCAAGGCCGAAAGCAGAGCTCGGACCAAAGCGCTCGCAGAGCGCGCCATGGAGGAGTGGGGGCTGTCGGTGGAAGGCATCAGGGCGGTCGAACCCTTGAGTGTTGAAGAGCAACCTGCCGCCGAAGAACGCGCTGACAAGCTCGAGAGAGATATGCGCCGGCTTGGTCCTGTGAATCCCCGGGCCGCCGAGGAATACGCCGAGCTTGCAGACCGCGAGCGTTTCTTGGAAGAGCAGATCGAGGATCTAACGTCCTCGCGTCGTGATCTCATGAAAGTTGTCCATGAGATAGACGCAACCATCGTAGAAGTGTTCTCAGAAGCTTTCCACGACATCGCACGCGAGTTTGAGGGCGTATTCGGCCGCTTGTTCCCGGGTGGAGAGGGCCGCCTGAAGCTCGAGAACCCAGACGAGCTGTTGACGACGGGGGTCGACGTGGAAGCCCGGCCCCCGGGGAAGAACGTCAAGAAGCTCTCTCTGCTCTCCGGTGGCGAGCGCGCGCTCGTTGCCCTCGCGTTCCTGTTCGCGATCTTCCGATCGCGACCCTCTCCCTTCTATCTTTTAGATGAAGTGGAGGCAGCTCTGGATGACATCAACCTGCATCGCTTCCTGAGTCTCATCGACGAGCTGGAAGAAAGGGCACAGGTTCTGATAGTTACCCACCAGAAGCGAACCATGGAAGCCGCGGACGTTCTCTACGGCGTGTCGATCGCCAAGGACGGTGTTTCTCAGGTGGTGGCCAGAAGGATGGAACAGATACCCGCCTGAGTGTTGGCAGGTTTCCTGTTTCATCGCAGCGGTCGTTTAGCCTCAGGCCATGCATCTCCTTCCTGAATTACTGATCGGGCTCGCCTTCCTCGTAGTGATCTCGGGTGCGGTCCTGCTCGGCCGTCGCGAGCGTCCCGCTCCGCCCCCGCCTCGGGCGCCGAAAGGGACGATCTTGGCCCCCCCCAGGCCGGAGAAAGCGCCCGCGGAAGTCGCGATCGAGGTGCCGGCGGAAGTGGCGCGCCCCAGCCTCAGGGACCGGCTGGGCAAAAGCCGGAGCTTCCTGGCGCAGCGACTCGCAGACGCCCTGGGCGGCGGAGGCGGCGACGAGCAATGGGAGGACATCGAGGCGGTGTTGATCCAGGCCGACCTGGGGGCACCCTTGGCCGCACGGATCATCGAGGATCTCAGGGGAAAAGCGCGCGAACGTCACACCACAGATCCAGATGAGATCCGGGGTCTTCTGGCGGAGGAGCTGATCGGGCTATTCGATGCCGGAAGCGATCGCGCCTTGGTCTTTTCGCCGGATCACCCCACGGTGTGGTTGGTACTGGGGGTGAACGGAAGCGGCAAGACCACGACGATCGGCAAGCTGGCAGCGGACCTCACGTCTCGTGGCCGCAGCGTTTCGATGGCGGCATCGGACACCTTTCGAGCTGCAGCAGACGAGCAGTTGATCGTCTGGGCCGAACGGTCGGGAGCCGATGTCGTGAAGCACCAACCCGGTGCAGACCCAGGTGCCGTCGCTTACGACGCCTTCCATCACGCGAGAGCCCGGGGGATCGACGTTCTACTCGTCGATACCGCCGGAAGGCTGCACAACAAGATCCCACTGATGGATGAACTGGCGAAGATCCGGCGCGTCATCGAAAAAGAAGGTCACGTCGAGGAGGCTCTGCTGGTGCTCGATGCGACTGCGGGCCAGAACGGTCTCGCGCAAGCACGGCAATTCGCGGCGACCGCGGGTGTAACGGGCGTGGTTCTGACCAAGCTTGATGGGACCGCCAAAGGCGGGATCGCTCTCGCTATCGAAGATGGTCTGGGTATCCCTATCAAGCTGATCGGCACCGGGGAAGGACTGGACGACTTGGAGCCGTTCGATCCCAAGACTTTCGTCGACGCGCTGTTGTCGTGAAGCTAGTGGTCGCCGGTGGAACCGGCTTCGTTGGACGACACATAGCTCGTTCCTTGCTCGACGGCGGTCATCAGGTGACGGTGCTGGGTCGAAACCCGGGGAAGGCTTCTTCCATCCCGATGCTCGAGGGGGCGAGCGCGGCTCGGGGGGACGTCACCGATGCGGCCTCTCTACAGGGAACCCTCGACGGTGCAGATGGCGTCGTGGCAGCGGTGCAGTTCCCCGGATACCCGGCAGAGGTGCCTCGTGCGGGCCTCACTTTCGACCGCTACGACCGGGAGGGAACCGAGAACCTGATCGCCGAGGCGAAACGCGCGGGCGTGGAGCGCTACGCATATATCTCCGGGGCCAACTCGACGGCAACGGCGAGGGAGAACTGGTACCGAGCGAAGGGCCGGGCAGAGGAGACGATCAGGGCGAGTGGCCTCAGCTACTTCATCTTGCGGCCATCGTGGGCGTATGGGCCGGGGGACCGCGCGCTGAACACCTATGCCGCGATGGCGCGGTTCTCGCCGGCGGTGCCGATGATCGTCCGGATGCAGGGCCGAAAGGTGATCGCGCAACGCATCCAGCCGGTGTTCATCGAAGACGTCGCTCTTGCCGTCCGGCGGGCCTTCGAAAGGCAGGATGCCTGGGGCCACTCCTTCGAGATCGGAGGGCCGGAGGTGATGACCATGAGGCAGGTCATCGAGACGCTGCTCGAAGTGAGCGGCAAGAGGCGCGCCATCCTTCCCGTGCCCGATGTGCTGGCCAAGACAGGAGTTGCCCCTCTCAGCTTGCTGCCGCGGCCCCCGATGACCCCTGCGGCTATCGACTTCATCACCCAAGACGGCTTGGTCGACATCACCGAGCTCGAGAAGGTTCTTGATGTGCACCCGCTTGCGCTGCGTGAGGGCCTCTCCCGCTACATCGGCCGAGGATGACCCTGGCCGGCCGTCCCCCTGCGGTGGATGCCAAACTGCGGCCCCTCCTCTTCGGGCTCTCGCTGGTCCTTGCGGCGATCGTTTACCTCATCGTCCGAGCAATCGGGTTCGGTGTCGCCCTGTTCGGCGCTGGGGGAACTCTTGCTCTGGGAGTGTCCGTCACGGATACCGCGACCTCGCGGCCGGCCGATCGGAGCCAGCTGCTGACCTGGGGAACATCGCTGCTGGGCATAGGTCTCATCTGCCTGGCCGTCTACGTCGCCGTACGCTAGAGCCACATGTTCGACACCCTGAGCGACAGGCTGGACGATATCTTCACGCGTCTGCGGTCGCGCGGGCGATTGTCAGAGAAGCAGGTCGACGACGTCCTTCGGGAGATCCGTCTGGCCCTGCTCGAAGCGGACGTGTCGTTGAGGGTAGTCAAGGCCTTCGTCACCGACGTGAGGGAACGAACCGCGGGGGCCGAGATACACAAGAGCCTCACCCCCGCGCAGCAGGTGATCAAACTCGTTCACGAGGCGCTTATCGACGTCCTCGGTCACGAAGCCGTGGGTTTGCAGGCGGCCCCGAAACCACCCCGAGTCATAGTTATCGCGGGCCTCCAGGGCTCGGGTAAGACCACTGCCGCCGGCAAGCTAGCCCGTCTGCTCAACAGTCAGGGCCGCCGGCCGTTGCTAGCGGCATGCGATCTGCGACGGCCCGCGGCGATGAGGCAGCTGGAGCTACTGGGGGAGCAGGCGAACGTGCCGGTTCATACCGAGCGTGACGCCGTGGATCCGGTAGAGGTGGCTTCTGCCGCCCTCGCATTCGGAGTGGCGGAGGGGTTCACCGATTTGATCGTGGACACGGCGGGGCGTCTGCACGTGGATCCCGATCTCATGACCGAGCTCGGTCGCATCGTCAAAGCCGTTGACCCCACCGAGGTGCTGCTGGTATGCGACGCGATGACCGGGCAAGACGCGGTAAACGTAGCCGAAGCCTTCCTGGCCGAGGTCGAGATCACCGGCATCGTTCTGACGAAGCTCGATGGTGACGCCCGGGGTGGGGCGGCATTGTCGATGTCTTACGTCACCCAGCGTCCGATCAAGTTCGCTGGCGTCGGCGAGGGCCTGTCCGACCTCGAGCCGTTCTATCCCGAACGCATGGCCTCCCGGATCCTGGGCATGGGGGACATGCTCACGCTGATCGAGAAGGCCGAACAGGCCTTCGATCAGACCGAGGCGAAGAAGATGGAAGAGAAGCTCCGGAAGGCCGACTTCACCTTCGATGACTTCCTCTCTCAACTCCAGGCGGTCAAGAAGATGGGCCCTCTCTCCCAGGTGATGGGCATGCTCCCGGGGATGTCGAAGCTGCCGGTGGGAGACATGGAGGTGGACGAGCAGATGCCCAAGATCGAAGCGATGATCCGTTCGATGACGGCGGCCGAACGCAACGATCCGGCAATCATCAACGGGAGCCGGCGCTCACGCATCGCCCTCGGATCGGGGATGTCCGTCAGGGACGTCAATGCGTTGATCAAGCAGTTCGACCAGGTGCGCAAGTTGATGAAGCAGATGATGGGTGGAAAAGGAGGCAAGGTGCGCCTGCCGGCAGGCATGCGATTGCCCCCGGGCCTGGGCGTTTGACCTGGTAATGTGCCCTTTCGCCGTGCCCCCCACCCAGGAGCTGTAGTGGTAAAGATCAGGTTGATGCGCGTCGGCAAGCGAAAGCAGCCCTCGTACAGAGTCGTCGTTGCCGACTCCCGCAGCCCCCGTGACGGCCGCATCATCGAGGCCATCGGTCACTACCATCCCCGCCAGGAGCCATCGGAGATCGAGGTCAACGGCGAGCGCGCGCTGTTCTGGCTGAATCGGGGTGCCCAGCCTTCCAGTGCTGTTCGCAAGCTGCTGCAGATCAGCGGCGCGTGGACCGAATTCACGGGCGAGCCTGCGGCGGTGACGCCGGCAGCGGCCACGAGAGCCCCCTCGCGAAAGGCAACGCCTGCCGCGTCGGTGGCAGATGCGCAGCTGGCGGACCTTCCCGAAGGCGAGGATCAAGCTCCTGCCGCACCCGAGGCCCGGCCCGGCGGAGGATGAGCTTTCCTAGATGACCCGGGCAGTCCTCGAGTATGTGGCTGGTTGGTTGGTGGATCACCCCGAAGAGGTGGCGGTCTCAGAGGTCGAGGGTGAGCGAGGGAGCGTCCTGGAGATCTCTGTGAATCCCGACGACATCGGCAAGATCATCGGCAAGCAGGGACGGATCATCCGGGCACTGCGGACCGTAGCCCGCGCTGCCGCCCAGCGAGAGGGAGCGAGCATCTCGGTCGAGGTGGTCGACTGACGGTCGCCTCCCGGGCATTGCTGGCTGGAGAGATCGGAAAACCTCACGGCATGGCAGGGGAAGTCTATGTGTGGCGCCTCTCCGATGACCCCATGCGTTTCGCTCCCGGGGCGCGACTGATGCACGCAAATGGGCGCGAGGTGGTGGTCGAATCCGCCCGCGTCCACCGGGATAGGTTCCTGGTGAAGTTCGCGGGCTCTGATTCCCGCGAGGAAGCCGAGATGCTGCGCGGCGAGTTGTTCGTGCGTCCCACAGACGTGAGGGATCTGGGCCCCGACGAATTCTGGCCCCATGACCTCGTCGGCTGCGACGTTGTTCTGGTGGACGGGCGACTGGTTGGCCGGGTCTTGTCGGTCACAGGGGGCCCGGCTCAGGACCTGCTCACCGTCTCCACATCCCTCGGCGACCGGCTGATCCCGCTGGTGCAAGCGATCGTGGTCGAGGTGGATGTCGGAGCCCGGCGGATCCTGATCGATCCCCCCGAAGGATTGCTGGACTGAAATGCAGATCGACGTGATCACTCTCTTCCCGGAGCTCTTCGAAGTCCCGCTGCGGACGAGCCTGTTGGGCAGAGCGCTGGCGGACGGAAAGATAGAAGTGTCGCTGCACCACCTTCGCGAGCACGGTCTGGGCAGACACCGCAGTGTGGACGATGAGCCTTACGGAGGCGGCGCGGGGATGGTGATGCGTCCCGAGCCGATATTCGATGCAGTCGAGGCGGTGCGGTCTGTTGACGCACACGTGGTGCTCCTCTCGCCTCGTGGCAGGACCCTCGATCACGCGCTCGTAGAGCGTCTTGCAGGCGAGACACACCTGATCCTGATCTGTGGACGTTATGAAGGGGTCGACGAACGCGTTGCCCTCGACCTCGCCGATGAGGAGATATCGATAGGCGATTACGTCTTGGCCGGTGGGGAGCTTCCCGCGCTGGTGATCATCGAAGCGACCGTCAGACTGTTGCCCAGTGTCCTCGGTAACGTCGAATCGCTGTCTTCCGAGTCTCATCGCGACCGAACCCTCGAGTACCCCCAATACACCAGACCTCCTGAATACAGGGGCCATCGCGTGCCCGACGTGCTGCTCTCCGGCGATCACGGCAGGATCGCCCGCTGGAGGCAAGAGCAGTCTGAGCTCCTGACGCGCGAGAGGCGTCCAGACCTTCTTGCCTGATCGGGGACCTCTCCCGGGGCAGAATCGATAGCATGGTTACCTCCAACGGGGTTCCTCGGCCGCAAGCGGGCTCGGTCCCTGCGCGCCCCGGCGTCTACCTCTTTCGCGACGGCGACGGCAGGGTGGTCTATGTCGGCAAAGCGAAGTCGCTTCGCTCGCGGCTGTCCAACTACTTCACCGGGGAGCACCACCCGCGCACTCGCGCCATGGTCGAGGCTGCAAGAGACGTCGAGTGGATCGTCACGGACAGCGAACTCGAGGCGTTGCACCTCGAGGTCAGTCTCATCAAGCAGCATCGTCCTCGCTACAACGTCCGTTACCGGGACGACAAGAGCTACCCCTATCTGGCGATAACGCTGGACGAGGAGATTCCGCGCGCGCGGGTTTTACGTGGAGCCAAGAGGAAAGGTGTTCGCTACTACGGTCCCTTCGCTCACGCGTACGCCATCCGGGAGACGCTGGATCTGTTGCTACGGACATTTCCCGTCCGCACCTGCTCGCAGGGGGTATTCGACCGCTGCCGGCGAAGGAACCGTCCCTGCCTTCTCTTCGATATAGAACGTTGTTCGGGTCCATGCGTGGGCGCGGTGTCGCCGCAGGATCACAGAGCGATCGTCGACGAGCTGTGTGATTTCCTCGACGGCAACACCAAACCTGTGTTGAAACGGCTTCAGGACCAGATGCGAGATGCTGCGAGCCACCAGGAATTCGAAGTGGCGGCCAAGCTACGCGATCAGCTCGAGAACGTGAGCAAGGTGATCGAGCGCCAACAGATGGTTTCCTCGGAGCGCGATGAGATAGATGTGATCGGCCTCGCCGAAGACGATCTGGAGGCGGCCTTCCAGGTGTTCTTCATCCGCAAGGGCCGGGTCACCGGCCGGAAGGGGTTCATCGTCGACAAAGTTGAAGATCTTCGCCCCCAGGAGCTGGTAGCCAGGTTTCTAGAGCGTCTCTACTTCGATACCGAGGTCCCCAAGCAGGTGCTTGTCCCGGTGGAGCCTGCCGATCAGGCGCTGATCGAGGAATGGCTCTGCACCACCCGCGGTACGAAAGTGAACATACGAACGCCGCAGCGAGGAGAAAAGCGCGTGCTGTTGGAGACCGTCAATGAGAACGCACGCCAAGCATTTGCGCAACACAAGATGAAGCGGGCTGGGGACTTCGCGGCCAGGACGCGACAGCTAAACGAACTGCGAGACGTTCTGGGGATGCGGGATGCACCTTTGCGCATCGAGTGCTTTGACATCTCGAACACAGGTGGCACCGAAGCCGTTGGCTCGATGGTCGTGTTCGAGGACGGCCTCCCGAAGCGCTCCGACTACCGCAGGTTCGCGATCAAATGGGCGCAGGGCCCGGACGATTTCGCGATGATGGCCGAGATCATTCGTCGCCGCTTCGCGCGTTCGATAGACGCAGCCGATGAGGGCCAGGCTCCGCGCCGTTCCCGCTTCGCCTATCCCCCGAACCTGGTGGTGATCGATGGTGGGAAGGGACAGCTGGGAGCAGCCGTCCATGCGATGGAGGAGCTTGGCATCCAAGGAGTCACGACGGTATCCCTGGCGAAGCGGATGGAAGAGGTGTTCGTCCCGGGCCAGCCAGAGCCGCTTCGGATACCTCGCACCTCAGAGGCGCTTTATCTGCTGCAACAGGTGCGGGATGAGGCGCATCGATTCGCTCTTACCTACCACCGTCTCCGCCGGGGGAAGCGCATGACTGCCTCCGTTTTGGATTCCGTTCCCGGTTTGGGCGACGTGCGACGAAAGAAGCTTCTGAAACAATTCGGGTCCGTCAAGGCGATGCGGGAGGCCTCGCTCGCAGATCTCGTAGCGGTCCCCGGAATCCCAAAGCCGGTGGTGGACGCCCTGTATCTGGCGCTGCACCCGGGGTTGGGCGCACAATCGGGACGGGAAGAAGCAGTATCGACTAGGAGAGAAGCCTCATGACTCAACCTGTACCTACAGACGATGTCGACGTCACCGTGATCAGCGGTCTCTCCGGCGCGGGCAGGTCCGAGGCTGCCAAGGCTCTCGAAGACCTTGGTTGGTTCGTCATCGATAACCTGCCGCCGGCCCTCATCGACAAGATGCTCTCTTTGGCGTTGGCGCCGGGCAACGACATCAAGAGGCTGGCCCTGGTCATCGATGCACGCGGAGGAGCTTTCTTCACCGAAGCTGCGACCGCTCTAGACGAGTTGCGAGACACGGTAGGCAACTTCCGGCTCGTCTTTCTCGAGGCTTCGGAGAGCGCGCTGGTCCGACGCTTCGACGCAACGCGCCGGCGTCACCCGTTGGGGTCCGAGGGTTCCGTAACGGCTGGGATCCAGAGGGAGCGAAGGGTCATGAGCGTGTTCCGCGAAGCGGCGGACGTGATCATCGACACCTCCAACCTCACACCGCAAGATCTTCGGAGCAAGATCGCCGCTTACTTCGGGTCCGTGGTCGGGGGAGGCCTGCGCGCCACTGTGGTGTCTTTCGGATACAAGTTCGGTCTCCCACTCGACGCTGATCTGGTGCTTGATGTTCGCTTTCTTCCGAACCCGCACTGGGTCGAAGGTCTGCGGGAGCTGACTGGACACGACGAGGCGGTACGCGACTACGTACTCGGACAGGTGCCCACCAAGGAGTTCCTCGAGCGCATGCGCGATCTCTTCGAGGTCCTCTTACCTGGATACATGAACGAGGGTCGTCATTACCTGACGGTCGCCATCGGTTGTACCGGCGGACGGCATCGGTCGGTGGTTCTCGCCGAGGAGATAGCCGGCTTGATAGAAGAGCGTGGCCTGCCGGCGACGGTTCTGCACAGGGACGTCGCACGTGCTCCGGTCGCGCCGTGAATCGCGTCAGAGTTGTAGGCATCGGCGGGGGCCATGGGCTTGCTGCAACTCTGCGCGCAGCCCGTAGGTACGCCGGCGAGGTCACGGCGGTCGTAACCGTTGCAGACGACGGCGGCTCTTCCGGTCGGTTGACCCGAGAGCTTGGGATCCCTCCCCCCGGCGACATCCGTAACTGCCTGGTCGCGCTCGCGGACGAGACGCAACTCTCACAGGTGTACCAACACCGCTTCCGCGGGGGCGCGCTAACCGGCCACACGGCGGGCAACGTGCTGATCGCGGCGATGACAGAGATCTACGGCGACTTCGGCAAAGGTGTTGAGGCCGCCGGCAAATTGCTGGGAGCGAGGGGACAGGTGTTTCCTGCCACTACCGAGCTGGTGAAGCTGAACGCGCAAGTAGACGGTCGCGTGATCTCGGGGCAGGTGGCCGTGGCGGAAACTCCAAGGCCGATACAGGTCGTATACCTCGATCCGCCCGATCCGCCTGCCTTCTCCAAAGCCGTCGACGCGATCATGGAAGCAGATCAGGTCATCTTGGGTCCCGGAAGTCTGTTCACGAGTTTGATCGCAACCTTGCTGGTTCCCGGCATTCGCAAAGCGCTGCAGAGCACCTCAGCCAGCAGGGTGTTCGTCTGTAATTCGCGTATGCAAAAGGGCGAGACCGAGGGTTTGGACGCGCCTGCCCATCTCGAAGCCCTGTTGGTTCACGCAGGCCCATTTTCGGTCGATGCCGTAGTCGTGCAATATCCGATGATCCCTACGGACGGAGTCGAGATCAACCCGATCGATCTCAGATCGTCGGGTGTAAGGGTCATCGAAGCCGACATATCCAATGCGGATGGATCGCACGATCCCGATCGCATGGCGGAGGTGCTTGGAGCGCTTGCGACCGACGCGCAACCCTCAAAGCTAGGATGAACAGATAACCCACGCCCAGCAGGAGGACACTCGTGACGACGCGTATCGGAATCAACGGCTTCGGACGCATCGGCCGTAACTTCTACAGAGCGTTGAAGGCCAAAGGGTCAGGCCTGGAGGTCGTGGCGGTTAACGATCTCGGCAACGCCGAAACGATGGCTCACCTGCTGAAGTACGACTCGGTTCTCGGCCCCCTTGGCAAGGAAGTCAAGGTCACCGACGAAGGCTTCACGGTGGAGGGCGACCACATCAAGCTTCTCTCCGAACGCGACCCGGCCGATCTCCCCTGGGGGGACCTTGGCGTAGACGTGGTCATCGAATCCACCGGGTTCTTCACCAAGCGAGCCGACGCGGCGAAGCATGTGCAGGGCGGGGCGAAGAAAGTCATCATCTCGGCCCCCGCCAAGGATGAAGACATCACCATCGTCTTGGGTGTCAACGACGATGAGTACGATCCGGCTAAGCACGAGATCATCTCGAACGCGTCCTGCACGACGAACTGTGTGGTCCCGTTGGCCAAGGTGCTTCAGGACAACTGGGGCATCGACAAAGGATTCATGACGACGTGCCATGCATACACGAACGATCAGAACACGCTCGATCTGGCCCGCGATGACCTCCGGCGCGCTCGCGCGGCGGCCATAAACATCATTCCAACTACTACTGGCGCGGCGAAGGCTGCAGCCCTGGCGATGCCGGAGTTGAAGGGGCGGCTGGATGGACTCTCGCTGCGCGTCCCTGTCGCCGACGGCTCGATCACGGATCTGGTCGCGATCGTGGGCTCAGAGGTTACGAGGGAGCAGGTCAACGACGCGTATCGCGAGGCTTCACAGTCGGCGGGGATGAAAGGGATCATGGAATACACCGAAGACCCCATCGTCTCTACCGACATCATCGGAAATCCTCATTCCTGCATCATCGACGGGCTCTCTACGATGACCAACGGCAACATGGTCAAGGTTCTGGGTTGGTATGACAACGAATGGGGATATTCGAACCGCCTGGTCGATGTTGCCGAGCTCGTTGCGGGCAGCATCTGAAGCCCGGATCCCTCCCGATGAGAGTGCCCAGGGCATGAAGGTCCAGCAGCACAACGTATCGGTGGGAGATATCAGCCTCTTCGTCGAGGAGCGGGGAGAGGGATACCCGGTGATCGTCCTCCACGGCGGGCCGGGACTGGATCATCACCAGTTCGGGGACTACCTCGACCCGTTGACCGACGAATACCGCTTGGTCCTCGTGGATCAGCGCGGACAGGGCCTCTCCGAACAGGTTCCTCCCGAGACCTGCAGCCTCGAAAACTGCGCTCGCGACGTGGTGTTGCTGGCTGCCGCGCTGGGGCTCGACCGCTACGCGGTGCTGGGCCACTCGTGGGGGGCCTTTGTGGCCCTTCAGAACGCAGTCGATCACCCCGGTAAAGCGGCCCAGAGCATCATCTCGGCAGGCGTTCCGTCTGCCCGGTATCTGGAGAAGGTCTTCGCCAACCTCGAGAACTTCGAGCCGGTCGAGCTACGGCAACAGGTCATCGATTCGTGGGCGCAGGAAAAGGATCTGCAGACAGAAGAGCAGGCCGCTGCTTCCATGCACGATCAGTGGCCCTTCCAGTTCAAGGATCCCTTCGATCCGCGCATCCCAGAGTTCGAGGCAAGGACCCAGGGCGTTCGTTACTCACCCGAGATAACCCGTTACTTCGCTGCCGATGAGGGTTACGGGGGCATCGAGGTCGAAGACCGGCTGCGTGACGTGAGCCAACCGGTCCTTGTGATCGGTGGCCGCCACGAAAGAACCTGTGTGGTGGAGGGAAGCGAAGCTATTGCCGCGGGAATCCCGGGAGCGGAGCTGGTGATCCTCGAGAACAGCGCTCATATGACCTATGTCGAAGAGAACGATGCTTACCTCCGGGCCGTGCGGAGATTCCTCTCCGCTCACCGTTAGCGAGATCTCCGGCCCCCTAGATTGCTAAGCTCCCACCGTCGGGGCAAGGGAAGCAGGAAGGACACATGACTGACGACAGATCACGGGCCGAAGCCGAGCAAGAGGCCCTAGCCGAACAGCGCGCCGAAGCGGAGTCCTTCACGATCGGTCCGGGGATCGCCGGCACCAAGAGCCAGATGCGGGGGAGCATCGGCGGCTTCGTACTGGGCACGCTGGTGGGAGCGCTGCTGGGCTTCATAGTCGGAGCGCTCATCGGAGGTACCGGACTGACCATCATCACCGTCATCGTTGGAGCTGTGGCCGGAGCTACGGCCGGGGGCATGATCGGTGGTTTCCTGCGTCCGCGCCAGAAGCTCGAAGGCGGGGAAGCAGATACCTGATCCGGAGCATCCCGAATCAGCATCCGAGCTCTTTCAGATCGAGGACCTCGAACTGAGGGGTCGGCGCGTCCTGACCCGTTGCGACTTCAACGTCCCCCTCGATCGAGGACGGATCGCCGATGACTTCCGCATCAGCTCGACCGTTCCGACTCTTCAGAGGTTGTTGGACTCGGGAGCCTCCATCACCGCGTGCTCCCATCTGGGACGTCCGAAAGGCCGCGTCGTCGACGAGCTGAGGCTCGACCCGATCGCGGAGCGTTTGCGTGAGATGCTCGGCCGTGATGTCCTGAAGGCAAACGATGTCGTGGGCCCCTCCGCCCGCGAAGCGGTCGCGTCGGGTGCTGCCGTAGTGCTGCTGGAGAACCTCCGATTCGAACCCGGGGAAGAGAGCAACGACCCGCGCTTCGCCGGTGAGCTCGCCTCCCTGGGAGATGCCTATGTGGACGACGCTTTCGGTGCTGCACATCGCTCCCACGCGTCGGTAGTAGGGGTCGCAGAAAGGATCCCTTGTGCCGCGGGGTTGCTCCTCGCCGAAGAAGTTCGAAAGCTGGAACGGTTGCTGGTCGCGCCGGACCATCCTTTCGTAGCCGTGCTCGGCGGAGCAAAGGTTTCCGACAAGCTAGCGATGATCGAGAACTTCCTCGATAGAGTCGATGCGATCTGTATCGGCGGGGCGATGGCCTTTACGTTGCTTGCGGCCTCGGGACGCCCGATCGGACGTTCTCGCGTGGAAGAGGACCGGCTTGACAGCGTTGCGAAAATGCTCGGCCGTGCCAGGAACAAAGGAGTGGAGATGGCGCTGCCTGTCGATGTCGTTGCCGCCTCAGACGCGTCGCCGGGAGCCCCACATGACACCGTCGCGCTGGACGAGATCGGAGACCGTATGGGGGTCGACATCGGTCCCCGAACCTGCGAGCGTTTCGCGAGCGTCATCGAAGGGGCTCGATCGGTACTTTGGAACGGCCCCATGGGGATATTCGAGATCGAGGATTACGCGGCCGGTACCAGGGCGATCGCTGCCGCGGTCGTCGAGGCAACCGCTCGCGGCGCGTACACCGTGGTGGGAGGCGGGGATTCTGCCGCTGCGCTCAAGCAGCTCGGCCTCACCGACGGAGTAAGCCATCTGTCGACCGGGGGCGGGGCGTCCCTCGAATTCCTCGAGGGACGAGAGCTCCCGGGGATAGCGGTCCTTCGGCGAAAGCGGCAAGGGCTATGAGGCTGCCGCTGATAGCAGGCAATTGGAAGATGTTCAAGACCCATCTCGAGGCCATCGTGCTGGTTCAGCAACTCGCCCACGAGCTCGCCGGTCACGACTTCCACAAGGTCGAGGTGGCCGTCTGTCCTCCATTCACGTCACTACGATCCATCCAGACCCTGATCGATTCCGATCGCTATTCCTTCATGCTGGGGGCCCAGAACATGTACCTCGAGGCCGAGGGCGCGTTCACCGGCGAGATCTCCGCCCCGATGTTGGCATCCCTGCGGGTTCGGTACGTCATCTTGGGGCATTCGGAGCGCCGCGAGATCTTTGGCGAGACCGACGCTCTCGTCAACGGGAAGGTGAGGGCTGCAGTGGCGCGCGGCCTCGTGCCGATCCTCTGTTGTGGCGAGACCGAGCAGGAACGCAGTCGGGGTGAGACCGAGGCCAAAGTTCAGGGTCAGGTGCGCGCCGGATTCGAGGGTGTCAAGCCCGAGCAGGTGGCTAGCTCGGTGATCGCTTACGAGCCTATCTGGGCCATAGGAACGGGAAAGACCGCGGCTCCCGAGGACGCGCAGGCAACGATCGCTCACATCCGGAGCATCGTCGTGCAAACCTTCGATGAGCAGATCGCCAACGGGATACGCATCATCTACGGCGGAAGTGTCAAAGCGGGCAATGCTGCAGCGCTCATGAAGCAGCCCGACATCGATGGGGCCCTGGTGGGAGGGGCCTCGCTTGACGCCGGGGAGTTCGCAACGATCGTCAAGGCGTCGGCGTGACGTTCCGGAAGATCCTCTACGTGATCCTCGATGGGTTGGGTGACGACACTCTGGACCAGCTCGGTGGGCGAACACCTCTGGAGGCTTCCAACAAGCCTCACCTCGACCGCCTCGCGGCGGCCGGGCGGAACGGGTTCGTGACGACCGTCGGCCGCGGGATTGCGCCTGAGTCCGACATCGCGGTCTTCGCCATCTTGGGATACGACCCTCGCGAGCAACACACCGGGCGAGGCCCGCTCGAAGCACTTGGGGCGGGGCTCGATCTGGAGGATGGCGATCTTGCGTACCGTGTCAATTTCGCCACAGTGGAACGCGATGGCGCGGGCTGGTCCATCGTTGATCGACGGGTCGGCCGTTCCCTTTCGTCGGAGGAAGCCAGGGGACTGGCCGAAATATTGCAGGACGGGGTGGACGTGCCAGACGCCAGCTTTCGGTTCCGCGCCACGGTGGGACACCGAGGGGTCCTCGTCCTTCATTCGGAACAGGGTCCCTTGTCTGCGCAGGTGACCAATTCGGACCCCGCCTACGGACGCGAGGGAAGTCTCGGGGTCGCTAACGAGACCTTCGACAACCACGTGGTGCATGTGACGCCGCTGCCCGGCCACGAAGACGAGGATGCAGCCGTTGCAGCAGCAGATCTAACCAACCGCTGGCTGGGCGGAGCCTTCGAGGTTTTGGAGGGGGCCGGGATCAATGCCATCAGACGTGCGGCCGGACAGCTCCCCGGCAACTTCGTGCTGACGCGCGACCCGGGGGATCATCTGCCGAGGTTGGTGAGCTTCAAAGAGAGGTTCGGCCCCGAGATGGGCTGCTTCGTCGAGATGCCCGTTGAGCTTGGCATCGCCAAGTTGACCGGGATGGGGGTCGTGGAGGCGCCAACAGGGATGGCAGCTCCGGAACAGTACGAAGCGTGGGCCGCGCTCGCCCTCGAAGCGATCGAGGGTTTCGACGGTCTCTACATCCACATCAAGGGACCGGACGTTCCTGCCCACGACGGCGACTACGAGGCCAAGATCGCCAGCATCGAGTCGATCGACGCGCACTTCTTCGCGCCGTTGCTTGATGAGTTGGATCTCAAGCGCTCCATCGTCGCGGTGACGGCCGATCATTCCACCAGCTGTGCGAGGAAGGCCCACACCGACGGCCCCGTGCCATTGCTGGTTTCCGGAGGCTCTATCGGGCCCGACCGGGTGAACACCTACGGCGAGACCGCCTCCCGCCAGGGGTCCCTCGGTCATCTGCGCGGCACCGAGATCGTGCCGCTACTGGTAGGAGCCGCCACCGACTAAGACGAGAAGCACTCACCTGTCGCCAGGCAGGTAGGGCCTCCTGGACCAGTTCGCGCGCCACGCCCCCAGAAGGTCCTTGTTGCTTCTCTCCGCCAGGCCACCTACTATCTAGATAGTCGACGGGGGAAGGGTTTCATGACTGCGAGACGCAAGCAAGCCCTCGCGGACCTACTTGGTCCGCTTGAGAGTGAAGTCATGGACATCGTCTGGGATCAGGGCGACGTCACCGTCCGCGACGTTCATGAGGCTCTCCAGGCGGAGCATCCGATCGCTTACACCACGGTGATGACCACGCTGGGCCGCCTCGCCGACAAGGGATTGGTGCAGCGCGACGATGACCAGCCCGCTCATCGCTACTCGGTACTTGTGACCAGAGACCAGTACGCGCGTTCCACCGTGAAGTCGGTCGTCGATTGGCTTGTCAGTCATTTCCCTGATCCCGCGGTTGCCTACTTCGTGGACCGGGTGGAAGAGGAGGACGAGCAGGTGATCATGCGGCTTCGAAAGGCTATAGATCAACGCAGGGACAGTGGTGCCTAGCCACAGTCCCACCTTCCTCGCGCTGCAGACGGATTCAGCGTGGGTGGTGATCGTGGCGGTCTCGCTTGTCAGCTTCCTTGCGGCCGTGGTGTTGCGCAAGATCATCGATCGCACCGGCGGGGTTGCCTCGGGGATCCTGCTCAGCATGCCCTTGATCCTCCCGATGATTGCGGCGGTCCTGTTCCCGCACCCTCTGCTGCCGGAGATCGCAGTCCTGCGCCCCGCGGGCGAGGTACTACTGGATCACTCGAGCCATCTCTTGAATCTCCTGTTGCTCTCGAGCGGCCACCGGCAAGTGGTCACCCCCTATGCGTTGACTCAGTCGGCCGGATCCTGGGTACTGGTCATTGGGCTTTCGATCAGCTCCTTCATGTTGTTGCGACGCTTGGTGGGATCGATGCTGGTACGTCGTTTGATCGCCGGATGTGTGCCCTTGACCGGAGACTCTGCGGGCGCCGAGGCGATGGTGCGGCGCTTAACGCAGCAGTCGGGTCTCAAAGCCGCACCCCAGATCTTGCTGCTTCCAAGCGGAGTTTCGGGTGCGTTTGCGGTGGGCTCTCGCAAGCCGCGGATCCTTATCTCCCGGGACCTTCTCGATCATTTCGACCAGGACGAGCTCGAGGCGATACTGGCCCACGAGATAGCTCACCTTGAAGCCAGAGACGTCCCGATCATCTTCACTGCCGGGGTGTTACGTGACGCAGTGGGGTGGAATCCAGTAGCTCACTTGGCCTTCAGATGGTTGATCACCGACCGGGAGCTGGAGGCCGATCGCCGCGCCGCGGCTTTGACTGGCCATCCCCTGGCGGTTGCTTCCGGGCTCTTAAAGATGTGCGACCTCATGGGAGGCCATCCTCGTTTCCGCCACCGGGCCGCAGTTGGTTTTCTTCGTCCAGGGGGCCGGATCGCCCGCCGCGTCTCGCATCTGATCGCGTTGGCGGATGGCAGGACGGTCGTAGGCAGCGACGGTCGCGTCCCCTACCTGATGGCGGGTCTCTTGGTCGCGGTGCTGGGGCTTCAGGTGGGAGCCCAGATCGCCAAAGAGAACGCTTCTGCTTTCGCCATCGTTTGGGGTGCTCCTCGAGCGACGGCGACCCAGCTCTTCCGGAAGCCTCCCAAGGAGGCTATGGCGCCACAGACGGCTGGCATGAACAGCACAAAGCTTTCCGCGCGCGCCCAGCGGACCTACCGGCAGCTCACCCACGATGTCTCTCTTCGTCGCGAAGACCTTGGTGTGTGGCTCGGAACGATGGTGCAGTTCCGGGCCTCCCAGACGGGCCAAGATCCAACCGCGATCTACCGCGACCGGCTTCAGATCGGATGGCGCTGGCAGGCGGTACCTCTCTCCCCGCCGGTGGGAGAGATGGGCCTCTACAGGATCAACCGGGAGGCCTTGTGGCCTTCGGAGCAACTAAGCTCTAGGACATGACAGCCCTGTTGGTAGTCGTACATGTGATTGCGTCCCTGACCCTGATCCTGTTCGTGCTCCTCCATGCGGGCCGAGGTGGCGGTGTCTCGGAGATGTTTGGAGGAGCGGTTCAAAGTCAAGCCATGGGTTCGACGGTGATGGAGAGGAATCTCGATCGCATCACTGTAATCACGGCAATCATCTTCACGGGAACCACCATCCTGCTGGCATTCCGGCTGAAGTAGCACTACCCGGCCCCCGCGGTCGCAGCGCGTGAAGGTCTTCCGACCGATTGCGTTGCTCGCTCCTGTTCTTGCACTGGCTGCGTGTACCTCGACCGGTCCCGCATGTCCCTCGTCACATTGTGGGCGCGGGCCGCATGGGCGAGTCGCAGGCGGAACGGTGACTCTGGGTGTGTATGGGTCACCTGCGACTCTCGATCCTTATTCGAAGCTCGCGTCCGACCTAACCTACGAGCTGGCTGTCCCTGTCTATCCGTCCCTCTTTCGGTTCGACCCTGCGGGAACGCCGCATGCCTATCTTGCGAGCGCGGTGGCCAAGATCGCCGGCGGAGTAAGGGTGACCTTGCGCAAAGCTCGATGGAGCACCGGCCAGCCGGTTTCAGCCGCTGATGTGGTCGCCACGGTGCGGCGGGCCGGCCCGCCCTCCGGCTTCAGCCACATCACTTCCGCGCGGGCGGTGGGAAAGCGAACCGTCGAACTTCACGGCAAGATCTCGGACTGGAAGCGGCTCCTCGCGACTGTGGCCTACGTGCTGCCTGGGGGGAAGCCGAGAAGGATCTCCGCAGGTCCTTTTGAGATAGCCGCCTTTACCCCAGGGCTTCAGGTCACCTTCCACAGAAACCCGAAATGGTGGGGACGTCCGCTACTCGACGGGGTGAAGGTTGAGTTCGCTCCCAGCTTGCAGATATTGCTCCTGCTGTTGAAAGAGGGCAAGCTCGATGCTGCAGCCCCGCCTTCCTCTGTGAACCTTGACGACCGGCTCGACCAACTTGGCATGCATCACTCGGACGCTCTGGGCTGGGAGTCGATCCAACTCCGCTTCACAGATCCCGGACTCACTCCCGCCCAGCGCCGAGCGGTGATGGCGGCGGTGGATCGCCGGAGACTGAGCAGAGGTTTCATACGTGGCGCCGGTCGGGTTTCGAACGCTCTGCATCCAGGACCGGGCCGTCATGGCGTTCGGGGGCCCTGGTCGCGTCCGATGCCGCCTGGTGGGGTCGTCCACCGGCGGCTGATCTTGTCAGCCCCGAGCGGTGATGAGTTGCTGGAGCTGCTCCAGCGAGTGCTTCAGAGCGAGATGTCGAAGGCAGCCACCGATCTCGAGGTCGCCACCGTCGATCCTCAGACCTTCTATGGAGCATGGCGCATTCAAAGCCCCACCCAGATCGCTCTATCGCGGGTCGCAGGCGCGCCCGGCCTCGCGGGTGATGGCGCTGCCTACAGGCGTGCATCATCAGAGCCGCTGTTCCAGGTTGAGACCGTTCTCGCCTGGCGCGATGGCATCCGGGGCCTTCGGGCCGACCCCACCTTCGACGGCCCTCTGTGGAACGTCGAGGCGTGGTCGCGGGGCGCGACAACGTCCTCGGGATGAACGCGCCTGGTGTCCCCATCGTGGGAGTCTCCTGGGGGCCTGGCTATAATCTCGGCTGCCCCTGCGCGCTACTGGGGCCATTGCTCAGGTACGGCGACGCGGCGGTGGTGGAACGGCAGACACGCCAGCTTGAGGGGCTGGTGCCCGCAAGGGTGTGGGGGTTCAAATCCCCCTCGCCGCACGATCGGAGACCTCGGAACAACGAGGGTCTGGGAACCTACAGGGGGGGGTTTTAGGGCTTGGGGACTAATGTGATGGTATGCCCTATGGACGACCCGATCATCCCGAGAACCATAAAACTTCCTCCCGTTACCTTCTCGCGCTGCTGCTGGTGGTGCTCCTGATAGCGGGCGTGGGCGTTGGCTCTTTCCTGTACGCCCGGAGAGATTCTGTGGCCAATCGCGCCAGGGCCGACCGGAGGGGAGCAGCTCTGGCTTCGGTGCAGGATCAGCTTCGTAGCGCCGCCAAGCAGAATGATTACCTCGCCGAGCAAGTACGCCAGGGCACCCAGGCCCTCACGAATGCAGGCAATGATTCCCAGGGAACCGAACAGAAGCTGCGGGCCGCTCTGCGGTCTGCGAAGGGAGCGCAGGCAAAAGCCATGGCCAAGCTGCACGGTTTGTCGAGCGGTCTCTCCGACTCGATCGGAGCGGTTCACTACGCTCCTCCCGCCAGCAAGGGGGCAGCGGGCTCCATCGACGGCAGCCTCACGATCACTAACGCGGCAGCCGTGGCGCTCAAGGCCGTGTGTATCGTCACCGTGAGCGGCACTTCTTTCGCGGTCACCAGCCACGCCATCCCTGCGAGGGGCAACGTTCTCGAAACCTTCCATTTCCCATTTGCGGGATCTAAACCGAGCGGCGTCTCCTCCGGCGGATGCGGGCGCCTTTGACGCCCCGGCTTCCCGAACCGAGAGGCAAGCTGAGCCGCTGGGTTGTTGAAAGGCTGCGTAGCGGGGAACGGCAGTCGATCTCGGAACCTGGGCGTGTGGCCCCGGGTGGCGACTCGCTCTTTGACGAAGATCTTCATCTCGCTCTTTACGTCTGCTACGAACTGCACTACCGCGGATTCGAAGGCGTCGACGAAGATTGGGAGTGGGAACCTTCGATCCTCGCCTTCCGGCGGCACCTGGAGGAGTCCTTTTTAGAGGCGTTGCAGAGAGCCGTGCCTGCAGATCCGGTGGCCCCCCAGGAAGTGGAAACCGTGCTGCGGTCATTGTCCGAAGCAGAGATCTCGCCATCCCTCCCCGGCTACATCGCGTCGCGCGCCACCAGAGATGACGTCAAGGAGTTTCTGATCCATCGCTCGATCTATCACCTGAAGGAGGCCGACCCTCACACGTGGGCGCTTCCTCGTTTGAGCGGCAGGCCCAAGGTCGCTCTGGCCGAGATCCAGAGCGATGAATACGGGTCCGGGCGTCCCGAACGTCTGCACGCCCAGCTCTTCGCCGACTCGATGACTGCACTGGGTCTCGATGCCAGCTACGGCGCTTACGTCGATGTCGTACCGGGAGCGACTCTGGGCGCCCTCAATCTCATGTCCCTATTCGGTCTCCATCGACGGTGGCGCGGCGCTGTTGCGGGGCACCTCGCCTTGTTCGAGATGACATCGTCGGAACCCAATCGACGCTTAGGTGACGGCCTGCGCAGATTGGGTTTCGGCCGCGACGCCACCGCGTTCTTCGACGAGCACGTCGAAGCGGACTCGGTTCATGAAGTGATAGCTCTTCACGACCTTGCGGGGTCGCTGGCTCTAACCGAACCGATGGTCGCCAGCGACATAGTTTTCGGAGCTCGCTGTCTGCAGCGATTCGATCAGGAGATCGCCACCGAACTCGTGGGGGCTTGGTCTGAGGGCAGGTCGTCGCTGGTGAGTGCCAAGGCGGACTTCGTCCAGGCAGGGTGAGCCTGGATCTGAGTTACGTACTGCCGCTCCGGTGGGATGAGGAGCGGGACCCGGACGAGTTAACCGGCTACCTGACGTCGCTTTCCGGTCTAGTCGATCTGATCGTCGTGGACGGCTCCGCAGCCGATGTCTTTGCCGTGCACAGATCGCACTGGCGACAGCTCGCAACGCATATTCCCCCGGACCCGGACCTAGGGTTCTCGAACGGCAAGGTTGACGGTGTCTTCACCGGCGTGCGACGAGCGCGTTTTGAAGCCGTGGTGATTGCCGACGACGACGTGCGGTACAACTCCGCAAACCTGCTGACCATCCGCGGATTGCTCGAGAACAACGACCTGGTGCGCCCTCAGAACTACTTCGCGCCGATGCCGTGGCACGCCTTGTGGGACTCAGCTCGTTCGCTCCTCAACCGTGCCGTCCGTGCCGACTTTCCCGGAACGCTGGGATTTCGCAGGTCGTTCTTTATCGGGATGGGTGGCTACGACGGCAACGTCATGTTCGAAAATCTGGAACTGATCCGCACGGTGGCTGCAGCAGGCGGCAGGGAAGCAGTTGCACTCGATCTGTTCGTCGCCCGCACGCCGCCGGCGCCGGGCGCCTTCTGGCGGCAGCGCGTGCGCCAGGCTTACGACGACCTGGCGATGCCCGTCCGGCTGGTGATCTTCCTGTCTGTTGTTCCCGTCACGATCTTTGGCGTAGCGACGCGGCGTGTCAGATGGCTGGCGGGGGCAGCTCTTGCCGCTGTGCTCGTGGCCGAGAGGGGCCGGCGACGCGGCGCCGGCGCCCAGGTATTCCCTGCACGAGCATCGCTGTTCGCTCCGTTCTGGGTCTATGAACGAGCTGTGTGCTCGTGGCTGGCCGTGCTATCTCGCGTCGTCTACGGCGGGATCCGCTACCGCGAGGGCATCATCGAGATGGCGGCGACTCCGAGGCGCCGTTTGGAGAGCCGTTTCCGGACAGGCGGACCTCCCGTCCACCCGGTGCCTTGAACCCGATCTTCTTGTGAGTGCCGTCACAGAATGGCTTGATGCGAGAGCGACCGCACCTACATAGAGCGATGGTCTTGCGGAACCTCTCGATCTCGTCCCCGTTTTGGTCCACGAGATCGAAGGGCCCCCTCACGAGCAGGGGACCGTTCTCGTACGCAGTTATCGTGCAGTCCGACACAGGCTCTCGTTACCCTGGAGGTGTCACGACAAACGTCGCTCGGCGGGTGGCGGCTCGCCTGAGTGGGCGGCGGGCGGGGGATGATCGCTTCCATGGATGGCTCGGGCGGCTCGATGATCACGAGTACGTCCAATCCTCAGGTCAAACGCATACGAAGGCTGCGTTCCCGCAAATACCGGGAGCGAGAGCGAGCTTTCTTCGTGGAAGGCATCCAGACCGTCTGGCAGGCGGTCCGCAACGGGGCCGACATCGAGGCCATCGTCATAGCGCCCGATCTCTTGAGGAGTGATCGCGCCTCGAGGATGGTCCTGGCCCAGGAGAAGCAGGGGACCTCGGTCATCTCCCTCGGCAGCGCTGCCTTCGAAAGCATCGCCGAGCGCGAGAACCCTTCCGGGCTCGGCGCGGTGGTGCGGTCCCAGGCGCTCCGTCTGGAGGGCCTCGAGGTAACACCTCGATCGGTCTTCATCGCCCTGGACCACGTGGAAAAGCCGGGAAACGTCGGTTCGATTATCCGGTCGGCCGACGCAGCCGGAGCGGACGGCGTCATCGTGATCGGCGACTCGACCGATCCTTACCACCCCACTGCCGTGAAGGCGAGCATGGGGACCTTGTTCAGCGTCCCCTTGTCGGGGGCGGAGACGCTGGACGAGGTGTTCGAGTGGGCCCGCCGGCACAGCATTCGCGTCGTCGTAACCTCGGCCCACGCCGGCCGGCTCCTGTGGAGCGTCGAGTATCCGGTCCCGACGATGATCGTCTTCGGGAGTGAGGGGTCCGGTCTGGGCTCGGCGGTCCTCGATCGCTCTGACGTCACCAGCGTCGCTATACCGATGATGGGCACGGCAACGTCTTTAAATCTTGCAGTAGCAGTCGGCATTCTCTTGTATGAAGTGCGCCGCCAACAGAGCGCGACTTGAGAGAGAGGTTGTAGATGCGCGTCTTCATCATCAGCGATATGGAAGGTGTTGCAGGTATCACTCGATGGGAGCAGGTCTCTGCCAATGAGAAAGGCTACGAGGAAGGCCGCCGTCTCTACACCGAAGAGATCAATGCAGCGGTTCGGGGTGCACACGACGGAGGAGCAACCGAGGTGGTTGTGATGGACTGCCACGGCGCGGGCAACGGTTGGTCATTCAACTCTTTGATCCCAGACCTCCTCGACGATCGTTGTGAGTGGGTGGTTCAGCATGACTGGACGGAATACACGGGCTTTCTGGAGGAAGGTTGCGATGCAGCGCTGTTCGTTGCAATGCATGCGATGGCGGGAACCGCGGACGGTGTGCTTAGCCATACCGTCAGCGGCACTCAGTGGCGCAACTTGCGGTTCAACGGCAAGCTCGTGGGGGAAACGGGGATCAATGCAGCCCTCTGCGGGATGTGGGATTGCCCGGTTCTTCTGGTTTCCGGTGATCGGGCAACGTGTAATGAAGCTACGGAACTGCTGGGCGGCGGAATCACGACGGTATGCATTAAGAAGGGCATCGGCAGGTTCAGTGCACGTCATATTCCGCCACGCCGGGCCCGAGCCATGATCGAGGCTGGAGCGAAAGAGGCCCTTGCAGATCTAGGGGCGGTCGAGCCTTACCGCTTGGAGTCGCCTTGCGAGATCGAGGTAGAGCTCGCGTCATCGGATCTGACCGACGAATACCAGAATAGGAACGGCATCGAGCTCAAGGATCCGCGCACGATCATCTCCCGAGCCGATGATTGGTGGACGGCGTGGAAGCAGATCTACCTCTAAACCCTAGGAGGCAACCAGGCTGGGCATGAGCTCAGTGATGAACTCCTCGACCCGGCTTTGCCCTGCTTCGGGCCAACTGGCGATTAGGTAGGTCACTCCCGCCTCACGAAGTCGCTCGGCCCTCGTCTTGACCACATCCCAATCCTCCGACAATGAGAGATCGGTCGAACGAGCGATGTCGCCGGGATCGCGCCCCGCCTCTTCGGCGCTTTGCTTGACGATCGCCCATTTCCGCTCGAGGCGCTCGGCGTCTCCAAACGCGTGCCAGACGTCCGCCTCTCGTCCCACCAGCGGCAGCATGCGTCGTTCGCCGCTCGCACCTATCCAGAGCGGCGGGTGAGGAGTCTGCACCGGTTTGGGGTTGTACGTGGCTCCTCGAAGGGCAAAGTGTCTTCCGTTGAACGAGACCGCATCTTGCGTCATCAACCGCTTCAGGATCTGAACAGTGTCTTCGAGACGATCAACTCGTTCCGGTGTTGAAGGAAACTCGATCCCAAGCTGCGAGTGCTCTTCTTCGAACCACGCGGCGCCGATCCCCAGCTCGAGCCGGCCCTGCGAGACGTGGTCGACGGTCACCGCTTCGGCGGCGAGTATCGAGGGATGGCGATAGGTCGCTCCTGTCACAAGCGCCCCCAGCCGTATGCGGGACGTAACGGCAGCCAGAGCTGCCAAGAGCGTCCAGCTCTCGAGACATGGCCCCCCGGGATCTCCATAGAGGGGCTTGAAATGATCGAACACCCACGCTCCATCGAACCCCGATCGTTCGGCGAATTGCACACGTTGGACCAACTGGTCCCAGGTGAGTTGGTGTTGCGAAACATCGATTCCGATTCGCACTATCTATGCCTCCTCGGTAAGGGCCCGGTCGAGGAATCCCGCAATCGTCGAGGCAAGTGTCTCGTACTTAGCCCAAAAGAAGTGATTCGCGCCGGGTACTTCTACATAAGTTGCGCTGCTCATTCCCTCTGCCCATCGCTTGCACTCTGCAGGTGCGACCTGGTCGTCGTTGGAGCCGGTGATGACCAAGATCGGATACGAGATCTCGCACGAATGCGGAGGCGGAATGCCTGCGGTGATACCTGGTCGGGCATCTACTGCAGGCGCTATCGCGACGCACGCGGCCAAGCTGGTGTCGTCGCACGCCACATGGATGGCGACCGCCGCCCCGAACGACCATCCTGCGATCGCCACGGGGAATCCGGGCATCCGGGCTCGAAGGAATGCCAAGCCTGCTCGAGCATCGCCCACCTCGGCTTCGCCGGTTCCGGACTCTCCTTGCGAGGCGCCGATGCCGCGAAAGTTCAATCTCAGAACGGCCCAGCGCCTGGCCACCAGCTCCTCTCGAAGGGCCAAGAGCAAAGGAGCATTCATCGTTCCGCCCATCTTGGGGTGGGGGTGGCAGAGAAGCAGCGACCCGGTCGATGAGCCTTCTGAGTCCAGGGTCCCTTCTAAGGCCAGGCCGTCCTCGGTCATCAGTGTGACGGCCTCCGAGATCACTGCTGCTCCCGGAGAGCCGCCCGGATCCCTGCGGCCACCTTCTCCGCGGAGGATTCGTCGGGATAAGGCTTGCGCGGCCACAGGAACCCCCGCAGACCATCATGGAATCTGCGCGGGACGAGATGAAGATGCAGATGGGGGACCGACTGGCTGACCTTGTTGTTGATCACGATCAGCGATCCATCCGCGCTCGCTGCCGCTTGAACCGCCTGTGCCAATCGTCGGGCGGTTCCAAAGACTGGTTCGATCAGGTCGGCCGGCAGATCGGAAAGGGTTTCATGATGGTGTTTCGGCACGAGAAGGGTGTGGCCGGGGAACAACGGCCGTATATCGAGGAAGGCCAACGTTCGTTCTTCATCGAGAACCACATGGGCGGGGACTTCGCCGGCGACGATCTGACAGAAGAGACACATGGCCCGCAGAGACTAAGTGTGCGGGTACCTTTCCTGCCAGGGAGCATGGGCGTGATGCTTCACCACCTCATCGCCGGAAGGGAGATCCCATGGACGAGAACAGCGTTCGCGAACGGGCCCAGGCACACGCTGCCGCCAACGTTGCTGGAGACATGGCCCGCGCTGCAGGCGACCTCACCGAGGAGGCTCGGGCGAACATCGGACCGGTTGCGCGCCGGTTGCCCAGGCCGATCACTGCCGGTGAGGTGATCGATGTCGTGATGGGATCGAAGGATCGGTTCATAACCGAGATCCGGTACTCGGGAGAGGACGGCTCGGTCCTTGTCGAGTCGGTGTGGATCGAGCAGGACGGCCGGCCGATGATTTCCGAGACCAGGGTGGTGTAGCTGGCTATCCTGAGAGGTGTGGAAGCACAGATCAATGGTCTCCAGCGCAAGATCATCTCGAGCAGCGTGCGTCCTCTGACGATCGGCCACGGCGATTCGGGCATTCCGCTGCGCAATGGACGCACGCTCCCTTTCGTGGTGGCACGTTCCTGGAGCGCACCAGCAGGTCACTACGACGAAGCCTGGTATCTGGTTGAGCCCACGACGCGAGAGGTTCTATTCGAGGGATCCAACCGGGAAGTGCGGGTGTGGGGTCTCCAGTCATGGACAGAGTTCTCCGACACAGTCACCGAGGCCATTCCCTTGAAGGCCGGCGCCTACTTGATCATCTTCGCCCTGGGCGGATCGCAAGGAGGACAGATGACAGTAGCGGCTGCCGACGTAAAGCAGTCTGCTGCCTGATCGGATTGCTTGACCGGCGTTCCGCGTCGGCACAAACTTTGTAGTGCCGGTCTCTGAGGAATAGCCGAGCTTCCCCATGGCATCCGCAGATGCCGGCTCAGAGCAAACCAAAGCCCCTGCCGCCCTCGTATCCTTCATGAGATGCGCCGACCCCTGATCGTCCTGATCTGCATTGCGGCCTTGATCGGTTCCGCTTGTGCCGTCGATCTGAAGTCGCATTATCAAGCTTCGCCCGTCTCAAAGGTGTCGTTGAAGCAGGCCCCAGCGGTCAGCAGTCATTCTTCGGTGGCCACGGTTGTGAAGAAGGTGCTTCCGTCGGTGGTGAACATCCGGGTAACCCAGTTCGGCGTAAGCGGTTTGTTGGGCGGATCACAGACAGGAAAAGCAGAGGCATCAGGCGTTGTGATCAGTCGTGACGGGACCATCCTGACCAATAACCACGTCATCCAGGGCGCCGTGAAGGTCACCGTGGTCTTCAACGACGGCATCCATACCCACCCGATGCAGGGCCATGTGTTGGGCGCCGACCCGACCCACGACCTCGCCGTGGTGAAGGTCGATGCGTCCGACCTAAAACCCATCATCATCGGCCACTCCCGGTACCTCGAACTGGGTGACGGAGTGATAGCTCTGGGCTTTCCACTTGGGCTCGGAGGACCGACGGTGACAAAGGGGATCGTCTCTGGGGTCGATCGGACGATCACGGTTCGGGGAGAGAATGGGGCAACCGAGCACCTCGTTGGGCTGCTGCAAACTGATGCCGCTATCAATCCCGGCAACTCCGGGGGGGCCCTGGTGAATTCGGCGGGTCAGCTCGTCGGCATCAACACCGCGGCCGCCCAAGCGGGATCAGCAGAGAACGTGGGCTTTGCCATCGCGATCGACCACGCGCTCCCTATCGTCAGGCGAGTCCTAAGCGCGCCGGTGCAGAAGCGAGCATGGCTCGGCGTCTCTGTGCGCGACCTCGATTCCACCCTCGCTCTGCAGTTGGGCTTAGACCCTCACACGACGGGAGCGCTAGTCGCAGGCGTTATCCCCGGCAGCCCGGCTGCGCGGGCCGGCATCAAAACGGGAGACGTGATAGTCGCCGTCGCCGGGACCTCCATCACTTCTGCCAGCGACTTGACGAGCGAGCTGACGAACCTCACCCCCGGGCAACATGTCGCCGTCAAGGTCACCCGAAGCCATGTCAGCCGCACGATCCAGGTCACCTTGTCGAATCGCCCTGCAACCTTCCAACCCAAGGGCTAGCTGTCGCGCTAGGAGGTCCCGTGGCTCCCGGCACTCCGCTGTCGAAGCGCTCCGCCTTTATTCACGGCGGCGTTGGATGACGGAGCGCGGGCCTCTGAAGGATGGAGAGCGCGTATTGGTCATCGACTCACGAGCGCGTCGTTACCTCATGACCCTCAAGCCGGGAGGCGAGTTTCACACCCACCTGGGTGCCCTTCGTCACGACGATCTCATCGGCCGCTCCGAGGGAACGGTGGTGACTGCGTCGCGGGGATCCAAGCTGCTGGCCTTTCGGCCGACGCTGGCCGACTTCGTGCTGAAGATGCAGCGGGGCGCACAAGTCGTCTATCCGAAGGACCTCGGTCTGATCCTCGTCTACGCCGACATCTTTCCGGGTGCACGCGTGCTCGAAGCGGGAGCCGGATCGGGCTCGTTGACGCTTACCTTGCTGCGGGCGGTTGGGGCTGACGGTTCCGTGGTTTCCTACGAGCTTCGCGACGACCACCATCGACAAGCCACAGCCAACGTTGAGGCCTGGTACCGCGCGTTCGGAGCCAAAGCCGACAACCTTGAGATCGTTCTGGGGGATGTGTTCAACGCCCCCTCGGTTGCTGCTCACGGGACTTTCGATCGCATCATCCTCGACCTGCCGGAACCTTGGCAGGCTCTGGAAACAGCCGCGCGAGTACTCGTGAGCGGCGGAGTCCTGTGCTGCTACCTGCCGACCGTCCCCCAGGTGATGCGTGCCGTCGAGGCCATGAGAGCTGGGGGATACGCGCTGATCAACACGTTCGAGGCGCTGATCAGAACCTGGAACGTCTCCGGACAGTCGGTTCGCCCTGACCACCGGATGGTGGCTCATACCGGCTTCATCATCACGGCGCGCAAACTTGCTCCCGCGGAGGAGTCCGGCGATGGCTCCGAACGATCTGCCGCGGCGGGGAACGTGAAGATGCCGTGGTCGGAGAGGGCTAGGGAGTAGGCTTTTGCGAGGGAGGTGGTTGCGATTCCAGCCAGCGATTTCGAGCGGTACGACCGGGAGATCCAAGAACTCCGGGGCCAAGTGAAGCTCCTGGAAGACGAGCTTGGCATCGCCCGCCGGCAGCTGGACGCGGCCCCCCGTCAGATCCACAACTTGGAGAAGCGTCTTGCCGAAGCTGCTGCTGAGATGGCCGGTACGCGCGAGACCAACGCCCGATTGGACGGACTCCTGCGCGAGGCGCGAGAGCAACTGGGCATCCTCAAAGAAGAGGTGGAGAAGCTGGCGAAGCCACCTTCAAGCTATGGGGTCTTCTTGCACCTGTACGAGGATCACACCGCGGATGTTTTCACCAACGGCCGCAAACTGCGGGTCAATCTGTTGAGGGAGAACGTCGAGCTGGAACAACTCGAACGCGGGAAAGAGGTCATCCTGAACGACGCTCTTAACATCATCGGGGTGTGCGAGTTCGACACACAGGGCGAGGTCGTCACTCTGAAAGAGCTCCTCGACGGCGGGGAGCGAGCGCTCGTTCTTGGCCGGGGCGATGAAGAGCGCGTGGTGGAGTTAGCCGAGCCTTTGAAGGGGATCCGACTGAACGCGGGAGACACGCTGCTCCTCGAGCCGAAATCTGGGCACATCCTGGAGAAGTTGCCGAAACCAGAAGTGGAAGAGCTCATCCTGGAAGAAGTTCCCGACATCTCCTACGAGGATATCGGTGGGCTCAGAGAGCAGCTCGAAGAGATCAGGGATGCGGTCGAGTTGCCATACCTGCACGCGGAACTGTTCCGGGAGCACCAGCTCGAGCCGCCCAAGGGGATCCTGCTGTACGGGCCCCCGGGCTGCGGCAAGACCCTCGTTGCCAAAGCGGTCGCGAACTCGCTGGCAAAGAAAGTGGCGGCGAAGTCCGGCCGGGATGATCGGCGCTCGTATTTCTTGAATATCAAAGGTCCCGAGCTTTTGAACAAGTACGTGGGTGAGACCGAACGTCAGATCCGGATGATCTTCCAGAGGGCCAAGGAAAAGTCGGAAGAAGGCGTTCCCGTCATTGTGTTCTTTGACGAGATGGATTCGCTGTTCCGGACGCGCGGGTCGGGCATCTCGAGTGACATCGAATCCACCATCGTTCCCCAGCTGCTGGCCGAGATCGACGGTGTCGAGACGCTCAAGAACGTCATCGTGGTGGGCGCATCGAACCGCGAGGACCTCATCGATCCTGCCATCCTGCGACCGGGGCGCTTAGATGTGAAGATCAAGATCGAGCGGCCCGACCGAGCGGCTTCCAGAGACATCTTCTCGAAGTACCTCACCCCGGACCTTCCCATATCGCAGGCTGAGATAGCCCGGCACGGTTCTCCGGAGGAGACCGTTGTGGCGATCATCGCCGAGACGGTCGAGAAGATGTACAGCGAGGACGACGACAATCGCTTCCTCGAGGTCACCTATGCCAACGGCGACAAAGAGACGCTGTTCTTCAAGGACTTCGCCTCGGGCGCCATGATCGAGAACATCGTTCGGAGGGCCAAGAAAACCGCCATTAAGCGTGCGATCAGAGGCGAACCAAAGGGTGTCAATCAGCAAGACCTGCTGAACGCCATCCACCAGGAATACAAGGAGAATGAGGACCTTCCGAACACCACCAATCCCGACGACTGGGCCAAGATCTCAGGCAAGAAGGGGGAACGGATCGTTTACATCCGAACCTTGGTCGGAGAGCGCAAAGATGGAGAGGGCAACCGCCAGGTCGAGCGTGTCTCGACCGGCCAATACCTCTAGGGGGATCGGCGACGCGACATACCGTCGTAACCTCGTTCTATGGCGATACCAAAGATCTGCGGGATCGAGACGGAATATGGCATCGTGGTCCAGGAGGCTGTGGACTTCAATCCCATCCTGACGTCCTCGTTCCTGATCAACGCGTACGCCAATCCCATATTCAAACGGGTGAAGTGGGATTACGACGAAGAGAGGCCGTTGCGGGACGCGCGCGGCTTCGACCGGGCTCCCGCTGATGGGGGCGGCGAAGAAGAAACGGGATTAGTCAACGTCATCCTCCCTAATGGGTCGCGCTACTACGTGGATCATGCCCATCCGGAGTACTCCAGCCCGGAATGCTCCAACGCCTTGGATGCAGTGATCTGGGACAAAGCCGGTGAAAGGATCCTCGAACAGTCGATGGACGCAGTGAACGAGCTCACCCCGACCGGACAGCGCTTGTTCATCTGTAAGAACAACTCCGACGGAAAGGGCAACTCCTACGGCTGCCACGAGAACTATCTTGTCGACCGTCGTACACCCTTTCCCAACCTCATCAAGCACCTGATCCCATTCTTTGTCTCGCGGCAGATCTTCACGGGCGCCGGCAAGGTGGGAGCGGAAAACTCTGCGGAAAGGACCGACTATCAGATCTCGCAGAGAGCCGATTTCTTCGAGGTTGAGGTGGGGCTGGAGACCACGTTCAAACGACCGATCATCAATACGCGGGACGAGCCGCATGCAGATCCAGAACGGTACCGGCGTCTTCACGTGATCGTCGGAGACGCGAACATGGCCGAACTTCCGATCTTCTTGAAGATCGGTACGACTTCTTTGCTCCTTGCGATGATCGAGGATGACTTCATCGCTGACGACATGACGCTAGCCGACCCCACCGGCGCAATGCGCTCGGTGTCGCACGATCCCGCATGCCGGACGAGTTTCGAGACGGCCGAGGGAGCGTCTATCACCGCCATCGAGCTGCAATGGGAATACCTGAAGCTGGCCAAGAAGTATGTGTCCGAGAACGAGAGCAGTGAAGTCTCAGACCGCGTGCTCGACGAGTGGGAGAGGGTGTTGGAGGGTCTTGAACGGGACCCGATGTCGCTGTCGGCGGATCTGGACTGGGTGGCCAAACTCTCGTTGTTAGAGGCCTACCGCGAGCGCGACGGGCTTCCTTGGGATCACCCGAAGCTCCGCTTGATCGACTTGCAATATCACGAGGTTCGGCGGGAGCGGAGCCTCTACTGGAAGTTGATCGACTCGGGAAAGATCACCAGGCTCGTGACCGACCTCGAGATCGAGCATGCGGTTCATAATCCCCCTGAGGACACACGCGCCTACTTCAGGGGGGAATGCCTGAGACGTTTCTCTTCCCGGATCGCCGCCGCGTCATGGGATTCGTTGATCTTCGACATCGGAGACGACGCGTTGCGCAAAGTCCCGACGATGGACCCCGTCAGGGGAACGCGCTCCTTGGTGGGGGGGTTGCTCGAAGACTGCCCGGATGCGGCGCAACTGGTCAAGGCGCTGAGCTCCTAGGTCGTCCGTCTCCGGGGATGAGCCGGTGCCGGCAGTAGGATTGAGGTCTGAAGCAACCTATAGATGAGGTGATCGATGCCCGGCGAGCAGACACGCAAGCCGAAGCCACGAGAAGAAGAAGCTCAAGAGAGTCCAGACGAGCACGTTTCTACCTCCGATTCCACCAAGGAGGTAGACGATCTCCTGGACGAGATCGACGCCGTCTTGGAATCCAACGCAGAGGACTTCGTCCGCGCTTTTGTTCAGAAGGGCGGCGAATGAGGGAAGAGGCCTTCGCCGACCTCATCCGGGTCCCCATTCACGGTCCCGGAGCGTCCTTCTCGGAAGTTCTCAAGAGCCAAGCGCAACATCTTTTGCCGAGCCCGGATCCCAAAGCCCACCTGGAGGTGCCCGAAGGCACCACGGTACTGGCGCTTCGTTATGCAGAGGGCGTCATCATGGCCGGAGACCGCCGAGCCACCGAAGGCTTTCAGATCGCTCATCGGTCGATAGAGAAGGTATTCGCCGCCGACCGCATGTCGGCCATCGCGATAGCCGGGGCCGCCGGGCCCGCAGTCGAGATCGTCAGGTTGTTTCAGACCGAACTGGAGCACTACGAGAAGGTGGAGGGCGAGCGTTTGACGTTGGAGGGCAAGGCGAACAAGCTCTCCCAGATGATCCGCGCGAACCTCCCCGCGGCCATGCAAGGTCTCGTGGTCGTTCCTCTGTTCGCCGGCTACGACGAGGCGAGACAACTAGGTCGCATCTTCAAGTATGACGTTACCGGTGGACGCTATGAGGAGGACGACTACCACGCAACCGGGTCAGGGGGCAAGGACGCGCGGTCTTCGCTCAAGAAGCGGTACCGACCCGACCTGACGCGGGAGGATGCCGTGAAAGCTGCCATCGAGGCCCTCTTCGATGCTGCTGACGAGGACGTCGGCACCGGTGGCCCGGATCTGATCCGCGGCATCTTTCCGAACGTCGCAGTTATCTCGATGGAGGGCATCAAAGAATTGGCCGAGGATGAGATCCGCACGCTCTTCGACGAGCTCATCTCGGAGCGGCGCCAGGAGATGCTGCAACCGGAGACCCATCCCGTTGATGTGCGTCGTCCCGGCGACGAGGACTAGAGGCCGCCACCATGCCGATGCCCTACTACGTGTCGCCCGAACAGCTCATGAAGGACAAGGCCGACTACGCTCGGAAAGGTATAGCTCGTGGAAAGTCTGTCATCGCGATCGAGTATGCCGAGGGGATCCTGTTCATAGCCGAGAACCCGTCCGCGACACTGCACAAGATCTCCGAGATTTACGACAAGATCGCGTTCGCAGGCGTAGGGAAGTTCAACGAGTTCGAGCAGCTCCGCATCGGTGGGATCCGGTTGGTTGACGTGAAGGGCTACTCGTACTCCCGAGAGGACGTCACGGCCAAAGGCCTTGCCAATGCTTACTCGCAAACGCTCGGCAATATCTTCACTGCCGAATTGAAGCCGTACGAGTGCGAGATCCTCGTTGCAGCGGTGGGCGATCGGACGGAAACGAACGAGCTCTTCCACATCCTCTTCGATGGCTCCGTTACGGACCGGACGGGATGGGTGGCTATGGGAGGTCAATCCGAGGCTTTGGGCACCTATCTG
>JAXDJO010000011.1:0-6593 GCA_034667525.1 Actinomycetota bacterium
AAACCGGGCAGGCATCGTAGGGGCAAACCAGAACTACCCCTTCTATCCCCACTTGCGCTTTGTGGGCCACCGTACTTGCGTCCAAGACCGCTCCTTTGCGACCAGGGCAACTCCGACGTCGACCAAGGCCCCGATCTCGATCCCAAGCTCGACGCCGAACGACTTATCTACGCCCTGCAGCCCACGCATGAATCTGACCGACCTAGCCCAACGGATCGACATCGCGATCGTTAACGTTTCAGTGCTGAAGGATGGAAGAGCGTGCGCTGAACGTCTCTATCCTGGCGCCCAATGTCACCCTCGATTACAAGCATGGTGGCCCGCTGATGCAACGGGTTGAGCCTTCGGCTCGGATAAAGCGGGCGGGAGCTGTCAGGAGTGGAGCTCAAAGCCTACGTAAATATGCTGATTGACAGTTCCCACTCATATGTCGATAAGCCAACAATGGGATACGTAGAGCACAATCGTAAGAAACCTTGGGACTGGATTGCTCGGACATCTCGGGCAGCAGAAGCCATCCAACCCCCGGCATCGGCCGCCAAACCGCGCGATGACGTGGAATGGCGAAAGATCAGGGCACGAGTGCTGCACGACCGCCCCTGGTGCGAGCAACCCGACTGCTTCCTTCCCGCGACTGATATTCAACCCGTTAGCGCGCTGTCGAACAATGTGGTCTCGGTATGCAGGTTCCCCCACCCAGCCATCCCCAGGACGCACTAACGGCAGCCACCGACCGCTGCAGCTCCCTGAACCTATCCGAGTCGACGTTCCCAGGACTTCAAGGCTCCCCAACCTGCCCGGGTTCAGGCAGATATCTACCATCCCTCTTGCAAGTGTTCCCAAAGACCATGAGCGACGGCACAGGCGCGTTGCCGTAGGACACGGCAGATGATGTCTTTGTTTCCTTCGTACAAAATGAGTCCTAGCAGAGAGTCATTAGCCTGACAACTTCCTTTTCGTAGATGCCCAGATACAACGATGGAGCAATCGGGAGCGCTTGAAGCCATAGCCGGCTTCCTCCCTTCTCGGGAGATGCTTGAGGTGATGGCACAGCTTTCGCGGCGCGATCTGGGAATCAGGCACTGACTGAGTGGTTCGGAGAGCCCCTCCGCGACCCCGTCATCATCACTGATCCAGACCCTCAATGGCCACATCTCTTCGAGGAGTTCCGCTCTCAACTGGCAGAGGTTCTAGGCGACGTTGCTCTCCGCATCGATCAAGTCGGCTCCGCGGCAGTTCCGGGCCTTGCCGCCAAACCGGTGATCGACATACAGGTAAGCGTTGCCGATGTCACCGATGAGGACTCCTATCGACCAGCGCTCGAATCGCTCGGCTTGCCGCTCCGAGGGCGGGAACCGGACCACCGATTCTTTCGGCCCTCTGGGGAAAGCCCACGGACCGTCCACGTTCATGTCTGTAGTGCCGGGAACCGATGGGAACGGGAACATCTCCTCTTTGTTTGCTACCTACGTGAGCATCCGGAGCGCGCGCAAGATACGCACGGGTAAAGCTAGACCTCGCTGCTCGCTTTGGTTTAGACCGGACCAGATACACAGAGGGCAAGAACGGGTTCGTTGAGGAGACCCTGCAATTGGCAGAGGACTGGGCGAACGAGATCCCGAACGGAGGTAGAACTTCACACCTACCCAGCAGGCAATGGAGGCACGAAGGTTGACTGCTAGGAAAATGGTAGCGGTGAGGTGCTGAGCTGACCACGATGGGCCATTGCAACCAAGACTGGTCAAGGTCGCCGCCCCAACAAGTACGACATCGGACCTCTCGTCGGAGCCTCGGAATTTGCTTGGATCGCTCAGCTTCATTCCAAGCGAGGTTCCCTCTGTTTGAAATCTATGAGCTCTCCCTCCCGGAGTTGTAGTTCACCGTCGGCTTTGGCCGCAGCTCGGCGCCGGCCCAGTGCAGCGACCAGATCTTCCTCGCGATCTGGGAATAGGTGCCCGTACGTGTCGAATGTTGTCCGGATGTCTTCGTGCCCCATCCGGCGTTTCACTTGCAGAGGGTCTGCTCCGTCGTTGATCATGAAGGCTGCGGCCGTATGCCTCAGCTCGTGGAAGGTGAGCGGGGCCAGCCCCGCCTTCTGAACCGCTGGGAGCCAAGCCCGATTCCTGAAATTGTCGTACCGCAGGAATCCTCCGACAGGCGCGGGGAAGACCCACTCGTCACGCTTGAAGACCTTGAGGTGCCAGGCGAGGACCTCTCTGAGGAACTCGGGCATCTTCAGGGTTCGGCGAGCAGCTTTGGTCTTTCCATACTCGACGACCTGATAACGGCCGTACGCACGCTCGATGGTGGACACCACTCGCAGCGTTGCCAGGCGACCCGGTTGCATACCGAGGTTCTGTCGCCGAAGACCAGCGGCCTCTTGCCACCGCAGCCCCAAGTAGGCGGACGTGTAGACGAGCGCTCGGTAACGCGTTTCGGTCGCATCGATGAGACGTTCGACCTCTCGTTCGGTGAGATAGCGCTGTTCTTTCGGAGGACGGTGGGAAGCTCGATGCCGCGGCAGGGTGTCTTTGCGATCAGTCCCCGATCTACCGCCAACCGCATGATGGAAGCGAAGAGGTCGTAGTAGCCCCGGATCGACTCCGCTCCGTAGCTACGGTCTGTTTGGTAGTTGGAACGGGTGAGGGTCACGACCCAAGACTGAACGTCCTCCGGGGTGATAGCTCCTATGGACCGGTCTGCGAATGCAGGAAGTAGGTGGAGCCGGAGGGCACTCTCATACTTGTCCCTCGTCCGTGGACGTAATGCCAATTTCTGGTCGAGGTACTTCTCCGCCCACTTGGGGAACGGCGTTTTTGGATTCCTTGGATCGATGAATTCGCCCCGATGCTTGTCGATCCGAACCTCGGCCTTGAAGTTTCGGGCGTCCGCCAGCTTCAGGAAGCTCTTGGCTCGCTCCCTGCCGTCGGGGTCGTAGAACCGCACCATGTAGGTACCTGAAGCGCTCCTCCAGATCCCTTGCTCAATCTTCTTTCGTTCGCCCGGCTTGGCCATCTCTTCCATCCGATCAGCGATACGCGCTCTTTTGCGACCGCGCCGGAGATTGTGGCAAGCACTGGTGACACTGCTCCTGGCGTGGTGACCTGGCCTTTCTCTGGACAGATAACCCAGGTTCGAGGCGGCTGGGTAATGCTGATTGAGGCCCGGGGCCTCGAGGGAGGCGGAGGAAATGAGCGATCTCACCTGTCGACGCTTCGCGTTGGGACCGAAGCCCTTGGAAGGCGAAGCTCCCCTCCGCGGCGACCACCTTGGCCTGCAGATGGTCGGGCATGTTCGTGGATGGGGGCAGCGATCAACCACCCGGTTAGGAAAGCGATCGAGAAACGGCCGTTCGAAAAGAGGATCCACTCTTCGGTGGGCAGCGTGGACGATGAAGAAATACAGCTCCGTTATCTGATGGTCGGTAGAGATCCAGTTCTCGAAGAAGTTGTGAAAGAAGAAACGATCCCTACCGGTGAGGGCGCCGGCGACGGCTAGAAGGGATGACCTTTGGGTCTTCGAACGTCTTTGCGTTCGTATACCCATAGGGGTCCTGGGGTGCACTGAGGCGCCGATCAGCGGAGGCACCTGCGCCTTTGTGTTGGCGGGGGTGCCTCAATCATGATCGTGACACCGATTGAGGCACAGATTGAGGCACAGATTGAGGCACACGTTGAGAAGGGGTCGCGGCAGCGACCGCAGCATTGCGCTGAGAGAGTGCCCGGCCTCCGTCTCGCGGGCTTTGACGGAGCCAGGTGCGGGTGGAAACCGTGGCCTCTGCTCCCGCAGTGAATGAGCGTCTCCACGGGCATGGTCTGAAGAGTGAACCTGGGGGACTTGGTGACCCGCTAGCGGCAGGACTTCTCATCAACAATGACGGCGTGAGTCTCGTGAGCTAGCGGCCACGGCGCGAGCGACATTGATGGACGAGGCCCTTCGACATGTTTGTTGACTTGGGGTACGAGGATCCACGTCGTACACAGTGCTCACCAGCGGGGAGAAAACGGAGAGATATCGGAGAGATGGCCAAGTCAATGGCGCGAAAGTCCTGCTAGACCCCTACGAAGAGCACCGAGAGAGAAACTCTCAGACCGAGATGATTGAGGCCCCTCATCCGAGCGTCTGTCGCTTGCCACGAAGAAGGACCACCCGGTTGCCACCAACTAGGGACCGTTTCGGAGTTCGTTCGGCCGATCCCTCGGATGATGTTGCCGACGACAGCCGGCAGTCAAATGACCGATCGCTCCTAGCTCGGGCATCTTGGCCTTGTGGGGATCGAGCAGCGACGGCGGCCGCTGTCTTCGTAGCGGGGCGTGTGGGGTACCAAAACGAAGATTCATCATGCTCCCACCGCTCGATACTCCTTGATGAGCCCGTCCAAGAGGTCCCGCCGTCCGATCGCGGACGTGAGGCGGTACTTGCATACGGGAATGAATTCGCGCACGCTCCGGCGGCGAAGGACGAGGATCTGTCTCTAGCTACCTGGATGAGGCTGGAGCGGAATACGTCAGGATCCTGGCTGCCGTTCGCCGGCTGGTTCGGGAGCCTGAGTGATGAGCATCAGTCGCGGGAATCAAGCGAACCATCTGCGTCACTGCTTTTCAGGACCACAAGAAGAAGTGCTCCTGCGCGCCATATAGGTAGAGAGCCAGCAACAACTCCTGATGCGGTCCGCCCGGATCGTTGAGCGCAACGTCGTTCATCATTTTGCGATCTCATCAGGGCCGATCCGCGAGCAGATTGGCCCCTTAACTCGGCGACGTCCGGGACCTAAAACCGACATAATGGAGTTGTGACCCAAGACCATCCGCCGGAGGACTCCCTTGAGAAGGAGGATCCTCAATCCGGCCAAACGGGAGACGGCAGGGACCGGAGTGCCCAGGAACGGGACCGCAGAGCAGAGGCTCACGACCAGGAGTCAGTGACTCGAGACAAAAGGAGCGATGCCAGAGACCAGCGCGCTGAAGCTCGAGACAAAGCTGTTGGGGAGATCGACACTGCGGCAGCCTCCGATCGAGCCGCGGCCCATGAAGACCGTCAGGAAGCAGCCACTGATCGTGGACAATCGGCAGATGATCGCGACGCTGCCGCGGAAGACCGATCCATGTCGGCTCGGGAGCGACGACTTTCTTCTATCGACGAGCTCACGGGCGCCTATCGACGAGACGCTGGAATGTTGGAGCTAGACCGCGAAATGATCAGGGCAAAGCGGACCGAGAGGCTTGTGACTCTCGCCTTTATAGACGTGGTTGGCCTCAAGGCGACCAACGACTCGCTAGGCCACGCCGCAGGCGATCAACTACTTCGTGGGACCGTCGAAAGTATGCTCACGCGGCTCCGGCCCTACGACCTCATCGTTCGTCTCGGAGGCGATGAGTTCGTATGCCTGCTTCTGGACCTAGATCTGCCCGGGGCAGTCAAGCGTTTCGAGGCCATCAAAGAAGATCTCGGAGCGAACCAGAAAGGGTCCATCACGGTTGGATTGGCAGAAATGCGGTCAGAGGATTCTCTCCAAGAACTATTGGCGCGGGCGGACGACGCTCTATACAGGGACGGATAGAAGCCGTTAGCACCGTTTAGTAGGGGCACCCAGCATCAAGTCGGCTACAGAAGCTCTGACGATTGGCCGGTATGCGTCGGCGAATCTGCAAGCGGCTGCGTGCTCACACCAGACTGCGCCAGCGCAAACCACGCGTAAATAGGGCCCTCAGGGCCGGTTCAAACAGCTGCCCCAGTATCGAGCCCCTAGTCGTAGGCAGGTGCTGAGTGAGGCTCCTGCGGTGATCAATGAAGAGGATGCGAGCCTGATCACGGATCCCGGTCGAAGCATTAATCAAAGGGCGAAGATCGGGGCGCTCACCCTTGCGTAGGGGGTTTGGCGCGTAGAAGAGTTCCTTCCCCTTCGCACCGACGGGCAGAAAATCAAGATGTAAATCTCCTACATCGCCCTTCTTTGTTTTCCGCTTGTATTCGGCGCACACAAGCTTTAGGCCGTAAACGTCCTTGTGCACGCCTCGGCGGTCTTCCCTCTCGAGCGGTTCGTCGAAGGACACGCTGATTTCGATAGGTTTAGCGGTCCTAAAATCGGTGAAGTCCTCGGGAATATTTAGGCTTCTTAAAGAGGGCCATGCATTGCCCAGTAGTAGGTTGATTGCACGAAGAAAGGATGTCTTGCCGGACCCGTTGGCGCCCACGATCGCTGTCAAAGACCCTACAGGGACCTCCACCCCCTGAAGGGCTCTAAAGTTTCGGCAGGTAACGTTGGAAATCACCAGCTGATTGTGCCCGAACTATCCCTTAGGCGAATGGGGCCTTGATGGTTTGGTCCCCTCCGGACTTGGCCGAGACTACAAAGAACGTCTCAGTCACTTCATCGGCCTGCATAAGAAATCGCGACAATGTCCTCATCTGACCAGTGGCGCCCAGTCACTCCAACGCCGACGGCGCTCCAAGGTCGGGACCCCGTCAGTTTCGGAAATCGACCTCACTCCGTCGTGCGGACTTTTTGCGGACTTTTGCTTGGGGCGAATACTCAGGATTTTTACGAAACAGCCTCTGACCAGGGTGGTTTCTTGTGGACCAGAGGGGAGTCG
>JAXDJO010000012.1:0-44934 GCA_034667525.1 Actinomycetota bacterium
AGGTGCTGCGCCTGGTCCGGACGTCGATAGGGCCCCTCGAGCTCGGGAGGCTGAAAGGGGGAACGGCCCGCCACCTCACACCTGACGAGGTGAGGAGCCTCTACCGAACTGTGGCTAAGCGGGCCTAGGCACCGACATACCGGGGGTACGCCTCGGGTGCTCGGGTTGCCCGTGCACTGGCGACTTAGGTATTAGGAACCAAGTCTATTTGTCGACAAGGCTCGTCAGACTAGGAAACGTCGATGTAGTTAAGGATTCCTGTTCGTCAATAAGTAGACAAGTCGTCTCAGTAGGTGGATGCCTGTAAGTCCTCCCACGTCTGTCGTTCCCGAATGCGCGTGAGCCATTCGCATATCGCGCGTCCGACTGCTGGGCACCGCGGAAGATCGTGGCTAGGAGGCGCGCGGACCGCTGATCGGGCCCGGCTGGTGTGGCACTTTTGCCGGCGAGCGGGGGGGCCCTCGCGACAAGACCACCAAAGGCGTGAGCGGGTCGGGGGACCGTTTCCCACAGGGGGCGAGCCAGGCCAGGATGAGGAGGATCTGCCCGACGCCGCGACCCCTGGTTACCCATTCCTTGCAGCGGATCCCTGACCCTTCCCACACCCCTCGCGCCCGTTCGCTCGCTTGAGTTGGACTGCAGGCGAGGGTGTTCACCCCGTGGGATGCTGTAGCGCGGCCGATGACACTGAATCAATCGGAGAAGACAAACCTTGAACTATAGCTTTAGGGCTACCGCGCGCAGCTCGGTCCGGTTGCTTGACCGCAGCCCCGCGCTCGTCATCATCGGGTCGCTATGACTGTGATCGCGATCGATGGCCCCGCGGGCGCCGGGAAGAGTTCCATCGCCCGGGCGGTTGCCGACGCGTTGGGTTTCCGCTACGTCGACACCGGGGCTATGTATCGGACCATCGCACTGACTGCGCTCGACCGCGGGATCGACCCCGCGGACCGCGTCGCGGTGGAGCAGCTGGCGTCCAGCCTGGCACCGCAGTTGGAGCTCGGCGGAAGCGGGAGCGGGCAACCGGCGGATGTCCGCATCAGAGATCCCCGTGTGGGCGCGGCCGCCTCCACGGTGGCCCAGTACCCCGGCGTCCGGAGCGCCCTGGCAGCCCGTCAGCGCAGGGCGACACTCGAATCGGATGTCGTCATGGAAGGACGCGACATAGGCACGGTGGTGGCGCCAGAGGCAGATGTAAAGCTCTACCTGACCGCGTCCCGAGCCGTCCGAGCGGAAAGGCGCAGACAGCAACTCGAGCTTCCCGAGGACGAAGCCACGAGGAGCGAGATAGAGCAAGAGTTAGCCAGGAGAGATCATGTCGATTCGGTCAGATCGGATTCCCCGCTCAAGCCCGCGGAGGACGCGATCCAGATCGATTCGTCAGATCGAGACCTGGGGTCGATAGTCCAGCAGGTTCTACAAGTGATCGAGAACAAGATAGGTGCCCAGTGACTCCATCCGGGCGCCTGCCCGTGGTTGCGGTCGTGGGCAGACCAAACGTTGGAAAGTCCTCTCTCGTAAACCGGATACTCGGTCGGCGGGAAGCCATCGTCGAAGCGACCCCCGGCGTCACCAGAGATCGAGCCGGCTTCGCGGCGGAGTGGTCGGGCAGACGCTTCGAGATCGTCGACACGGGTGGGCTCGAGCCGGGCCCCCGCGGGCTGGATGCCCACGTCGTGGAGCAAGCGCAGGTTGCCATCGAGGCGGCGGATCTCATCGTCCTGGTCGTCGATGCCGTCAGCGGTCCGATCGAAGATGACGCTGTCGTCGCGGCAGAATTGCGTCGCGCTGGCAAGCCGGTGATCGTCGCCGTCAACAAAGTCGATGATCCAAGTGACGAACCAGCGGCCGCGGCTTTTTTCGGGCTGGGCCTGGGCGAGCCGATCCCGGTCTCGGCTCTGCACGGGAGAGGGTCAGGTGACTTTCTTTCGGTCCTTGTCGGCCGCCTGCCGGAAACTGTGGGAGAGGACGCCGATTCCTGGGGCTCAATCGCGATCGTTGGCAGGCCGAATGTGGGCAAGTCCTCCATCCTCAACGCCCTGCTCGGGGAGGCCAGAGCGATCGTGGACCCGGTCGCCGGAACCACCCGCGACCCGGTCGACTCCTATCTGCAGATCAACACCCCAGAGGGAAGCCGAGACCTGAGGATCGTCGACACCGCAGGAATGCGACGTCAGGTTCAGATGAAGGATCCCATCGAATACTTCGCCTTCCTCCGGGCGCGGCGAACCCTGTCACGCGTCGATCTGGCACTGCTGGTCGTCGACGCTTCCGAGGGTGTGACTGGACACGATCAACGGATCGCCGAGGAGATCGTCGAGCACGGCCGCGCCTGTGTCATAGCGGTGAACAAGTGGGATCTGGCGGCTCCCGAAGAGACCGACCGCCAACGACTCGAGCAGAGCCTTGCGCGCGATCTGCGTTTCCTCGACTGGGCGACGTGGGTGCGGACCTCGGCCCAGACCGGGCGTGGCTTGGACAAGCTGCTGCCTGCCATCTACCAGGGTCTGCAATCCCACCGGAGGCGTCTCTCCACCTCCGTTCTCAATGAAGTCATCGCAGCGGCACAGGAGCGCAGGCCTCACTCCCGGACGCGGGGGAGAGCGATCCGCGTCCTGTACGCAGTGCAAGCGCGCGTCTCCCCACCCACGGTGCTGCTGTTCACCAACGGGATCCTCCAACCCGATTACCTCCGGTTTCTCCAACATCAGATCCGCAGCTTCGAACCCTTCGAGGGGAGCCCCTTGCGCCTAGAGGTAAAGGTAAAGTCGAGGCGTAAGGTGGCCTCCTGAGGTTATGGAAACGATCCCCCCAGGGGAGGGACCCCATACGGAAGAAGGATCTCGCCGCCGGGCGATTTTGGACGCGAATCTCAAACGAAGGGGCATCTCTGACGCGGGTCCCGAATGGGGGAGGCCACGTCACCGGGAAGGTTAGGGGAACCGGCGAAGCATCGGGAGCGCGCGGACCCTCAGCCGAGTGTGGGGCGTCGGGAGAAGAAGACCGGCAGGGCCTACAAGACGACATGTGTACTTGGCAACAAGTCTGCCGGGGATTTCGCTCGCTATGATTCGCGCGACGCGGGACGTGGCGCAGTTTGGCAGCGCACTGGTCTGGGGGACCAGGGGTCGCCGGTTCAAATCCGGCCGTCCCGACTTGCCTTCCTTCCATAAGGGGTGCCGGAGGTGGACCTGAGCGACTCCCGCGAGCCAAGTGTCCCTTCGGCGGACCGGATCCTCACGGTGCCCAACGTACTGTCCGGCCTCAGGCTGGCCACGGTTCCCGTTTTCGTAACGCTGTTCATAGTGGGACACACCAACGCCGCCGTGATCATCTACGGATGCTTCGCCTGGACCGACTTCTTCGACGGTTTGATCGCCCGCCGGCTGGGTCAGGTGAGCGAGCTTGGAAAGTTGCTGGACCCCCTTGCCGACCGGGTCTTCATCCTCGCCCTGGCGATCATGCTCGTCGTGAGGGGCACGCTGGCCTGGTGGCTGGCAGCGGTTGTGATCGGGCGGGACGTTCTGGTCCTGGCCGTCTACCCGATGATCGAGCGACGGGGCCTCGAACGGATCCCGGTCAACTTCGTGGGGAAAACCGCCACTGCCCTGTTGTTGTTCGGCCTCACCTGGTTGGCGGTGTCCGCGACCACTGTCTCGTGGCACCGGATGGCGCACACCATCGGATTCGGATTGGTTCTGCTGGGCGCCGCCTTGTATTGGGTGGCCACCTTCATGTATGGGCGGGAGGTGGCCACGCGTGTCGCCCTGTCGAAGAGTCAGCGGGGGCAGTGATCCTCCTGACGGCAGCCACCGCCGCTTCGGACTCTGTCTGGCAAGGTGAGGTGCCTGCATCGTGAGGACCGCACGCGGGTCGTGAATTGTGGCTCTAAAGAGACTTGTCGACAAAGGGACTATCTTCACCGTCACGAAAGGAGACCCGCATGAGTGAAGTTCCAGATGATCGCCGCTATACGAAGCAGCACGAGTGGGCCCGCCAAGACGGAGCGCGCATCTTGATCGGCATCACCGATTACGCCCAGGACCAACTGGGCGACGTCGTCTTCGTCGGTCTCCCGGAGAGCGGCTCGACGGTGACCGAGGGCCAGCCCCTTGGTGAGGTCGAGTCGACGAAATCCGTATCGGACGTCTTCAGTCCCGTTACCGCCACCGTCGTAGAGAAGAATGTCCAGGTGGAGCAGAAACCAGAATTGGTCAACACCGATCCTTACGGAAGCGGTTGGCTCGTCGCGGTCGACGCCGAAGGGGTCGACCTGTCCGCGTTGATGAGCGCGGGGGAGTACCGCAACCAGGTCGAGGGAGAGGGCTCTTGACTAACGCTAAAGCTACCCTTTAGGGTCGACGCCATGTTCTGCACCAATTGCGGCCATAAGAACTCGGGGGGCTCCAACTTCTGCTCCTCGTGTGGCGCGCCCCTGACCGAAGCGGCCGGCAGCGACACCACGGTCACCTTCCAAACGAGCGAGCTCGAAACGGATCTCGAAGAAGAGGTGCACGTTATGCCCGACGAGCTGGCGGGGGACCGGGGTGTGTTGATCGTCAAGCGAGGGCCCAACGCCGGCAGCAAGTTCTTCCTCGATACCGATGTAACCGAGATCGGGCGCCATCCCGAGAGTGACATATTCCTTGACGACATCACCGTCTCCAGACGCCACGCCGAGATACGGCGGGACGCCACGACCTTCTCCTTGAATGATGTCGGCAGCCTCAACGGGACCTACGTCAACCGGGAGAGAGTGGAGGAAGCCGAACTGCACTCCGGGGACGAGATCCAGGTCGGGAAGTTCAAGCTGATCTTTCTGGCGGGGGCCTAACGCCGTGCCGTTGGCCCGAGCACGCGACTACCTCAGTATCGGAGAAGTCCTAGACCTCCTTCGACCCGACTTCCCGGATGTCAGCATCTCCAAGATCCGGTTCCTGGAAGCGGAGGGATTGATAGCTCCCGAGCGCACCGGTTCGAAATACCGGAAGTTCTACGAGACGGATGTCTCCCGCTTGCGCTACATCCTTTCCCTCCAGCGAGATCACTTCCTGCCGCTCAGGGTGATCAAGGAGCGCCTGACGCAAACACCTCAGAATGGGGGCGGCCCTCTACCGACAGCCCCGGCGCCTTCGGCCCCGGCCCACAGCGAGCCTCAGGTCGATCTCACCGGGGTCCAGATGAGCAAGCAGGAATTGGAATCCGCGGCCCCACTGGAGAACCGTCAATTCCGCGAGCTGGTCGATTTCGGCATCATTTCCGAAAAGGATTTTTACGACGAGAACGATCTTGCGATCGCCAAGGCAGCCTCGAGCTTCTTGGCGTTCGGCGTCGAGGCCCGGCACCTCAGGATGTTCAAGCAGACCGCCGAACGGGAAGCTGCCTTCATCGAGCAGATCGTCCTGCCCGCGAGCCGGAGACGTGATCGGAACGAGGCGCAGAAGCAGACGGCGCAATCGGTGCGGGAGCTCGTCGCCCTTTCCCGCCAGGTCCGCGAGGCGCTACTGCGGGTGGCGCTTAGCGATCTGTGAATTTATCTACTAGTCCCTTTGTCCACAGATAGCCTGCTCCACCACGGAAGTGCGTCCAGGACGGGCCCGAGCCGAGCACACCTTGCAGCGGTTTTGCTCCTTGGCCCCGTTCGGGGATCCGCCGCACCTCTTCGGGGATCCGCCTGGGCTCGTCGGCCAGGGCGCCATCCATCTCTTTCTAGACCTTTAGCGCGAGGTTAGACCTAGGTGTGGGACGAGGACAACCCCAGCCGGCCTTGGGCGCGCGCGGGTGACGGAAGCCTCCTCGCTCCGATCATTGACGGGGGCTGGAGCATCCTCGTCACCCGGCAGCAGATGGCGGCGAGGGCACGGGAGCTGGGTCGAGAGCTGACGGCCGCTCTCACGCCGGGGACCCGGCCCCCGGTATTCATAGGGATCCTGAAGGGCTCCACGCTGTTTCATGCGGACCTGGTGCGGTGCGTCGAACTCGACCTGACCATCGACTTCATGTCGATCTCCTCCTACGCAGAGGCGGCGGCTGGGGGCGGCGTTGTCCGGATCATCAAAGACCTCGACCAGGACATCGCGGGCCGTGACGCAATCATTGTCGAGGACATCGTGGACACCGGGTTCACCCTCAACTATCTGCGCCGCCACATCCTGGCGCGAGAACCCGCATCGCTGCGCACTGTGGCTTTGCTCGACAAATCGGCCCGACGGATCGTGCCGGTGCCCTTAGAGCATCGCGGGTTCGAGATTCCCGACGTCTTCGTTGTGGGATACGGGCTCGATTACCAGGCGCGCTACCGAAACCTGCGTGACATCGTTGCAGTGAGCGACCTTGCTGCGCTAACGCGCGATCCTCAGATGCTGGTCGCTTCTCTGTACGCGGAGTAGGGCGGCGGCGGTGTTAGCCTCAGGCGCATGATCGAGCTGTCGCTCGTTGGGGTCCGAGTGGAGCTTCCTACTAATCAGCCGATTGTGCTGTTGAAGGAAGCCGATGGCCACCGCTACCTCCCGATCTGGGTTGGCGCGGTGGAGGCGACCGCCATCGCGTTTGCGTTGCAGGGGATCCAGACCCCCCGCCCGATGACGCACGACCTACTGCGCGACATCCTCAATGAGACCGACGTCACGGTGGAGCGCGTGCTGATAAACGAGCTGGTGGATCAGACCTTCTTTGCATTGATCCGGCTTCAGGCGTCGGGCGACACCAAAGAAGTCTCGTCTCGTCCCAGCGACGCCATCGCTCTGGCGGTACGAGCCAACGTTCCGATCTTCGCCGACGAGGAGGTTCTCGAGCAGGCGGGGATCGAGCTGAGGGACGAAGAGGAATCGGAGGTCGAGAAGTTCAGAGAGTTCCTCGACCAGGTCACCCCCGAAGATTTCGCAGCGGAACAGTAACCCTCAAGCTGAGACACGATGATTGACTCTCGGCGTCGGAGAGCCTAGCCTTTCAACTTCGTAACTACGAAGATGTGACTTCCCGGCGCAGGTACCGAGGGGCCGGGGGGACTGGAGGGTTTGATGGACGAGGCCGGCTACCGGGGGCCCCAGGCATGCAAGATCGTGGGGATCACCTATCGACAGCTCGATTACTGGACCCGAACCGGGCTGGTCGCCCCCACCGTGCAGGGAGCCCACGGATCAGGAACCCAGCGTCTGTACTCCTTCAACGACCTTCTCCAGCTGAAAGTGATCAAGAGCCTGACGGACGCAGGCGCCAGCTTGCAGAAGGTCCGCCAGGCGCTCGAGTACGTCAAATCGGATCTCGAGGCTGATTGGGCCACGCTCACGATCGTCACCGACGGCGGCGGGGTGTACGCATGCACTTCCGACGCAGAAGTTGTGGATCTGCTCCGCTCTGGTCAGGGCGTGCTGGGCGCGATCGTTGCTGTCGACAAAGTCCGCGATCAACTCGCCGGTGATCTGCGTGAATTGCGGCCCGATGAGGGTGCAGTCGAATATCCTACGAGAGCAAACGGAGCACAAGTCGAGGAGGGGTAACTGACCCAGGGGAGCCGCGTTCGTCAAACAGGAACCTGCCTCTCCCTTCCTCATGAAGGTACACACTTCGCACACAACAGCGAGCGCCAGTTCGCCAAGCTGTTGGACTTCTACGAGATCGCCTGGGAGTACGAACCGACAACCTTCGACATCGAATGGGACCGTCATGGCAACGCCACGCGGCGGTTCTCTCCCGATTTTTACCTCGTCGATTTCGATGTCTACATCGAGATCACAACGCTCAATCAGAAGCTGGTGACGAAGAAGAATCGCAAGGCCCGGCGGTTGATGGCGCTGTACCCCGGAGTCACCTGCAAGATCCTCTACCAGCGTGATTACCTGAATCTGTTGATCAAATACGGCCTTGAGGAACCTTCTCAGGGACCCCTGCTCCAAAGCAAAGGAGCTGACTCTTTCTCCCTCGAGCAAGTTCTATCCGCCCCTCGCTCCAGTGTCTGAAGAGCGCCGAGCCACCACCCTCCTGGAGGTGCACCGGGAACTCGGAGCCAAACTGACCGAATTCTCCGGCTGGGAGATGCCTCTTCAGTACTCCGGGGTGATGGCCGAGCACAGAGCGGTGCGGGAGGCCGTTGGGGTGTTCGACGTTTCTCATCTGGGCAAGCTGCGGGTCCGGGGGAGCGATGGGGGAGACGCCCTGCAGCATGCCGTCACTGCCGACGTGCTGGGGCTGGAGGTGGGCCGCGCTACCTATGCCCTCGTCCTGCAGGACGATGGAGGATGCGTTGACGACATCTTCGTCTATCGCATCGGACCAGAGGAATGGATGGCGGTGCCGAACGCGGCCAACGTCGGAGCAGTCGGTGATTGCATCCGGGCATCAGGGGCCGAGGCCGAGGACGAATGGGATCGCTGGACGATCCTTGCCCTGCAAGGACCCACCTCTTTCGAGACCTTCGACCGCGCATTTCCAGACACCGGGGCTCTCGATCTGGAGCTTCACGCGTGGAAGTTCTTCGACATCGAGAGAACCCAAGCGATCGTTGCTCGCACCGGTTACACGGGCGAACGGGGATTCGAGCTTTACCTGCCGACGAGCGTGGCGGTGGAGACTTTTCGCAAATTGCTCGGGCTCGGAGTCGCTCCCGTCGGCCTGGGTGCCCGCGACACCCTGCGGCTGGAGATGGGCTATGCCCTCTACGGCCACGAACTGACCAGGGAGATAACTCCACTCGAGGCGAAGCTGAGTTGGGCCGTCTCCTGGGACAAGGACTTCCGCGGCAAAGATCGACTCTCAGCGCAGAAACAAGAGGGGCCTCTCAGGACGCTCGTGGGGGTGCGCTGTTCGGGCAGGGGCGTCCCGCGGCAAGCATGCGACGTACTGAGCGACGGCCGGGTCATCGGGACCGTTACCAGCGGCAACTATTCACCCTCGCTAGGGACGGGCATCGCCCTCGCTTTGGTCGGCCGGGAAGGCGCACCCGCAGCGGGAGACAGAGTGGAGATCGACGTGCGGGGCCGGGGGCTCGAGGGAGATATCGTCAGACCTCCCTTCGTTCACAAAGTAGCCAAGGATACAAGTTGACAAATACCCTTCCGAGAAGCAGGTAGGCAACCGTGGACTTCGTGCCGCATACCGATGACGATCGCGAGCAAATGCTGGCCGTCATCGGAGTGTCGTCGATGGAGGAGCTCTTCAAGGCAGTCCCGTCCTCGGTGCGTCTCGATCGCAATCTGGACGTGCCCTCAGCGCTGAGCGAGCCCGAGCTGATGGCCCATATGCGAGACCTCGCGCAAAAATCGAAGGGCGCCGGGGACCTGGTGTGCTTCGCCGGCGGGGGAGCGTACGACCATCACGTGCCCTCTGCGGTGCGGGCGCTGGCCAGCCGGGCGGAGTTCGCGACCTCGTATACCCCCTATCAGCCCGAGCTGTCCCAGGGAGTCCTGCAGGCGATCTTCGAATTTCAGACCTTGGTCTGCGAGCTCTTCGGCATGGAAGTCGCCAATGCCTCTCTCTACGACGGGGCGAGCGCGCTGGCCGAAGCCGTCAATCTGGCGGTGAGGGTTACCGGCCGCGAGAGCGTTCTGGTGGGATCGACCGTGAATCCCGATTACGTTGCCGTACTGCGTACCTACAGTTCAGGTTTAGGTCTACGTATCGAGTCGCTGGATGTCGGCGACGACGGAACCGTCTCGTGGAGCGGCGTCGATGCCTCCGATGCCGCCGCAATCGTGGTCGCGTCGCCCAATGCCTTCGGCAGGATCGAGGACGTCCGAGCGGCCGCGGAAGCCGCCCACTCGAATGGGGCCCTCTGTATCTGCGTCACCGACCCCACAGCCATGGGGGTGCTGATGTCGCCGGGGGAGGCGGGAGCCGATGTGGCGGTGGCGGAGGGGCAGTCGCTGGGCAACGCGCTGGCTTACGGCGGACCTTACGTTGGACTCTTCGCCACGAAACTCGACTTCGTACGCCAGGTGCCGGGCCGGATCGCCGGCGAGACCCTGGATGCCGACGGCAATCGCGCCTACGTCTTGACGCTACAAGCGCGTGAACAGCACATCCGTCGGGCCAAGGCGACCTCCAACGTCTGCACGAACCAAACGCTGATGGCGATCACTGCAGCCGTGCACCTCTCCTGGCTCGGCCCTCAGGGCCTGCGCCGGTTGGGCGAGATCTGCGTCCGCCGCACCGCCCACGCGGCTCTGCGGCTGGCGGAGATCCCCGGATGCAAGGTTCGGTTTGAAGGTCCGCATTTCAAAGAGCTCGTCCTGGAGACTCCCACCGATGCAAGGCGGTTGATCAAGGGACTTGCTCGTCGGGGTTATCTGGCCGGACCCGCTCTTGGCCGGTGGTATCCGGAGCTGAACGATTGCCTCCTGGTCGCCGTCACCGAACGGCGAACGGAGGGGGAGATAGAAGGGCTCGCGGAGGCGATCGAAAAGGAGCTCGCGGAGCGATGAATGAGCAAGGGCCATCGGTGATGGAACGCTCGGCGGGTACCCGGATCAGAAGCTTCCCCCTGATCTTCGAGCTATCCCGGGAGGGTCGGCGATCCTGGTCCCTTCCCGAGGTTTCGGTAGATGCACCCGATCTCGACGACCTGATCCCATTGGAACACCGGCGCAAAGATCCACCACGGCTGCCGGAGGTCAGCGAACGTGATCTGGTACGGCATTTCACACGACTTTCGCAACGCAATTGGGCCATCGATGTGGGCGCCTACCCGCTGGGCTCGTGCACCATGAAGTACAACCCCAAGGTTGCCGAGGACGTGGCGGCGATGCCCGGCTTCTCGATGCTTCATCCGCACTGCGACGACGACCTCGTCCAGGGTTCAATGGAGATGCTCGGTGTACTGGAACGTGCGTTGTGCGAGGCGACTGGTATGGCGCGTATCACTTTCCAGCCCGCGGCGGGAGCTCAGGGCGAGATGACCGGACTGCTCATGATGCGCGCGTTTCATCGATCTCGCGGCGAAGATCGCAAGCGCGTCATCATCCCGGACTCCGCCCATGGAACGAACCCTGCCAGCGTTGCCCTTGCCGGATTTCAGGCGCAGGAAGTGCGCTCGAACAGTGATGGGTTGGTCGATCTGGAGGCGCTGGAGGAAGCCCTCGACACCGACGTCGCGGGATTGATGTTGACCAATCCCAACACCCTTGGGCTCTTTGAGCGCGACATAGAGAAGATCGCGGCCGCGCTTCACAAGGTCGGCGGCCTTCTTTATTACGACGGGGCTAACTTCAACTCGATCGTCGGAGTGGTAAGGCCGGGAGATATGGGCTTCGACATCGTCCACTTGAACCTTCACAAGACCTTCGCTACTCCGCATGGAGGGGGCGGCCCCGGCTCCGGGCCGCTGGCGGTTTCCGGACGACTCGAACGGTTCTTGCCCTCACCAGTCCTCGAGTTTGATCAGGGTTCGGAGAGATGGAGTTGGAACTATGACCGTCCCGACTCGATCGGTCGGATCCATTCCTTCCATGGAAACTTCGGTATCAACGTGCGGGCCTATGTGTACCTGCGTTCGCTAGGACCCGATGGGCTCCGGCGCGTAGCCGAGCATGCGGTGCTGAACGCCAACTACCTGAAAGTGCTGATCGAGGAAGCTTTCCCCACTGCCTATCCGGGAACGTGCATGCACGAATTCGTCTCTAGCGCGAAAGGATTGAAGAAGCACGGCGTACGTGCGATGGATGTGGCCAAGAGGCTGATCGACCTGGGATACCACCCGCCGACGGTCTACTTTCCGCTTGTCGTGGAAGAGGCCTTGATGGTGGAGCCCACCGAGACCGAATCCAGAGAGACGATCCAGGGTCTGGCAGAGGCCCTCGTGCAGATCTCCCACGAGGCGGAAACGGATCCCGAACTGCTGCATGAGGCTCCGCAAACCACGCCGGTGCGCCGGCCGGACGAGGCGCGCGCCGCCAGGGATCTGAGGCTGCGCTGGACTCTGGAGTAAGTCGCAGCCGAAGCTTCTCACCGCGACTCAGCGGGTTATCGAGCGGGGATCCATGGCGCCCGTGGAAGCAGGCCCTACAGATAGTCGTAGCTTCACGCGTGATTTTCTTCGGTGTTGGCCTTTCTGCATCGTGGTTCCTTGCGGATAGTCGCGGGCCTCACGTAGAAGGTTTCTTCGCAATCTGGGACCGCTGGGACGCTTCCTTATTCATGCGGATCTCGGCCTACGGCTACACCGGCCCGTCGACCGATCAGCACGCCACCGCCTTCTTTCCGCTGTTCCCGCTGTTGGTGCGCGGCGGGTCGAAGCTGGGACTGAACCCCATCGGGGTCGGCCTCCTTATATCGAGCGTCGCTTCTCTTATCGCCTTTGCCTACCTTTTCCGTCTGGGAGAAGAAGAAGTGGGGGAGGGGGCCGGCAGGCGCGCCGTCCTCTATCTGGCGTTTTTCCCCACCGCAGTGTTCCTCGTCGCTCCATACAGCGAAGCGCTGTTCCTGGCAGGTGCGATCCCAGCCTTCTATTACGCGCGGAGGTCGCGCTGGTTGCTGGTGGCTTTGCCCACAGCTGTGGCGGTCGGAGCTCGGTTTGCGGGGTGCTTTCTGGTGCTGGGATTGGTGGTTGAGTTTCTCCGCCAAAGACATTTCTCCTTCAGGGTCGTTCGGAGAGCCGCGCTTGCCCTGGTCTTAGGTCTTGTTCCGCTCGTCGCTTATTCGATCTTCTTGCAGCGGGTGAAAGGTGATGCTCTTTACTACTTCGTCGACCAACGCAATGGGTGGGGGAGGAAGCTAACGTCGCCGCTCACCGCCTTTCGGGCCACCTGGGGAACCTGGAACACGAACCAACCAACGAATTGGATATTCGCCTGGCGCGTCGAGATCCTGGCAGCGGTCGCAGGTGTCCTGTTCGTTCTATGGGCGCTCGGCAAGCGCGAGTGGGGGTACGCAACGTTCATGGCGGCGATGATGGCGAGCGTCCTGGCGAGCAGTTGGTACTTCAGTATCCCCCGGATGCTCGTATCTCTGTTCCCGATCCCGCTCTTGCTTGCAGGCTTCAGCCTTCGAAGTGATACACGTCATGAGATCCTGTTACTGGCGATGGCGTCGTTCGCGATGCTGGGAGTCGTCGTCTACACGAGGGGTGCATGGTTCTTCTAACTGCTTGGAACGTCGGCTGCCTGCGCGCTCCGGCGGCGCGTCCTCGACCGCCGGTAGCGGCAGGGGACTGTATGGTTCAAGTTGATGTCCTTAGCGACGCTCGGCGCGGTCGTTCAAACGTGCGGCCCCCGGCTCGAGTAGCCGCCTTATCGGATCCGCAGAACGGAATCACATGAGGAAAAACAGACTGACCGTGATGGCCGCGGTGGTACTGGCGGGGGTGGCCGGCTACGTTCCCACGAGTGCTCAAGTAGCGCCGAGAGCGACGGGGCGTCCTCAAGTTTGCGACTCGCCCACGAGGACCACGCGGTTGTTTGCAGAGAACATGGGCGGCGGTCGCATCGGTTACGGCCATACGCCCGCCACGCCCAGTATCCCGGGACCGACCTTGACCATGTACGAGGGGCAATGCCTGGCCGTGACTTTGCGGAACGATACTCAGCAGCCGGTCAGCATGCATGCTCACGGCGTCAGCTACACGGTGGCGAGTGACGGTACGCCGTTGAACAATGGCTGCATCGACCCGGGACATTCCAAGACCTACGTCTTTAGTGCGCATTCACCGCACATCCGCCCTGACGGGACGATCGAGCCCGGCAGTGCCGGGTATTGGCATTACCACGACCACTGCATGGGAAGCCCTCATGGCACTGTCGGTATCGATTCGGGTCTGTTCGGCGCGCTGATCGTTCGTCGCCAAGGTGATCCGCTCCCCGACCTACCTACTTTTGTGGTGGTCATGGGCCCCGGGATGACGATCGATATGAAGCAGGCACCCCATACGCCGATGTTTGTAGCCAACGAGGGCCAGAGGGTGGAGTTCGAGGTAATCGGCTACGGCGACCTCTTCCATTCCTTCCACCTGCATGGGCACCGCTGGGTCAACAATCGCACCGGCTATCCCACGGGTATCGACGATGCCACGCAAGTGATCGACACCAGAACGGTCGGCCCTGCGGAGTCATTCGGTTTCCAAGTAGTGGCGGGGGAGGGCGTTGGCCCTGGTGCCTGGATGTACCACTGCCACGTTCAGGACCACTCCGATATGGGCATGACCGGCCTATTTCTCGTACGGAGGCCGGATGGCACCGAGACCGCTCAAGAACGAGCGGCCGTAGCCCGGTGGCGCCGGGAGGAGACTCAACATCACAAGATGATGATCCCCGCACTGCTGGCGATGGGATTACGTGCCGATGGCCGTCCGCGGACGGGGGCAGGGGCCATGATGAACATGCCCGGCGGCGGAACCGGTTCGAGTGGCTCCTATAACTCGTCGACCGGCGGATACGGCTACAAGAACGGAACGAGCGGCGGTACGGGTTCCTACACGTACAACGGCCGCACCTACACCAACCGGGCCGCGGGCGTGGATCCCAGTCATGGCCCCCCCGGCAAGACGCGCCAGCAGGGCTACTAGAGCCCGGGCTCACGTCGCGGACCGCCCGGGGCTGCAGCCAAGGTCAGCTGCCGTTCGGCATGGAGGGGGAGTGGCGGGAGACGTTCAGTCTGCTAAGAGGCCGGGACGCCAAGGCGCAAGTTTACATAGCGTACATTATGGGCGGACCAGATAGGGGTTGAGCAATACCCGGAACATCGGCTGTTCAGCCCCGCTGAGGCGAGCTCCTCGGGTGTGCAGTCCGGACACCGGCTAGAGAGGTGCCTGCGGTGGACACCGCGTCGTTCGAGTTCGTCAGCTCGCCGAGGCGAGCTCTTCCGGAGTCAATGGCCGAAGGATGCAGAACTCGTTTCCCTCCGGATCCGCGAGGACGACCCAGGTCACCTCGGTGCCCTGACCGATGTCCACTTTCTCGGCGCCGAGACCGATCACCCGCTCCACCTCTGCGTCCTGGTCATCGGGCCGAAGATCGAGGTGGTAGCGATTCTTGACGACCTTCTTGTCGTCCACTTTCAGAAAGAGAAGGTCCCAGCCCCGGCCTCCCGGGTCAGAGATAGCGACCTCCCGTTCCTCGTCGTCGTCCGCGGAGCGGTAGGTGATCTCGTGATCGAGGACACGGGCCCAGAACTCCGCCAGCGCATCCGGATCCTTGGCATCGATAGTCAGAGCTTGGATAGTCAGGCTCATTCATCCCTCCAGTTCAGGATCGTCATCAGGTTCCGCGTCCGGTCTTCTTCTGGAGCTCCTCGATCCGCAGCGAGGCCTCAGCCTTGGTGAGGTCATCCTGAAAGGGTTCTTTCGCCTCATCCGAAAGAGTCTTCAAGTAAGAGGCCTGGGCCCCCGTCATGGGTTCATCTCCGGTACTCCATTCGTTCGGGTCCTTCTCGAGATTCGAGGTGTCGCTCGAACCGTCGACCACGTGCCACCTCCTTTATCGCGTGCTTCGAGGTCGGTACCATACTCGAACGTACGTTCGCCTAGCCGGGGGGAGATCCCTTAACCGGACACCGGTGTGGGTGTGGCGGCAGTGGTCGGAGTGAGGGCCGGCACAGGCGTCGAAGAACGCCGGCCGCTGATCACCACCACGCCCAACACCACTATCGCGATGGCGATGACGACCGCGATGACCACACAGCCGATCCCGCCCGTGAGGCAACCGGACATCCCTGTCGAGTTGGTCGCCCCGGCGGTTCGGCCCCGCCCCCACCGGCGCTGTTGTGGCATGCCTCCCCCGGTGCCCGAGCCGCTGGGGGCCGCGGCATCGGAACCTTCTCCTCCGCCTCTGCGGCCCGCTCCCCGCCATCCGCCGCCGCGTCGGCGAGATCCCCTTCCTTCTCCGTTTCTCGGCATGTGTCGCTCCCCTATCTGTCGTGTCTGTCGGTTGCGGATTGGTTCCCTGGCCTTCGAGCACCAAACAAACCTCTCATCGCCGCCATCCGGTCCTGGAATCCCCACGCCGTGACGCTGGTCATCGCTTCGATAGCGATGCGTTTGCTCATCTTCGACCTTCCCAGAGTCCGGTCCGTGAAGGTGATGGGAACCTCGACGATGCGTCCTCCGGCACGAAAGACCCGGCGAGCCATCTCTATCTGAAAGCCGTAGCCCTGTGACGACACCGATCCGAGGTCTTGCATGGCGAGGAAATCGGTTCGATAGGCGCGGAATCCGCTGGTGGCATCCCGCAGCGGGAAGCCCAGCCACGCCCTTGCATAGCTATTGCCCACGCGGGAGAGCCACTTGCGCCCAGTGCTCCAGTCCTCGACGTACCCGCCCGGGATGTACCGAGATCCGATCGCGAGGTCGGCATCCACCAGGGCGGCTAGGAGCTGCGGCACTGCGGCGGGGTCGTGGGAAAGATCGGCATCCATCTCCACCAGCGCCCAGTACCCGTTTGCTATGCCGATCTCGAAACCGTCGACGTAAGCAGTGCCGAGTCCGAGCTTGCTTGCCCGTTCCACGAGGTGGAGCCCGGGAACTCCTGCCTGAAGCTCGCGAACCAAGGCGCCGGTTCCGTCCGGGGAGTGATCGTCCACAACCAGGATCTGGGCGGAATCCTTCGTTGCTTCCCGGAGACGTCTGATCGCTTCTGCGATCGTTTCCCTCTCGTTGTATGTCGGGATTACCACCAAGGCTTGATCGGCCCGGCGATGAGAGAGGTGTGTCACGTCAAACAACCGTACTCAAGTTTGTAGGTTCCGGGGCCGACGCCACCGACAGCCCAAGAGCGAACACTGAGGCGACGAGACACAGGATCGGGAGCCAGTCCCCCAGGCGCGTGTAGAGAGTGGTCGAGGACGCGAAACGCAGATTCTGCACGAGCGAGGTCGCCGTCCACAGCGGTGTGGATTGAACAACAGATCCGTCCGGCGCGATAAAGGCCGAGATGCCGCTAAGTGCGGCATGGACCACCCACACCCCGTTCTCCGCGGCGCGTACTTGACTAAGCGCAACATGCTGAGCCGAAGCGGGAGTGCTGCGCCATGTCGATGTATTCGTGGCTACCACCAGCAGCCGGCCCCCAGCTGCTATCCGACTTCGCACCAGGGAGCCGAAGTCGCCCTCGAAGGAGAGGACGGGGGCCACGCGTCCGCCTGCGACAGAGAACAACCTTCCGCTTCTCGCAGGTAGCGCATCCTCGGGGATCTGTTTCAAAGCGGGGATCCACGATAGGAATCTCCGGCCGGGAACATACTCCCCGAACGGCACGAGGTGGGTCTTCTGATAGGTCGCCGTGATAGAGCCATGGCGAGAGATTAGAAAGGCGACCACCTTGTAATGCGCGGGATCCACGACGAGGTTTCCGCCCACGATCATGGGAGCCGATACCGAGCGGGCTGCGCCGGCTACCTCTCGGGCGACCGCAGGATCTCTGCGCATATCGATGCCCACCGAGCTCTCCGGCCACACCACGAGATCGAGATGTTGAGATGCAAGCTCCTTGGTCAGATCGACGTGAGACTGGATGATCTCCTGTTCCTTCGCAAGAGTGCTCCCCGCAAAGCTCCGTGGGACGTTCCCTTGAACGATCGCGACGCGAACCCGAGGACCCCCCAGCCGCGGCTCGCGGACCAGCAGGGGGACCGCGATCAGTAGAACAGCGACAATGAGAAATCGAGTCGCGGTCACCTTGTTTTCAACCAGGGACAGGAGCCCGAAGAAGACGCAACAGTTGATCGCAACGATCAGAAAGGCGGTTCCCCAGGCGCCCGCGATGCTTGCGCTCCGCAGCATCCAAGGAAGATTGTGTTGACTCTGGGCAAGCTCCCCCCAGGTGAACCCACCCCAGGGGAAATGCGCTCGCAGGTATTCCGACGCCACCCACAGGGCCGCCGCCAGCGGCACCGAAACGGACCCGCCAAACCTACGCGATGTGATTGCCCACGCTGCCGAGAAGAGTGCGATGGACGAGCTTTCCAGCAGCACGGCGAGGGCCCACGCAAGCCAGCCGACGATGCTGAACCAGTAGATCAGGATCCCGAAGAAGCCGACCCCGAAGACCAACCCAAGAAGCGCAGCCTGGCCCGCGCGGCGGCGACGCGTCAGGGCCAATAAGGGGACCAACGCCACCCACGCAAGTGGCGCCACGTTCCCAGGCGGAAAGGCTACCGAAAGCCCGATACCGGCCAGGAGCGAAACCGCTAACCCACGCGGTCCGCTAAGGGGCTGCTGCGATTCGCTTATACGCAGTCCCTGCAGAGACCCCGCTCCTGATCTGCCAACTGGCTCCTCGCTTTTACCAGATGGCAGTTGCTGCAGACAAACTCCTGACGGTCCTTGATGGGTACTACCGCGGAAGGCAACTGCTCGGTGACCACGATGTCGGGGTCCGGGACGAGCGCGCTAATGATGTCTTCCTCCTCTTCCGGCTCCTCCCTGGGCCGCCGGGGCGAGGGCCGGGCGGTAAGGATCTCATCGAGGCTCGCGTCGCCCGCGTCCGCCTCCTCATCGCCCGCGGGCAAAAGCGAAGCGTCGTCTTCGTCGTCCTCGAGGTCTTCGTCTTCGAGGTCGTGCTCCTGCGGTTCTAGCTGATCCAGTTCGTCGTTCGTCGCCACTCGAATCGTCCTCCATTTTCCCTCAACCCATCGAAGCCAAAAATATGCCCACCTGGCCACATAGGGAACCCTCCGGACCCATAAAAGACCCCGCAGGATGGGCGTGCCTCCGGGCTCCCCTTCGGTCCGTGCTCTGATTGAATGGGCCGATGGCCAAGGATCAACTGCCCAAACAAGCCGAGAACTTTCCTGCGTGGTACCTCGAAGTCGTCAAGCGCGCCGGAATGGCGGAGCACGGGCCCGCACGGGGATCGCAGATCATCAAGCCTTACGGCTTTGCATTGTGGGAGGCAGTACAGCGCGCCCTTGACGATCGATTCAAAGCGACGGGACACGAGAATGTTTACTTCCCCTTGCTGTTCCCAGAAAAGCTGCTCGCCCAAGAAGCCGATCATGTGGAGGGCTTCGCGCCGCAGGTCGCAGTGGTGACGCGCGGGGGGGGCGAAGAGTTGGAGGAGCCATTGGTCATCAGGCCAACCTCCGAAGTCATCATGTGGTCGACCTACAAGAACTGGATCCAGAGCTACCGGGACCTTCCTCTTCTGTTGAATCAATGGTGCAACGTAGTTCGCTGGGAGATGCGGACCCGGTTGTTCCTCCGAACGAGCGAGTTCCTCTGGCAAGAGGGTCATACGGCGCACTCGACCGAGGGCGAAGCTGTGCAAGAAGCACTTCAGATGCTGGAGGTGTACCGCGAAGTTGCTGAGGACGAGCTCGCTATCCCGGTGTTGACGGGACGGAAGTCCGCCTCGGAAAGGTTTCCTGGAGCGCTGGAGACTTACCCCATCGAAGCGTTGATGCGGGACGGAAAGGCACTGCAGGCGGGCACGTCTCACTTTCTGGGCCAGAACTTTGCGAAGGCCTACGACGTTCAATTCCTGTCGACGCACGGTGAGCTGGAGTATGCGTGGGCGACCTCCTGGGGCGTTTCTGCCCGCGTAGTCGGCGGCATCATCATGACGCACGGAGACGACAAGGGTCTGCGGTTGCCTCCGCGCGTGGCTCCCGTCCAGATCGTCATCGTCCCCATCTACAGCAGCGATGAGGGGAAGGGCGGAGTGCTCGAGCTTGCTGCACGTGTGAATGAGGCCCTGATCGGCAGATCTGTTCGCGTGAAAGTGGACGACCGCGATCAGTACCGACCGGGCTTCAAGTTTGCAGAGTGGGAGCTCAAAGGCGTTCCGTTGCGCGTCGAGATCGGTCCGAGGGACGTGGCGGCGGGGCAGGTAACGGTGGCCGACCGGATAAACGGAGGCAAGAAGGCGTACTCAGCGGTTAGCTTCATCGACGAGGCTCCCGCCCTGCTGAAAGAGCTGCAACGCGCGCTGTTCGCCGACGCCAAAGCCTTTCGCGATGCGAACCTGAGAGAGGCCGCCAGCTTCGCCGAGCTGAGGGATGGTCTGCGGGAGCATGGGGGCTTCTGGACGGCGCCGTGGTGCGGAGATTTCCAATGCGAGCAGAAAGTCAGTGCTGAGACCAAGGCCACCATCCGGGTGCTTCCACTGGTACGGGAAGATCCGGGAGCGCCATGCGCCGTATGTGGAAAGCCGGGCGTCGAGAGAGCCACCTGGGCCCAGTCCTATTGATGCTCTCCCCTGGCGGTTCTTTAGGCGGGGGTTAGATCCTCGAGGCCGAGGATGTCTAGGAGCTCGATGTGCCGGTCAAGCACGATCTTCGCTTCGGGTGCGTCGCTCTGATCATCGTGCACCCCTCTAAATCGAGCCGCATGCATACCGACATCGTGGGCTCCCGCCACGTCAGTCCGTCGCAGGTCGCCGACGTGGATCGCCTCCGGAGGATGTACTCCCAAGCCTGCCAGCGCCTTCTCAAAGATCTGGTTGCCGGGCTTGGGCTCGCCGACCTCGTCGGAAAAGCAGAACACCTCGAGATGCTGAGCCAATCCAGCTTGATCCAAGAGCCGGCGAACGACCCGTCCTGGAGTCATCCCCGTATCGCAGATCAACCCGCGCCGCACCCCAGCATGTGCCAGCGCTTCCAGGGTCTCTTCCGCGCCTTCCACAGGGTCTACCCCATACTCGAGTGTCGCTTCCTCGAACTCGCGCGTTAGCTCCTCGAGCGAGTTGTCGTCTGAGATCCCCTTGGACTCGAGACAATAGGCCGCCATCCTGCCCGGACCGAAAGCGGCGACCTGCTTCCACGCCTCCTCATGCTTCAGCCAGGCTTCCTGCAGAAGAGAAGTGGCCTCGTCTTTGCCCAGGCCCAAGAAATGAGAAAGGGCCCCGATGCGTTTGTGCATGGCGCCCTCCCAGTCACGATCCTTGAGCAACGTCCCCCAACAGTCGTAGGTGACGGCTCGGACTCCATCGACTCTCTTCATGCACCAGCTCCTTTCGAGCGGGCGATCCGCGGTAACCGCCGCAACTAACCTTGCAAACGTTGTTTCTCTCGCATGACGACACAAGTGCCCATCGCCCGAGCCACCAATTCCGGCTCCTCCAGGAGGTCTGCCGCCGACTCGGAGACGTCGGGACGGGGTTGAGCGTATCGGACTATCTGGAATTCCATCTGGCGGGAGCTTGCTCCCCTTCGAACAAGCTTGGCGCGTGCTTCGACGAAATCGCCGGCGTGAACGGGACGCAGAAAGTCGACGGAGGAATATCCGGCGAGCAGGCCCTCGTCTCCATCCAGCCGGATGCACAGCTCTGTGGCCACATCGCCGAACAGCTCCATCAGCCGGCCTCCTGCAACGAGGTCACCGCCATAGTGAGCGTCATCCTGAGAGAGCCGGATCCGATGCGAGGCGGCGAGCTCCTGGTCCATCAACCCACGAGCGCTTCCGGCTTCATCTGCGATGTCCTCCATGCGAGGTACGCCGCCACTTCAGAGGGACGGGTGCCACGTCCGAAGATGCGGTCGTAGCCGAGTTCTTCCGCCTGCTCAGGCGAGAAGCGCGGGCCCCCGCCCACCAGGATCAGCCGGTCTCGCTGGCCTGAGGCTTCGAGAGCCTCGCGGACCTCCCTCAGATGGAAGATGTGAGCATCGCGTTGGGTGACGACCTGCGAGATCAACACGGCATCGGCAGACTCTTCCCGGACGGTTTCCACTATCTCCTCTGGCGTCACCTGGGCCCCCATGTTTACGACGCGCATCTCCTGGAAGTACTCCAGACCATGATCCCCGGCGAAGCCCTTCATCGACAAGATCGCATCCAAGCCCACGGTGTGCGCATCGGTACCCGTGCACGCGCCCACCACCACGAGCTGCCTCTTCAAGCTCTCACGGATGACGCGATTGACTTCGGGATACGTCAAAGTCGGGAAGTCTTGCTCGCGCACCTCAACGGTGTCTGGGTCGATCGTGTGCGTCGTAGACCCGTAGACGATGAAAAGCGTGTAGTCAGGACCCATGCCGTCCATGTGCACGACCTGGGGCCGGTCGAATCCCATCTTCTTGGCGAGCTCGAGCGCAGCTTGGCGGCCGCGCTCAGACGCGCCTACGGGAAGGGTGAACGACAACTGAACCTGTCCGTCGCCGGTGGCGTCACCATAAGGACGAATCTCTGCCATCAGGACACTCCTAGACGCTGGGCCAACAGGTCCGAGATCGGGTTCACGTAAGCAGGGTGGCGGCGAACGACTCCACTCAGCCCCTTGCCTCCATCGCGCAGCCGCACCGTGTCTCCAAACATCCCCGCTTCTATCGCTTCGAACATCCCGATGTCTCCGACCTTCTGAAGCATCTGTCGGCACTCCTCCAACACCTGCGCGGCGCGCCGCTCGACGTCACCGCCGGGCTCGAATCTGAGCTCCCCCGCTAGTCCGGCTGCTCCGCCAAACACGTAGTTGGCGTTCTCTAGAGCGAGGTGCCTGTCCGACAAGAATGGCGTGTGACTGCCCTCGGTCATCATCCCGAGCAGGATGATGTCCTGGCCGGTGAGCGCCCCTACCAGATTGAACATCCCGTCGTACAGGAAGCCCAGAAAGATGTTGCCGGTCATGTGCTTGGTAGGAGGCATGTACTTCAGAGGTGCATCGGGGAAGCATTCGCGGATCAATTGAGCGTGCGCCAGCTCGAGCAAGATCTGATCGGGCACCTTTGGATCGATCTCGAAAGCGTGTCCGAGCCCCATCTGTTCGGTTCGAAGGCCGGCCGATATCGCCAGCCGCTCGTTCAGGAACTGGGAGGCGAGTACGGTGTGGGCCGCATCGATCGCGTTCGCCGTCGTGAGGTAATTGTCTTCTCCAGTATTGATGACGATGTCCGCAAGAGCGTGCACCATCCGGGAGAAGTGCTGGTCGATGAAAGTGCGCTGCATATTGATATCGCGAAAGATGATTCCGTACATGCAGTCGTTGAGCATCATGTCTAGTCTTTCGGTAGCCGCCATCGTGGCGATCTCCGGCATGCAGAGACCACTGGCATAGTTCGTAAGCCGGATATAGCGGCCCAATTCCTCTCCCACCTCGTCCAGGGCTTGGCGCATCAGGCGGAAGTTCTCCTGCGTCGCGAATGTCCCCGCAAAGCCCTCAGTCGTGGCTCCGTAGGGGACGTAATCGATCAAAGATTGGCCTGTCGAACGGATCACAGCAATCACATCGGCGCCGTTCCGTGCCGCCGCCTGAGCCTGCGGGATGTCCTCGTAGATGTTGCCGGTGGCAACGATGAGGTAGAGCCATGGCTTCTCGGCTTCGCCCACCCCTTCGATCGCGACCCTCCGCCTTTCGGCGGCTCCGGCGATCCTTTCGACGGCCGCCCGGGCCTCCGCTTGTGCTCTGGACAGCGCGGTGTCATAGGCGTCGCCCTCCGGCCATGTCGGCTGTATGGCGCGCCCGGCGATCCGGCGGGCGGTTGTATCTACGTCTTCGCCACCCGATTCGACCGCGTGCCAGAAGGGGATGAGCACTCCTCGTTCCAATCCGACCGCGGCCGCAACTTCATCGACGACCCGGTTTGGGATCGGTATCGCTTCAGTGCCTTGGCCTTCAACACCGTCCACCCCGCCGAGACGGAGGCTCGCGCGCTCGATGGAGTTGGTGGTGTGGGTACAAGCCAGCTCATCGATCGGAGCCGCTATCTGTGCAGCCAAGTCACGGCATTCGTCGATAGTGGCGCGGTCTACCAGCAATCGGCCCACGGGTCGCACGAACCGGCGATCAGTATTCATATCGTCTCCGCCTCCGATTCTGGCCACACGCGGCGGCCGGCCACCCACGTACCCTGAACTTCCGTGTGAAGCAGATCATCTGGATCAGACTCGAGCGGATCACGATCGAGCAACGCGAACTCAGCCCATTGCCCTGGAGCAATCGAGCCCCGCGCACCTTCGAACGGCGCAAGTGCTGCCACGCCAGTAGTCATTGCTGCCAAAGCTGCTGCAGCATCGATGCTCTCGTCCGCCACGTGATGGGAGCGCAAGGACGACATCTGAAGGAACGGATCCAAAGGAGTGACCGTGGAGTCAGAACCTGCTCCTAAAATCATCCCGGCATACATCATCGATCGAAAACGGTTCATCCCCGAGGCGCGATCCCACCCGATCCGTTCTGAATAGAGCCCTTCACTACCGCCCCACAAACGGTCGAACGCAGGCTGCACGCTGGCGGCCACACCGAGCGCTGCCGCTCGCGCTATGTGATCGTCACTAGCGCATTCGAAGTGCTCGATCCGATGGTGGAGTTCCCGGACCGGCTCAGGACCAACCTTGTCGGCGACCCGTTCACAGGCTGTGATGGCTTGCTCGATCGCCGCGTCACCGATGGCATGAACCCCTGCTTGCATCCCTCTCGTCTGTGCTTCATAGAAGAAGTCGAAAACGTCGTCGTCACTGCGATACGAGGTTCCAGTGCTAGCCATGTCGGCAGGCGGCGCTGTGGTGTAGGGCGAGCGCAACCAGGCGGTATGGCTGCCGAAAGAACCGTCCAGGAATAGGTCGCCCCCAACCCGGCGAAAACCCATCTCGTGAACCCGCGCAACGTCCTCAGTGCCGAGGTACACCGGCACGTTCAATGCGTGCTCCCCCACAGTGGCGAGGAATCGCTCTGCCGAATCCCATCCCCGCCACTCAACGACAAACATCTCATGGGCCTCGGCGACGCCTTTGCTGTAGGCAGCCATCACTCCGGCTTGGACCGCGGAGCGCTGGGCGCGTAGATCGAGTCCGGCATCGAAAGCCGCCCATGCCCTCGAAGAGGCTGCTTCCCTCAGGAACCCGGTAGGACGGCCGTCCCCATCCCGGTCGACTCCATCGACACCCTCGAGGTCGAGATCCCCCAGGAGTGCCGTTGACACGACACAGGAGTGCAAGTCGGCCCGGGCCAGCAAAGCTTTCCGCTCCCCCACCGCCGAGTCGAGGGTCCACCTGGTCACCGGGGGGTCGAGAGGTTCCTCGAAATTGCCCCCGAACAAGATCCCGTCGCGTTCAGCTGCTCGCTCAGAGAACGCAGCGCCTATCTGATCACCGTTACGGCAGCCACGGAAATCCATGGCGGTCCTGAACAGCCCGGTTACCTGCAGGTGGACGTGTCCATCGCGAAAGGCGGGCACGAGGAAGGCACCGTCGAGATCCACTGTGCGGTCTGCATCAGGTTCGTCACCTTCGCCGACGGCGACGATGAGATCGTCTTCCACCAGCACCCAGTCGAGTGCCGGGGGTGACGCCGTGACGATGGTCCCACCTCGGAAACAGCTTGTCGTCATCGTGAGAACCTCTCGAGCAACGCTGGGTTGGCACGAACGAGATCCAGAGCCAGCGCGGCATGACCCGGGACGTACCCGTTCCCGATCATCATCTCGCACGATTTACCAACACCTTCTGCGGTCAGCGCAGCGGCGGTAAACGAGGTTGCCATAGAGAAAAAGACTACGCGCCCCTCGTCCCGGCAGGCCAGGATGGCTCCGCCCTCGCAACCTGGCACGTTGGCGCACACGAACACGAGATCCGCTCCCGTGCCTTCCAAGGCTTCGGTGATCTTTTCGGCCACCGCCAGCGCGTCGGTACAGTCCACCGCGATGGCCTCAGCTCCGGCTTCCTTGGCGTTCAACGTGGTCTCTTCCGGCCAGCACAGGCCCACTACCCGGCCGTCAGAGCCGACCGAGCGGACTGCCTGCGCGCACGTAAGCATGCCCGATTTGCCTCCGGCACCGATGACCACCACCCGCATCCCGGGAAGGGCAAGGCGGGCCATCCACGCGGGGGCGCCACAGACATCCAGAACCCCCAGCACAGCTTTGTCATCGAGATCACTAGGCACCGGCGCATAGATGCTCGACCCAAAGAAGATCGCGCGCCCCTTGACCTGCACCCGTTCCGAAGCCGGATCCAGACTCACGATCTCTTCCAGGATCAATGGCGTCAAGGTCAACGAAACCAGTGACGCGATCCGCTCTCCCACGCGCGGTTCCAGACGATCTGCCCCGACCTCGGATACGCGGCCGACGAGCATTCCACCCGACCCCGTAGCGGGATTCTGCATCTTGCCGCGTCCCGCCACGATCTCACTGATGTTCCGGGCCATCGCGTTTGCGTCCGAATTCGCCGCAGTCCGCAGCTGGTACCAGGAAGCTGAATCGATGTTGAGGTAGTCGACGTCCACGGCGAACTCGTCGTCGCGCAATGGCGAACGTGGGTCTAGAACCCCAGCTTGCTGGGGCAGAACCCCAGCGGGTTCCAGTGAGCGATGTATCCCGAGCCTCTGCACCGAGGCGGCTCAGCCGGTCGCGGCGCGAGCGGAGAACTCGCGCCAGTAGCTCTTGCCTTCCTCGGGGAGCGAAGAGATCGGGTCGAAATATTCGTATCTACGTCCTACCGCATCCGGTTGCTCGGCCTCGATACTCGTCCTGTAATTCTTGGTCCAGGATGAGATCCCGCGGACACGGTCGTATTCGTCCAGCTGATGAACCCACCTCTTGCCAACGAACGGCACGTCGCACACGATGCGCGGGGTGGCGAAACCGGGGAGATAGCCCATTATCGCGTGTTGCAGCCTTTGCGCCTCGTCTACCGAGACGCGCCAGTGCTCCGAGTTCGGGATCAGATCGCACATGTAGAAGTAGTAAGGCATCACTTTCACGTCGTCGAGCAGACCGAAGCACAGGTCGAGCAAAGCCTCGGGAGAATCGTTAACCCCTCGCAACAGCACCCCTTGGTTCCGGACGTCTCGGAATCCCATCGTCCTCAGCTTCTTGACCGCCCGAGCCACCAGTGGAGTGAGTGAGTTCACGTGGTTCACGTGGATGTGGATCGCCAGATCGACGTCCCTGGCGATGGCCTTGGTGGCGAGACGGTCCATGCCCGCGAGCACATCATCCTGCAGGAAATGCTGCGGCAGCCCCATGAGGCCTTTGGTGGCCAAGCGGATGTCGCGGATGTTCGGGATGTCCATCAAGGCCCCCACGAACGATTCGATGTGCGAGATCGGAAGGTTGGCGATGTCTCCGCCGGAGACCACCACGTCTCGGACCGAAGGCGTTTTGCGCAGATAGCCCAAGATCGCCTCGTACCGCTCTTTTTGCTTGAGCTCGAAACGGTGCTTTACGAACTGGGGAACATTGTTCCCGATGAGATCCATCCTCGTGCAGTGTCCGCAGTATTGGGGGCAGGTCGAGAGCAACTCCGCCAGCACCTTGGTGGGGTAACGATGGGTCAGGCCCTCAACGGCCCACATGTCAGCCTCGTGCAAGCTGTCCCGTTGCGACATGGGGTGGCTCGGCCACTCGGGATCGCGGTCTTGCAGGGCCGGGACCATGTAACGCCTGATCGGATCGTTCCACAGGTCGTTCTCGTTCATGGTGTTGATCATCTGGGGGGGCAGGAGCAGAGACATGGTCGCCCTCTCCTGCTGGTCCCGGCGGATCGACTCGGCGAGCTCGTCGGTCAGAAGGTGCTGGTAGACCTTCTGAAGCTCCTCGAGGTTCTTGACGGAGTGCTGCCGCTGCCAGCGGGCGCTCTCCCACTCGGCCACGGTCACATCACGGTATCCCGGCAAACGGCGCCAATCAGGCTCGACGAAGTCATGGAACCGCGGGTATTGGTAGGGCTGGGCGTGATCGGGCGCCAGGGGCACGGCGGCGGCCACCTGCTGGGTATCGTGAACAGTGAGCGTCATGCCTCCACCTCCCTGGATCCCCGCCGGCCGGATGCTTGCTCGGCTCAGTCTAGCGGAATAACATTAGGTCCACAACATCATCTGCGGAAGGTTGTTCGGAGTGGACGCGATAGACCGGATGGTTTTGGCAGCCCTGGAACAGGATGCCCGCCTCACCTACGCCGAGATCGGAGCCCGGGTGGGGCTGGCGGCGTCTTCGGTGCACGACAGGGTCCGCAAGATGGAACGGGCCGGGGTGATCAAGGCCTATCGCGCCGAGCTGGATCGCGATCAAACCGGCTTTCCGATCACTGCCATGGTGAGTCTCACCCTCCAGCGGACCTCAGCCTCTGACGTGCCGTCCAAGGTCGCCGAGCTGCCGTTCGTCGAATCCTGCTACTCCGTGGCCGGCGACTACTCCTACGTCCTCGTGGTCCGAACCCCATCCACCCACGATCTGGAGCAGCTCCTCGACGACCTTCGCGGGAAGCTCGAGGTACTCACCCGCTCGACCGTCGTGCTGTCCACCCCCTTCGAGCGGCGGCCGTTGCTGGGGAGCACTATGGATGTGGAGCTCGGGCCCCTCTGACGAAACCAGCAGAGGGAAGTAACGCGTACGTGTGGCCGCTCGGCTACCTGCGTTCCTGGAGCCACTCGCTGAATCGTGCCCCGAGGTCGTCATTGCTCCGAGGCGGAGCCTTCGGATCGAGCCAGGTCGAGCGTTTCTTGGCATCATCGAGCAGCACCCACTCGTACCCGTAGGTTCGAGGGCCCGCCCACTGCGGCTCGATCCAACTCTCGTTCTCCAAGCTTGCAACCGCGGCGTACCCGTAGTGCGGCCGGCCGGTCCAGAAGCCCGCCGTTCCAAAGAGCTGCGAACCTCTGGTTCGGGCTCGGATCTCGGAAACGCTCGAGTACTCCCCCACCCAGCACAAATCCACACGAGCTCTGGCCACCACCAGACCGCCGCGCAATTGGACCCACACGATGTCGTCGGGAAACGCGCCATGCTTATAGGCCGGACCGGGGCGATCCCGCATCTCGATCGCGTACCCCAAAGTGGGACCCCGCGTGGATCCGGTCAGGTGTTCGAGTCGCCGGATGAGAACGTGATCCATCTCCAGAACCTAGCGGGCTGGGCGGGCGGTCTCGCTCAGGAAGCTATCTTTCTTCCGATCACGTAGCGCTGGATCTGGTTGGTGCCTTCGACGATCTGCAGACCCTTCGCCTCGCGCATGTAACGCTCGACCGGATAATCGGAGATGTAGCCGTACCCACCGTGAAGCTGGACGGCATCGGTGGTCACCCGCATAGCTGCATCTGAGCAGAACAACTTTGCCTGGGCCGCCTCCAGCGAGTAATCGAGTCCTGCGTCCCTGACAGCGGCAGCGTGCCGGTAGAGGCGTCTCCCGGCTTCGATCTGTGTGGACATATCCGCCAACATGAACTGGATGCCTTCGTGGGCCGACAATGGCTCGCCGAACTGCTCGCGCTCAGCGGTGAACCTCACGGCCTCGTCGAACGCACCTTGGGCCAAGCCGATGGAGCAGGCAGCGATGCCCAGCCGGCCGGAATCCAGCGACGCGAGAGCGATCTTGAAGCCCTGTCCTTCATCGCCCAGCCGGGACCCGGCGGGAACCAGTGCGTCGTCGAAACTCAGTGCCCAGGTTGGCGAGGATCGCCAACCCATCTTGCTTTCCTTCTTGGTGGCGGAGAAGCCGTCGGTCGGGTTCGGGACGAGGAAGGCGCTGATGCCGCCGGCCCCCGCTTCCCCCGTCCGGGCCATGACCAGAACCACATCGGCTTCCGCGCCTCTCGTACAGAACACCTTGCTTCCCGACAGCCGATAGCCGTCGCCATCGACCGTTGCCCTAGTGACCAGGGAGGCTGCGTCCGATCCGGCCGCGGGTTCGGACAAGGAGTACGCACCGAACCACTCGCCCCCGGCCAGGCGCTGGAGGATCTCTTTCTTTTGCAGGTCGCTACCGAAATGATCGGTCGCGAATGCACACAGCGTGTGCACCGAGAGGCCGATCGCCAGCGAAAGATAGGTCCTGGCGATCTCTTCGATCACCAGAAGGTAAGTGAGGTAGGGCTGGCCGCCACCTCCATATTCCTCTGGGAAAGGGATGCCCGTCAGCCCGAGATCGGCAAGCTGACGGTAGAGCGAAGCGGGATCTTCCTCCCGAGCCTCGAGTTCAATTGACCGGGGCCCGGCCACCTCTGTGGCGAATTCGCGCACCATGCCGGCAAGCGACCGCTCATCCTCATCCAGGAGACGCAGGTCGGCGGGCATCTGCGGGAGAATACGCCGGTGAAGATCGAAGATCGCAGCGGGACTTCTTTGGAAGAGGCCACAGTCACCGTGGACGATGCCGAGCTCCTTGATCTTTTGGAGGGCATCGCCGACGTGGTGGAGGGCAAGAGAGCTCACCTCCACTTCAATCAGTTGGGCGGCCCCCAGCTGGTGGTGCGCCGGACAGAAGAAGCCGATGCCGATCCCCTGCAGCGTTCACTCGACTGGTGGATCGGTCCCCTGATCCTTCTGGCGGTGCTGCTGCTGGTCGTAGGCGGCGTCACCGCAATCCGCTGGGTGGCAGGGCTGCTGTGACGAGTGCCCGCGAGGGCATCCCGCCCGGCGCGGCATGGACTGACGCTCTCCCCGACCTGGTGCGGTCATCCGACGGGACCTCGATAGCCGTGCGGTCCTCTTCCGGGGGTAACAAGACACCGGTGCTGCTCGTCAACGCGGTGGGGGCCACTCTGGCTATGTGGAGGCCGACCCTCGAGCGGATGGCATCCGATCGCACCTGGGTCACCTGGGATCTTCGGGGACTCCTTGACTCTCGCCCACCGGCCACGGATAGGTTGGACCCGGCGGCGCACGCCGGCGATGCCATCGCCGCGTTGGACCACCTCGGCGTCGGCGACTTTGCCCTCGTTTCTTGGAGCAACGGGAGCCGCATCGCCTTCGAGATCGCCGCGCGTTATCCGGACCGTGCGCGAGGACTGGCAGTGATCAATGGTGCTTACGGGCAGTCGTTGGCCACTCTCGTTCGAAATCTGGAGCCGGCTTCGGCATTGCCGCTAGTAGCGGGCGTAGCAAAACACTTTCCGATGCCAGTAGGCATCATGCTTCACCAGCTTGTCGCCCGTCCCGAGTTGGCGGGGCTGGTCCGCCAATCAGGCATGGCCGGTCCCTCGTCGGATCCCGCGGTTCTCGTCGAGATGCTGCGTGCGATGGCTGGATGTGACACCCGGCGCCTGCTCGCAACCTTTGAGGCCGTGGCAGGATCTTCTGCGGCAGAGATACTGCCCTCGGTTCGGGCGTCAACACTTCTGATTACGGGCGGCCGCGATCGCATCAGCCCGGCTCACATCGTTGACGAGATCCGGGCCGCCATCCCTCATGTCCGCGTGGAGGTATATGAGGATGCAACCCACTATCTCCCGATCGAATATCCGGATCGGCTGGCCGCCGACATGAGCGGTTTCTTATCCGAGCTCGATCAGCCGCGGGGTTGATCTCTCAAGGATCCACTTCGGCTGCCGTCAGTCGAATGGATCAAAGCGGGAGCTGGACCTGATCCATAGCCGCCAGCCCACGGATGGCAGTCCCCGTCCAGACCGCCCAGATGGGTATCAAGATCCCTCCTCCGATACCTACGATCAGATCGTTGATATCTGAAGCACCCAGCGCGCTGGCAACCAGGCCGATCGCGAACAGGATCGCTATGACCCCCGAGATGAGCTTCCATCGACCTCCCATGTCGGTCGCGATCGCAGAGAAGGTTGCGATAGCGAACGCTGCCGCCGCGAGGCCAAGAAAGCCATAGAGCAGCCAGTCCGACGAACCTCCAATGAGTGTCAACGCTCGGCCCTGGGAGATGATCTGGGTGGCTGAGTACTTGCAATCGCAGATGTGAGGGTCGAGTGCAGCATGCTCACCACCGAGCTTCAAAAGAACGGAACCCACGCCTAGCGCAGCTGCGATCGTGAGCAAAGAAACCATGAGGGAGCCGCCGGGGTCGGAGCTTCCATGACGGCGTGACAACAGGATGGCCACGCCGACGAGTGCCACAAAGCCGGCTGCGAACAGACAGTTCGAGACCACCTCTTGAACCCAACGTTGGCGCTCGTTTGCAAAGAAGACGACGGTCCCGGTAAGTAGATTCGGGTTGGCCCGTGGGAGAGGCGGAGGGGCCGGAGCAGTGATGTCGTGCGACAGCAACAGCGTCATTAATGTCGCAATGAAGAATGTCGCCGCGACGAACCAACCGAGCGCGACCGGAAAGGGGGAGGTGTTCAGCCGGTCGTCGTCGTTCAGAGGTACCTCCCCCGCATCCACGTCTTGAGCGTCCTCGGTTGCCCGCGCCTGGAAGTCAAGCAAAAGTTTGGGCAATCCGCAAGCTACTGCATCTACACCTTCAACCGGATAACGTCCTTGAGAAGTTCAAAGCTCGCCGGAGTGCGACCGAGCAGCTCCCCGTCGGCTTCGATCTGTAATGCAGGTACCGATTGGATCGACGCCCGAACACGCTTAGCTTCGAAGATGTCGGGGTGAGGAACGTGCTGGCCGCTGTACACCCTCGGCATCACTGCTATCTCTTCCCACTTCGACGCGTGCTCGATCTGGATGTCGAAGACCCCATCAGTGGGTGCAGCCCTGGGCGCGATCTTCATACCGCCGCCGAAGAATTGCCCGTTGGCGACAACCAGGTTGTTCATCGGGCCCGTATAGCTTCGATCCACGAGGTCCACTGTGACCTCGGCAGGTTTGTGCCCTCGCAGGGTCAACCAGTAGGCAACCACGTAGCGAGTGGGACCGAGCAACCGCGGCAGCCGGGCGGCTCGGTCGACGACTGAAGCTCCCAGGCCCACCTCGGCGATATTTGCGAAATAACGGATAGCCGTGACTTCATCCTGTGTGTAGGTGATTTTGCCAACGTCGATCGGAAACGATTGGGGCCCGTCCAGGTGCGCCACCGCATGGCCGGGCATGGAAGGGATCCCGAAGGTTTTAATGAAATCGGCTCCCGTGCCGGCGGCGACGACACCCATCACGGCGTCAGGATCCACGGCTCGATCATCCTGGATGAGGCCATTGACGACCTCGTGGATCGTCCCATCGCCGCCAACCGCCACGACGAACTTGCAACCTCGGTCGAGGGCCTGCCGCGTCAGCTCCGTCGCGTGCCCCGGCCGCTGCGTGAATACGACGTCGTACGCCAGCTCTCTGTTCTCGAGATGACGGCGCACCTCTGCCATGGCCCTGGCGGCACCGCCTCCTCCAGCTCGGGGATTGCAGATCAGCACCATCGGACCGAACGAAGAGCTCATGAAGCCAGCCGCCCTGGGATCAGACGGATTCCACGATGGTCGCGATCCCCTGGCCAACCCCGATGCACATCGTGGCGAGTCCGAGGCGCGCCTCGACCCGGCGCATCTCGTGCACCAGGCTGGTCAAGATCCGAGCGCCCGAGCATCCGAGCGGATGACCCAGCGCGATGGCCCCGCCGTTCACGTTGACCTTCTCTCGGTCGAGCCCCAACTCTTTGATGCAGGCCAGCGATTGGGCCGCGAACGCCTCGTTGAGTTCGATCAGGTCGATGTCCGCCAGAGATAGTCCCGCCCTGGAGAGAGCTTTCCGGGTCGCAAAAACGGGTCCGATGCCCATGGTGCGAGGCTCGACTCCCGCGACGGCTGAGGTAACCACACGCGCCATCGGATGCCACCCGTGTGCGGACAAGGCGCTCTCTGAGACCAGCAGCACGGCGGCGGCTCCGTCATTGAGACCCGATGAGTTACCTGCGGTAACCGTCCCTCCTTCCTCGAAGGCAGGAGGGAGCCGCTTAAGTGCATCTAACGAGATGTCGGGACGGGGAGGCTCGTCCGTATCGACCAGGACGAGATCGCCTTTCCTCTGAGGCACCTCCACGGGAGCGATCTGATCTTTGAACCTACCCTCGTCACGCGCCCTGAGCGCGCGGCGGTGACTCTCCAGCGCAAACTCGTCCTGAGCACTCCGATCGATCGAGTAGTCGCGTCCATTGATCTCGGCGGTCTCGCCCATCGCGTGCGTGCCCCATCGCTCTCTTATCCGAGGATTCACGAAACGCCACCCGATCGTGGTGTCGTAGATCTCCGCATTCCTATCGAAGGCGCGGGCCGCCTTGGCCATCACAAAGGGCGCGCGGGTCATCGACTCGGAGCCGCCGGCGATCGCGATCTCGGCCTCGCCCGCTCGGATCTGGCGATACGCATTGTTCACGGCCTCCAGCCCGGACCCGCATAGGCGGTTGACGGTCGCCCCCGGAACGGTCTCAGGCAGCCCAGCCAGAAGCACCGCCATCCGGGCAACGTTGCGATTGTCTTCACCGGCTTGATTGGCGGCGCCCCATTGGACATCCTCGACGGCCTCTGGGGGCACGGCGTTTCTCTGCACCAGAGCCGCGATCACGTGCGCGGCAAGGTCATCGGGTCGCACGTTGGCCAGCAAGCCACCGAATCTGCCCATCGGGGTTCGCACCGCGTCGACGATGAATGCTTCCTTGATCGCCTGCATCGTCGTCACCTTAGTCCGGCAGGGAGACGGTTCCGCGACCGGTCATCCATACCGTGCGACGGCACCGAAGGTGCCTCACACGTCCAATGAGGAATATGCGATCACTCCACGGTGCACGGCAGCTGTCGCTTGCCGGATGGCTCCGGCGAGGAGTGGGGCGGCCGCTGCCACCTCTTCCAGCTGCCGCAGCAGGTCGACCAGCTGCTTCATGGAACGCACGAAGTCACCGGGGGCATCGTCTTGACCGAGAACCTCATCCAAACGTGCGCCCTCGGCCCATCTGTAAGCCTTGCTCGCGAACCCCGGGTCGGGCTCGCGTGTGAGATCCAATCCCCGCAAGTCCTCTGCCGCTCTAATACCTCGCCACAGGCGCATGATTTCGATCCAGGCGTGGCGGCTCGCCGGCGTCGGCATCCCGGGGACCACTTGGGCAACCTCCGGACCACGCGACTCGTAAACCAACGTCGAGCACACGGCTGCAAGTTCGGAGGGCGTCAATCCTTCGAGATATCCGTGATGCAGCACTTCAACCACTAACAGATCGGATTCGTTGTAGACGCGGGTGAGCACCTCCCCCTTAGCCGTCAAGGTCCACCGGTCCACATGGCCCAACTCCTCCAAGATGGAAAGCACATCATCGAAGCGCCTTGCCAGGGTGCCGCTCCGTCGGTCGACGCGCCGTTCGATGCTTGCGATCTCCCGTTCGAGCCGGTTCGCTCGCTCTGCAAAATGCAGATGCCTCCCGATCTCGGCGCAACCATGACACGGGTGAGCAGACACCACTTTGCGCAGCCGGACCAAGTCATGAGGTTCGGTGGGATCAGGCGCCGCCGCCTCGGGCTCCACCTGCGACAGGAGCTGCGCCACGCGGCGTCTCGCCCCGGTATCGCGCACATGGAAGCCGTCAGGCAAGGCAACCGAGCCGATCGAACGTGGCGGCTCATGGAAGTCGGAGGGCGCGAGGCGAGACATCGACCGCTCCGTGGACAGAACCAGTACCTTCGGACGGCGGTCTGAATCCCGCTGGATCCCCTGCAGAACGACGTAACGCCCACGGCGCCTGCCGCGATCAACCGAGATCACGTCGCCGGGCCGCAGTTTGATCATGGCCTCTGTGACCCGAGTCGCTTTGTTGTACCCGCCCCCACCGCGCTTCCGCTCGGCCTCTTTCAGACGCAGGTAGAGCTGCCTGTACTCCGAGAAATCTCCGAGATGGCATCGCATCCGTTCCCGATACGTCGCGAGATAGGCATCCAGCCGTTCTCTCGTTTGCTCGAGCTGCACAACGTCGCGGTCGATCTGAAACTGAGCGAAGGAGGAATTCACCAGGTGCTGAGCCTCTGCTCGATCGTAGGTGCGGACGAGATTCACCGCCATGTTGTAAGAGGGCCTGAACGAGGATTGCAATGGGTACGTCCGCGTCGACGCAAGTCTCGTGATCGTGTCGAAACTCGTGAAGCGCTGCATCAGTACCACGGAGTGACCGAGCTCGTCGATCCCTCGCCGGCCCGCCCTGCCGGAGAGCTGCGTGTACTCCCCCGCGGTCATCAACTCGTGATTCTCGCCCGTGAACTTCATCAAGCTTTCGACCACGACGGTTCGCGCCGGCATGTTGATCCCCAACGACAGCGTTTCCGTCGCGAACACGACCTTGACCAGCCCGCGCGCGAACAACTCCTCCACCGTCTCCTTGAAGGGCGGGATCATTCCCGCATGATGCGCCGCGATCCCACGCTTCAAGCCTTCGATCCAGTCGTTGTAGCCGAGGACTTCGAGTTCTGCTGGGACCAGATCTCCCACCCGACGATCCGCGTAATCCGTGATCTCTCTTCGCTCCTCGGATGTGGTCAAGCGCAGTCCATCACGCAGGCAGTGCCTGACTGCCTCGTCGCATCCCTTACGCGAGAAGATGAAATAGATCGCCGGAAGCATCTCCTCACCGCGAAGCCGCTCGACCACTTCCGTGCGAAGCGGAGCCCTGGCCCGCTTGGCATCAGGTCGCTTGCCGCCTCGTTGAGGGCGGGAAGATCCCCGGTGGCGGCGACGTTCAAACTCCCGCGCGCGGGCGTTCGGAGCGACGCTCCCATCCGGGCGGCGCAGGAACATCGGGAGCAGTTCATCGGACACGAAATACCAGTGGCGGATCTCGACAGGCCGCTGCTCTTCGATGATCACCTCGGTTCTGCCCCGCAGCGTCTGCAGCCAATCACCGAACTCTTCCGCGTTGGACACCGTGGCGGATAAAGAGACCATCTGGACGTCAACGGGGAGATGGATGAGCACCTCTTCCCAGACGGCCCCTCGATATTGGTCCTGGAGATAGTGGACCTCGTCAAGAACCACATAATGAAGTCCCTGCAAGGTCGGAGAGTCTTCGTAGATCATGTTGCGCAGCACCTCGGTCGTCATCACGACGATCGGCGCTCGTCCGTTCACCGAGTTGTCGCCGGTTAGAAGACCAACGTTCTCTGCCCCGTGGAGCGCGACAAAGTCTCCGAACTTCTGGTTCGAGAGCGCCTTGATCGGCGTGGTGTAGAAGGTCTTCCCGCCGCGATGGAGGGCCAGCCACGCCGCGAACTCGCCTACGACGGTCTTTCCCGCCCCCGTGGGTGCCGCCACTAGCACCGAGGACCCCGATTCCAGAGCGTGGCAGGATTCCCGTTGGAAGGCGTCGAAGGGAAAGCCGTAAGAGAGCTCGAACTCCTCGACCGAGGCGCGATCCGAGCTCGCGTTGCTATGGAGAACTATTGCCCCCCGCCACTGCCGCTGTTCTTCTTCTTTTTATGCTTTCCGCTGCTGCTCGAGGGGGAGGCCGCGGGGGTGGGCGACGGCGGGGCAACGGCTCCGGCGGTCGGGATCCGCAGTTGGGACGGCGTCATCTGCGTCGCGCTGCGCGCCTGATCCAGGATGTTGACTCCCTCTTGCCACAATGCCGTCGCTTGATTCCGAAGACTGGCGGCTGAAGCGAGCATCTTCACTTGAACCCTAGAGGATGTGCTGGGTGCCAATCCGAAGACGGTCGCGGCTTGCGAATAGAGCTGGATCGACTCGCCGAAGATGATGTTGGCGCTCTGGGTCCCGGGTGTAGGTGCGGTGACATTGCCGGCAGTTTGTTGCGCCTTTAGCAGTTGCGTTTGCCAGGACACGCTCTGACTCTTCAGCGCCTTTGCCTCCGGCGTGGTGAGCTTATTGGGTACGCCGTCCTCATCTGTTGCAGCGGGTGTGATCGTTTGCAGAAGAGCGCGCACGTCTCCGGTGTACTGGTCGAGAGTGTTCTGTCTCTGGGTCAGGTTGCCTCGATTGGAGCCGGATCGAACGACGACGACGATCCCCAAAAGGGCGACCAGCAGAACGAGGGCCGCGCCGACGCGGGCCGCCATGGTTCGGTACCAAGGCTGATGCGACCGGCCGCCGTAAATTGCGCGGGGAGCCTGTGCGGGCCGTCGTCGCCCCTGGCTTCCCCTGCTCTGAGACTTCTTCTTTCCTTTTACTGCCATCGAAAGTGACTATAAACGGGTCCCTCGTCGCTCCCTGATACGGAGTATGAAGACAACGACCTCATACAAGAGATAGAGCGGGATAGCCATTGCAGACATCGTGTATGGGTCCTGCGTGGGAGTCACCACGGCTCCGATAACGAACGCTCCCACGAACGCGGCCTTCCGATGGCTTACGAGCTGCTCTCTTGTCACCACACCGGCAAGCGCTAGGAACATCAGCAGCAGTGGAAGCTCGAACGTGACGCCGAAGACGATAACCAGCAGGAGCACGAAATTGAGATACGAGTCTGCCTTTAGGAACGGAATCAGGTTGCCGCCGCCCAACGCGAGTAAGAACCCGAGACCGAACGGCAACGTAAGGTATGCAAACACGCCACCGAAACCGAACAACGCGACCGACGACCCCACGAACGGTCCGGCGAGCCGCTTCTCGTTGGGCCTCAATCCGGGCGAGATGAAGGCCCACAGTTGATACAGCCACACCGGAGACGTGAAGATCATGCCCACCATAGCGGTGACCTTTAACCGCACCAGGAAAGGCTCGAGAACACCCGTAACTATGAGTTTGCATCCTTGAGGGCCCAACTCTTTCTTGGGCAGAGAGCACAGAGGACGAAGCAGGAAGTTCGTTATGGAACCAAAGAAGAAGAAGGCGATCAGCGAGACGACGGCGAAGGCCGCGGCGCAGATGATCAGGCGGGTACGAAGCTCGCCAAGGTGCTCCATCATCGTCATGGAGGCTTCGACCCGAGCACCAGTGCGGCGCCGGCGGAAGGGGAATCGTGGGCGGCTGCGGACGGGCGCCGCCATCAGACGTCGTCGGGGTCTTCCCTCGGGGGCCGGGAATCAAGGCTGTCGGGGATAGGCGTTAGCGATAGGCCGGAGCTCGAGGACCACCGGTCGCCGTTCGAGTCGGCGGCCGGTTCTCCCTGGTCGTCATCCTCCAGGGATGCCGGCACCTCGTGGTACCGGCGCGGGTCGGGCCGTTCGGTGGACTCGAGCACGGCTTCGTTCATCGGATGATCCTGATCATCCTCATCGAAGTTCAAGCCCGACTGGAATTCGCCCTTGGCCTCATCCACCACCCGGCGGAGGTCGGCAAGCGCCTTACCGATCGAGCGCGCCATCTCGGGAAGTTTGTCCGGTCCAAAAACGATCAAAGCCACAAGGGCAACCATCAGGATCTCGGCGGGACCGATTTCGGGCATGAACTCAGTCTATGCACGGCTGCGGACTAGAAAGAGCGGCTGAAGAGGTTCTGCGACGGCTACCGGCAGTGCGGCGCCTGGAGTGGATCTAGGAGGTGCCGTCCCCGATGAGCTCGAAAAGCCCCTCATCGCTCTTGAGCATCTCGTGGAAGGTTAAGAGATCGTCGTGATTGATGGCGGCACCCTCATGGATCTCCAGGGCCTCAGCGGGGATGTTGATCAGGGTCGGCATCACGCCACCCGAGAGGAGGAGACGGACAACCCGCTCATCGGCCGCCTTTTCCACGAAGTCTCCGCAGTCCGGACAGGAGAAGCAATATGTGTTCCGGGGATAGCTGGCACCGATCCGCAGTGCGACGTCGCCAGCAGTGAGATCAACCTCTCCGCAGAGCGGGCATGTCGCCTTTATCGTTGCCATCAGGTCATCCCTTCTCGGTTTGTTTGTTCCTTCGGTGGTTTCATCGGCGCGAGCCGCCCCAGGGTTTAACGGCTTCTATCTCAATCTGGAGGTTTCTCAGCGCTGGCTCTCGGATGCGTAGTCAGAGGAAGAGAGCTGGTCAGCCGGAGGTATAGCGCTCGGCGATGGCGGACGCGAGGGATCGGGTCTCCTCGAGGATCGGAGGGGGCGTCACGGCCCTTACGCCCGAACCCAGCTGCAGGATCAAGGTTGCCGCCCAGCGTGGATTCGCAGTCTCCAACCCCGCCCGCTTCCACCCACCCTGCAACTCTTCGGAAGAAACGATCCTGTAGTAATCCTCGAACCACGCGGCGGTCTCTGGAGAGATCTCGAGATGGAAAATCCGCGTGCCGTCTCTGCCGGTAAAGGCCCCCTGATAGGCGGCAACGTTGAAGTCGGGGGGCACCTCGGCATGGTCGGGAAGAAGGGCCACGCTCTTGATCCGGTCCGTGCGGAACATGCGCTCGTCCTCTCGCAGGTGATCCCATCCGATCAGGTACCAGTGCCCCACCGTCGCTACCAGCCCCCACGGTTCGACGGTCCGAGAGGTCAACTCTCCGGACGACGCGGAGAGGTATTCCAACCGCACCTGCCGGGTCTGCCCCAGAGCCTCCTGCAGTTTCCTTAGATGCTCGATCGGCCCCGTGGCCAGTCGCACTTCGATGCCCGCCTCCTGGGAGTCGGCGCCCAGGGCCCGCCCCAGCTTTGTCACCGCGCGCCTCAGAGATTCTGCCTCCCCCATCTCGGGGAGTGCGGCGATCGCCGAACTGCCGGCGTAGAGGGCTATCGCTTCGGCGGGAGTGAGGCGAAGGGGGGCCGCGAAGTAGTCGGCCATCCTCACGTACACCCGGTCCTCTTCGTAGGAGACATCGATCAGATCGCCGGGCCCGTAACCGGGGAGACCGCACATGAAGAGCACCTTCAGGTCTTCGATCAGATCGTGCTTGGAGGTTCCGAACTTCCTTGCCAGCTCGTCAACCGATACCCCCGGATGATGTATGGCATAAGGCAGCATCACGAGGATCCGTCGGAGCCTGGCAGCAAGTCGGCCTTCCTCAGAGGGGGTCAAACGTGAGCCTCCAGGTAAGGCTGGAGGTGGGACATGAGAGCGCGGCGAGCGGACTCGGGCTCGATCAGGGTCACTCGATCGCCAAAGCCGATAAGCCACACCACCAGAGCATCCACGTTGGCGAAGGGCACCTTGACCTCGAGCCCCTCGGGGCGGTCGCGGGTCTTTGCCGCCGGCAGGTTCTGCTCGGCCCACCAGCGGACCGAGTTGGAAAAGAGGATGGTCGCGTCCGTCACGGGCTCCGGGCCCCATTCCCACGCCTCGCGGTCCAGCCTGTCACCTGCTGCGAACCCCTCCGGGACCTTGTAGGGAGAAGTGGTTGGCTCCACTTCCGCGATCCGTGACACCCGGAAGGCCTTCACTACGGCATCGCCACGGTCTTTGCCCACCAGATACCAGTTGCCGCGACGGTGCACTAGACCGTAGCCCTCGACGATGCGGTCGCTCGTTCCGTCGTCGGACCCGTATTGGAATCGCACCGCTTTTCGGTCGAGCAATGCGGCATACAGAGGGCCCAGCAGCGGTTGCTCGGCGGCCACATCGGCCCCCCACAGGATGCGAGGGCCTCTCAGTGATGGAAGCGAGCTTTCGGTGGTGAGCTTGAGCAAGCCGGACGTTGCTTGATCCCCGGCCCCCAGAACCGCCTGAGCCGCCACCCCCAGCGCGGCCAACTCGTCCGGCTCCAGGTCGAGATCGGGCAGGTAGTACTTGTCCTTCGGGATGACGTAGGCGTCCCCAACGTCGGCGAACGGATCGCTGTGGCGAAGCTCGACGGGGATGCCCATCGCGCGCAGGGCTTCTTTATCCCGCTCGAAGGCGCGTCTGAAAGCCTCGTCGTTCGGTTGGTCGTAGCCTGATATCTGCTGCCTAATCTCTTGGGCTGTCAGAGGACGCGGCGTCTCCAGGAGGGCCGCGATGAGGTTGATTAAGCGTTCGATCCGCCGCATGTGCCGAGGGTACCCAAGTGCGGCCGACGCCATGGCTACTCTCTAAACCTGTCGCCCCTTCGGCCGTGTGACCAGACGCACATCCCGGAGATGATCAGTTCGGGGTGCGCGCCACCTCCGCTGGTTGCGGTTATGCCTGCGACGCGTCCGCAGAGATCGCATCGGCTCCGATCGCCCCCGCTGCCCCCGCGGCCAAGATCGCCACACGTCCATCCTTCATCGGCCGTCCCATGGAGCGAACATCCACCCCCGCCTCCTCCAGCAACCTCAGGCCCCCATCACCGCCGGCGCCAACCAACGCGTGACGATCCGCGAGGCCGTGACTCCGGAGCTGAGCCCACAGCGTCTCCGACAGCTCGGGAGGCAGATCGGGCACGGCAACGGTGGCACGCGATCGCGACGCGATCGTGAGAGCGGTCATCGTGTGATGGCTGACTCCGTGATGGCGCGGGCGCTGATCCGAGAACGACACTCGCAGACAGGCGACGGGCTTTCCATGCAACGCGGCTGCGGCATCGAGCACCTGACCCTGCTCTATGCCGCTGAATCCAAGCACGGTGTCGGTCCCGACCACGCCGGGCCCCATCGCGACGATCGCAACGTCGGCCCGTCCGACCACCCGTGCAGCAGCCAATCCGCTGAAGACGTTCACCGCCTCCAGGTCGCCGCCGAAGGCATGGCCGACGGTGCAGGTCAGGTCGATAAAGCCTTCCTTCTGCAGAGTTCGAACGAGGTTGCTCCAGGCCAATGGCAGGCTTCCCGCATCGGTCATCACATAGGCAATGACGGCCTTCGGCAACTTCTCCCTGATACCTGCTGCCACTCCGGCTATCTGAGAATGAAGGCCGCAGGCGATCACCGGCATCCCCTCGATGGAGACGATCTTCTCTAGGGAAGAATGGTGGGAGCTCTCCGGCGCTTCAACGGAGGCGACCTCGGTCTGCCACGGTGTGTAGCGCATCTTGATGATGTGACCGGGCCCCCGCTCGAGGGAGCCGGCGCCATCGAGATTCCATAACAGGAAGCCCTCTCCCCCAGTTCCCAGGTCAAGCTCTAGGGCGGTCGTGTTGACGACGACGCGGTCCCCCGATCGGACAGGACCGATCATGGAGGGAAATCCCACTGCAGCGATGGTCCCGGAATCGGTTTCGACGTGCACTTTTACCAGCTGCGGTGAGGACTCCACGATGCTCACGACCGTGCCTTCGCGGAAGGCGCCCATCAGAGTGACGCTATGAGCTTCTGAACCCGTTCGTCCTGGAATCGGAAGGGGTCTTTGCAGAGCACTGTTCGCTGGGCCTGGTCGTTGAGCTTCAGGTGCACCCAATCGACGGTGAAGTCTCGCCTTTTGCGCTTTGCGGCGCGGATGAATTCACCCCGCAGCTTCGCGCGCGTCGTTTGCGGTGGCTCCTGAATCGCTCGTTGGACGTCTTCCTCGTCGCACATTCGCTCAGCCATTCCGCGACGTTCAAGGATGTAATAGAGACCGCGTTTGCGATCCACGTCATGATAGGCAAGATCCATCAACGCGATCCTGGGATGCGCCAACGAGATCTCGTGACGACCCCTGAAGTCCTCGATGAGCTTCCTCTTTGCGATCCAATCCACCTGTGTTGCGAGCTTCTCCTGATCATGCTCCAGGCTGTCGATCGCGTGTTCCCACATATGAGCGATGTTCTTCAAGATGTGGTCGTCGCGCTGATCCACCCACCGGAGAGCCTTCTCGAGGTATTCCTTCTGCATATCGAGCGCCGACGCCTCGCGCCCATTGGCCAAACGAACCCGGCGTCTGCAGGTTGTGTCATGAGATATCTCCCGGATGGCTCGGATGGGGTTCTCGAGCGTCATGTCCCGAATCTGCACGCCCTCCTCGACCATCCGCAACAGCAGGGCCGTCGCTCCGACCTTCAGATAAGACGACCACTCGTTCATGTTGGAATCGCCCACGATCACATGGAGACGCCGGTACCTTTCTGCGTCCGCGTGCGGTTCGTCTCGAGTATTGATGATCGGTCGGGACCTGGTCGTGGCCGAGGACACCCCCTCCCAGATGTGTTCCGCTCGCTGCGAGATACAGAACAGAGCGCCACGCGCGGTCTGCAATACCTTTCCGGCCCCCGCGAAGATCTGGCGGGTCACGAAGAACGGGATCATCACCTCGGCAAGTCGGCCGAACTCCCCATATCTCGAGACCAGGTAGTTCTCGTGACTTCCATAAGAGTTGCCCGCCGAGTCCGTATTGTTCTTGAACAGGTAGATATCACCCGAGATGCCCTCTTCACGCAATCTGGCCTCAGCCGCCTTCAGAAGGCCCTCGAGGATCCTTTCCCCGGCTTTGTCGTGGACAACGAGGTCGTAGACCGTGTCGCATTCCGGCGTGGCGTATTCGGGGTGCGAACCCACATCGAGGTAGAGGCGCGCCCCGTTCTCGAGGAAGACGTTGGAAGACCGGCCCCAGGAAACGACCCTTCGGAACAGGTAACGAGCCACTTCATCGGGGGACAAGCGCCGCTGCCCGCGGAACGTGCAAGTAACCCCGTACTCGTTCTCGGTTCCGAAGATGCGCCTTTCCATCCGCTCAGGATAAAGCGGGCAGGCTGCAGGAGGGGTATGAGCTGCGCCGGCGCAGGAATCCGGCGCAGCTCGAACTCTGGACTAGACGCCGCGCCCGCGAACGAAATACAGCACGATCGCGATGATTCCGATGATTGCGAGGATCAAGATGATTGACAATGCCCAAGCCTCCTCTCGATGTCGTTGGGAGATGCCTGCCCCCAGGAACGCTACGCGAAACCAAGGTTCAGGACCCGGCTTTCAAAAGAAGACCAAGCTCCCCGTCGCTAGGCCCCCGCTTGACCCTCCGCTTGCTTGTCGAATTCGTCGTGTTCGGGCTCCAGCGCGGGCCCCGTCGGCTCGTCCACCGTGGGCTTACCGCTGGGGTCGCCGGAGGGGCTTTCCCCGCGATCGGTGGGGGCTGGGTCGCCGTCCCGATCGCTTGAACCTCCCTCCTCGCCTTCGGGGGCCCGAGACTTCTCTTCGGAGCTTTCGTCATGCATCTGGATCATGCGCCCTTTCCGGAAACGAGCTTGGTGAGCTCGGTATTGTCCAGACGCCGGAACTTTCTGCGTCCAAGGGTCCGGTCGAGGACTCCCACCTCGAGGCTCTCCGGCGGCATCTCCCGGCCTTCCACGGAATTCAAAGCTTCGTTGCCGAGCTTGATCGCACCGGCGAAACTCGGAGGCTTCTTCGGATACTTCTCCCCCAGATAGGTGCCCAAAGCCTCGGATTGACCTCCCATAGCCACCCATCCCGTCCGGTCCGTAACGGAGCCATCGAAGAGGATGTGGAAGAGCTCGTTCGTTTCCGTCCGATCGCCCACTGCTGCAACGAGGATCTCGCACTCGTACGGCTTCAATTCGGCAGTGAAGATATTGCCGAGCGTTTGCGAGTAAGCATTGGCAAGGCCCTTGGCCGTGACGTCCTCTCGTGAGTACGAGTAGCCCTTCACGTCAACCAGCCGGATCCCGCCGATGCGGAGCTGCTCGAACTCGTTGAACTTGCCTACCCCTGCGAACGCGATCTTGTCGTAAATCTCGGAGATCTTGTGCAGTGTCGCGGACGG
>JAXDJO010000013.1:0-117323 GCA_034667525.1 Actinomycetota bacterium
GGACCTCGGCGCGATCGGGGCGTTGGACGGGGGCCGGGCCCGCCTGAGTCGGAGAAAACGGCGGGTACGGCCCCCTCGCACTCGTCCCGGAGGAAGAGTGGGTTAGCGAGACGATGCTCCTCATCCCCGCGGAGGTCCATACGCATTCCAGGAGGGGGCCGGCTCAAAAGGGGAAAGAGGGTCGGACGAGATGCCCTTGTTACGTAAAGCAACCCCGTCCGGCCCCCGCATGGGCAAGATACCGCGCCGGGCACCGTTCGGATGCCATGGCCCAGGTTCGTCTCGAGCGGATGCTCAAGAAAGACGGGATGTGCGCCGAGGAATGGAGAGCAGCCGGTTTCAACCGCCAGGAACCTGTTGTTGGGGGTCGTGCGGCCGTCTTCCTCGGAAGATCCGCACGGCCCCGATCTTCCTCGCGCGTTCGCGCCGGCGTGCACCCTTCGCCCTTCCAGATCCTCCGCTATCCGCGCGCGCCGCGGCGCCGGATTCCGAGAGAAGGGAGTGACTAGGAGTAAAGGAATAGTCACCACGCGCCGATAACGGGGAAAGCAAACTCAGGACTCCGCCCACAGCACAAGAGAACCTGCTTGTCGCAACTGTCGGGAGCTTGATCGTTCAAAGTTCGGCGGAGAAAAGAGTGTCCCTCGTGGTCCTGTGTGAGCGATCCCTAGATGGTGCTGAGTTCTTTGACACTGTCGATGATGACTGGCTGAACGGCCTGCCCAACGAGCATCAGGCTGATACGAGAAGGTTGAGAGATCTCCCTGCACGTATCGCTTCCAGGGACGCGGTGGTGGCCGTGATCGGTCTCGGGTATGTGGGATTGCCACTGCTGATGGCTGCCGGCGCGGAGGGCTTCAACCTGATCGGTGTTGACGCAGATGGAGCAAAGATCAGCTCGTTAGAGGGGGGCCGTTCCTACATCGCCGATATCGGAGATGCCGATCTCGAGGTTCTCAAGGGCGCGGCGTTCACCTCCGATCAACACATCCTGTCGCGCGCGGACGTCATCCTTGTCGCCGTGCCCACGCCTCTTCGGGACGGCACCCCCGATCTTTCCCTGATCGAGACGGCGGTCGCCAATATCGCTGCCACCCTCCGCCCCGGTCAGCTCGTGATCTTGGAGTCGACGACGTATCCGGGAACCACACAGGACCTGGTCCTGCCGATGCTCGAGTCGAGCGGGCTCGTGGCCGGAGAGGACTTCGGCCTTGCCTATTCGCCCGAGCGGATCGATCCGGGCGGCGGTTGGAGCTTCAGGAGAACACCGAAGATCGTTGCAGGGGTCACTCCTGCCGAAACGGAGTTAGCCGCAGGGTTCTACTCCACGATGGTCGACCGCGTCGTGAAGACCTCCTCTCCCCGGGAGGCCGAGATGGCCAAGCTGATCGAAAACACCTTCCGGCAAGTCAACATCGCGCTGGTCAACGAGTTGGCGACGATCGCGCCCGCGATCGGTGTGGACATCTGGGAATCGCTCGAAGCGGCTGCAACGAAACCATTCGGCTACATGCCGTTCTGGCCGGGGCCGGGCGTGGGTGGGCACTGCATCGCCATTGATCCCACCTATCTGTCGTGGAAAGTCGAGCAGCGTCTGGGATTCGGTGTTGGTTTCATCGAGCACGCGCGCTCGGTGAACAACCGGATGCCCGGATTCGTCACCAGCCGGATCGCAGACACCTTGAATGAGATCGGACAGTCTTTGCAGGGCGCGCGAGTGATGGTCATAGGACTGACCTACAAGGCCGGTGTCAACGATGTACGAGAGTCTCCCGCCATCAGCGTTCTTGGCCGGCTCATCGAGGCGGGTGCTCTGTGTGACTACCACGACCCCTACGTACCCTCGACGCTGGTCGGAGGACGACGGAAGACCGATCGGCCCCGTATCGGTACTGCCCTTCACGCTGAGGCCCTGGAGATGCGCTCGGTCGAGCTCGATGACGATCTTCTCGCCAGAGCCGATTGTGTCGTCATCTTGACCGCCCACCCCGAGATCGACTACGAAAGAGTGATCAGCAAGTCAGCATTGGTCTTTGACGCAGTAGGGGTAACCCGGCTTCAGCGCCACGACCACGTCGTGGTGCTGTGATCGATCCACGAACAGCTTCTGGCGATCTCGCGTCCCCGTGGAAGGGACTGACCGAGTTACTCTCTCCCACAGATATAGCGGCGTCGAGTAGTCGCAGATCACCACCGCGCTGGCTTATCGCTCTCTTGAGCATCGTGCTCAAGGTACTCATCGCCCTCTACGCGATCGCCATCTTCGGGTTCATCTGGGTCACCAAAGATCTCACCTTCGCATCGCTCACTCGCGATCCGCTGTTTGCCGCCTATTCCATCGCCGTGGTCTTTTACGTGCTGGGACGCTTCGCGATCGCCGCCTTCTACCGGCCCGTGCCGGATCTGGGGCATCGCCCAACAGTGTCGATCATCATCCCGGCGTTCAACGAAGAGGAGGGAATCATAGGCACTATCCAATCTTGCCTCCACGTCGATTATCCCTCAGAGCTCGTTGAGGTCATCGCCATCAACGACGGATCGACCGACGGGACATGGCAAGCCATGACTCGAGCGTACGAGGACTCATCGCGTTTGCACGCGATCGATCTAGGCCGGAACTATGGGAAACGAGGTGCGATGGCTGAAGGGATACGCCGCGCCACGGGAGAGATCCTTTGCTTCGTCGACTCCGATTCCTATCTCAAGCCGGATGCCTTGACTGCGATCGTCCAGCCGTTCACCGATCCGAGGGTCGGCGCGGTAGTTGGTCACGCAGAGGTCCACAACAGGATGGCGAATTGGATCACCAAGATGCAGCAGGTTCGCTACTACTCGGCCTTCAGAGTCATCAAAGCTACCGAGTCGGTGCTTTCCGGAACGGTGACCTGCGCCTCCGGCTGCTGCGCTGCATACCGAAGAGACGTCATCATGCCCTTGCTCCCCGGGTGGGAGTTTCAAACGTTCCTCGGACGGCCGGCTACCTTTGGTGACGATAGGTCCATCACGAACCGCATCCTTGCCAACCATCGCGTCGTGTATCAATCCACGTCGGAGGCGGAGACGGTTGCACCCACGACGCTGACAGTTTTCTTGCGTCAGCAGCTGCGATGGAAGAAGTCATGGTTGCGCGAAAGCCTCTACGTGCTTCGCTATTTCTGGCGTAAGAATCCTTTGGCCGCGCTCTTTACCTACGCTTCGATCGCGTTCCCCTTCATGGCTCCCTTCGTGGTGCTGCATGCAGTTGGGGGCCGGATCGTTGCCGGATCTTTCAGCGGGTTGTGGTTCTACCTGATCGGCACCTATTCCATGGCTCTGCTGTATTCGCTGTTCTATGCCTTCAAGCGCCCGGATGGTATGTGGTACCACGGCATGACATTCGTCGCTATCTATATGAGCGTGCTGGTCTTTCAGACCTACTGGGGCATCTTCACGATGCGGGACACACGCTGGGGCACGCGGGCTTCCACGGTTGAGCACGCGCACATCGACCAGGAGATGGTTACAGATCTCCGATCCACCGCCGCGCTGGACCTGCTGGCCGTACCCGCATGACACGCGGCAGTGCTGATGCGGAAAGCATCCTGCAGAGGCGTCGTCTTCGCCAACTGATCATTGGGCTGGTTGCGCTTCCGTTGTCGGTGCTTCCTTTCGTTGCCTATGCAACAGGGACTCCGGAGGGCCGCCTGGTGACCGAGCGAGTGACTGTCGCCCTGCGGCCGCCCACGCTGCCGGTCCTCTCCTCCGGCCAGATCGCGGCTGCCCGTGCGGCGGCTCCCTCTTACAAGAACGCAGTCATGTTGTTGGCGTATCACGGCATCGGTTCGGGATCTGATGCCGAGGGCGGGTTCGTCATCTCGCCCGCTCGCTTTGGGGAACAGCTCGCCACCTTGAAAGCAGCTGGTATGCACGCGGTGACTGCCACTCAGGTGGCGACCGCCTTCGATGGAGGCAAACCGTTGCCGCCGAAGGCGGTGATGATCAGCTTCGATGATGGCCGTACCGACGCGTTGCTCTACGCGGATCCGATGCTTGCAGAAGCCGGCATGCGGGCGACGATGTTCGTTATCACCGGAGCCGCGTCGAACCCAGGCATCTACTATGCGTCTTGGCCGGATCTCGTGAAGTACGCCAGCTCCGGTCGCTGGGACATCGAGTCGCACACGGCCACCTTGCATCACGAACAGAAGGTGGCCGACGGTCGCTCGCTGCCGGCCCTTACCAGCCTTCTCCCCGGGGAGACGCTCCAGGAGTATCGGATGCGTGTTCGTACTGATCTTGCAGATGCGAGCGCGGCCATCAAGGCACACGTAGGGACATCGCCCGTTGCTTTTGCCTATCCCTTCGGGGCCTACGGAGCAGAGCGCACCAACGATCCGGCGATCCGGGGGATCCTCCGCCAGGAAGTGGGCAACCTCTATTCGGTGGCCTTCCACCAGGACGATCAGACCACCATCCCTCTGGCACGAGCCAATCAGGACCACCTCGGGCTGCGCCGCCTCGAGATTGGCAACTGGTCGGGTATGGATCTTCTGGCCCAGATACGCGCGTCCGCCCACCGCTGACTCGTCGGGGGATCTCGGCCGCATCCTTTTACCGTCCGGAAACCTTCCCGCAACCTGATCGAAATCCGCGGTTTGAAGACTCCGGGACGTGCCCGACGACATCCGGCCTGCGACGCCTGAGGACGCGGAGGCCATTGCATCGATCTACGCGCCGTTCGTTCGATACACCGCTATCTCCTTCGAGACAGAGGTTCCCGATGTCCGGGAGATACGGCGCCGCATGTCCCGTGCCATCTCCTGGCTTGTATCCGAGCGGGGAGATTCAACCGTCGGGTATGCCTACGCAGCTCCGCTTCGGTCCCGCGCCGCATACGCCTGGTCTGTCGAGGTGTCCGTCTACATCTCCGAGCCGGTGCGGGGCAGCGGCGTGGGAGGAGCGTTGCTCGACGCGTTACTCCGATTGCTGTCTGACCGAGGCTTCGTGAACGCTTTCGCCGGGACCACGCTGCCGAACGCGGCCAGCGTGGCCCTGTTCGAATCCCGTGGCTTCCGCCCCACCGGAACGGAGCAGGAGGTGGGATTCAAGCTGGGCTCGTGGCATGACGTGGGCTGGTGGCAGCGCCGGCTTCAGGCGGCCACCGTTCCGCCGCCCCAGCTCACGAAGTAGCCGCTCCCGCATCTGTCGTCTAAGCGGTTCGCCTTTCGCCCACGAGCCCCGCAACTGCCGGGAGTCACGGGGCCACGCCCTCCAGCTCTCGTTCGATGGCTGCTAGCTCGTCATCGCTGCCTTGAACCTTGGGACCCGAGAACCACTTGTGCGCGGAGAGGAACCAATATCCTCCGGACCCGAGCAGCACGACGGCGACCGCGATCGACGCGTAGTTGAAAGTCGAAGCGGTGACCGGCGAGACCTGCGGAAGGCAGAACAGGATCGAGATGAAGACGACCCATGCAACCGCTATCCATCCGATGGGTTTGCTCCATGCCCCCAGGTGCCACGGTCCCCGGACGAAGGCCTCGTCATTGATGAGGCGAAGCAGGATGGGGATGGCGTAGGCGATGTACAAACCGATGACCGCGATCGAGGTCACTGCGAAGTAGGCGACGGGGCTCCAGAGGTAAGGGACGCCCAGGATGAAAGCTCCGACGGTCGCCAGCCAGATCGAGTTCGTGGGCGTCCGGGTCCGCTTGTTGATCCGGTGCCAGAATTCGGAGCCAGGAAGCGCACCATCCCGAGAGAAGGCGTAGATCATGCGTGAGTTAGCGGTTACCGAAGACATGCCGCAGTAGAACTGGGCGACGACCACGATGAACAAGAGGAGCTCACCGAGGTGCCGGCCCGCCGCGTCGATGAAGATCTGCGCAGGAGGAACGCCGGTGCCCGAGGCGAGCTCGCCCGAGTAGTTCTGAATCGCCCAGGTGACGCCGATCAGGAGGATCCATCCGGCGATCAGCGAGACCACGATTGACATCACGATCCCCCAGGGCCCCGAGACGGATGCGTCCCGCGTCTCCTCGGTCATGTGGGCCGATGCGTCGTAGCCCGTGAAGGTGTACTGCGCCAACAGCAATCCCAACAGGAAGACATAGATCTTCGATCCAAAGCCGGTGTTGTTGACGAACTTGGTGAATACGAACGAGATCGACTGATGATGGTCCGGCACGATCCAGAGGACTCCGACGATGATGAGGACGCCGATGATGTGCCACCAGACGCTGACATCGTTAAGCAGCGCCACCAACCTGACGCCGAAGGTGTTCAGCAAGCCGTGAGCGAACAGAACGACGGCATAGACCAGGATCACCCATCCCGGGCTCGTCGGGAAGTTGAAGAGAAGGTTCAAGAACGCAGTTAGGAAGAATGCGAGACCGAAATCGATGCCGGCGGTGACACCCACCTGGCCCATCAGGTTGAACCATCCCGTGAACCAGCTCCACGCGGGGCCGTTGTTGCGTGCGAGCTTCGCCGACCAGTAATAGAGGCCGCCTGCAGTTGGGTAGCTGGAGCAGACCTCTGCCATCGAGAGCCCCACGAAGAGCACCATCACCCCGACCAAGGGCCAGCCGATGTTCATGTCCACCGGGCCGCCGGTGTTCATGCCGAAGGCATAGAGAGTCAGACATCCGGAGAGGATCGAGATGATCGTGAAGGAAACTGCGAAATTCGAGAAGCCACCCATCTGACGCAGCAGCTCCTGTGCGTAACCCAGCTCGTGCAGCCGGTCCACATCACCTCTGCGCGCAACGACCGGATCTTGGCCTGAAGCCGACATCGACCCACCCTCCCCGATGAAACACACGCGCGCCGCCTATCGCCGCGCTCCACATGGGACATGCCAATGTTGGCGGTCATTGTGCGATGGGCGCTCCGCTCATGCAAGCGCCAATATGAAACACCCCCTGCCGGCTAGAGCATCTCCGGGGTGACGTAGGACGCGGTCAAGCCGCCGTCGACGAGGAAGGTTGCACCGGTCACGTAGGAGGAGTCGTCGCTCGCAAGGAAGAGCGCTCCCTGGGCGATCTCCCTGGCCTGGGCGAAGCGGCCCATGGGGACATGGACCAAGCGGCGCTCCATAGCGCCCGGTTGGGATTCGAAAAGACGCATCAGCATCGGGGTCTCCACCGGACCCGGGCACAGGGCGTTGACCCTGATGCCTCGCCGGGCAAACTCGACGGAGAGCTCCCGCGTCATGGAGAGGACCGCCCCTTTTGAGGCGGTATAGGAGATCTGGGACGTGGCGGCCCCCACGAGGGCAACGAACGAAGCCACGTTGATGATCGAGCCGCCACCCCGCTCCAGCAGGTGGGGGATGCCCCCTCTGCAGCACAGGTAGACGCCCTTGGTGTTGACGTCCTGCACCCGCTGCCAGGCCGGGACCTCGGTCTCCAGGATGGAGCCGTCATCCGCGGGCATGATGCCCGCATTGTTGTAGAGAACGTCGATGCCGCCGTAACGCTCCGCAGCCGCTCGGTACATGTCCCTGACGCTGTCTTCGTTGCTGACATCGACCTTGAAGAAAAAGGCATCCCGGCACGCCGCCGCGGCCTCTTCGCCGGCCTCGTCATTCACGTCGCCGATGCAGATCCGGCCGCCTTCCTGGGAGAAGAGCAGGGCAGCTTCCCGGCCGATGCCCCCGCCTGCGCCGGTGATGACACAGACCTTCCCGTCGAGCCGGCCCACCTAAGCGCCCGTAGCCATGAAGACGTTCTTGATCTCGCTGTAAGACCCCAGGGCCTGCATCCCCAGCTCACGCCCGAAACCGGATTGCTTGAACCCTCCGAAGGGGGTTTGAACGCGCACCGATGTATTGGAATTGATGGAGAGAACCCCTGCGTCGATACCGCGAGCAACCCGTATCGCTCTCGCGCCGTCGCGGGTCCAGATAGAGCCGGAGAGGCCGTAAGGAGTGGCATTCGCAATCGCGACGGCATCGTCTTCGTCTCTGAAAGGGATGACCGACGCGACCGGCCCGAAGATCTCCTCTTGCGCTTGGCGGGAGTCGTTGGAGACCGGAGCGAGCACTGTTGGGGGGAACCAGAAGCCCGCCCCATCGCGTGTGGGAGCCTGAAATGCAACGTCCCCGTCGAGGAATGAAGCCACCTTCTCCCTATGCTCGGCGGAGATCAGGGGGCCCATCTCCGTGCCGGGGTCGCGCGGGTCGCCCACCTTCAGCGCCCGGGTGCTCTCGATCAGGAGATCGACGAACCGATCGAAGACGCTTTGTTGCACCAAGATCCTGCTGCGGGCACAGCAGTCCTGACCGGCGTTGCCGAACACCGCATAGGGGGCCGAGGTAGCCGCATTCTCGAGGTCCGCATCTTCAAAGATGACGTTGGCCGACTTCCCGCCCAGCTCCAGCGTGACTCTCTTGATGGTGCCCGCCGCCGTCTGCATCACCCGTCGCCCCACCTCCGTGGAACCGGTGAAGGCGATCTTCGCCACGTCGGGGTGCTCCAGCAATCTTTGCCCCACGACGCTGCCCTTACCGGCGACGACATTGAAGACACCTTCGGGTATCCCTGCCTCCAGTGCCAGCTCGGCCAGGCGCAGGCAACTCAGGGGCGTCAGCTCGGCAGGCTTCAAGACCAAGGTATTGCCGCAGGCCAGAGCGGGGGCCACCTTCCAACTGGCGATGTTCAAAGGGAAGTTCCAGGGGGTGATCAGCCCGACGACGCCCAGCGGTTCCCGGAAGGTCACGTCGATCCCGCCTGCAACCGGGATCGACTCGCCGTAGTGCTTGTCTACCGCTCCCGCATAGAAGTGAAAGACATCGGCCACCATCTGGACCTCACCCTGCGAGTCCGAGATCGGCTTGCCGACGTTGCTCGTCTCCAGATCGGCCAGCTCGTCACCATGCTCCTCGACCAGGCTCGCCAGGCGACGGATGAGCCGGCCTCTATCGCTCACCGAGACCTGCGCCCACGCCGGGAACGCCCGGCGAGCCGCCTCGACGGCCCGGTCCATGTCGGCGATCTCCGCGGCGGCAACCTCGGTTATCACCTCTTCGGTCGCAGGATTCAGGACTAGCAACCGCACTCCTTCAAGACCATCTGGCGCGGGTGGAAACGCGCAATGTAACGTAACCGGCAACAGTCCGAGCACCTCTCTCGATGGCGCCCGGGGCGGCATGGTGGACCAGGGGGTGGTGATTTGCCGGCAGATGCAGATGTCGCAGCTTTGGAAAGGATGATCCGGGACGGGGACATCGATACCATCCTGTGCGTCTTCCCGGACCTTCAGGGCCGGTTCATGGGTAAACGCGTGACCGGCGACTACTTCCTGGACGATGTGCTGGGCAAGGAGGGTCTTCACGCCTGTCTCTACTTACTGGCTGTGGACATGGAGATGGAGCCGGTCCCGGGATACAGCTACGCGAACTGGGATACGGGTTACGGCGATTTCAGGATGGTGCCGGACCTCCCCACGATGCGGGTGATCCCGTGGCTCGAGAAGACGGCTCTGGTCATCTGCGACATCTATGCCGAGCACGAAGATGAGCCCGTCGCGGTTGCGCCCCGGCAGATACTGAAGACTCAGGTCGAGCGCGCCAAGCAGAAGGGCTACACGCTCAAGGCCGCCTCGGAGATCGAGTTCTATCTCTTCAAAGATCCATTCGACGATGCCCGAGTGCGCGGATATCGCGACATCAGGCCCCACTCCGAATACATCCAGGACTATCACATCCTTCAAACCACAAAGGATGAATGGATCATCCGCCAGATCCGCAACGGGATGAACGCCGCGCGTATCCCGATCGAATTCTCGAAGGGCGAATTCGGGCGCGGCCAGCATGAGATCAACGTCGTCTATGCCGATCCCGTCGAGACCGCCGACCGGCATTCCATCTACAAGAACGGCGTCAAGGAGATCTGCGCGCTCAACGGTATCTCCGCCACTTTCATGGCTAAGTGGTCTATGGACGAAGCGGGCTCCTCTTGTCACCTGCACTCCAGCCTCTGGGATGAAGCCGGCAAGAGATCGCTGATGTGGGATGAGGATGCCCCCGACCACCTGTCGGAGACGTTCCGTAGCTACGTTGGCGGCTTGATGGATACGGCGGGTGAGATGGCGTGGATGTTCGCTCCCTACGTGAACTCCTATAAGCGTTACCAAGCTGCTTCGTGGGCCCCCACCGCGATCGCTCTGGGCAAAGACAACAGAACCTGCGGCTTCCGGTTGGTGGGCGAGGAAGATTCATTCCGCATCGAATCCCGCATCCCGGGAGCGGACGCCAATCCGTACCTTGCTTTCGCAGCCACGATCGCGGGGGGTCTGCACGGGCTAGAGAACAAGATCGAGCCTCCGGGGATCTTCCAGGGCAACGCCTACGAAGCGACGGACATCCCCCGGGTGCCGACGTCGCTCCATGAAGCGATCGCGGAGTTCGAAAAGAGTGAAGTGGCACGGGAGGCTTTCGGCGATTTCGTGTTTGAGCATCTTTTGAATACCGCCCGGCAGGAACAGATCACGTTCGACAACACGACGATCACCGATTGGGAGCTACTGCGTTACTTCGAACGCGTTTGATTTGAAGCCCGTTCTCTTCGTCAGTCACGAATCGTCGGTATCGCCGGGGATAGCCACCGGGATCTTCGCAGAGGAGGGCATCCCGCTGCAGTTGATGCGGGCGTGGGAAGGACGGGACTGGCCCGACGCCCACGACCTTGCCGGCCTGGTGGTTCTGGGCGGTGACATGAGCGCCAACGACGCCGACGCCTTTCCCTTCCTCAACGAGGTTCGAACTCTTGCGTCTGCGGCTGTTGACGCGCAGGTTCCGACGCTGGGCATCTGCCTCGGGGCCCAGATCCTCGCCGTGGTCCTGGGTGGGGCGGTGCGCAGATCACCCCGTGTGGAGTTGGGCTTCGGGAACCTGGAAGTCACGAACGAGGGAAAGACCGATCAGCTGCTGGCCCCATTCGCAGATGGGGGGCCGGTGTTCCAGTGGCACGAGGACACCTTCGACCTACCGCCATCGGCAACCCTTCTTTTTTCCGGGGGTGGGTTCCATCAAGCCTTTCGGTACGGCCGAGCCGTTTACGCCACGCAATTCCATTTCGAGGTGACCGAAGAGGACGTGGCTGCGTGGGTTGATGACACGCCCCCCGACAGACTCAAGAGTTACTGGGGCTGGTCCCCCGAGGAGCTCTTGAAGGAAGTGCACGCACGGCTCCCTTTGCAGCGAGAAGCCGGACGTGAAGTCTTCCGGAGATTCGGCAAACTGGTGAAGGGTTAGGCGTGTCCGCCCCACCCAGGAGACCGCTTATAGGGATCACCTGCTACGTGGAGAACGCGACGTGGGGCCCGTGGTCCGCCCCTGCTGCGCTCGTTCCACTGTCCTACGTCCGCGCCATCGAACATGCAGGGGGCCGAGCCGTGTTGCTTCCCCCCTCCGACGCGGCGGTGGAAGAGACGCTCGACGCTCTGGATGGATTGTTGCTGGCGGGAGGAGCCGACATCGACCCGGCGCGGTACGGAGCCGAAGAGCATCCCGACCCGAACGGACTCCGTCCCGACAGGGATAGCGCGGAGATGGTGCTGCTACAAGCGGCACTGGATAGGGACCTTCCCGTGCTGGCCGTTTGCCGAGGGATGCAGCTTCTCAATGTCGCTCGAGGGGGCGATCTGATCCCACACTTGCCGGATGTCACCGGCAGTGACATGCACAGACAGCAAGTGGGCACGTTTGCCCAGCACGACGTGACAGTCGCGTTGGATAGCGCCGTAGGACGACTGCTCGGCGACCGCGGGTCCGTACGCTCGCATCACCATCAAGGCATCAAGGCCGTAGGCCGTGGCCTGCGAGAGGTCGCGTGGGCCGAAGACGACACTGTTGAGGGGATCGAAGATCTATCCCGCAACTTCGCCATCGGTGTCCTATGGCATCCGGAGGAAGGTGAGGACCGGAAATTGTTCGAGGCACTCGTCGCCGCCGCGAGCAGCGCCATGGGGACCCGGTGATCATGGCCCAAGCCGCCCTTGAAGGCGTGAGTGGGGTGCTGCTCGACCTCGATGGCGTACTGGTGACCTCATGGCATCCGCTGGATGGGGCCCACGATGCGATCGCGTCTTTGCGCAGACACCAGTTGCCTTTCAAAATTGTCACCAACACCACATCGATGACGCGCCGGGATCTGCTCCTGCGCCTGGAGGAGGCAGGCTTCGATGTCGGCTCGGAAGATCTCATGACTGCCGCGACTGCGACCGCCGCTTACATCCGTGCCCACCATGCCGGCGCACGCTGTTTTCTGATCACGAAGCGTGACCTCAGCGAAGACTTCGACGGTATCGAGATCGACCGTGACGGCCCAGACGTAGTGGTCATCGGAGGCGCTGAAGAGGGTTTCAACTACGAGAACCTCAACCGTGCTTTCCAGATGTTGATGAACGGCGCGAGTCTCTTGGCGATGCACCGAGGCTTCTACTGGACGACCGATCAGGGTCTGATGCTCGATGCCGGAGCGTTCGTTCGGGGACTGGAAGAGGCGGCGGGAGTCGAAGCAACTCTGGTTGGCAAGCCCGCCCGCTCTTTTTTCGATGCGGCCGTGGACGTTCTGGGGGTCGCGAGGGACGAGGTCGCGATGATCGGTGACAGCATCCACAGCGACGTTACCGGCGCCCAGGAAGCGGGGATCCGCGGAGTGTTGGTGCGAACCGGCTCCTTCCGGCCCGAGCAACTCGAGGATGTGCGACCCGGCCCGGACGCGGTGATCGACTCTGTGGCCGACTTGCCCCAACTGCTGGGCCTGTGAGACGCGGCGAGGTCGGCTCGCTCCGTTAGGGTTCGAGATATGCGGAGAGACACTGGGCTCCCGTCGGCAGACGCCGCCGACGATTTCCAACGAGCCCGTCGTAAGCAGGTTGCGAGCAGGCTAGCTCGATGGCTGCGTCGTCAGGCGGACGACATCGAGGTCATGCTGCCCTTCGAAGAAGTCATCCACGCCCTTGGGGGAATGGTTGGGGAGACTTACCTGGGCGTTCAAACCATCCCCCTCGATTCGATCGTTGGCAGCGTCGATCGCACGAGGGACTTCGATCGCCGTTTCCGTCCGACCTCGAATAGGGCCCGCTTCAGATGGGAGAAGATCGACGAGGCGCAGCGACGGGGACAATCGATGCCGCCGATCGATGTCTACCGAGTCGGCGATCAGCACTTCGTGCGCGACGGCCACCATCGTGTGTCGGTCGCGGCAGCTTTGGGCTACGACGTTATCGAGGCGCACGTGACCGAGATAAAGACCCGTTTTCCCTTCGAAGGGCTTGCCACGATGGGCGATCTCATCGTGAAGGACTACGAACGCATCTTCCGGCTGCGCGTTCCACTGCCCCCGGAGATGGCACAGCGGATCACCGTCTCGGATCCGTGGGGGTTCGCGGAGTTAGCTGAAAACGTTGAGGCTTGGGGCTTCCGCCTGATCCAGGACGCCGGACAATTCTTCGACCGTGGCGAGATAGCGCGTCGCTGGTTCGCCGACGAGTTCGAGCCCGTCGCGGAGATGTTGAAAGAGGCCGATCTCATAGGCAACGGAACGGGAGCCGATGCCTACCTCCGGGTGGCGCGCGAGCGGTACCGCCTCATGCGCAGCCACGAATGGAGCGAGGACGTGATAGCGCGTCTCCGCCACCCCCAGAACAGAAGATAGAAGAGGCGCTAGAGCGTCAGGTTCTTACCCGTGTCGGGGTCGAAGACGTGGACCTTGCTCACGTCGATCCAGATGTCCACCTTGGCGTCTTCCTTAGCCTTGCTCGCGGCATCGAGCCGCGCCGTGACCTGGATCCCGTCGCCCGTGGTTCGGTCTTCGGCTCCCGCGTCGCGCGCGATCTCCTCGAGCTGTTTCGCCACCGCGCGCTCGCCCTTCACGGTGAAGTAAGCGAATTTGTCAGAACCGAGCGATTCCAGCACGTCGATCTCGGCAGAGATCACCTGACCCCGGTCCCGATTGTCACCGACCAGCTCGGCGTCCTCGAAATCCTCCGGCCGGATGCCGACCACCACGCCCTGTGACTTGCCGCTGTGATCCTCGACCTTCTTGCGTTTCTCGTCGGGCAGCTGGATGTCGCCGATCGGGGTCTTGATCGTTCCGGACTCCAGATTGCCCGGCAGGAAGTTCATCGAGGGCGATCCAATGAAGCCGGCCACGAAGAGGTTCGATGGGTGCTCGTACAGCTCCTGGGGAGGGCCCACCTGCTGCAGGGCCCCGCCGCTCATGACGGCAACCCGGTCCCCGAGGGTCATGGCCTCGACCTGATCGTGCGTGACGTAAACCGTGGTCGTCCCCAGCTTCTTCTGGAGCCGGGAGACCTCGGTGCGCATCTGCACCCTGAGCTTGGCATCCAGGTTGGAAAGGGGCTCGTCCATCAGGAAGGCACTTGGGTCACGCACGATAACGCGCCCCATCGCGACCCGCTGTCTTTGTCCTCCTGAGAGGTTCGCAGGCTTGCGATCGAGGTGCGCCTTGAGATCGAGTATCTCGGCCGCTTCTTCGACCTTTCTGTTGATCGTGTCGTCGTCTTCTTTTGCGATCTTCAAGGCGAAGGCCATGTTCTGACGGACGGTCATGTGAGGGTAGAGCGCGTAGTTCTGGAACACCATCGCGATGTCACGCTCTTTCGGCGTCTTGTCGTTCGACACCTTGCCGTCGATCCGCAGCTCGCCTTCGGTGATGTCCTCCAGTCCCGCGATCATATTGAGAGTCGTGGACTTCCCACAGCCCGACGGCCCCACCAAGATTACGAACTCGCCATCTGCAATCTCGAGGTCTATGTCCTTAACCGCTTCGGCGCCATCCGGGAATCGCTTGGTGACGTGATCGAGGGTGATCTCTGCCATGTTCTTGCTGCCTCCTACCCTTTGACGGCGCCGGCAGTAAGCCCGGCCACGATTCGACGCTGGAAGATAAGAACCATGATGATGATCGGAACGGTGATCACGATCGCCGCCGCGGCGATGGACCCGATCGGGGTGGTGAACTGAGAAGTGCCGGTGAAGAAAGCGATCGCCGCCGGAACTGTGCGGGCCCTCGTGGTGGATGTCAGTGAGATGGCAAACACGAAGTCGTTCCACGCGAAGATGAAGACCAAGATTGCCGTGGTGAAGACGCCCGGCGCTGCCAGCGGGACGATGATCTTGCGGAACGACTGGAACGGGGTCGCACCGTCCACTTGAGCCGCCTTTTCCAGATCCCACGGGATCTCTCGGAAGAAGGCCGAAAGCACGTAGATCGCCAGCGGCAGAGAGAAAGTCAGGTACGGGATAATCAGCCCGGGCCAGGTGTCGAACAATCCGATGATCCGCCACAGATTGAAGAGCGGACTGACGAGGGATATCGGTGGGAACATCGCGATCATCAGCGATGCTGCGATTAGAAGCGCCTTGCCGGGAAAGTTCAGACGAGCTACGGCGTACGCGGCCATGGCCCCCAGGACCACCGCCAGGAAGGTAGCGATGAGAGCGATGCCGATCGAGTTGATCAGCGCCCTGGTGAACAAGGAGGTTGCGAAGATCCCCTTGTAGTTCTCAAGGGTCCATTTCGCCGGGATGAATCTGCTGTCTCCCAGAGTGCTCGGATCCTTGAAGGACAGCGACGCCAGCCACAGAACGGGGATGGCTGCGGCTACAACGACGATCAAGTTGGCCGCGCCCCAGCCCACCTTCGCCTTCGCGGTGGAGTTTGTAGCTGCCATCAGCGCAGCGCCTGGCCTGGCGCGGCTGCGCCGAAGCCTTTGATGTACAGGAATGCGATAAGCGCTACGGCCAGGAAGATCAGTACCGACATAGCCGAGCCGACACCCAGGTTCAACGCGGTGAACAGCTGGTCGTAATCGAGGATGGACACCGATCGCGTGTTGTGGGCTCCCTGCGTCAGGATGAAGATGTTGTCGAAGATCCGGAAGGCGTCGAGGGTTCGGAACAGCAGGGCCACGAGGATCGCGGGCTTCATGATCGGAAGGGTCACGTTCCTGAAGCGCTCCCATGCGGTGGCTCCATCCACTCGGGCCGCGTTCAGCAGATCATTGGGCACGAGCGACAGCCCTGCCAGAAGTAGCAGCGCCATGAACGGGGTCGTCTTCCAGATCTCCGCAAGGATGATGATGGCGATCGCCGGAACCGTCGAGGTGAGAGGAGCGGAGGTTTTCGGCAACAGTGCAGCGAGGTATCCGGTGCCCGGAGTCCATGCGTACTGCCATGAATATGCTGCGACCACGGTCACGATCCCGTAGGGAACCAGCACTGCGGTCCGCACCAGGCCCCGGCCGAAGAGAGCACGGTGCATCACCATGGCGATGGCCATTCCCAGTATGAGTTCGATCACGACGGAGATGGCGGCGACCAGAACAGTGAGCCCGAACGCTCTCCACCACAGGTCGGTGGAGCTAAGCACCGTCCCATAGTTGGCCAACCCAACGAAGTGGGTGCGCGAAGGAAAGCGAAGGTCGTAGCGCTGCAGTGACAGATAGATGGCATATCCGATCGGATATGCGGTAACCGCCAGCATCACGAACGCCGCGGGCGCGCACAACATCCAGCCGAGCTTGCGCTCGGCCCGAGTCCGTTCCGATAGAGCCCCCTGTTTACGAGGTTCCCGAGCGCTGACGGCGACTGGCGCCGTCTGAGTCTGTGTACTCATGGCACCAACCCTCTCGAATTGATCGCGTCCTGGATGCGGGTTTTCAGGATCGGTAGGTCGGATGAGGGAACGATCGTCGATGGGGGAGAGAGGCTGTATGCGATCTGCAGAGACACGCTTTGGTAAGCGGGTGTCAGCGGGCGCACGCTCGCGTTCTGCAATCCCTGGAGGATCGTCTTCCAGGCCGGATAAGCCTTCTGGAACGACTTGTCCTTGTAGACGGCTTCGCTAACCGGCGGCAGGCCGCCCTTCACCGCATTGCGGATCTGGTTCTTGTCTTGACGCAAGCATTGGATCGCGTCGAATGACTGCTTCTTGTATCGAGACAGGGCGGAGACTGCAAGATCGATCCCGCCGATGGTGACGTGCGCGGGCTGGCTCGGGTCGACCGTGGGGTAGGGGGCCCAACCCATGTCCTTGGCGATCTTCGGCACGTCCGCTTGGGCCGAGGGGTAAACGAACGGATAGTTGAGCTCGAAGGCAGCCACGCCGGTCTCGAATGCCAGGCGGTTCTGGTCTTCCATCTGGTTGGAGAGCGAGGGGTCGGCCGCCGGCGAGTGGGCAAGGTCGGCCATGATCTGAAGCGCCTTGAGAGCAGGAGGCCCCAAGGTCACCTTCTGGCCATTGGGGCTGATGATCGAACCTCCGGCCGACGCCACCATGGTGTTGAACCACACGGTGAAGCCCTCGTATTGCGCCCCCTGAATCTCGATGTAATGAGGCTTGCCCGCGGCCGCGAGCTTCTTGGCCTGAGCGAGCATTTCGGCCCACGTCTTGGGCGGATTGGGAACGAGGCTCTTCCGGTACCACAGCACCTCGGTGTTGGTGTTGAACGGTGCCGAGTAGAGCTTGTTGTTCCATGTCCCCGTCTTGATCATCGTCGGCAGGGTGCCGTTCTGGACCTGGGACGCCAGTTGGGAGGGCCACGGCGCGAGCCATCCGGCCTCCGCAAACTCCGCCGTCCATGTGACGTCGAGACCAAGGATGTCCAGTGCAGTGTCCCCCGCGGCGAGCCGACGCACCATCTCCTCGCGTTGGCCATCGGCAGCGGCCGGGAGCTGGTGGATCTGGATGTTGTATTCACCGTTGGAGGCCTTGGAGCATTCCGCGGCAGCGGCCACGAAGGAACCCGATGGCTCGGGAAAGATGTACCAGGCAAGGGTGGGGGTGCCACCACTGCCGGAGGGTTGACCCGTGCCACAGGAGGCGGTGAACACGGCGATACAGAGTGCCGCGGCAGCTACTCGAAGAACCCTGCGCAACCGATCCGCCCGAATGGGTCCCCCCCAAGGCTCGAGACTTGTACAGCTTTGCTCGGAATGGTACACGTCTCCGTCACGCGCCGTTACCGGATCGATGTCAGCCTGAAGGCCGGACGATGCAGCCCTCCAATGCAGACAACGTCACGGCTCCGTTCAGCCTCTCTCCTCTTCGGCCCCCGTGTGTCGACAGCTCGATCTCGGCTCCTTCCAGAAAAGGAAGCCGGAGTGTTCGACGCCCGTACGTGAGGTTGATGGCCACGGTGCGACGATCGCTTCCCGCCTGTCGCTGGAAGACCGCGCAGCCCTCCTGAGCCTCCAGTTGGGTGTACCTGCCGGCCTTCAACGCCGCGCTGTCACGACGAGCCGCCAGGATCTGGCGGACGAGATTGAGGAAGGACGAGGGATTTTCTCGCTGCGAGGCCACCGATAGCTTTCCGGATCCTGTGACGAGAGGAAGCCACGGCGCCGCGCCCTCGGGGCAGAATCCCCCGTTGCCCTCTCCGTTCCACGGCATCGGGGAGCGAGAGGGATCGCGGCTTAGCTCCGGGGACTGAAAGCCCCATGGATCCATGATCTCGTCCGCCGTGATGGAGGCGTTGGGGAGGCCAAGCTCGTCGCCGTAGTACAACGTGGGCGAACCGCGCAGCGTCAATTGCAGCATGGTGGCCGCCCTGCAGAGGTCAGGGCCAAGCCGGCTGGCGACGCGAGGCTCGTCGTGGTTGCCGAGAACCCAGTTGGGCCATGCATGTTCGGGCAACACATCCTCGATCTCTCGAACGAGACCAATCACTCCCGCTGCGGTCCACTCGACCCCGAGGAGCCCGAAGTTGAAGACCATGTGCAGCTCCTCCGCCCCGCCCCCGTAGTAGGCGACCCATTTCGGCCAGTCGAAGACATGGATCTCTCCGATGGCGACTCGCTCACCGGGTCCATAAGAATCGAGCACGGCCCGAAGTTCCTCGTACATCGGGTGGATGTCGGTGTGGCCGACGTCGTGAAGGTGCACCTGGGTGTCGAATTCGCCGAGTGGCCGGTGGAGCTTCACCTCTCCGCGATTAGGCGGGTTATCGCGCATCTCCGGGTCTTTCATCGGATAGTGCGCGGCGTCGATGCGGAACCCGTCGACGCCCCGATCAAGCCAGAACCTCAGCACCTCGAACATGGCTTCTCTGACTTCTGCGTTTCTCCAATTGAGGTCGGGCATCTCGGCAAGAAACGAGTGGCGGAAGTATTGCCCTGTCGGCGGATGCCAGGTCCATGCCGGGCCGCCGAACGCGGCGATCCAGTTGTTGGGTGGGGATCCATCGGGGGCCGGATCGCTCCACACGTACCAATCTCTTTTGGGGCTCGAGCGTGAAGATCGCGCTTCCACGAACCAGGGATGCTCGTCAGAGGTGTGGTTGGGAACGAAATCCAAGAGCACGCGCAGGCTGCGCTGGTGCGCCTCGGATACGAGCCTGTCCACGGCGGCGAGGTTGCCGAACAATGGATGAATGGAGCGATGATCGCTGATGTCGTAGCCGAAATCCCTCATCGGAGAGGGATAGAAGGGGGTCAGCCACAGCGCCTGGATCCCGAGTGTGTCAGAGAGATAGGCAAGGCGACCGGTGATCCCTTCGAGATCACCGACTCCGTCGCCGTCGGAGTCTTGGAAGCTCCTTATGTACACCTCGTAAAAGACCGCATCCCGCCACCACACGGCGTCAATCATCGGCGAGGCGTGACCAGGAGATCCACTCAGCTGCGTGTCGGAAACGGGAGCCGCCCCCGAGTGCAACCGGGGGCGGCCGAGGTTTCTGTTGACCCTGTTCCGAAGAGCGGGTGTTCTAGCGCGGGGTGAGCTCTGCGGTGAAGACCTCTTCTCCCAGGTGAAGCGCCCGGACGCTCATTCGTCTATCCGTCCACACCGGATGGATGTGCCCGCCGATCGCATCGATGCCTTCGTAATCGCCATATTGGTTGCCTAGATCGGCCCCACAACATGTCTCGTTCGTGGGAGCGGTTGTTACCCGCACGTTCGGATCGAACGATGCCGCGCCGTTGGTGGACCGGGCGAAGAACACGTTCGTGGAAAGGTCTTTCGGGTCCAGCCGGCTGTCGTTCCAGCTGATGTTTACGGAACCATCGGCGGGGTCAACCGCCAGCCACTGGTTGAACTGGTAGTTGATCCCGGTGTCGTCGTTGACCCGCAGGCGCGGGCTCCACGAGACGCCGTGATCCAAGGAGTGTGCTTCGTAGATATTGGTGTCTCCGCTGGTCGTTCCGTCCATCCACGAGCAGTAAAGGGTTCCTCGGCCCGCGCTGGTGCCTGTGTCGGCCTCGCACGCCGGATATACGAGAACGCCTCTGCTGTTCTGCGGCGGGATGCTGGTGGCGAAGGGAATGAGCGTCGGCGCGATCGTGTTGGTCGCCCCAAAGCTAAGTCCCCCATCGGTAGAGCTGCTAACCGCGATGCGGTTGCCGACGAAGTCATGCCACGCGACGTAGAGAGTGCCGTCCGGCCCGACGAATGGATCGGCGCCGATACCGAAGCGGGGGCCGCCGAGGGTCTGGCTCGCGAAGACTGGGCTCGAGAACGTCTTTCCGTGATCGGTGGAGCGGCTTACCTCGATCCCCGTCGTGCTGGGCACTCCGTTGGCTCCGTTAGTCGTGTCCCACGCAGCGTAGACGTCGTTGTAGAAGGGACTGTTCGGGTTGGTATCGACAGTAATCATCGGCTTGTCGTTGAACTTCGCTCCGCCTTTGTGCATGGAGAAGTAGGTGGCTTTCCACGTATGGCCGTCATCCGAGGAACGCGCAACCGCCATCTCGCTGCCGTTTATCGCCCCGCCCGCGCTGAAGAAGACGACGATGTAGGAGTAGTACACGTTGCCGAGGCCGTCCCAGGCGACGCCCGGATCGGACCCGAAGTCGAAGCCGTTGTTGGTCAGCGGAGGTGGCAGCGGAAGGTCTACGCCGCCCCACGACCGTCCTCCATCGCTCGAGAAGTAGCCGCGCATCGGGAGTCGAGCGATCTCATTGGAGCCCGCCACGAGATGGGAGGTATCGCGAGGGTCGATGGCGATGAAAGTCTCGCTCTGAGGTCCCTTCTCGTTGCTGACATCGACATTGGGACCAACACTGACTGCCCCGCCGGTAGTGATTGCGCTGCGGTGGCGGCCGATCTGGTAATGGGGACTCGATACTTTCTGGAGCTTCGACCACCACGTGGGCAGGCCCTGTTGTAGACGGTTCCCATTGGTCGTTGCCCCGACCGGACCCATGCCGGCGACGAGAGCAAACAGGGCGAGCAGCCCCACCATCGAAAGGGCGTGCTTGAACCGGCGCATCGTGAACATGTTCGATTACCCCCTGGGATCTGCGGATCAGTGTGAAGATCAACGCTAGCAGTGCCGCGGCTCGTGGCAAACCGCAATCCGGCCCCCAGTAGTAAGGGTTCCTCCCCTTTTCGGCCGATGTGGGGTTCTCAGAAAACTGGTCGACCGATGATTTTTCATCTCGATGGTCGTCACATAGCTTGTGGCGGGAAGACCAGATACGCAGGCGAGCAGCGCTGGCAGGAACACAGCTCGTGCGGGATCGTACGGCCGAGAATGCCGAGGTGGTTTTCTGTGAGAATCGTGTGGAGCCTAGGAAGGGAGCACTTATGAGTGGCGTGCGGTTGCTGGTCGGAACCCGAAAGGGTGCCTTCGTGTTGACGTCAGACGAGAACCGTGAGCGGTGGGATGTTAGCGATCCCTCGTTCGCCGGGTGGGAGATCTACCACCTGAAGGGATCGCCCGCGGACCCCAACAGGCTCTACGCATCGCAGTCAACAGGCTGGTTCGGCCAGCTGATCCAACGGTCGGACGACGGGGGAAAGAGCTGGCAACCCATGGGCAACAAGTTCGAATACGACGGAGTTCCCGGGACCCATCAGTGGTACGACGGGACGCCGCATCCGTGGGAGTTCGCGCGGGTGTGGCATTTGGAGCCCTCCCTGGATGACCCGGACAGCATCTATGCGGGCGTCGAGGACGCGGCTCTGTTTCGCTCCAATGATGGCGGGGGGACCTGGCAGGAGCTCTCGGGACTTCGCGGCCACGGCTCCGGCTCGTCATGGGCGCCGGGGGCCGGCGGGCTCTGTCTTCACACGATCGTTCTAGACCCTCGAGACCCGGAACGGATCTTCGTGGCCATCTCGGCCGCGGGGGTGTTCCGGACCGACGACGGCGGCAAGACGTGGCGCGCGGCGAACAGAGGTCTGCACTCAGGTGGCATCCCCGATGAGACCGCCGAGGTAGGGCACTGCGTCCATAAGCTTGCGATGCATCCCTCCCGTCCCGATGTGCTTTTCATGCAGAAGCATTGGGACGTTATGCGCAGCGATGATGCCGCCGAATCCTGGCAGGAGGTCAGCGGCAACTTGCCTACGGACTTCGGATTCGCCATCGACGTTCACGCGCACGAGCCCGAGACGATCTATGTGGTTCCGATCAAGAGCGATTCCGAGCATTACCCGCCCGATGGGAAGCTGCGTGTTTATCGGAGCCGTTCGGGCGGCAACGAGTGGGAAGCGCTCACCGAAGGCTTGCCACAGAAAGATTGTTACGTGAATGTTCTGCGTGACGCGATGGCGGTCGATTCGCTCGACTCGTGTGGTGTCTACTTCGGTACCACCGGCGGGCAGGTGTATGCCTCTGCCGATGCCGGAGACACATGGGCCCCCATCGTTCGCGATCTTCCTGCAGTGCTGTCTGTCGAGGTCCAGACCCTTCCATGATCCGCGTCCTTCTGCCTACACATCTGCGGACGCTCGCAAACGTCCAGGGCGAGGTGGAGCTCGAGCTCGAGGGTGAGGCGACACAACGTCTCGTTCTCGATGCGCTCGAAACGAATTACCCCATGCTGCGGGGAACGATCCGGGACCAGGCGACGCAACAGCGCAGGGCGTTCTTGAGGTTCTTCGGTTGCGGCGAGGATCTGTCCCACGATTCGCCCGACGCGCCGTTGCCGGACGCGATCGTGACGGGGGCCGAGCCGTTCATGGTCGTGGGGGCGATGGCGGGGGGCTAGAGGTTAGAGGGAACCTGGTTCGCTGCCTCCGGGCTCGCCGCCCGTGGGCCGCAATGCTCCTGCCATAAGCTCCGCCACGAACTGCCCGACCAGCGTCCCCTTCCTCCCGGCGAGCAGATGCCCGGCTCCCCTCCGACTGTGAATGATCTGCTCAAGAGCTTGGACAGGTACGACTCGCCCATCGATATGAGTGAGGTGGCCAGCGCTTACGGCGTCACCCTGACGTCGTCGACGATTTCGTGCACGATTTCGTGATGGCGAATGCTCACTATCTCCCGATAGGGAGCCAGGTGGACCTGCGAACCGCGACCAGCAGTGCGGCCGGCGAATGGATCATTCCCGGATGGAAGGAAGACCCGTGCTTCCGATTGTGGCTCTGTGGAGAACCTTGCTCTAGGCTGGTTCGGCGCGTTGGTCGCGGCCGGTGGCATCCATCTTGAAAGCGCGGAACCAGAGGTCCACGGCGGGACCTATGCCGGCGGCGAAGAGGACGGTACCCAGCCCCCAGCTTCCACCGAGGGCAAAGCCCGCTACGAACGCGCTTCCCTCGACCACCGCGCGGGCGGCGCCGATGCGCCATCCGGTCGTTCGCGCGGTGGCGAGCATCAAGCTGTCTCGCGGGCCGGCCCCCAACTGCGCCCCGATATAGAGCGCCGATCCCAACCCGATCGTGGCGATGCCCCCCACGCAGGTAACGGTGCGTAGCCAGATCGGCTGCCGGATCACACCTTCGAGCCAGCCGCTGCGCAATAACAGATCCTCGAACGCGCCGATCAAGATCATGTTCGCGATCGTCCCCAATCCCGGTTTGACGCCGGCGATGTACGTCATTACGACCAATACAACACCGATGACGATGACCGCTTCACCGAAGGACAGAGGCGAGCGGAGCCGTACTCCGTCGGCGAGGACATCCCACGGCGAGAGCCCCAGTTTGGCGCGCAGGGTCAGAACCGTTCCCACCGCGAAGAGAAACAGGCCGGCCACAAGACGAACCCAGCGGACGACTCCCATGAGGGCACGCTAGACGGCGTTCGAAAAGGGAGCCGGGGGTAGCATCCCCCGGGTGGAAGGACAGGTGGATGCCCTGGCCGATCTCCGGGCGCGTCTGGCCGATCAGGACGATCTCTACCTCGAGTTTCTTCGGGTCGGATCCATGAGCGCAGGGCTCTATTCACTGTCGGCGGGTGCGGTCGATCCTCAAACTCCGCACAACGAGGACGAGGCCTACTACGTGGTCTCGGGACGAGCCCAGATCGACATCGCAGGCGAGCTCCACCCGGTCGAGGCCGGGGCGGTGATCTTCGTGGGCAAGAAGGTCGAACACCGCTTCGTCGACATCGCCGAAGATCTGGAAGTGCTGGTCCTCTTCGCCCCCGCCGAGACTGTTTGAACCGCCCCCCGCCTGCGTGCTGGAAGGAGCCTTCCACCAGACTGGCTAGACCGGTGGCGGTGTCAGTCCGGGAAAACCTGAGAGCGCCGAGGCGGATGAGGCATGGGAAGCTCGTTGTTGACCGACCGTTCAGTTATATTGGCGCCCATACGGGAGGGGAGGATCGGGACGAGCGTGTCACAACACCGCGATGCTCTGAGCGTTTTGGAACGCGGCTCTCTGGAGCGCTGCCTGGCCCCCCTGGGCGAGGCCGAGACTCTTCCCGGCGCGGCCTACAACGACGCCAGATTGTTTCAGTGGGAGCAGCAAGCGTTCTTCGAGTCGTCCTGGCTTTGTCTGGGGCGAAGCTCCGACCTGACGCGCGTGGGCGATCAGAAGGCGGTAGCACTCGGTTCCGAGACTGCAATCGTGGTGCGCGATGAGGCTGGGCTGAGAGCCTTCTTCAATGTCTGCAGGCACCGCGGTCACGAGCTTCTGGAGGCGGGCAGCTGCTCGCACGCGCGAGCGATCAAATGTCCTTATCACGGCTGGGTGTACGGGCTCGATGGCTCCCTGAAGGGAGCCCCCCGCTACAGCGACACCCCCGGCTTCGAGCCGTCCGAACACTCGCTCGTTCCACTTCGCGTCGAGGAATGGGACGGCTGGATCTTCGCAAATGCTTCAGGTGATGCGCCCCCATTCGATCAGCACCTGGGCAGCCTCGACGCATTGACGGCCGATCACGAATGCGAGCGATTGATCGCTCTCGCCAGACACGATTACGTCGTTGCAGCCAATTGGAAGATCGTCACCGAGAACTACCACGAGTGCTACCACTGCCCCCAGATACATCCAGAGCTGTGTCGCGTCACGTCTCCGGATAGCGGCACCGACGATCCCTCCGATGGAGCGTGGGCGGGCGGGTCCATGGATCTCTTCGAGCACGCGGCGACCATGTCGATCACCGGCGAGAGCGGGGGACAGATCCTGCGCCGGCTAGACGCCGGCAAGAGCCGCAAGGTCTATTACTACAGCCTGTGGCCCAACCTTCTCATCAGCTTGCATCCGGACTACGTAATGACCCACCGACTCGAGGCCGTTGCTCCCGACGCCACTCGCATCGAATGCGAGTGGTTGTTCCCGCCGGAGGTTGCAACGGGGGATTTTGATCCCTCCTACGCGGTCGACTTCTGGGACACAACCAACCGAGAGGACTGGGGCGCGTGCGAGTCGGTTCAACGCGGAACCGCTTCGAGGGCCTATAGCCAAGGCCCTCTCTCGCTGGTCGAAGGAACCACGCATCAATTCATAGCGATGGTGGCTGCCGGATACCTGCAAGGCCGTGTCGTTCCTGCCACCGGCGGAGACTTGGTCTCCGGTCTCCGATGAGCCTTCGCATCGCCGGGGATGACCGTGAGGTGCAAGCGCGTGCGCGTGACTTCGTCGATAGCGAATTGATCCCGTTCGAGGTTGAGGCGGAGATGAATGAAGGTGAGCTTCCCGCAGACGTGAAGGATCGCCACCGGCGCCGCGCCCGAGAGCTTGGGTTGGCGGCGATGAACATGCCCGCGGATCTCGGCGGTGGGGGTCTTTCGGTGTTTCAACAGGTGCTCGTGTCCGAGCAGATCGGGAGAGTCACCAACGCTCTCGGGTGGGTGGTCGAGACTCCCGCGGGATGGCTGCCGAAGGTGGCAACAGATCATCAGATGCGGACGTGGGTAGTACCGACGATCAAGGGTGAGCGAACCGAGTGCTACGCCATCTCGGAAGAGGACGCAGGATCAGATGTCGACGCGATCGATGCCACCGCCCGCCGGGAGGGCGACGTCTATGTCCTGAACGGCGTGAAATGGCACGTCACCTCGGCCAACCATGCCGACCATGCTTTCTTTCAAGCCAAGCTCACGACCGGCCCTCATGCGGGATCACACGCGATGTTCATCGTTGATCTGGAATCGCCTGGGGTACGGGTGGTGCGTACGCCGTCCTACAGCCATACATATGCGGCCCACCATCCGGTGATCGCGTTCGAGGACGTCCGCGTTCCCGCGGCGAATCTCGTCGGCGGCGAGGGTGACGGAATGTCTTTCGTGTACGAGTGGTTCCGTTACGAGCGGCTGATGATCGGGGCGCGCTGCTGTGGAGCAGCGGAGCGCCTAACAGATGAGGCCTCGGCGTTTGCGAAGGAACGACATGCTTACGGGAGCGCTATCTCTGACTATCAAGCCATCCAATTCATGCTTGCCGATTCGGTGACCGAGCTGTGGGCAGCCAGGGTGATGACCTATCGTCTGGCACAGAGCATCGATGAGGGTTTGGACACCAAGATCGAGCACGCCCAGTGTTCAATGGTCAAGCTCTACGCCTCCGAGATGGCCAACCGGGTCGCCGATCGCGCGGTACAGATCTTCGGGGGCCGCGGATACATGCGAGAGAACGTGGCAGAGAGGTTCTACCGGGAACTGCGGGTAGACAGGATCTGGGAAGGAACATCGGAGATACAGCGGGTCATAATCGCCGATCAACTCTTTAAACGGGGAACCAAACCATTGATAGGGATGGAGTGATGCACTGATGGCAGTAACGGAGATCACGCAGCAGACGACAAAGCTCGACGATCTGATCAGAGAGCAAGAAGAAGGGTTTCTCGAACGCCAGAGCGAGTCGGCGGCCACGCAAGAGCGAGCTCGCCGCTACCTGGCCGGGGGCGTGACATCGAACTGGCAGATCTCGAGGCCGCAGACGATCTGGCTGAGTCACGGATCGGGTTCCAAGGTTTACGACGTCGACGGCAATGAGTTCGTGGACCTGCACGGCGGCTACGGCGTGATGGCGGTTGGACATGGACATCCTGCGATCGTTGATGCTGTCTCCCGCCAGATCCAGCGCGGCTCCCATTTCGCCCAACCCACCGAGGACGCCATAGCGGTGGGCGAGGAGCTGGCGCGCCGCTTCGGGTTGCCACTCTGGCGTTTTGGAAACTCCGGGACGGAAGCAACGATGGATGCCGTGCACCTCATGCGGGCGGTCACGGGGAGGCAGCTGATCGTGAAGGTCGAGGGCACCTATCACGGTCACCACGACTCGGTGCAGGTATCGGTCTACCAAGAGCCACCCGAGATCGGTCCTGCCGAGCGTCCCAACAGCGCTCCGGCCAGCGCGGGGGTCCCAGAAGCGATAACCGAGCTCACACTGATCGTTCCGTTCAACGACCTCGAGGCGCTGCGCCGAACCTTCGAAGAGCATCCCGGTGAGATCGCAGGCATGATCTGCGAGCCGATCATGATGAACGCCGGAATCATCCCGCCGGATCAGGGCTATCTGGAAGGCGTGCGCCAGGTGACGCGCGAGCACGGGGCTCTGCTGGCATTCGACGAGGTCAAGACCGGCATCACGACGGCCCCAGGGGGGGCGATCGAGCGTTACGGCGTGACGCCGGACATCGTCTGTCTCGCCAAGGCTATGGGCGGTGGACTGCCCTGTGGCGCGATCGGAGGCACCCGTGAGGTCATGGAGGCGATCGCCGAAGGCGATTACGAGCAGGTGGGAACCTTCAACGGCAATCCATTGACTATGGCGGCCGCCCGGGCGGCACTAACCGTGGCCTTGGATGGCGCCGCTTACGAGCACTTCGAGCGGCTGCAGAAACTGATGGTGGATGGCTGCAACCAAATCATCGCCGACTTCGAGCTGCCAGCTTACGTACTCGCCTTCGGCGCCAAAGGGTGCATCGTTTTCTCGCCTACGAGGGTCCGCAACTATCGCGATTTCTTGCAGGTCGACGATCGCTTCAGTCATTGCCACTGGCTCTTTCAGCATGCCGGCGGGGTTTTCCTTCCGCCGTGGGGCAAGAGCGAGCAATGGATGCTCTCCGTCCAGCACCAGCCGGAGGATGCTGCGAAGTTCGTAAGCAACTTCGCCACCTTCGCCGAGGCCCTGCGCTCCTAGATGACGTCCGGCGAAGTCGAGCTCGTCGATCTGGTCAAGGCCTTTGACGATGTCGTCGCGGTGGACCATGTGAGCGTCACCGTTAGGCCGGGCGAGTTCTTTTCGCTGCTGGGCCCCTCGGGATGCGGGAAGACGACCACTCTCAGGATGATCGCGGGATTCGAGCGACCCACGCAGGGCCAGATCATGCTCGATGGCGTCGACATGGCGCAGACCCCGCCACATAGGCGACAGGTGAATACGGTGTTTCAGAGTTACGCGCTGTTTCCTCACCTCAACGTTTTCGACAACGTGGCGTTCGGACTTCGCTACAAGGATGCTCCCAAACCTGCCAAGGAAGCCGTGTCCGAGGCATTGGCGCGGGTGCGGTTGGAGGGCATGGAGAAGCGCAGGCCGTCGCAGCTATCCGGCGGTCAGCAACAGAGGGTTGCGCTCGCCCGAGCTCTGGTGCTCGACCCGGCGGTGCTGCTCCTCGACGAACCTCTGGGAGCTCTCGACGCAAAACTCAGGAAGGCGCTGCAGATCGAATTGAAGGGGCTTCAAGAGAACCTGGGCATCACCTTCATCTACGTGACTCACGATCAGGAAGAGGCATTGACGATGTCGGACCGCATCGCAGTGATGTCCGATGGAAGGATCGAGCAGGTTGGCTCTCCCCAGAACGTTTACGAGGAGCCATCTACGGCGTACGTCGCGGATTTCTTGGGAACGTCCAATCTCATGTCGGGCAGGTCACTGGGCCGCAACGATGGCCGGGGGTGTGTCGTGCAGTGCGGGAGCACGGAGCTCGAGGCGTCCGGCGGAGATCTGGGAGCGACCGGCGAGGTGCTGCTGGTGATCCGTCCGGAGAGGATCGAGGTGGAAACCCGGGACGCTGGTCAGGGGGGCAACCGGCTTCCCGGAAAGATCGAGCGAGTGGTCTACGTGGGCGCCAGCACCCAGTTGATCATCAGGCTCGGCACCGGAGACACGCTGCAGGCGATGCTCCCGAGTGGAGGGCGCGCGACCGCCTTCGATCAGGGCAGTCCGGTATCGGTGCATCTCCCCCCGGAAGCGCTCCGGGTGCTATCTCCCAGCACCGACACCGATCCGAGCGAGGAAGGACAGGTTGTCTAGGGGCTCAGATCTGGCTGGCAAAGTCGATCGCCGTTCCTCGCTGACCCTTGGTCAACTTGCGATAGACGAGGAAGCCGATCGTTATGGCGGTCAGGGTAAGGATCAGCATGAGGGTCACCGCGGCGTTGATCGCCGGCGTTGGAGAGCCACGGGAGGAGTTATAGATCTTCACCGCCAGGGGCTCGCTCGAAGCAGGGCCCGAGAGGTAGCGGACCGTCACGAAGTCGTCGATCGAGTCGGCGAACACGAGGGCGAAGCTCACAAGGATCGCGGGATACAGAAGCGGCAAAAGAACGCGTCTGATCGCTTGCGTGGGTGATGCGCCAAGATCCATGGCAGCCTCTTCATATTCCTTGCCGATGGAAAGAAGGCGCGCGCGTACGATGATCACCGGGTAGGAGATCTGGTAGGTGATAAGCCCTATCAATTGAGCGGTGGTGCCAAGAAGCACGAATTTCAGCAGGTAAGTAAGCACGAAGAACATGGCGATCCCGATGATGATCTCCGGCATCACGAACGAAAGAAGCATCAGAAAGTTCGCGCCGGTCGCCACGCGTCCCCGCCATCGGTCCAAGCCCACCGCGAACAAGACTCCGAGCGGCACCGCTATCAACATCGTGGCGATCGAGAGCCTCAGAGTCTGAAAGATGGCGTCATGAAGATCGGGGTCGTGCCACAGCGAATCTGTGGGGTCTACCCACCACCACCGGAAGGAAAGACCTTGCAGTGCGCTGCGTGATCGTCCGGCGTTGAAGGAGATCATGATCGCGATCAAGACGGGAACCAGCGACCACGCGAGATAGGCCCACGTGATCGCTTCGAGGAAGCGAGGCTTGCGCCACGGGTCCTTCAACCATCCGCGGAAGCGGCCGCTGGAGAGTTCGTTCGTTTCGGCTCGGGTCGCACCGGGGGCGATCGCTGCGCTCATTCGGCCGACACCGAGCGCGCCGTGCTTCGCATGTAGTAGATCATTGGAACAATGAGGAACACCATCAGGATCACGACAAGCACCGCAGCCTCCGGCCCCCTGCCGGTGGACCCAACGGCGTCGTCGATGATGTTGCCGAACATGGTCGTCTTCGGAGAGTTCGAGAGCAGGTTATTGGTGTAGTAGTCGCCGAACATCGGCAGCGAGACGATCACCATCCCTGCGAGGATCGCCGGTTTCGACAGAGGAAGAGTCACCCGAAGGAACGTTTGTACGGGACTCGCGCCGAGATCCCGCCCCGCCTCCAACAGGCTCTGGTCGATGCGGTCCAGGAACGCGTACAGGGGCAGGATCATGTAGGGGATGTATCCGTAGACGAGGCCGAGGATGACGGTTATGGATTTGCCCTCCAGCCACGGCACGGGTGCGGAGATGAGGTGGAGGAAGCGGAGAATGTCGTTCACGTAGCCCTGATCCTGGAGCAGGTTTACCCAGGCCAGCATCCTCATGAGATAGCTGATCCAGAAGGGGCTGATCAATAGCACGAGGAGAAGCGCTTTTCGCCGCCCTCCATAGCGAGCTACGTAGTAAGCGACCGCATAGCCGATAACCAGGCAGAGAAGACTCGCGGCGACGACATAAAGCAGCGTCCGTAATATCGCCGGCTGAAAAAAGGCGTTGGCTCCGAAGATCTTCGCGAACGTGTCCGAGAAATGCACCCCGGTCCAGTACCAGGGCTCGTATACGGGCAGCGCGCTTCGGAAGATTGGATCCACGGTTCCAAAAGCGATCGATAGAACGACATAGAAGGGCAACACGAAGAACACGCCGAGCCACGCGAAGCCGGGGGCAGCGAACGACGGCCAGAACCAGCGCGGGTACCAGACCCCGCCTTTGCCCGATCTGGAGTCTCTCTTGCTCTTCGAGGCGGAGCGAGTGGCGCTACGCCTGAGCACCCGCTTTGAACTCCTCCCATGCGTTGTGCCACAGATTGTCGACCGAGGGACTCAGCTCGAGCTCCTCGTAGCCGGTCTTGAAATCAGACTCTCGTACGACCGCGTCTGCCAGCCAGGGAAAGAGGTACGGCTCACCCTGCGCGCTCGTTACGGTGGTGAGTCGCCCTGGGTCTGCCTTCACCTGCGGTGGTTGGTAGCCGACCCACGAGAAGTTGTCCATCGAGTTTTTGAAGTCCAGCATGTAGTTGAGGAAGAGGTGGGCGAGCACGGGATTCTTGGCGCGGCTTGGGATCGCCATGAGATCGTTGCCGACGGCACCTTTTCGATCCTTCGGATACCAGTAACCGATCGTCTTGAAGTATTTCTGTGTGTAATGCGGAACGTAGAACCAAGCTGCTGCCGCATCGCCGGACCATGACTGGTGCAGATAGAATTCGCCCTCCGGCAGCTTGGCATAGGCACCGTTGATCGTGGCGCGGACGTTGACCTTGTTGATCAGGTCGATGAGGTCATTCTTTGCCAGGTTTATCTCGGAAGGTTTGCTGGTATTCAGATCGGTGATCCCGTTTTTGAGCAGGGCCATCGAGATCGCTTCCCGATAGTCGTCGTAGATGCCGACCTTTCCTTTGTACTTGGGATCCCACAGGATCTCGTATGGGTTATCCATGCCCCAGATGACATCGTCGGGGATGAAATCGCGGCGATACTCGATGCCCGTCGTGTACACGGTGTAGGGGACGCTGTAGCGCCATTTCTGGTCGTAGAAGGGGTTCTGGAAGACGGGCCAACAGTTGGCAGCGAGATTGGGGATGTAATCGTGATTGAGAGGCTGCAGGATCTTGGCCCCCGTAAGTTTGCCCATTACGTCGATAGTGGGGAAGAACACATCGAAGTCGAACTGGTTCGTTCGGATCTTGGAAAGCGCCTCGTCCATGTTGTTGAACGTGGTGATCTGGAAGTTGCAGTTGTACTTATCGCAGAAGCTCTTGGCGACTTTCTTCCACAGATACTGGTCCCAGTTGTAGATCTGAAGAGTGGCGTTCTTCTCGGGCTGGAGCCCGCTCTTGATCGCGGGATTGCTGTCGAATAGGGGGAGTGTCGCAGGATTGTTTGGCCGCGCAAGTTTGAAGGCGCCGCTCTTGGTTGCAGTGGTGGTGGGATTGGCGCACGCAGCCAGCAACGCCGACGTGGTGGGCAGAGCGACTGCGGCTCCGGCAGAGAGGCGCAGGAACTCACGCCTCGACAATCGACTTGGACGTTCGCGCGGATGTGTCGCCACAGCAGCCCCCTGTATCGATCCTGCCCAGCCGAACGCCCGAATAGTAGACTGACTCGTCAATTATGCAAACGACCTCGGATCCCTTCCGCTCGGCCCTATGAGCCCCCGCCCCAACGTCGAGGAAGAGAGGCGGAGGCAGATCCTCGAGGCTGCGTGTGAGGCCATCGCCGAGCGAGGGTTCGCAGCGGTCAGGATCTCTGATGTCGCTGCCAAGGCCAACACCAGCACCGGCACCGTCCATTACTACTTCGAGAACCGGCAGGACGTCCTGCGCAAGGCGCTGCGATTCGCTTTCGAACAGTCGCTGAGCAGGCAATTGGCGGAGCTTGCCAGGCTGCGAAGCCCCCGGCGCCGGCTGCTGCGTCTGATCGAGCTGAATCTGCCGGGAGCAGGCGAGGTTGGAGCAGGCGAGGCGACTGAGGAGTGGATCGTGTGGATGGAATTCTGGCTGGAGGCGGTGCACCACCCCGAGATGCGCCCGGTGAACGAAGAGCTCTACGGGCGCTGGCGCAAGGTCGTCGCCGACATCATCGTCGCAGGTCAGGCGGCCGGCGACTTCAGGCAGGACGCAGACCCGGACAGCCTCGCCAACCGCTTCGTCGCCCTGATGGATGGTCTCGCGATCCAGGTGCTGCTGCACTCCCCCCAGATGACCGCCGGAAAGATGCGGCGGGTGCTGGCTGATTTTGTAACCAGTGATCTGTCCGAAGCGGTGATTGCCATCCCCGGGAGTTAGATAATAAATTGACGGGTAAGTTAACAATGAGGTCTCGCACCTCTGTCCGATGGGGAGGCTGAAACGGTGAACGAGAACTACGACGCGCTCGTTGTCGGTGGAGGTCACAACGGTCTTACGGCAGCCGCTTATCTTGCACGCGGGGGACTGAAACCATTGGTCCTCGAGGGCAGGCACAAGACTGGGGGCGCGGCCGCAACCGATTCACCCTGGGGCCCCGGATTCAAGGTGACGACCCTGTCCTACGTCATGAGCCTGATGCCGCCTTCGATAATCCGGGACCTCGCTTTGGAACGCCACGGCTACAAGGTGTTTCCGATGGGTCCCTACTACCAAGCCTTCCCCGACGGCAGGTCGATCTCACTGTACGCGGACGATGCGGAGCGCAATCGCAAGGAGATCGCCAAGTTCTCCGACAAAGATGCCGATGCAATGGATCGTTGGGATGCATGGCTCATCGGTCTGGCCGATGTGCTCGGCCCCCTTCTCATGGTTCCCCCTCCAAAGATCGGCTCCCGCAAACCCGCCGATCTCCTGGAGCAGGTCAAGCTTGCGTGGCGGCTCCGCGGCCTCGACGTTCGCACCGTCGGCGATCTCACCCGCTTAATGACGATGAGCATCACGGACCTCCTCGACGACTGGTTCGAATCCGAGCAGGTCAAGGCCGCTCTTGCCATCAACGGCGTGATCGGAACGTGGGCCGGTCCCGATGAACCCGGAACTGCCTACGTTATGGCTCACCACTCCATCGGGGATGTCGGCGACGGGCACCTCGGTGGCTGGGGTTTTGCAGAAGGGGGAATGGGCGCGGTCGCAGACGCCATCAGGCGTTCGGCGGAGGAATTCGGGGCAACGGTCCGTACCGATGCTTCCGTGGAAAAGATCCTGGTGCGCAACGGCCGCGTCGAAGGAGTGGTCCTGCGCGGGGGAGAGGAGCTGCGGGCGGAAACGGTGGTGAGTGCCATCCACCCCAAGATCACCTTTCTGCGGCAGATCGATCGCAGCGAGCTGCCCTCCGAGTTCGTTGCAGACATCGAACGGTGGAAGACGCGCAGCGGGGTCGTCAAGGTCAATCTCGCATTGTCCGAGCTACCCGACTTCATCGCCGATCCTGGTACGGAGCCGCAGTCGCATCACAGTGGCTCGGTCGAGCTGGCACATTCCACGTCGTACATCGAAAAGGCTTTTCAAGACGCCAAAGAGGGTCGTGGCGCGGAGCGGCCCTTCGTTGACGGCTGCATCCCGTCGTTCTTCGACAAGACGCTCTGTCCCGAAGGAACACACATCATGTCGCTGTTCACGCAGTGGGTGCCGCACGAGTGGGTAGAGTCCCCGCACACCGAGGAGTTAGAGGCTTATGCGGACCGAGTGGTCGACGGCTACAACGACCTTGCCCCGAATTTCAAGCGGTCGATCATCCACCGGCAGGTGGTTGGCCCCCATCAGATGGAACAGGAATACGGATTGATCGGCGGCAACATCTTTCACGGCGAGCTCTCCGCCGAGCAGTTGTTCCATATGCGTCCGGCCCCCGGCTACGCGGATTACCGGTCGCCGATAGCAGGTCTCTACCAGGCAAGCTCGGCAACCCATGGTGGCGGCGGCGTTTGCGGGATTCCGGGCTATCAGGCGGCGCAGGCGATCTTCTCCGACCGCAAGAGGGGGCGCCGATTCGCCCGGAGCAGGTGACCACCACCCCGGCGGCGACGGCCCGGGGGCAGGCGGGGAGCCCGGCGCTGGCAACGATGCTCGAGGCGACTTCGGTGGCTGTGGTCGGGGCGAGCCCCCGTAAGGGCTCGTTCGGGCGGGAGATGCTCCTCGAGCTGGAGCGCGGTGGCTACGAGGGCGAGATCTTCCCGATCAATCCCCGCTATCCGACCATCGACGGACGGTTGTGTCACCCGAGCCTGGAAGCGCTGGGGCGAACGGTGGACGTCGTTCTCCTCGGGGTTCCGAATGCTCTCCTGGAATCCCAGATGGTGGCCGCCGCCTCGGCCGGCGTCAGAGGAGCGGTGATCTTCGCAAGCTGCTTCGAAGAGGTCTCTCCGAACGCGCCTCCGCTCACCGAGAGGATCGCGGCCATCGCGCGGAGCGCCGGCATGGCGATCTGTGGCGGCAATTGCATGGGCTTCCTCAATGTCGAACGGGGGCTGAGAGCGTGCGGCTTTCCCATGCCTCAACTCGCGCCGGGAGGAGTCACCTTCATCACTCATTCGGGATCGGCCTTCGCCGCGCTCGCTCACAACGACCGCGACCTCCGTTTCAATCTCGTCGTCTCTGCGGGCCAGGAGCTCGTCACGACGTCTGCGGACTACTTGCGGTACGCACTCGAGCTTGATACGACGCGTGTCGTTGCCATGTTCCTGGAGACCGTGCGCGATCCGACCAACTTCGAAGAAACGTTGGCGATCGCAGCCGGCAAAGAGATACCGGTGATCGTTCTGAAGGTGGGGCGGCAGGAGAGAGCCAAGCGGCTGGTCGAGGCTCATTCCGGTGCATTGGCGGGCTCCGACGCGGCCTACGAGGCGCTGTTCGATGCCTATGGGGTGCTTCGCGTAGCGACCCTTGATGAGCTCACAGACACTGCCGAGCTTCTGGCGGCCGGCCGTAACGCGCGGCCCGGGGGCCTTGCCTCGATCCACGACTCCGGCGGCGAACGAGCGCTGTTGGTGGACGCCGCCGCGGACGCGGGCGTGGAGTTCGCCACCCTGTCGGAATCGACGATCGGACGTTTGGAGCGCGTGCTCGAACAAGGCCTTTCGGCGACGAACCCCCTTGATGCCTGGGGAACGGGCAACGACGCGGAAGAGATCTTCCGGGAATGCATGGACGCACTGTTGGACGATCCGTCAACCGCTGGGCTCGCCTTCTGTGTTGATATGACCACCGAATCCGAAGGCGTCGCAAGCTACGTGGAAACCGCTCTGGAGGTGTATCGGAGCATCGATAAGCCGATGGCCATGCTCGGCAACCTGGCCAGCGCGATCGACCGCGCCGACTCGAGCAAGCTGCGCGACGCGGGGGTGCCAGTCCTGGAAGGCACCGCGACCGGTCTTGCCGCTTTTCGCCATCTGTTTGCCTATCGCGACTTCCTCGCCCGCTCCCGGCCCCCGGCAACCGCGGTCGACGTCACTCTCTCGCGCCGCTGGAGAGACCGACTGACGGTGGGAACGCCGCTGTCACCCACCGAGTCACTGACGCTGTTAAGCGATTACGGCATTTCCGTCGCGGTCTCCTATGAGGCAGCGACCGCGGAAGAAGTGGTTGCTGCGGCGGAGAGGATCGGATGGCCGGTGGCGTTGAAAACCGCCTCGCCGGCGGTTGCACACAAGAGCGACGTAGGCGGGATCGCGCTGGACATCTCGGGAAAGGATGCCTTGCTTTCCGTCTACCGGGATCTCGATGCGCGTCTCGGGCCGCAGGTGTTGGTCGGCGCAATGGCTCCTCGGGGCGTTGAGCTCGCCCTCGGCATCGTCCGTGACGAGCAGTTCGGACCCATCGTGATGGTGGGGGCCGGGGGGGTGCTGATCGAGATCCTGAAGGAAGCCCGCTTCATCCTTCCGCCGGTCGAGCGGTCGCGCGCGCGAGAGATCGTGGAAGCTCTCCGGGTGGGAGCTCTGCTCCACGGTGTTAGAGGAGCGCCGGCGGCCGATATCGAAGCCGTCGCCGACGCCGTGGTTGCTCTGTCCCGCCTCGCCGACGACCTCGGCTCCGTGCTCGACGCGCTCGACGTTAATCCGCTCATCGCGGGGCCCGATGGCTGCCTGGCGGTAGATGCTCTGGTGGTGCCCCGAACCCACCCGGTTGCTCTATGAACCTGCATCTGGGCGGGGCTGAGGTAGAGCTGCAGCGCAGGGCGCGTACTTTCACCGAACAACACCTGATCCCCTACGAGCTCGAGTGCGAGGAAGGAAACGGCCTCCCCGATCGAACGATCGCGGCGATCAAGAAGGCGGTGGTTGAGTGTGGATTGAACGCCATCAACCACAGCATTGAGGACGGAGGAAGAGGCCTCGATCTCTTCCATCAGGTTCTGGTCCAAGAGGAACTTGGTAAAGCCACCGGCGCACTGTGGGACATCGTGTGGCGTCCCTCGATCCCTCTCAAGTGGGGCACGGCAGCTCAGAAGGAGGAGTACCTGCGCCCCGCCTGCGGGGGCAAGCGACGCGATTGCTACGCCATCACCGAAGAGGGGGCAGGATCCGATGCTTCGGGGATCGTGACGACTGCGATGCGAGACGGAAGCGGATACGTCATCACTGGTGAGAAGTGGTACGTGACTGTGGGTGACGTCGCCGATTTCATACTGGTGCACGCCCATGTCGATGGAGACCCTGCCAAGCCAACGGTTTTCATCGTGGATAAGGAGCTGCCGGGGGTGGAGGTGGTCAGGACTCCCCGTTACATGCACACCTTCGTGTTCGAGCACCCGATCTTCAGCTTCAAAGAGGTCCGAGTGGAAGCGGACAAGGTGTTGGGAGAAGTTGGTCAAGGCTACGAGCTGACGAAGGACTGGTTCGTTGAGGAGCGGCTGATGATCGGCGCGCGCACGGTGGGCGCCTCTATCCGCGCCCTCGATCTCTCCAATCGATTTGCCAAGGACCGGGTCGCGTTCGGCAAGTCCCTTTCCGACCATCAGGGCCTTCAGTTCATGCTTGCAGACATGGCCGCCGAGATCATGGCGGCGAAATCACTTCTTTACAGGGTCGCTGGAGAAGCCGCCGCGGGGGGATTGACGCGCGGGCAGCTGCACGCGCAGGCAGCGGCGGTCAAGCTCGTCTGCTCGGAGACCGCAGGGCGCGTGATCGATCGAGCGGTTCAGATCTTCGGGGGCCGCGGCTACATGCGGGAGCAACCGGTGGAACGTCTCTGGCGGGAGCTGCGTGTCGACCGCATATGGGAAGGCACCTCGGAGATCCAGAGGGTGATCATCGGGCGCGAACTGAGCAAACGGGGGCCCGGCGCTTATACGGCGTGGCCCGCGGCCCCGAGCAACCAGACGCGAAACGGGCAATCTTCCCATGACGAATCCGACTGACGGCGCTCACATCTTGGATCGTTCGCCGACCGTCGGTGCCTCTAGCCGAACTGTCATGTTTTGCGGGACTGTACGCGGCCGTTGCGTTATCGGCGGGGAAGTTATTGCGCTATCCTGACCATCGCTCAAACGGCCCCCACAAAGCTGAAACGCGTTAGATCAACGCTCCTCACCTGCTAGTGCCTTGTAGGGATCTGAGAGCGTTAGAGGGCTGGATCCGAATGGCCATATCGGGTGTCAAAAATCGAGGTGGCCGTTGATTGGGGGTTTCGATGAGCGATGGTCATGGCGCGCAGCAAGTCGCTGGGGTCCTTATGTCGCCGGCAAGGCGCTCTTTTTCGATAGGTGTCGCAGTGGCCCTGCTTCTTTCCTTGACACAGTTTGGGCCAGCGGCACATGCGGCGACGTGCACGCTAAATCCGGTGCTTCAGGACTTCACGATCAACCAGGGCGTGGGGAGCTCTTCCCAGCCAGCAGCGAACTACAGCCCCCTAACGCGCGGCAAGGAAAGTGAGGTCCGCCTCTACCTGAGCAAGCCCAGTTGTGCCACCAACGGACAAGCGATCGGTCTTACGAGCGCCACGCTCACGATGCGGATCTCCGGATCGACGGCCAAGACTTACACGCCGCTGCTACGTGTCAGCAGCACCTCTCCGGCCCCCCTCGTGAATTACTCCTCGGCGCCGGCACCCGACTCGACCGGCGACCCGGAGTTTGTGATACCCGGGCCGGATCTGATTTCGTCCACTCCCACCTCGCGCTTCACGGCTACCTTCTCCGCCACGATCAACTGCACCACCTGCGCCACCCCTTTGACGTTTTCCAGTGCCGTCGGCAGAACGATGAGCACCACCGTCGAGCAGCGCACCAGGGCGCTGCGCGTCCTGGTCGTTCCTATGGGTGCAACCCTCACAAGTACCGACAACGCCACGCTGCAGGCGGGGTTGAACAACCTGTCTCGCATGCTTCCGGTTCCGAAGGTTGGCGGGCAGTTGACGGGCCCCCTCTCCTCGACGTCCACGGTGGGAGGGATCAGGTATGCGGTCAATAATGGAGTCGCCAGCGTGCCCCTTACGAATGGGAAGTATTGCGGCAACCTGAACAACTTCACCACGATCAAGGGTGAGCTCGCTCAGTACCGGAATGATTGGAACGCCGCCAACTCGGCCAACACCACCAACCCCGACGCCAACCCGACTGCCGACGTCGTTCTCGGTGTGGTATCGAGTGCGATCTCTCTGGGTGGCGACAGCGGCTGCGCCGAAGGTATGGCCTCTGTCAGCAGCCCCGAGGCGTGGGTCCGCCTCGTTCCTGCCACCACCACGCCCTCGACCGCGGGCTCGCTTATGGCAATGGAGATAGCACACACCTTTGGCGCGGAGGGTAGCTGGGCGGATCCATTCAGCCCGACGCACTCGGCAAACACTGAGGCCGATGCCGGGACGAACCGTGCGTACAACATCACGACGCGCAGCTTCCTGGCGGACGACCGCTCTGCAATGAAGAGCTCGGGCACCGGTTGGAATCAGGACTCGACCGTTTACGAGAAGCGAGACTTCAATTTCCTTCTCTGCCGCCTTGGCGGGCAACCGAACACTGACTGCTTGACGACTGGCACTGTCGGAACCATCAACGGTGTCGCGGCGGGGCCAACATTCGTCATGTCGGGAACCACCGATAACACCAGCCAGGGCACGCACGTCGTCGAAAGCTTCAGCAATCAAAACATCGCCTTCACCGATCGGCCGGCGTTCAGTCCCTATACGCTCAAGTTCCTTCATGGAACTACGGTGGCAGCACAGATCCCTATAGCGGTTCGATTCAATGAGTCCGTGCACATTCCCAATCAGGATCCGGATCAGACCGATCCCATCGGGCTGTTCACGCTCGCGGTTCCCTTCCCTCTCAACGCGGATCCCAACAATCTCGAGCTTGACTATCAGCCACCGACGGGCTCCCCGGTCGTGCTGTTCTCGTCTGCAAAGAATGGTCAGCCGACATTGCGCAACCTGTCGGTGTCGTCGGGGAGCTTCGTTAATTACACGAATACGAACAACGCAGATGAGTTCGATCCCGCGTTGAGCCAGGACGGGAAATGGGTCGCCTGGATAGACTATTCGGACGGACCGACTCTGGAAGTCGGCTCTTCTTCCGACATCAACAACACCTCTTCGTACTTTCCCTTGGAAACGGGGGCCTCTCATCCGGCATGGAATCCGCAGGGGACCATGATCGCCTTCGCGGGTACCGACGGCAGCATCTACACCGTCCCCGTCGACACCAGTGGAAACAGCCCCGTCTTCGGTAGCGAGAAGAAGGTCTACGACGGCAGTAACTACTCCCCCGCGGGCGATAACCCGACCTTCTCCCCGGACGGCAGCCAGATCGCCTTCGACGCCAATGGCGACATCCTGACGGTGAACACGGACGGCAGTAATCTCTCGGCGCTGACCTTTTCCGGTGGCGAGGGTTACGGGATCTATTCAGACCCCTCGTGGTCTCAGACCTCCGGCGACAACCGCATCGCTTTCACCGGCCCCGACGGTATCTACACCCTGGATCCCTCCAGCGAGGGCGGTCCGCAGTTGCTCATCAACGGTGCGTACCAACCCTCCTGGGGCACGGACGGGATCATCGCCTACAACAACGACGGCACGATCCACACCTTCGATACCACGCAAACCTACGCCTCGAGCTCGGGTCCGCCCGCTATCGACGGCCAGGCCGGCGAGTATCCGGCTTACGTGCATCGCGGTATATCGGCATTCGTCAGAAACTTCCCTACCGGCAGCGAGGGCTCACAGCGTGATGTCATGTTGGAGCGCGCGGGTGTTTCGATCGCCGCCACGGGCGGGATCGATGGCGGGAATACCGATCAGCAGAGTCTCAACAACTTGCGACTGACCCTGTACTACCAGTGCCCTGGAAGCCCGGAGAGATCTGTCCTCGGCCTGGCGCTGCAGCCGACGAGCTTTGCAGACGTCGGAACGCCTCAGGCGACCGCCAACTTCAATCAGACCTTCGAGGAAACCGAGCTTTGCGGGGGCCAGGGCGGTGGCACCGTCACCGGAGTAATGAGTGACTTCTTCTCGAGTGCACCCTTCCCGGGCCAAGCTGGATTCGATCCCATCATCCAGAACGCATCCATCGATAACTCTTCGCAAGCGCCTGTTGCCGCAATCGTCGATCCCGTCGACGGCACCACCTACTTCGATTGGGAGAACATCGCTCTTCAAGGCGAGGGTTCCGACGCGTCCCTCAGGCAGTTGCCGGACGCCAACCTGACATGGACCGTCAGTGGACCAAACCTTCCACAGTCCCGCACCGCCACCGGAAGCACGGTTGACCTCGGCGCCCTGCCTGCAGGCGACTACACAGTCACACTTGTCGCCACCGATCCGGCTACGGGAGCAAGCGACCAAACCACGAGGAGTATCCATGTGATCGCCGATTCCGACCGGGACGGCCTGTCGAATGCGTTCGAATCAAGCCAGCCCTGTTTCCCCCCGGGATCGGCAACAGACGGGAACAGCATCAATCTCGATAGCGACAACGACGGCATCCCGGACGGACAGGACCCGAACCCCTGCTCTCCGGCTCAGCCTTACAGCCCCACGGTTATCTTCGACCCTGCGACCCTCTACGTGCCGTCCAAGGGAAATTACGTAACGATGTACGTGGCGCAGAATCAGGGCACCCCCAACCTCGCGAGTGTGACGGCGGGGAGCGTCCGGATAACGAGCATAAGAGGGATCCCCCTCGGTGGCACAAGCCCGGTGACTTTCCAGGTGGCCGACCAGCCGTTCTCGATCAATCAGTCCTGGACGGTAAGCGGTACCGCGGGCAAGGATCAGAAGGGCACCGCCAAATTCGATCGCCAAGCGCTGAATTCCTACATCAGCAAAACCTTCAAACTCAATCAGAAACTGACTGTATCTATCGGCGGCTACTCTGCAGTTCCCGCATGGACGTTCGCCGGTTCAGGAACGCCAACTATCAAGAAGGGCTAACCGGAACTTAGGAGGTTCGAAGATGAGAAAGATCGCGTTCGTTCTGTCGTTGGCTTTGATTACTTCCCTGTGTGCGCTGGCACCAGCCGGGGCTGCGGGGGACACCAAAGGACCTGCATGCGCCAATATCGTGGACGGTGGGGGCTTCTGGGATGGGACCACGCTTGCCTTCGAGTTCACTCTCGCGAAGCCGGCGTGCAGTTCCGTTACCTACACCCTGTACGCGACGACGGATCCGAATGGCGGCACCGTGTACAGCACGAGCACCTATACGGTGGACTCCGGCGGCAGGCTCATCTTTTCTCTTGCCGTACCGGATCCGAATCCGACTACTCCGTGCGATCTCGTCTACGTCTATGGGACCACCTCATTACACAATCACCTGGCCGACCGGGCCCCCGACTCTGGGTACGCTCAATTCTTCGACGACGGGACGACGGGGGCCTGCGGGAGCCCGAGCCGTTCCTTCCACTGACTTCCTGGCAGATCGCTAAACCCCGAGCTCGCTGACGCGGGCTCGGGCTTCGGCGGCTCTGGCGGGCTCGCCGGCCATGGCCCACGCCGTTGCTGCCACTTCCAAGGCTTCGGCTGCGTAACGATGGGCGCCGACCTCGAGATTGACGCGGACCGCCTCTTCCGCCCGCTCCGCTGCGGTGAGGTATTCACCGCGCTTGAGATATATCGCTGCCATCGTCTGTAACGCATCGGCAACGGTCGGAGTGTGCTCGATCGAGCGCGCTATCTCGTAGGCGTTCTCAGAGCTCAGCAAGGCTTCGTCAAGATCTCCTTTGTCCATCAATTTCTCGGAGAGGTTGGAGTAGCCGATCGCTCGACCTGCGCCATGTCCGATGCGTTCGAACTCGGCTATCGCCCGGCGGTCGCAGGCGATGGCTTCATCGAGGTTTCCCTGTTGATGCTCGATCATGCCGAGATTGATCAAACATCCGGCTAACTCTTCGACGTTGCCAACCCGCTCGGCCAATTCGAGTCCCTCTCGGAGTGTGGCTGCCGCCTTCTCGAACTCCTCAAGGTCCAGGTAGATGCTCGCGGTCAAGCGCAGGGCCGTGGTAAGCCCTCTCTGATCGTGGTGTTCCTGGAACAGATGTTGAGCCTCGAGTGAGTGAGACAAAGCCGCTTCTGAGGCACCCTGGATCTTCTCGGCCTGGCCGAGCTGGATCAACAGGTAAGGCCGCAGGGGCTCACCGGCGGCGGCGATCGCAAGCCCCGATCGCGCGGCCTCGATCGTCTCCACAGACCGCCCTTCAACCGCCAGCGTCCATGCCTGTTCGAGCCATAGGGGTGCGGCTTGATCGGCAGGGACGGTGGCGAAAGCCTCTTCGACCGCGCGCTCCGCTTCCCGGTACCGCCCCTGGCGCCGCAGCACGGAGATGAGGCCGCGCCACGCACGGACATCGCTGGATAGGCGGCGGGCCTCATCAAAGAGATCGAAAGCCTCTTCGTACGATCCGGTCAGCTCGTGGAGGTCGGCAAGGCTCAACAGGATCTCCACGACCCTTCTTTCATCCTCGGGTTCCCCGCGCGCGAGCTCGAGGGCCCTGTTCAGATGCACCATCGCCTCTTCGTTGGCAAACAGCCGGGCGGCTCGCTCTCCAGCTCGGATCAGAAAGACGATCGCCTTCTGGCCGACATCGCCGAGGTAGTAGTGGCGCGCCAGAAGGTCGATGACGTCGTCCCCCGACCCGTACAGATCCTCAGCGAGCTCGGCTACGCGTCGATGAAGAGCCCGCCGTTGCCGTCTCAGAAGCCGTGAATACGCAGCCTCCTGAACCAGCGCGTGATGGAACTCGAAGACGCCTGGGGTATCGGAAGCAGGGTCGAAGAAGCCCCGTTCGACGAGAACCGGGACTCCATCCGCTGCATGCGCAGACAGTCCCTCCAGGAGCTGCATCGGGATCTGCCTGCCGATCACCGAGGCTTCCAGCAAGCTCACCCTGGCTGTCCTGGGCAACATGTCGATGCGAGCGGACAGCACGCCTTCCAGGTTTGGGGGGACCGTTCCCTCTTTCCACCCTCTCCGCATCTGCCAACCCGATGGCGCTTTGACCAGAGCACCGTCGTCCAGCAGCGAGCGAACCAGCTCTTCCACGAAGAATGGGTTGCCCCCGGTCCTATCGGTGACGAGCTGCAAGAAGTGTCCGGGTGCCGGGGCATCCAGAAGACTTTGAAGAAAGAGATCTATGCCGCGGCGGTCGAGAGGGCGAAGCTCGATCTTCATCGGGTTGCGAGCGAGACCCGTGGCAATCTCATCGACGACGGCTTCGCCTTCCGGTCGTGTGGTCAACAGGAGAAGGAGGCCATCGGCGGCCGAGCTTCGCAACAGATCCTGGGCGAGAGCCCGTGACGAAGAATCCATCCAGTGACAGTCTTCGATCACCACGATCAGGGGCCCGCCGGTCTTTGCCACCAGCGAAAGCCAAGATGAAAAAGCCTCGTGGAGACCGCGCCGGAACGCCTCCGGTTCCAGAGAGGTCACGTCGCGGCTGCTCTCTGGAGGCGGGAGACCGAGGAGCCGGGCGAAGTAAGGGTTCGTCTCTTCGGCTCCGACACGGGTTAAAGCCGTGGAAAGGGCTGCAGCCGCAAGCTCGGGGGCTTGATCGATCTCGATGACTGCAAAATCGCGCAGCAATTGCGCGAAGGGGAAGTAGGTCAGTGCGGTGCCGTGCGAGGGGCACCGGGCCTCCATCCAGCGCGCTCCTCGTTCGCTGCCTTCCGATGCCATCTCTTGTTTGAGTCGCGTCTTGCCGACGCCGGGCTCACCCACCAGCACCATCAGCCCACCTCTGCCCTCCACCAGGTCCTCGAGAGTGGAGCGCGCGGCGGCGAATTCCCGATCGCGTCCGACGAGGGGGCGCCGGCGCTGAGCGGGCCCGCCGGTCTCCGTTTGCGGAACCTTTAGCTCACCGACAAGCCGCCATGCCGGAACCGGCTCGGCCTTTCCCTTCAGGGTGAGCTCTCCCACCCACTCGAACTCGAAGCGATTCTTGGAGAGCCTGTAGGTCACGTCTCCCACGTAGGTCTCTCCGGTCGGGGCGGCGGACTCGAGTCGCTGGGCCAGGATGACGGAATCTCCCAGTACCGAATAGTCCATGCGCGCTTCGGTGCCAAATACGCGCGCGATCGCATGCCCCGAGTTCACGCCGACATGAAGTCTCAAGTCATGCTCGTAGGGCACCGTTTCCCGAACCTGAAGAAGCGTCTCGTGCATCTCCATCGCCGCCGCCAGGGCTCTTTGGGCATCATCTTCGTGGCTGACGGGCGCGCCGAAGAGGGCCAGCAGGGCGTCTCCCGCGAACTTCTCGACATAACCTTCGTGCTTCGCAATAACACCCGACAAGGCAGCAACGATCGGATCGATGATCTCGGACAGCTGCTCGGGATCGAAGCGGTCTGCCAGCGGCGTGAACCCAGAGATGTCGGCAAAGACCGCAGTCACCAGCCGCCTTTCCTCGTTTAGCTGGCCTTCGGACTCCTCGAGTCGTTCGGCGACTTGCTTCGAGACGAAGCTCCGCAGGGTGCTGGCAACGTCGGTGGTGGGCGCGGGGATCGAGCTCGGGATGCTGGGAGCCTCGCCCGTCTGCAGCGGAGCACCGCAATGGCCGCAGAAGCGCGTTCCTTCAGGATTCTCGCCGCCGCATGATTGGCATTGCCAGGCTGGCATCTTGCGTCAGGGCGCCGCGGCTGCGTTGCGCGGTGAGCGTCTGGCGAGAAACTCCTTGTCGCAGGGCTCGCAGTTGCAGGGCTCGCAACGAGTCTTCATCTGCAGCATCGTCGTGCTCCCTCTGGGGGCCGGTACCCAACTTTCTTCTTGTCTGCCTCCATTTTTTGAGTCGAACGCCGTGATGACCCCCCTAGCCGTTCCATCCGCCATAATCCGGCAGGGCGAAACGCCCTCCCTGCCAGACCTCCGACGATCCCGGAAGATCTCCGGCGTAGTCCTCCGCGTCGTCTTTTGGTTCGTAGCCGATCAGTTTGGCCGCTTCGGCGCGGGGCCACCACGAGCGTGTGTTGGCCGAGACCCCATAGATCGTGAGGAAGGACAGTTCCTGGGGAGCAAGACAGGCCCGGAAGAGTCTGACCGCGTCTCCATGGCTGAGCCAGGTGCTCAGATGCCGGTGCTCCCTCGGCCTATCCTCGAAGGATCCGATACGGACGGCGATCACTTGCAAGCCGAACTTGTCCGCGTAGAGGTGACCGAGGGCTTCACCGAAGACTTTTGTGACGCCATAGAGGCTATCGGGACGGGCCGGCTCTTCTCCCATCAGTCGCTCTCCCGGCGTGTAGAAACCCGTGACGTGATTGGAGCTTGCATAGACGATGCGAGTCACTCCAGCTCGCCGGGCCGATTCGAAGATGTTGAAAGTCCCATGCACATTCGGGCCGACCAGCTCCGCGAAACCGGCCTCATCGGGATGGCCACCAAGGTGCACGATGACATCGACTCCTTGGACTATCCGCGCCACCTCCGCCGGGTCGAGAAGATCTGCCCCTGCAAAAGTCTCGGAGGTGCCGTGGACCGGCTCGACGAGTTCTCGGTCGCTCAGCCTCAGCTCCTCGAGCTCACCGCGGATGCCTTCTCGCAACACGGAACCTATCCGGCCGGCTGCCCCGGTCAACAACACGCGGCGAAATCTCGCGGCTTCCATCGCCACCACCCTAACTAGCAGTCTCGGAGGAATGAGCGCCTAGCACGACGATGGTCCGCTCGACCATCCAGGTCTACCGTCGATCGTTCGCGTCGATGGCTGCGAGCAGACGGGATACCGCACCCGTCAGATTGCGTTCTTTGGATATGACCGCTAGCTCGTCTCGCTCCGGTGGGTGTGATCGGCTGACCACTACGTCTGCATCGGTGACGAGCGGGACCACGATCTTCATCGCTTCGAGGTAGTCCGCCGACGCGGCCAAACGAGTACGGAGTTGCGCCGGGACCGTTTGTAGGTTGTGCATGAGATTGTCCAGCGAACCGAATCGGGCGAGCAGGTCGGCCGCGATCTTCGGCCCGATCCCCCGGACGCCGGGCAGCTCGTCGGAGGGATCACCGCGCAGCGTGGCAAAGTCGCTGTAAGCCTTTGGCGGTATCCCGTAGCTACGTCGAACCTCGGCTTCGTCAAAGACTTTCAGTTCCCGTACTCCTTTAACAGTGAAGAGCAGGCGCACGTTCGGATCTCTCACGAGCGAGAGCAGATCTCTGTCACCGGTCACGATCGCATCCCGATCGTCGCCGCCCGTTGAGTGAGACAGGGTGGCGATGACGTCGTCTGCTTCGAGCCCCTCCGCCTCGGCGCGAGCGATACCCGCGGCATCCAGAACCTGATCGATCCAGCCGAGCTGCGGCGTCAGCTCTTCGGGTTCCTCGGGACGATTCGCCTTGAACCCCGGATAGGCGGCGACCCTGAAGGCGGGGCGCCAATCGGCATCTATGACGGCGATGACCTCGTCGGGATGGTGGTCGCCGATCAATTGCCCGATCATGTCGACGAATCCCCGAACGGCGTTCACCGGTTGTCCATGGGGGTCCGTGATGGTCTTGGGCACCGCGAAGAATGCTCTGTAGATGAGACTGGGCCCATCGATCAGCAGCCGTGATGTCATCTCATGAGCGTAGCGACGACGGGAGGAGGCTCTCGGGCTGTGGTGGGTCTGGGTTTTCCTTACGTCTAGATCAGCCGGAGGAATGGGGTGGCCCCGGCGGCCAGGTCACCGGACGTGAAGTGGAACGATGAGATTTCCAGCCGATGCTTCAGATAGAAGCGGTGCGCGTCGTGCCGGTGAGTGCCCGAATCGAGGTGAAGGTGGTCGCAACCGAGGGCTCTGGCTTCCCTGAACAACCAGCTCATCAATGCATCGGCGTGCCCTCGTCCTCGGTACGCAGGCAGCGTGACCAGATCGTCGACATAGATGAAGTAGCCCCACACGAGGTTGTGTCCGGTCCTGAAGCCGGCCACCCCCGCGGCATCCTCGGTGTGGTCATCATCGAACGAGCCGATCAATCGGTATCCCTCCGGACGTTGGACCTCGTTCACCTGTCGGACGAGCTCGCTCCGGGATGAAAAGGCCGGCCGCAGCTCGCGGAGAGCGGCATGAGCCAGCTCTGTCTCCCCTTCAGAAAGCTCCTGGACGCGCGGCACCGGGCAACGTTAGCAATTGCCAGTGGGCGGATGTCTCCGCCGACACCTGTTGAGAGTCTGTGGCCTCCAGCGGATCAGCCCAAGTACGTAGTTTGTGGGAAAGCGCAGCAAGGGTAAGGACCCGCCGTGACCACGACGCCTTCGATCGCTGCGACCCAGAGGAGTCCACTGGATGACGACCAAGCAACCGTCAAACAACGTTCCCTTGTCCAACGCTGCCGCTCCTGGAATCCCGGCCTTCTACCCGCGCTGTACCTGATCTTGTGGGCGATCGTCTTGCTCGCGCTCTTCGCGGGGCTCGGTTTTCTCCTGACGAGAGTGGGGGGACGGGATGTGGTTGGGAAGACCGACCACTCCGTGGAACGTTGGTTCGCCCACGGTCGTGATCCGGAGCTGAACACAGTCACCCACTACACGACCTATCTTGGCGAAACCATCCCAGTGATCATCATCGGTCTGGCCCTCGCCATCTTCGCCAGGCTTCTGTGGAAGCGTTGGCGGGAGCCGGCCCTGGTTGCAGTCGCGTTGGTGGGAGAAGTTTCGATCTTTATCGCCATCACCTTGTTGATCCACCGCAACCGTCCTCCGGTTCATCATCTAGATGTGGCCCCACCCACGTCCAGCTTTCCCTCGGGGCATACGGCCGCGTCCGTTGTGCTCTATTTCTTGATCGCGCTGCTCATCTCGTCCCGGATGCAAAGCCCGTTCGGGCGGAAACTCTTATGGACTCTCGCGGTACTGCTGCCTATCGTCGTCGGCCTGTCCCGCCTGTACCGGGGGATGCACTACCCAACCGATGTTCTTTCGGGGGCCATGTTGGGAGGGGCCTGGTTGATCACCGCGGTAAAGGGTGTCCGACTCGGCGCCTTGCAACATGATCTCCGGGCATCGCCGAGGGGGTCGACCGTGGAGGCAAAACGATGAGCACCGCGACACCGGTCCCGCCAACTTTCGAGCTCCAGGGCGACGACGCGATGGACACGTTGCGCCGTACGGGATGGACGAGACTTCTTAAAGATTCCTTCACCAGATTCCGCGCGGCCGATGGCACAAGTCACTCTCGAGCCTTGGCTTTCCAGATCATGCTCACTTCACTCCCGGGCCTCATTGCTATCGTCGGATTCACAACGTTCTTCAATCAGGGGGGCTTTCGCAAACTGTTCGAGAAGACGGCTGCGTCCCTGGCTCCGGGACCTGCAGGCCAGATCTTCCATGAGGCTTTCCATCAAGGATCGAATGCCGCCAGCAGCTCCGGGCGAACGGCCTTGGTCCTCGGTTCCATAGCCGCATTGACGGCGGCCGTCACCTCCATGGGCCAGATCGAGCGCGGGGCCAACCGCATCTACGGCATCGAGGCCGACCGGCCAACTCTCAAGAAGTACGGAGTTGCGTTCGTGCTGGCGATAACCGCCGGCCTCATGAGCGTCATCGCTTTCGTCTTATTCGTGGCCGGGGGAGCGGTTGCGACATCCGGACCGTCGGCCGGATGGAGCCACACCCTGGTAACGATCTGGCAGATAGCTCGCTGGCCGATCGGCATCTTGCTCATGGTCGCGGCGATCTCGATCATCCTGCGCGCATCCCCCAACCGCCACCAGCCGCAGCTGTCGTGGCTCGCCGTGGGGGCCAGCGTCGCGGTAGCCCTGTGGGTGGTGTTCACCGCACTGCTGGCCCTGTACCTCGGTACGAGCAAGAACTTTGGCCAGACCTACGGCCCACTCGCTGGGATTCTGGGACTGTTGTTCTGGTCCTTCCTGACGTCACTGTCCTTGTTTCTGGGGATCGCGTTCGCAGCCCAGCTGGAGGCTGTTCGAGCGGGTGTCCCGCGTCCGAAACGCGACGCGCGTTAAGGGTGGATCGTTTGGTGGTCGTTGAGCATATGAACGTACTTCTCGATCCGCCGCTTCCGAGTCTCCGGCCTCTTGGCATCCTGTATGCGATACAGGATCGCGTACCTGTTCACGCTGCTTAGAGTCTCGAAGAATCTGGCGGCCTCTTCATTCTTGTCCAGCTCCTGTTGTAGATCGGCGGGAACCGTGGCCGTACTTTGCCCCTCGTAGGCGGCATCCCACCGGCCGTCAGCTTTGGCCCGCTCTACCTCTCGAAGACCCGCAGGTTTCATCTGACCGTTTTGGATCAGTGCCGTGGCCTTGGTGCAGTTGATCTTCGACCACCTACTCCGCGTCCTACGGGGTGTGAAACGCTGGAGCCAGAAGTCGCCGTCGAGTTTGGCTTTTTGTCCATCGATCCATCCGTAGCAAAGTGCGGCATCTAGGGCTTCTGCGTAGGAGATCGATCCCACCTTTGTGGTCTTCTTTGCGATCTTCATCCACACGCCCGGCGAGGTGTCCTGATTCTTCTCGAGCCAGGCTGTCCATTCCCCCTGGATCGAAAAGGAGACGATGGGCAGGTCATCCTTGGCGGTCACCATCTTTGTCTCTGTCGCCCTGAGGCGGATGTCACGCGGTCAAGCTAACAGGGCCGCTTGTAGGGGACCGACTCGCTATGCCTGTTCCGCCTCCTGCCGTTCCCGGAGAGCGACCGTGCAGGCGGCCCGGCCCCCTTTCTCATGGTATCGCTGGTGGTATTCCTCAGCACGATAGAAGTCAACGGCGGGAACGATCTGGGTCACGATCTTTCGCCAGCGATGAGACTGCTCTTCTCTCAACGAACGCTCCGCGGCAGCCTTTTGCCCCTCGTCGTGGAAGAAGATGGCGCTCCGATACTGATCGCCGATGTCCCACCCCTGCCGGTTGCGCGTCGTTGGGTTGTGCATCTTCCAGAACCGCGAAAGCAGCTCATCGTAGGAAGCGATGGCCGGATCGAAGTCCACCTGTACGGCTTCGGCGTGGCCGGTCCTGTGCCTGCAAACCTCCGCATAGGTGGTGTCGGCCACGTGTCCTCCCGTATAGCCGACCATCGTGGAAGTGACGCCCTCGATGGCTCGAAATTCGGCTTCCACTCCCCAGAAACATCCCGCTGCAAATGTCGCTGTCGCCATGACACTCTCCTTTTTTGTAGGTGTAAGTCTGAAACCGCCAGCGCGCTCCGTTCGTTCCCGAGAGCCATCAACTCCGCGCATAACTGTGGCTCCACAACCACAAACGCTTGGTAAAGGAGAGAGATTCAAACTGATCGGCGCCGTAATTGCGTTTCGCCGGGCGTGCTGACGTCCGCGATCAGGCTCAAAAGGTTCACATCGGCCACGGTTTAGCGCCGCCTTGCATTGCTGTAGCCTTCGACTTGCCTACTGCGTTCCGGCCAGACCTGTTCGGACGGTCGTGGTGGATCGGTTCTCGGTCGGATGACTCTCGATGACGGACGTGAAGGGGGACGATTGATGTTGCTAGGCAAAACGATCGGATCGATGGGGCGTGCACGGGGGCGGTTAGCTCCGCTCGTGCTGGCCGGTTTGACACTGGTGGCGCTGTCGTCGCCCGCGCGGGCCGATGACAACATTCGGCCCATCGATTTCACGCACAACAACACAGGTGCTCCCGCTCCCGTACCCGGCGGCGTGTTCGGTTCCGGACCGGCGTTGCATCCAGGAACAAAGATCTGCTCGACCGCCACTCAGAACGCGGCCAACGTCAACACCGACTGTGATCCCGGCAATGGCATCACCGGACCGCACAACGAGACCTCCATCGCGGTGAATCCCACCAACACCCAGAACATCATCGGCGGCCTGAACGACTACCAGCTGGGCCTGAACCCCGGAGGTCAGGTGAGTGAGACGGTTCTTTCGCGTGCGCACGTCACCTTCGACGGTGGCCATACGTGGTCGGAGTACCCGATCAACGCGAATTCCGCTTACCAAGCAACCGGGGACCCGTCGGTTGCCTTCGATGCCACTGGGCACGCCTACTACGCAACCTTGGGCTTCCGTTTCGTTGGCCCATTCAACGCAACGAATCCCGACGTCCTCGTAGCCAACTCCGGCGATGGCGGCAAGACGTGGGCTTCCACGAGGATTGCAGCCGGGAGCGGAGTGGAGACGGGTGTCGGCGACCTACTCGACAAGGAGTACATCGCCGCGTGGGGCAAGGGCAATGCGATCGTTACCTTTGGCGACTTCCGCTTGGGGGTAGGAGGTGCGCTCGTTAGCGCCACGATCTATAGCTCGGTCACGCACGACTTCGGCAGGACCTGGACGCAGCCGCAGCCGATCTCGGGCAACCTCGATCAGGCATTCGTGTCCGTGCCCACGGTGGCTGCCGATGGCAAGATCTACGTCTCCTTCCTCGACACCAAATTCCTCGATCCGTCCAGCCCGAACTTCGGACGCGATGTGTACGAGGTGGTGCAGGTGAGCCCTGCTACCGGAGCACGCGTAGCAGGTCCCTTCAACGTGGCCAAGGTGATAGACGGCTTCACCGACTATCCCGTGGCCCTGGGCAGGCAGACCTACCAGGACAGCCTCTTCCGCTCATGGGCGGCAGGTAACATCACGGCCGACCCCACCAATGCAAAGCATCTCGCTGTCGTGTGGTCGGACATGCGCAACAGCCCGCCGCCGGCCCCCGATCTGGATCCCTATAAGTCCGTGACCAACTCCGACGTCGTTGTGAGCGAATCGTTCGATGGCGGCCGAACCTGGTCCTCGCCGACGGCGATCACACTCCCGAACGATCAGTTCATGCCGTGGGGGGCCTTCGACGCCTCGGGCCAGCTCCACATCGGATTCTTCGATCGTCAATACGACTCCGCCAACCACCGCTACGGCTACAGCCTTGCAACGGAGCCTGCGGCGACTGGAAGCACGCCGGCCGGAACTTTCTCGACAACTCAGGTCACTACAACCCTGTCCCAGCCGACCAAGAATGACCGCTGGTTCGCGACCACGCTTAATCCCGCCTTCCCGTTCGCGACGGCTTTCTTGGGTGACTACAGCAACATCGCGGTCGTGCCCAACAGCACGGACGTCCTGTCGTACTGGACCGACATGCGCAGAACCTCGTGCTTCGCCGGACGGTGCGGCCACAGCGAGGATGGATTCTTTGCAAGGACTGGCGGCTAGCAACACGGCTACATAGACCCATGACGGGTGCGCCCGCGGCATAGCTTGCCCGGGCGCGCCTCGTCGGGGGCTTTCCCCGGATGGTCGGCGAAGACGGTCAGCTCTCGTCAGGCACCAGCCCGGCCGAAGTACGCTCTCGCCTCCCAGCCGGTAACTAGGGGAGGTCATCGCTGTGCCGCATGAAGTCCCGGGTGTCATCTCAAGGGCGAAAGATCAACCGGTGGAGATCGAGACCATCGTCGTTCCCGACCCCGGACCGGGAGAGGCACTGGTCAAGATCCAGGCCTGTGGCGTCTGTCACACGGATCTCCATTACCGCGATGGAGCGGTGAACGACGACTTCCCCTTCCTCCTCGGGCACGAGGCCGCGGGCGTGATCGACGAGGTTGGGCCAGATGTCACTGAGGTGGGTCCCGGGGATTACGTGATCATCGCGTGGCGCGCCCCATGTGGGATCTGCCGGGCCTGTACGCGCGGCCAGCCGTGGTACTGCTTCGGCAGTCTCAACGCGATCCAACCGATGACGCTCACGGACGGCACGCCACTGAGCCCTGCCCTGGGCATCGGCGCGTTCGCCGAAAAGTCGCTCATCTCCGCTAAGCAGGCGGTCAAGGTTGACGCTCGCGCCAAACCTGAGGTGGCGGGGTTGGTCGGTTGTGGGGTCATGGCCGGCTACGGAGCAGCGGTTAACACGGGACAGGTGGCGGCCGGAGAGACGGTCGCCGTTTTCGGTTGTGGAGGCGTGGGTGATGCAGCCGTCGCGGGGGCTGCATTATCGGGTGCACGCATGATAATCGCGGTCGACATCGATGCAGCCAAATTGCGACTGGCGGAGCGATTCGGGGCCACCGACACTGTCGACTCCTCTCAGGCTGATCCCGTCGAGGCGATACGGGCTCTGACCGGGGGACTGGGGGTTGATGTCGCGATCGAGGCAGTCGGGCGCCCGGAAGTCTTCGAACAGGCCTTCTACTCCCGCGACCTCGCGGGTCGCCTGGTGCAGGTCGGCGTTCCGGACCCTTCGATGAAGTACGAATTGCCGTTGCTCGAGTTCTTCGGCCGTGGTGGTTCGCTGAAGCCGTCCTGGTATGGCGATTGCCTTCCGACCCGTGACTTTCCCCACCTCATCGACCTCTACTTGAAGGGCCGTTTCGATCTGGGCGGCTTTGTGTCCGAGACCATCGCGCTCGATCAGGTCGAGAACGCCTTCGCCAAAATGAAGGAGGGCGGTGTCCTTCGATCGGTGGTCGTTCTGTGAGCTTGCGGATCGATCTGGTAGAGACGAGCGGAGTATTCACGCTGGACGGCGCAGAGTTCGACGTCGATGACAACATCTGGATCGTCGGCGACGACGACGATGTGATTGTCATAGACGCAGGACATGACCACGAACCGATAGTTGCAGGCGTGGACGGCCGCACCGTAAAGGCGATCGTTCTTACCCACGGGCACAATGACCACATCAACTCCGCCGTAGCGCTGGCCGGCGCTAGTGGCGCTCCGATCGGTATCCACCCCGCCGATCGCATGCTGTGGGACGAGGTCTATCCCGAGCGGGCCCCCGACTTCGGACTGATCGATGACGAGTCTGTTGTGATAGGGGACCGGAGCCTTCAAGTGATCCACACCCCGGGCCACACTCCGGGAGGCGTTTGCCTGTACGACTCGGACGGTCATCTTTTCGGGGGAGACACTCTGTTCAAGGGGGGGCCGGGTGCAACCGGAAGGAAGTACTCGGATTTCGGAACGATCATCGAGTCGATCAAGACCAAACTTCTGACATTGCCCCCCGAAACCACGATTTTTCCTGGGCACGGAGAGACCACGACGATCGGAGAGGAAGCTCCGCATCTTCAGGAATGGGTCGACCGAGGATCCTGATCGCTCATGTCCACTCGAGGCGGGACCGGCCTCATTCGAGCAGGCGGCCGCCGAGCATCACATCTTCGGTTCCATCGACCCACCGCTGCAGCTCATCCGGTATCGGGGGCACGGTTTCCTGCCACGGTTCCAGCAAGCCGCCTTCCTCGTCGAGCCGGGTGCGGAGATTGACCTCGAACCGGGGATCCAGGTCCGGGAAGTCGGAACGGATATGACAGCCGCGCGTTTCGTTCCGAGCTAGGGCCCCTTTGAGGGTTGCCTCCGCCATGATCAATCCTGCGCGCAGGTCGAGGGTCTGGGCGAGATCGGCCCAGCCTTCATCGCTGTAACGCACATCGATATCGCCCAGCACCGACCTGAGGCCATAGAGGTGTGAAAGCCCGTCCTGAAGCGATTCTCCGTTGCGAACGACTCCCGCGTGCTCCCATAACAGGTCGCGGAGCGCGCGCTGCACCGGCCGCGCCAACTCGCTGCCTGAATGGATCAGGGCATCGAGGTTGTCGGAAGCACGCTCGATCACCCGCTTGGGCCTCAATGCGACTTCATTATCGAGAGAGAATCCTGCTGCCGCGGCCCCCGCTCGGCGTCCAAACACGACGGTTTCCGAAAGTGAATTGCCTCCCAGGCGATTGGCGCCGTGCATACCCGCCGTGCACTCCCCAGCAGCGTAGAGGCCGGCAATGTCGGTGGCGTGCGTTTCCGGCTCGACGACCAAGCCCCCCATGGAGTAGTGCGCGGTGGGCGCCACCTCCATGGGATCCTTGGAGATATCGAGCATCTGGTGCTCGATGAACTGGCGATACATGCGCGGCAGCCGCTTCAGGATGTAGCTCTTGTCTCGATGGCTGATATCCAGGAAGACTCCGCCGTTGGGACCTCCCCGCCCCTCGATGATCTCGGTGTAGTTGGCAAGCGCGACGCGGTCGCGGGTGCTGAGCTCCATCCGCTGGGGGTCGTAGCGCTCCATGTACCGCTCGCCCCGTGCGTTGACCAAGCGACCGCCCTCTCCCCTGACCGCCTCGGTCACGAGGGTGCCCTCCATTCCCGCCGGAGCCACCATCCCGGTGGGATGGAACTGCACGAGCTCCATGTCCATGACGCGAGCTTCCGCGGCGAGCCCGAGGTACATGCCTTCCCCAAAGTTTTCATCTCGGCGAGAAGAGCTTCGGCGCCATAGACGCGTGTGACCGCCGCCGCACAACACGACTGCATCTGCCAGGAAAGTTGTGCGATCGCCGGTGTGCAGATCGAAGGCGAACGCGCCGAAGCAGGCCCCGTCAGATACCAACAGGCTGGAAACGTAGTGGTCCTCGATTATGGGGATGCCGAGATCGGATGTTTTATGAGCGAGGGTCTGAAGCACCGCCCGCCCCGTGTAATCACCTGCATAGCAGGTTCGACGCCAGCGATGGGCGCCGAAGAATCTTTGATCGATGGCCCCCTCATCGGTGAGTGCGAAGGGACAACCCCATGACGCCAGCTCCTTGATCGCCGCAGGCGCTTCCGTGACCAGGATCTGCACGACGCGAGGATCGCCCAAGAGGTAGCCCTCCTTGACGGTGTCCGCGAAATGCTGCTGCCACGAGTCCTCGGGATCCCGGGTGCCTAGGACTGCGTTGATTCCACCGGAGGCCAGAACGGTATGTGCATCGAGTCGTTGACGCTTGCCGATGACCATCACCTGCACTCCGGCTCGATCGGCCTCGATGGCCGCCCGCAGGCCCGCCGCTCCCGACCCGATCACCAGGACGTTGGTCACATGAGTGCGGTACGGCGAAGTCACGCGTTCAAGTTTATTTCCGCCGCTGGTAGCTCAGCCCGACAAATTTTGAGGTCGCCGAGCCACGGTATACGTGGCCAGGCTCGCAAAGAATCAGCCGGGTTCGAGCGCTTCCGGATTTGTTGGCTCGATCGAGATCCTGGGGACCAACCGGCCCAGCCACTTCGGGAACCACCAGTTGGCGTCTCCGAGCAGCTCCATCGTGGCGGGCACGAGCACCATCCGGATGAGGGTGGCGTCGACGAAGATCGCCACGGCAAGCCCGAAACCGAACAGCTTGACGGCTCGTTCGTCGAACCCGATCACGAACGACAGGAACACGGTGACCATGATCGCAGCAGCTGCTGTGATCACTCGAGCAGTTGCTGCAAGTCCGTTTGCCACTGCGAGCCCGTTGTCGCGCGTCTTGATGTAATCCTCTCGGATCCGGGACAGTAGGAAGATCTCGTAATCCATGGAGAGTCCGAACAGGATCGTGAAGAGAAGCATGGGCACCCATGCCTCGATCGGTCCCGTGCTCTGGACACCGATGACCCCCTTGAGCCATCCCCACTGGAATACGGCAACGACGACGCCGTAAGCGGCCCCGATCGAGAGCAGGTTCATCACTACCGCTTTTGCAGGCACGACGACCGACCGGAAGACCGCAACAAGCAGCAGGAAGGACAGCAGCAAAACGACTCCGATCAATATCGGAAGACGCCGTCCGCTCTGATCCGAAAAGTCGATGGTTCCAGCGGTGAGACCACCGATGAGTACTTCGACGCCGCTTCCTCTGGTGGCACTTGGAATGACGCTATCGCGCAGGGTGTGGACCAGTTGGGTTGTTTCCGGCGCTTGAGGAGAGCTCGTGGGGAACACAGACATGACGGCGGCATCACCTTTGGGGTTGAGGGCCGGAGGTGTCACGCCCGCGACGCCCGGAACCGTTGCGAGGCGCGTCGATAGTGTCTTCAACGTTGCGACGTCACTCGGAGAAGGAAGCTTGGCGGCTAGCAGCAGGGGCCCGTTGAATCCCGGGCCGAAGCCTTGGGACAAGAGGTCGTAGGCGCGCCGGCTGGAGCGAGCCTTTGAGCCCGTCCCCGCATCCGCCGATCCCAGCCGCAGCGAGAAGAGGGGGATCGTCAGGGCTACGAGGATCAGCAGAGAGGCAAGGGCAACGGGCGCAGGCCTTCGTTGGATCAGCCGGCTCCATCTGAACCAGAAAGATTCCCGAGGAGAGCTCTCGCCCCGGTGGAGGAGGTGGGGAAGGTGCAATCGGTCGATGTGGTTGCCGACGAAACCAAGCACGGCAGGCAGCAATGTGACCGACGCCAGCATCGTCACGAGCACCGCAGCTGCCCCTCCGACAGCGATCCCCTGGACGAAGCTGAACCCCATCAAAAGGATGCCGAGAAAGGAGATCACGACGACGGTCCCTGCAAAGAGAACCGCTCGACCCGAAGTCGTTATGGCCGCAACCGTGGCTTGCTCTGGCGTCATCCCCTGGCTGAGCTGTTGCCGGTAACGCGTGACGATGAATAAGGCGTAGTCGACACCCACGCCTATCCCGATCATGGAAGCGAGTTGTGGTGTGAAGTTCGGAACGGTGAGGAAATGCGCCGAAAGAGTTACGACGGCCAGCCCGATCCCGATCCCGAAGAGAGCCGTCATCAAGGGCAGACCCATGGCAAGGAGCGATCCGAAGGTCAGCAAGAGGATGAACATGGCAGCCACCAGACCGATAGCCTCGGAGGCACCGGGGGTCTGGAACTCGGCGTAGGTAACGACGTTGCCGCCGAGGTCGATCGTTAGCCCGGTCCCACCCGTCTGCGCCGCGAGGGCCTCCATCTTCTTGATCTCCGGGATCGGAACCTTGTCTCCGGTGACGTTGAACTGGATGTGGGCCAATCCGATATGGCCATTGGGAGAGATCTGCTGCTCGCCGCCCTTCGCGTAGGGCGACGCGACCCCATCCACGTGATTGAACTTCGAGATCTGGGCGAAGAATCCTTCCATCGTCTTTCTCGTAGAGGGGTCAGTCACGCCCGCGCTGGACTTGAAGGCGATGTCGGCGGTATCGCCGGACTGTTGCGGGAACCGGTTCTTCAGTAGGTCGTATGCCCTTTGGGAATCCGTGCCCGGTAGCGAGAAGTTGTTGGAGTAGGCCCCCCCGGCGACGCCTGCCAGCACGTTGATCCCGATCAGGACGACCACCCAAACGGCGACCATGGTCCATCGGCGGTTGTAACTCCAGCGGGCGATCTTTTCCAGCATCTGCTAGGCCTCCTAAGCGGCTCGACCGGGGACCTCCGAGGGGACTGAGGTCGGCACGCGGTGCAACCGCGGGCTGAGGCTGCTAATTCCCCATAGGTGCTTGAATCCCATGCGCCAGAAGGGCGTAATGGAGGTATGAACCCAACAGATGGCGTCATCCGGGAGGCCCTGGACCTCTACAAGAAGCACTTCGGCCACTTATTCCTCGTGGCCTTCGTTATCTATGCCGGCATCGCCATCCTGAGTGCGGTGGCGTCCGCGATCGGGGGCGTTCTAGTGATCGTGGTGCTCCCGTTGGCGATCATCGGGCTTTTCCTTGTCCAGGCTGCGCTGGTCGAGGCCGTCACCGACATCCGCGATGGGCGGGTCGATATGACCGTCGGTGAGACCTTGAGCCGGGGAGCGTCTCGGATCGGTCCCGTTGCGGGGGCCGGCATCCTCGCCGGGATAGGGATCGCGATCGGCCTGGTGCTGTTCATCATCCCGGGGCTCATCTTGCTGACCTGGTGGTCGGTCATAGTTCCGGTGATAGTGATCGAGGGACGAGGCGTCCTGGACGCGTTCTCACGAAGCCGCCAATTGGTGCGGGGGCATGACTTTCAGGTATTTGGTGTGATCGTGCTCGAGATCTTGCTGCTGATCGTCGCCGGAATCATCCTGGGCATCATCCTTGCAGCGCTCCCGAGCGGGGTCCAGTCGTTCATCTCCAACATCATCAGTGGCTCCATCACCGGCCCATTCTCGGCCCTCATCACGACCCTGCTCTACTTCCGTCTCAAGGAGGCGAAGGACGGAGCTGGTCCGCTACCGGCATAGCTCGCGGCATCCCTTCAAGCTTTCAGGGACTGGCGAACCACGGCTCCAGCAGGTCGAAGTATTCGAGATCCTGGGTCAGCGGCCACACCTTCTCGAGGGCGGCCGCGTGCGGCGCCGACTGCTCCCCTTTACGAGCGTCGGCTTCGGAGGTGAAGTAGACGATCTCGGTGAAGCGGCTGCTGTCCCAAGCCACGACTCCGCCGATGACATCGTCCCGTGACGATGCGCCCAGACCGCGGGCGGCCTCACGGTATGCCGCGCGGTCTACCACCCGTCCCTGGATCACCTGAATGAAGCCTGCTTCGTCCGAGCCGCCTCGCTTGTAATCGTCCACATCCGTGCAATCCCAGAACCGAGCCGTGTCCATGTATCTGGAGGTGTCGTTCCACCACCTTGTTTGCTCCGGCCGGTTGCTGTTCTTCTGGGCTGCTTCCGCAGACTCGAAGCGAAAGGACGCGATGAATCGCGAGTCCTCGGTGATTCCACCGGTGCTCCCAAGCCAACCTTCTGCGTCCGGGCTGAGATCGGTGCGCCAGGTGTCGAGCTGCCGCTTCAGCCCCTGGGGATCGAGCACTCGGCCTCTCAGGATCTGGATGAACACGATCGATACCTCCTGGTCGAAGGGACCACCACATCAAACTTGCCGTCGCCAACCTGGATAATCACACGCACCTAAGGCCGTCGCGTTGCCGGCCCTCTCCAGCGGCGGGTTCCGAGTAGCTGACCGCGTGTTTTCCAGGGCTGCCGTCCGGAACCTGATTTCGGCCGAAAGTACTGGTCGCGCCCATCCAGTCCTGATATCTTGCCGCCCAGTTCGGCTGCTCTGCTTCGTTGACCTTCACTGAGGGGGTGGAACGTGAGTCAGCATCGGGAGACCGTCGAAACCGATATCCCAGCGCGGATGGATCGGCTTCCCTGGAGCCGGTGGCACTGGATGGTGGTGTTTGCCCTCGGGATCACATGGCTTCTGGATGGCCTCGAGGTCACGATCGTCGGCGCGATCGCTGCCGTTCTGGTCAAGCCCCAGACACTCGGACTGTCGACGGGCGAGATCGGCCTCGCCGGCTCGGTCTACGTTGCAGGGAACGTAGTGGGGGCCGTCATGTTCGGATACATGACCGACCGTCTCGGCCGAAAGCGGTTGTTTCAGTGGACGCTCGTCATCTATCTCCTTGCGACCGTGGCAACCGCCTTTTCGTGGAATGCCCTCAGCTTCCTCGTCTTCAGGTTCATTACCGGTCTCGGCATCGGCGGTGAATACACCGCTATCAACTCGGCAACCGAAGAGCTCAACCCCGCGCGCGTCCGCGGCATGGTGGAGCTTGCGATCAACGGGAGCTGGTGGCTCGGCACTGCTGTTGGAGCAGTCTCCAGCCTGATCCTTCTGAACCCAAAGATCGTCGCCGTGACCCTGGGTTGGCGTCTCGCCTTCGCCCTGGGGGCGATCCTGGCGGTGGCGGTCCTGATGATCCGGCGGTTGCTTCCGGAGAGCCCTCGCTGGCTCATGAGTCATGGGCGCGTTGATGAGGCAGAAAAGATAGTGGCGGAGATCGAAGACCAGGTTCGCGGCTACACGGGTCAACGCGATCTTCCGGACTACGAAGGCACGATCGAGATGACGCAGCGAGAGCGGACTCCCCTAGGAGAGATCTTCAGCGCGATGTTCAAGGACAATCTGAGCCGGACGATCCTGGGTATCGGATTGATGATCGGCCAGACCTTCTTCTATAACGCCGTCTTCTTCACCTTTGGGCTGACGTTGACTACGTTCTTCAAAGTGCCCGCCGGTGATATCGGCTACTACATCTTTGCTTTTGCCGTCGGCAATTTCCTCGGCCCCCTCACCCTCGGGAGGTTGTTCGACGTCGTCGGGCGTAAGCCGATGATCGCCGGAACTTATATCGCCTCCGGAGTTCTTCTGGCTATCACGGGTTTTCTCTTCAAGAATGGCTCCCTGAGCAACGTCAGCATCACTGCTTGGTGGTCGGCGGCTTTCTTCTTTGCGTCCGCGGGCGCGAGCGCGGCATATCTCACTGTCAGCGAGATCTTTCCGCTCGAGATCCGAGCCGTTGCCATCGCTTTCTTCTACGCGATCGGTAGCGCCATCGGGGGCATCGCAGGACCAATCATCTTTGCAGCTGAGGTGGGAAGTAAGAAGCCCTCCCAGGTCTTGGTGGGATATCTGATCGCCGGCGCCCTGATGGTCGGAGGAGGGGCGTTGGAGCTTTTGCTCGGTGTTGCGGCCGAGCAGGAAACGCTGGAGGACGTCTCTGAGCCGCTGGGGGCCAAAGAGGCCGACCGCCGAAACTGACTCGGCAACTTCCCGGACCTCTCCGCCCCCGGGCGGAGAGGTTGCGGGTTCCTTCTTCAGAGGCACCGGTAGGTCGCAGAAGTATCGAAGCATCAGTTTTAGGTTGCAAAAGGACTTCTTGCGCATAGGTACCGGCGCGGCGTACGTTGTTCCAAAGCGAGCTGCTGTCGGAGGTTCACGCTCTGTGACGATCGACCTGGAGGAGACGACGGCCCCCTCGGCCGTGATGGGCGCCGAGGCCAAGACGCCCCGCCGGGGCCAGAAGCGGGTCCATCCACCGTCATTCCCCGAGCTTGTGTACGCGCACTTCGCTTGGTGGAAATCGGTTCATCGACCGAACTCCAACCCCGCCGCGGAAGCGGGCTATGGGCACATCCTCAGCCGGTTCGAAGAGGCTCATGGCCAGATCGTGGACTCCTATTGGTGCTCGCACGTCGAGAGCGCAGTGGTCCTCACCGAGAAGAAACCTGCTCTCCGCTGGCGTTCGCCGCAGCTTACGTTTCACCGGGTTACGGACTGGGCCACCAAGAGCCATCCCGATGTAGCGGCGCAGCTACACAGATGTGACGAGCTGGCCATCCGGGCCAAAAGCGTTCTCAATGGGGTGCGCCAGCGCATCTGCCTGGAGCTGGTGATGAGTTCAGCTTCGCATCTCCTCGGGTTGGTCGATGCTCGAGCCGCGCTTTTAGACGAGCAGAAAACCGCGACCGGGCTCGGGCAGGAGCGAGCTCTCCTCGACAAGGTGGATGCCTACTATCGACAAGCCGCCAACGGGCAGGCGCAGATCGTTTATTTCGCAGGCATGGCGATCACCGCCGTAGTCGTCTCCGCCCTGGCAGGTGGTTTGTGGCTGTCGTTGGGCTGGCACAGCTGGATGGCGGCGGTCATTGCAGGTGCGATCGGCGCCGTAGTCAGCGTGATCCAGCGCATCAATGCCGGCAACTTCGACCTGAGCTACGACGTGGGGCGGCCTTATGCGTTCTTCCTTGGAGGTCTGCGCCCGCTCATCGGTGCTGCCTTCGCGCTGGCGGTCTCGTTCGCCTTCTCGAGCGGCATGCTGCATGCGCCCATCTCCGGGAACGATCCGGCGAAGAACCACCTCGCTCTACTTGTGATCGCTTTCTTCGCCGGCTTCAGCGAGCGATGGGCACAAGACACACTGGCGACTGCTCTGCCCGCGGCGAGCCTCCATCCGCAGATGTCGAGTGGCGAACCGCCCGTCTCCGATCCCTCGGGACCGTCTCGGCAGGTGCCCTAGGCGATACATCTGACAGAGATTCTGTCGTGCCCTGCGGGGCTGGTTAGCCGGCGGGCTGGCGGCCCCCCGACGCGCGCCATCGCCCACCCCTTCCGTATCGGCGATCGCACCGCGAGGAACAAACCGGTCCAGTAGGAAGCCCCCAAATAATGCAGCGGTGAGGGGACGTCGATCGTCCATGCGAACAGTTGGTCGGTGCGAGTTCTGAAAATATAAAGAAATACAGTTGGCCGACAGGTGTTCTCGGGCCGGGTGGGTTAGCTACGTTCCGCAGGCTCGAGCGAGATTCCCATCACGGGCAGACGGCGGCCCCACTCCGTCGTCTTGCTGGGTCGCAGATATCTACCACCCATCTTCTCGTAGAAACCGACCGCGTTCGGCTCGGCCTCCCATTCCAAAACCTTGGCTCCCTGTTGCTGCGCCCGCTCGGCCGCATGTCGGAACAGAAGGGAGCCCAGGCCGTTTCCCATCCACGCGGGATCGATCCACAGATCTTCCAGCCAACACACCTCTCCCTGGGGGATCGTTGAGGCCCACCCGGCCATAGTTCCATCGTTGTCGGCGACGAAGAGCTGTCTTGCATGCAATGCCTCGATCGAGAAGTCGCCTTCTGCCCATTGGCGCACCCGCTCCATGCCGTATCCCCAGTGGGCTTTCGCCGCTATCGCGATCTCCCGAAGCGCGGGAGCTTCATGTGGCTCTCCCGCGCGCACGACGATGTGGTTGTCGCCGGCTCCAGGCTCGATCATCGCCCGCAGCCTAGGCTGCCCGGGCCTCCCCGAGGGCGGGGGCGGGTTGTCTTTCGAGCGTCCCGGTGGTATGTCGAGAGACGTCACGCCGACGATAGGAGGTGCGCCGATGTTCGCTCAGGTCATTCAGGGCAAGGTCAAGGATGAGGCCGGATTGCGCAAACAGTTCGAGCGCTGGACGGAAGAGGTCAGGCCGGGGGCAGTTGGTTTCCTGGGAGCTACGACGGGCGTCACCAAGGATGGGACATGGTTCACGGTCGCCCGTTTCGAGTCGGAAGAAGCGGCTCGGCAGTCCAGCGATAGGCCGGAACAAGGCGCGTGGTGGAGCGAGACGGAGCAGTACCTAGCAGATGTCACCTTCAATGACTGTTCGAAGGTGGACGAGATCCTTGGCGGTGGGTCCAACGATGCCGGCTTCGTTCAGGCGATGCAAGGACGGACCAAGGACGTCGAAAAGCTCCGCTCCATGGGCCGGGAGATGGAGCCGGAATTGAAGAAGATGCGGCCCGACATCATCGGAGGGATCGTTGCCTGGCACGGCGATTCAGGCGGGTTCACCCAGGTGATGTACTTCGAATCCGAGGCTGCCGCACGCAGGGAAGAGTCGAACATGAACACCGAGGGCCCCCCTCAAGAATGGACGGAGCTCCTGGAGGACATGAGCTATATCGATCTGTCGGATCCCTGGTTCGTCTAGCGGCTTTGCAGCACCGGCTGGTTTGTTAGCCGATGCCCTCGGGGCGAGCACAGTCGCTCGACGGGTTGCCTCGTGACGTCGGCGGGCTGTTAGAGACGACCAGACGCGGCGTGATGACTACCGTTGATCCTGACGGCAGTCCTCACGCCGTTCCCGTGGTCTTCGCTGTGTTCGGAGATGAGATCGTCTCGCCTATCGATCACAAGCCCAAGACCGGCAAGACCCTCGCGCGGGTCAGGAATCTCCAACGAGACAACCGGGTCACGCTCCTCATCGATGCCTGGGAAGAGGATTGGACGAAGCTCTCGTGGCTGATGGTCCGGGGCAAGGCTGAGGTCGACGCTGCACCCGGGGTGGATGCGATGCGTGCGATCAACGCGCGCTATCCGCAGTATGAGATCGATGAAGTGCATGACGCCCTGATTCGCATCCAACCGGTGCGGCTCTCGTGGTGGGCTTGGGGCTGATCTTTCCGGTCTCCAGCGGCTCTTACCACCGCTGTTTCTTCCAAGTTCCTGAGGCGCTGGACCACGAGATGAAGCTGCGGGTCAGCGCGCCGAGAACGATGCGCTAGTGCCTCCGGCAGTGTTCCCGCCGTCGACCACGAGACACAGACCCGTCACGTAAGAAGAGGCGTCGGAGGCGAGGTAAAGAACCGCCTGAGCGATCTCGGTTGCGTCCGCGACCCTTCCCAAGGGAATGCCGCCCGCCATCTCCTCGATCTCACGAACTACGTCCTCTTCGGAGCGTTCACCCCATCGCGCAACGTAGGTGTCGCCCGGACAGACCGCATTTACCCTGACGCCGTCGCGTGCCAAATCTAAAGCGAGGGATCGAGTGAGTTGCACGACGGCCCCCTTGGAGGCGGCGTAAGCAATCGCCTTCTGGCCCCCGACCAGCCCCCAATCGGAAGCGTTGTTTACGATCGCCCCGCCGCTCTCCCGTAAAGCTGCCAGCGCTGCCCGGCACATCTGAAAGACGCCGGTGACGTTGGTTGCAAATACATCGGCCCATTCGTCGTCCGAGATGTCCTCGATGCCACCCTCGGTCACGATCCCGGCATTGTTGAAGAGCATGTCCAGGCGCCCGTATCGCTTCAACGTCGCTTCCACCGCACGCCGGCAGTCGTCGTCCTTGCGTACGTCGGCTGCAACGAATGTAGCCCCGCCGCTCGCGCCAGTGATCACCGCTTCCGCTTTGGACCGCCTGCGCCCGGTGAATACAACGTTCGCGCCTTCGTCAGAGAAGAGCGCCACCGTGGCGGCACCTATGCCGGAAGTACCTCCGGTGATCAGAGCGACCTTTCCTGCGAGCCTGCCGGTCACTCTCGGTCACCATCCTCAACTGCAGGAGTCACGCGCAGAGTACTTGATGGCACCGTCTCACGAGGCGCGCGGAACAAGCCCTCATCCACCAGAGTTGTCGAGCTCTTCGAGCACGCGATCGACCTCATCGAGGGTGTTGTAATGACAGAAGCCGATGCGAACTGCCCCGCCCGAAGCGGCAAGACCCAGCCGCTCCATGATCGTCTGCGCGTAATAGTCCCCATCCCAGACGAATATGCCGGCTGCGCCCAGCCGAGTCGCGGTCTCGCGCGGGAGCTCCTCGAGACATCGAACGGCAAAGGTAGGCGTACGTCCACTTATCCGTGAGGTTTCGCCGATCCCGAACAGCGTTACACCGTGAAGATCTCTCACCTGCGCCAGAAATCGGTCGCTAAGCGACGCTTCGTAAGCCTCGATTGCCCGCATGCCTTCCACCACTTGGGCCCTCCTGTTGCCCGAAGGCTCCCCGTCCCGGCCGATCGATGCGACGTAATCGATCGCCGCGACAAGCCCGGCGAGAGCTTCATGGTTCTGAGTGCCGGTTTCCCACCTGTCGGGGCTCTGGTCACTGGAGGGGCGCACTTTGTACGGGGCCCACTGATCGATCAGAGGCTGTCGGATATAGGCCATTCCCAGGTGCGGACCGAAGTATTTGTACGGGGAGGTAAACAGCACATCTACTCCCAGGGAGTGAGCGTCGAGCAGCCGGTGCTGGGCGGCGTGCACTCCGTCGGCCACCACGATCGCGGGAGTCTCCCGAGCGAGATCCACGATCTGGCTTGCCGGAACGACGGTTCCCGTTGCGTTGGATGCGAGGGTGAAGGCCACGACTCGGGTGCGGTCTGACAGCGCCTGCTCCAAGCTCTCGAGGTTGAGGGTCGTGTCTCCGGGATCGACCTCGACCCACCGCAGCTCCGCACCGCATTCCTTGGACATGATCATCCACGGCGCGACGTTGGCGTCGTGGTCGAGTGCCGTGACGACTATCTCGTCGCCTTCTTCCACGAGGTGGGCCAAGGAGCGGGACAAGCTGAACGCCAGCGTCGTGGTATTCGCTGCGAAGACGATCTCGCGGGGAGAAGCACCCAGGAAGTCCGCGCCAGCGGAGCGAGCACGGGCAACCACCTCATCGGTTTCTTCGCTGGTCGCGAAGGCACCGCCCCGATTGGCGTTCGAGTGCGTCAGATATGAACCCATCGCTTCGATGACCGTATGCGGAACCTGGGTTCCTCCCGGAGCATCCGCGAAGACGCAGGGTCTGCCGTCGTGGATCCGTTCCAGCGCAGGGAACGCGCTTCTTATCCGTAGCGGATCGAAGTCCAAGGGTGGTCCTTTCTACTCGCGCGTGCCTGCCGCTTCTTCAAACGCCTGCCGGGGGTGCTGTAAGGAACCTAATTGCGCGACATCGCGCCTGAAGAACAATCCCACGGTCCAGTCCAAGATGATGCGCACTTTCCTGTTGAAGGTGGGGATCATCAAGAGGTGATAGTTGCGGTGCAGCCACCAAGCGGGAAATCCTCTCAAATGAAACCCGAGGACGCGCGCGATCCCTTTGTAGCGACCGAGCGAGGCCAACCCGCCCATGTTCTTGTAGCGGAACTCTTTCAAAGGCTCGCCCTTGCAGCTGGCTGCGATGTTGGTTGCCATCGCGCGGGCTTGTCGCAGAGCATGTTGGGCAGTCGGGGGATTCAGGCCGCCTGTCACCAGATCCGGAACCGCAGCGCAGTCGCCGGCGGCCCACACTCCTTCTGCTCCCTGAACGCGTAGAAAACGATCTACCACCAGCCTGCCGTGATCGTCGTTTGCCAGGCCCATCCTGGCCACGAGCGGGTGGGCCTTCACACCTGTGGTCCACACCAGGGTGTCGGCGTCGAATTCCTCGCCGTCGGAGAGGCGCATATGGCCGTCAACGGCGGATACCAATGTGGTGTTCAGGCGCACCTCGATGCCGCGTTCGGTGAGTATCCGGACCGCATAGGGACCCATGTCTGGAGCCATCTCTGGGAGGATCTCGGGGGCCGCCTCCACGAGCAACCAGCGCATGTCCGAACGGCTGATCCGCCGATATCTCCGGCTAGCGTCGCGAGCCAGGTCCTCCAGCTCTGCCAGCGCCTCCACTCCTGCGTAACCTCCGCCCACGAACACGAAGGTGAGGAGACGCCTCCGGAGGCTCGGGTGGTCCGCCCATTCGGCGGCATCCATGCACTCCAGCACCTGATTACGCAGGAAGATGGCCTCGGCGACAGTCTTGAATCCCACGCCGTTCTCGGCAAGTCCGGGCACGGGCAGTACCCGCGACACCGAGCCCAGCGCCACCACAAGAACGTCGTAGCGCACCTCATAGGGTTCGCCCTCGGAGGGCTGCACCGTGACGACATGGCGAGGATGGTCGACTTGAGACGCTGTCGCCGTTACCAGCCTCGTCCTTCCGAGCACGGTTCTAAGCGGTACGACGACGTGTCGTGGCTCGATGTTGCCGGAGGCCGCTTCCGGTAGGAAGGGTTGATAAGCCATGAAGCTCTCGGGATTGATCAGGCTTATCGCCGCGTCCTTGGTTGCCAGCTTCTTTTCCAGGCCGAGGCAGGTATAGAGGCCGACGAAGCCTCCGCCCAAGACCACGATCTCCGGCGATCTTTCCTGGTGCAAGTTGGACAGGTCGTCTCCGCTCTGACCCTAAGGTCGGTCTCGGCCGCTCTGTCGACTCTAGAGCCCCGTGGGGAGGGGGAGCGACTCTCTACGGAAAGGACGTTCCATAGGGGCAGCCCTTCCGGTACGGGAGTATCAAGGTCTTCCGATCCGGCCGACTGAAGTCAAAGGCCCCCGCGAGGGGGTCGGCGTGGGCGTCCCTCTTCGTCATCGCCGGCAGCCCAAAGATGTCTTCGATGAACCGCAACACGGATGAGAACTCGTAAGTGTGATGATCGATCGCGCCTCCGAGAGGATTGCTTCCGGAGCGTGTCCACGGGCTGATGATCAAAGCCGGGGTGCGGGGTCCTGTTCCCATGATGTCGTAGTGGGGCGGGATCACATGATCGTAGAAACCTCCGAAGTCATCCCACACGATCACCACCGCGGTGTTCTTCCAGTAGGGGCTCTTCTGGATGGCGTTCAGGTACTCAACTGTCCAATTTTCCCCGGCGCAAACACTATTTCCGCTGCCGGGATGCTCGCTGAAGTGCCAGGGAGGATTGATCCAGGACACCTGCGGCATCTGGTGATGCTCCAAATCAGATAAGAACTGTCCGGGGAGCTGGACCTTGCTCCAATCCCGGCCATAGCGGACGTGCTTGATGGCCTCCATGATGTTCTGGTAGTTGTCGGGGTCGGCGTAGTACTTCCACGACACTCCGGCTGCGTTCAGCTCGTCGGGCAGGATCTTGATGTTGAAGCACATCCGCATCCGCTTCCAGTAGTGCGCGATCTTATAGAGGTTTACGGGGAAGTTGACTTGGATGTTCTCTTCCCATCTCATGATCCTCCGGGCGGTGGCAGCGTTGATCCCCGAAACGAAATGAGATCCCGTCTCGGTAGGGTCGTCGCAAAAGCGTTTAGGAGTCGACGAGTGCTGCGGATTGTCCACAATCCCTTTCGATTGCGCAGCTACGGTATAGAGATGTTCCGGGCTCGTGGGGCCGTACATCGACGTAAAGAAGTGGTCGGCCAACACGAAGCGGTCCGCATATTTGTAATAGCGGGACAGAGTGCTGCGCGAGAACTCTGAATAGCCCGAAAAGTCTTTCCCTCCGATCGTCGTGTTGAATCCGTCCATCCGGCCCCCATCTATCGATTTCATACCGGAGATGAACGCGTGACTGAGGTCATGCGGTTGTACATCCACCGCTGCGTGGAGCTGCACCTTCTTGGTCTTGCCGTTGGCAAGAGCAAGGGCCGTGCGGGTTCCATCGGCTCCCGGATAACGTCCGAAGAAGTTGTCGAAGGTCCGGTTTTCTTTGACGATAAAAACAACATGCTTGATAGGGCCCTTGCCGAGGGTTCTAGCGAACCGGTCCGAGGCGGACAGAGACGCCGTCTTGGGCGAGGATGCGGCTACAGGCTGGCGCCGCCGGTCGGGGCAGGCATGGAGGATCGTTAACGCGTGTTGCAGGCGTGCGCGTGCTTTGGGGATGCTGCCCTTGTTCTCAAGAGCCATTTTCAGCCCGTCGATCGCGTTAACAGTGTTGCGAAGATTTGTAGCCGTTCTGGTATCGCCTTGGGCGGTGAACGTCTGGACGCGCCCTGTTAGGCGCGTGTGAAGTCTGATCAGCGCCGGGGTCCGGTATCCACTTTGGAGTGCTGATAGATCGTTGCAGATCGTGCTCGAGGCGAGGGTGGCCTTCCGCGACGGATGGATCGCCGCGACTACGGCCCAAACCGTGGAGAGGGTGACGGCGGTCGCAGCCAGCGCAAGGATCACTCGTCCTTTGCGCGTTAGGCGCATCCGGACCAGCCACGAACGGCGTCACTAAGGCGGCAACCGGCTCTCAGCCCCACGTGGTTACCCCAGTTGCTGCGCGGCCTCTCCGGCGAGCTTCGAAGCGAGCTGCTGTACCTCGGCGCGCTGCGATTGGTCCGACAGCAGCGTGGCCGCTTGAGAGATAGCCAGGGCCGTTGCGAGGTCTCTCATGTGGGGCCCGCCTGGGCTGTTGGGGTTTGCGCTTCCTGTGATGCCGTCAGACTCGTACAACGCCGATAGCGCGAGCTGGCTGACTGCACGATAGACAGCCTCTCGCCCGGGTGGTATCGGCTGGGGATTCAGGCTTACCTCGTCACCTGCTGCCATCTGATCCTCCTTGGGCCGGATGGGAAGGATGACGTTACACCTGCACCGGAGAAGGTGTCTAGTTGGAAGCGGATGGCGGGGATCCGGACCAGCACATCTGGTAGCAAGCGTTGTTGATCCTAGGTTGTCTCCGCTGCGGGAAGGTGCATCTCAAACCGGGCCCCGGTTCCGGGCCCGTCACCGACAGTCACGCACCCATCATGCGCGGTCATGATCTCGCTGGCGATCGACAGCCCGAGTCCGCTTCCACCCGAATCCCGGTCACGTGCGTCTCCCAACCGAGTGAAGCGTTCGAAGATGCGGAGCCGGTCTCCCTTAGGAACACCGGGCCCGTCATCGAGGACGGAGATCTTGGCCACGCCTCCTTCGCTCGAGACTTCAAAGACGACACGGGTGCGGGCGTGTCGGCTGGCATTGTCCGCCACATTCCGCAAGGCGCGACGCAGGGAACTGCTATCACCTTCGACCTTTGCGGGGGAAACCCTCGTGGTATCGATCCGAAGCTCGGATGTTGCACGCAATCGCGCTGCCTCTTCAAAGACAAGATCGTCGAGGTCGATCGTTTGGCGAATGGTAGCCAGCGTGTTCTCATCGGCGCGCGCAAGAACCAGAAGATCGTCCACGAGACTCTCCAAACGTTGTTCCTCGGTCAATATGACGTTCGCCATTTCGGGCACGCTGGTGATCTTTGGGTGCTCTGCACCGATCTCTGCGTGGTGGCGGATGGTGGTGAGTGGACTCCGCAGCTCGTGCGACGCGTCGGAGATGAAGCGCCGCTGTCGAAGCGAGGAATCTGCAAGCCGCTGCAGCATCTCGTTCATGGTGACCGCAAGTCGGGAGATCTCGTCACGGGTCTCGGGAACCTGGACGCGCCCGTCCAGATCGTGAGCTTGGATGGCTGCCACCTCACGCCGAACCGATTCGACAGGCCGGAGCGCTCGTCCTGTGAAAAGCCAGGTTGTCAAGACGACCAGCCCCAGAAGCCCAGGCACCCCGAACAGGAGCATCCGAGTCACTGCTCGGGTGCTCTCGTTCACGTGTTCGAGCGAGGCACCAACTATGACGTGGACTAGGCCGCCAGCGGTGTTGGCATCTTTCTCGACGACTCGGAATGAATGGATTCCGTCAGCGATCGGGATGTGATGGATAGTGATGGCTTCGCCCGGGTGCGGAGATCGGATGGTGTGATCGAGTTTCGGATCCGAGTTTCCCAGGAGCGAACCACGAGCGTCCACGATCTGAACGAGGACCTCCTCTTCTGCAGGGTTCTCCACCTGGCGCGGGGTGGCCCCCGACTGGAGCGCGAAGGAGACTTCGGCGGCGCGCTGTTGAGCGGTGTCCTGAACAGTGCTTGTGAGTGAAGACTTCAACAACGCAACGAAGGCAACACCGCCGATCGCCAACGTGCACGCCACGACCAGCGCGGAGGCAATGGTTGTCCGCATCCTGACGCTCCCAAACGGGATGAGGAGTTGCCGGAGGTGTCTATCCACCAGGCGCCAACCGATATCCACTCCCGCGGACCGTCTCAATCGCATTGCGTCCGAACGGCCGGTCGACCTTGTTGCGCAGGTAGCGCACATAGACCTCGACGATGTTCGCGTCACCTTCGAAGTCATAGTCCCAGACGTGATCCAGGACCTCGCGCTTGGACACGACCTCTCCGACCCGGCGCATCAGGTATTCCAAGACGGAGAATTCCCTTGCCGTCAACTCGATCTCGTTGCCTGCCCTCCGGCAGCGACGGGTGGCGGGATCCACGGTCAGGTCTCCGGCCGCAAGCACGGGGGGCCGCTCCCTGGCGCCCCGGCGCATCAAGGCCCGGAGCCGTGCACGGAGCACGACGTAAGAGAATGGCTTGGTGAGGTAGTCGTCGGCCCCCACGTCCAGGGCCTCCGCCTCGTCCAACTCACCATCCTTCGCGGTCAACATGAGGATCGGCGTCCAGTTGCCTTCCGTGCGCAGCTCTCTGCAGATCTGAAAGCCGTTGACCCCCGGCAACATGATGTCGGCAACAACTGCGTCGTACGGATTTTCCTGAGCCATCCACAGCCCGTCGGTTCCGGTGAGAGCAACGTCTACAGAGGCACCCTCGGCTTCGAGCCCCCGCTTCAATGCGGTCGCTAGGAGCCTTTCATCTTCGATAACCAAGATCCTCATGGCAGCACGATCCACATCCCGTTCCCTCGGAGGTCAGCCTAGGCCGATGGTTGATCTGGCGGCGACACCTCCATCCCCCCTTCCACCATCCTCTAGGGCAGCTGAAAGTCTGCTGAAAGAGTGCGGGAACCCACCGGCTCATCGGCCCTTCAATCCCTCCGTCAGATCACTACGAGTAACGTTCGATAGCCTGCCGCCAATAGTCGATCGATGTCCTGATGTCCCTCATCACGGTGTCGTCATCCGCTTCGAAGGCTGGAACTACCTCCAGCACCAGAGCAACCTCTCTCACGCCTGATGCAATCAGTGCGGCCATCACATCGTCCGCTCTGATCCGACCCAGGGCGGCCGTTTCTTCGGTGAACGCCCAATGGTGGTCGGCGTTCTCGTCGGTCTGCTGCAGGTGGATCACCTCGGCCACGGATCCGAGACGCCGAAGCCATTCGTAGGGGTCGCGCTCTGCCCCCTCGCTTCCCGGAACGCATTGATGACCAACGTCGAGACACAGCGTGACGGGCACGCTGTCCTCGTCGCCGGGGCCGATAAGCGTGGTCATCCATTCCATCGTTGACGGCTCCCTGGCCGCGGCCATGTTCTCGACGAGCAGAGAGCGGAGACCCTGCCTCTTGGCGTGTTCGGTCAGCCGCATCAGGCTCCTTTCCAGGTCCCTGGTAAGTGACTCCCGGCGCGTTTGATCCTGCCAATCGCTGATGCTGAAGGCGCCCAGGTGGCCGCCGGTGCTTGCGGCACCCGCCCACGCCGAGAAATCGATGGCGCGCCGGTACCAATCCTCTGCCCGCTCCCGGACGAGCTGATCCGGGTGGAGCAAGAGGTTCGACGAATACGCGGCAAGCCCTGTGAAGGTGGAGTGGAGGCGGAGTCCACGACTCCGGCATGCGTCACGGACCGAACCGGCCTGAGCCTCGATGTACTCGGTCGGGCCGTCGAGATCGGCAAGATCGAACGTGTGTTGGACAAGGTTCACTCCTAACCCCTCCACCAGAGACGCCCACCGCTCCGGTTCGGGCCACCGTTTCACCGCGAACGACGTGTTGATCCCCAATGTGTAAGGAGTAGGGCTCATCGATGAGGGCCGACGTGCAGCGCGCGGCTGGATATCAGCTCGGTGAAGTGCCCGGCACGGACGCGCAGCGTTTCGGATGCCGCGGGGTCGGCATGAAACGTCCGCGCACGCGAGACGATCGAGGAGATCGCCGCACGCGCCTCCTCGCCGACACCGGCAGCGGCGCCGGCGAGCAGAGCCGTTCCGACTGCGGCAGTGTCTGCTTCCATGTGCAGCACGGGAAGACCAAGAGCATCGGCCTTGATCTGGCCCAGCACGTCGAGATGCGCTCCTCCGCCTGCGACCCTCAACTCCTCGAGAGGCGAACCCGCCCGATGCAGAGTCATGACGCATTCGCGCACTCCGAGGGACACTCCTTCGGCGATCGCGTAGGCCAGCGCGGCCCGGGGATGACGGTCCGACAACCACAACAGGGCCCCCCGCGTGGTGGGGTCGTCGCGTTCCCCATCGCCCAGGTTCGGAAAATAGAGGGGGGCGATCCCCAGCGGGTCGTCCTGGCCCTTCTCGATCACCTGCCGCCGGTAGAGGTCTATGTCCGCGCTGAGCTCGTCGTAGCCGGAATAGCCGAGGCGGCCCACCGCCCACTCGATCGATGCTCCCGTGGTGTTTAGTCCGAGCTCGGTCGTGTATCGGTCCGGCACCACGTGGTTGTAATGAGTTATCCGCACGTCCTTTGCAGGTTCGGTCACTGCGGAGTTGAGGCACGACGATGCTCCGGCCATCTCGCTTATTGGCCCAGGGTCGACAACACCAGCGCCGAAGGCGACGCATTGGCTATCGCCTGCCCCGATCACTATCGGGATGCCCTCTCGCAAACCGGTCTCCGACGCTATGTCGGACGGCAACTCCGCCGCGATCTCCCACGACGGTAAGGCTTCCGGGAATAATGCGGGATCCAGCTCGAAGGCTTGCATCAGGTCTTCCGCCCATCGCCGTTGTTTCAGATCGAAGAACAGGGTGGCGTTCGCGTGGCTCTGGTCCGTCGCGATCCGCTTGCCTATGCGCAGCAGGACAGCGTCCCGTGGCTGCAGCATCACCGAAGCAGAAGCAAACAGCTGCGGTTCGTGCCGACGCAGCCACAGGACCTTGGGCCCGATATGAAACGCTTCCGAAGGATGCCCGGTTCGCCGGTGGAGCTCTTGCAGCCCGATCCGATCGCGGATCGCGGCAGCCTCTTCGACGGCGCGGTTGTCACGATAGATGAGGCCCGGGCCCACGGGCTCGCCGGCCTTGTTGTAGGGAGCCACCGAGGGACACTGGCCCGTAAGGCCGATCCCGATGACGGCTTCCGGCCACCGCAAGCCTGCAACCAATCCGGTCAACGCTTGTGCGGCACCTTCCGCCCAATCCCGCGGGTCTTGCTCCGCCCACCCCCGATGCGGACTGTGGGTCTCGTAAGGGCGCCGCTGCTCGGCGACGATCCGGCCTTCAAGGTCGACCGCCGCCGCGCGCGCTCCGGTCGTTCCGACGTCGAGCGCTATCAGAAGTGGCCCCGCATCAACTGTCAAAGAGGAAGATCCTCGATCCGCTCCTCCGCCGTCGCGGTCCTAATCATCCGCGAACGAATTGATGGGCCTTTACCTTGTCCTTCTCCATGGTGATCAGGACGCCGTTCAGCGCCCCGGTGCTGTAGTCGCTTCCAGGATTGAGTGCGATGGTCCGTCCGATCCGCCGAAAGCCGGCAGATTCGTGCACGTGGCCGTGGAGGCTGGCCATCGGCTGCAGGCGTTCGATGATTTCCTTGACCGCTGTGCTTCCCACGGCCGCCATCTTGACTTGTCCCACCGTAGTTTGGACACGCAGGTCCGAGTCCAGCACGGGGGCTTCATCCAGACGGGTGCCATAAGGAGGGACGTGAAAGTTGAAAATGGACCTGGCGGGATCTTCGAGCCGATCGCAAAGCCGGGTGAGGTGCGCGAGCAGATCGTCTTCGGTCATCTCTCGGTAGCTGTCCCAGGGGGTGAGGTTGGAGTAGCCGTAGGAGGCTAATTCATGCCCATCATCGTCGAGCGCAAAGACGTTGTCTTCTGCTTGGTGTCCCCACGGCGCGTCATCTAGGAGCGCCGCCAGCTGGGGCGGATCGTCGTTTCCGAGCATCCAGAAGATGTCCAGTCCCGCCGGTTTGAGCCGCTCTTCCGCGAGGAGGAGCCAGCGCCCGAGCCGCTCGGTCATCAGCCCGATCAGGATGTCATCGATAGAGCCGTCCTCGACCCGCGCTTCGAGCTCTCCGGGATCCAGCCGCGCGGGGTAGTAGCCATGGTCCGAGATGAGCTGCTCCAGGGCCCTCAGCTCCTCGCCGTCCTCGAGCAGGTAATCGCGCCCGCGAAAATTGCAGGCGAACGTGCCGTCGGAGCGGGCGACGATCGCTTGGATGGCCTTGCCCCCGATGTCTCCGCCCAGGATCATGACGTCGGCTTTGTAGGCGGTTCCGCCGTTCAGGAACTTCCGAAAGCATTTCTCTGATCCGTGGAGATCCGTGGCGAAATAGACCCGGGTCCGGCGGGGCACCGGTCAGCGGCCGCCGGGGCTTTCGTGGATCCCGGGGCTTTCGCGAACCGAGCGGACGATCTCCATCATCTTTGCCGCACGGTCCGGGTCGACCGCGTTCCAGGTGTTCCCATCGACCTTCAGGGCGGTGCCCACTATGACCCCGTCAACCAACTCCAGGATCGATCCGACACTCTCGTGGGTCACCCCGGTATTGGCGATCACGGGAACGGTGGGAGCGGCCGCCTTGGCTTCTTCGAGGTCCGAGGTCTCCGGTCCCACGCCCGCCGCGGGGCCACTGATCAACAGGGCATCGACGCCCATGTAGGCGGCCCCCCGTGCCCGATCCGCCACACTGCGGCCGCTGACAGACTTGCTGAATTCGGGAGTGATGTTGCAGAACAGAGCGATGTCGTCCGCGCCGATGTCCCTGCGATAGGCGGCGAGGCTGCCGAAGTCTGGGGCGAGCAGGCCCATGTCGCTTTCGAAGACCCCGGTCAGCACCTCTCGGACGAAAGCGGCGCCGGTGGCCCGCCCCACCGCCACAGCCGCTTTTGCGTCCCACAACAGGTCGACGCCGAATGGCACCACGATGTCGTCCCGGAGCTCGCCGATCGCAGCCGCCATGGCTGCCGCGGCCTCGATGCCTACCTCGAGCTCGTAGGGGATGTCGTTCTCGTTGCAGAACAAGAGCCCGTCGACCCCGGCCTCCTGCAGCGCACTCACGTCGGTCCCGAGATCGTGCACGATGCCCGTCATCCCACTCGGCTTGTCGTGGCGCGGCCTCCCCGGGAGGCCCTTCAGGTGGCACATCGCGATGAGCGGCTTGTGCTTTCCGAACAAGGTCTCCAGGCTTTCCATCAGCCGCCGCCATCCGTCGGGACCGATCGCAACGGAGGTCCTTCGTCGGAGGCTCCCGACAGCTCCATTCCTCCGATCCCCGGCTGGGCGATCATTACCTCCACCCCCTCGGCGCGGAGGGCGGCGACCTCTTCATCGGGTGCGCTTGCATCGGTCACCAGTGTGCGGATCGTTTTCGTGGGGTGAACGGTTGCCACCGCCGCGGTGCCGAATTTCGAACCATCAGCGAGAACGACCAAGGCGTCGCTGTTCTCGATCATCAACCGGTTGATCTCGGCGGCTTCGTCATCGAGTTCCGTGATCCCGAATCGAGCAGAGATCCCCGCAACGCCCAGAACGGCCACCTGTGGGTGGTAATGCTGAACCGTGGCAGCCGCGATGGGGCCTATGCAGGAGAGCTCGTCGCGGCGGACCGTGCCCCCCAGCACCACCACCCGGCCGCGCCGGGTACCCAGCAGGCTCGCCACGGGAAGGGAGCTCGTGATAACCATGCGTTCCGGCCGAGGCGCCAGAAACATGGCCATCTGTTCGGTTGTTGTGCCGATCCCCACGAACATCGTCGTTGCCCCCTCGAGGAGCCGTGCGGCTGCCATACCTATCACCCTTTTGACCGCGGCGTTCTGGAGGGCGCGGGCATTGAAAGCAAGCTCGAGGGATTTCGTCACGTGGGCCGTGGCTCCTCCGTAGGTCCGGCGGAGGAAGCCGTCGCGTTCGAGGCGCCCGATGTCGCGGCGGATGGTCATCTCGGAGACTGCGAACTCCAGCGCCAGCTCCGGGACGTGGATCGTCTGCTCCTCCGCGACCCTCTCGAGAATGCGATGGCGCCTGTCCACCGCGAGCATCCGTCGCCTCCGTTGATCGATGCCTTGGGTTGGTCGCACACGTTAGCACGCAATCAGGGCCGAAATCGCACAGAATTAGGTTGCCTTGTATGTTCGATGTTGCTATAACTGCCCCCAAGTCTGGCGAGTCAGGAGGAGGGATGGCCACTAGCGACGGCATCGAGGGGGCACCAGGCGGCCCTCGGCAGATCTTCGTCCGGAAGAGCACGGGTCTGGTCCGAGAGGCGTCGGCGCTGGACGCCACCATCTTCAATGCGGTCTTCTCGGCCCCCGTAGGAGCCACGCTGGCATGGGGCGTCTTCTTTGCCCTATCGGTCTTTCCGGGGGCAGATCTGGTGACCGCCACGCTGATCGCATTCCTGCTGAATATCCCCGTGCTGATCATGATGGCTCTGCTCTCTTCGAGCATGCCGCGCACCGGAGGGGACTACGTGTGGGTCAGCAGGATCCTTGTCCCTCCGTTGGCCATCGTCTCTAATTTCGGAGCGGCCTTTTCCGCCATGATCGGCGCCACCTTCTGGGCCCGCTACTTTCCCGTGTTTGCGCTGGGGCCGATCCTGGCGACCCTCGGGATCTTCTTCCACAACTCGACTCTCATCGATTGGGGCACGAAGTTTCAGACGGAGAAGGTGTGGATCTTCCTTGGCGGCTTCTTCATGATCGCGTTGATGACCTGGATCCTCATCTCGGGGACCAAGCGAACGCTGAGGTGGCAGAACGTCTTTTGGATCATCGCCTCGATAGGCACTTTCATTGCGTTCGTGGTGTTGATCTTCGGATCGTCCGGCGCGTTCCAGAGCAACTTCAACGCTCTGTCGGCTCGGTTCGGAGGGGGAAGCGACGCTTATCACCGGGTTATCGCCGCAGCAAGGGGCCAGATCGCCACTTCGCCGCTTCCCGGAAAGGGCTCGAGCACCATCCCCGCGATCTTCGTGATCATGGTGTTCATGATGTGGAACTGGTGGAGTGTCTATCTTGCCGGAGAGCTGAAGAGTGCCTCGAACCGGAACCGGCAGATGTCGATCATGTTCGGCGCCTTGATCTGGGACACCGTCTTCATCTCATTGGGCGTGCTGCTGATCTACAAGACTGCAAGCTACGCGTTCATGTCGGCAGTGAACACTGCCGGCAACGCGGCGTACAAGATACCGACCGGGCCCTGGTACCACTTCCTGGCGTCGCTGGTGATCAATAACAAATTCCTAACGGTGCTGATCGTTGGCTCGTTCCTGTTCTGGAGTCTCCCCGCGATGGTCGGCAACGTATTCATGCCCGTCCGCACGGTGTTCGCCTGGGCCTTCGATAGATTGCTGCCCGAGAAGCTGGCCGAAGTTAACGAGAATACTCATTCGCCGGTTCCCGCCATCCTGCTCGTGATGGGTCTCGTTACCGTGATGTTGATCTGGAGCGTCGTCGCGACGACCTTCGCAACATGGCTCGCTCTCGGTGTGCTTGCCGGAGTGGTCTGCGTATGGATCGTTTGCATCGCCGCATTCATGTTCCCGGAGCGCCGCCCGGACCTTTATCAGGCGTCTCCGGCGAACATCAACGTTGCCGGAATCCCGCTGCTCAAGATCGTCTCGCCGCTGTCCTTCATCGTGATGGTCTTCCTGGTTTGGGAAACCTTGAAGTACCCCCCGCTGGCCATCGGGGTGTCCCAGCATTGGTGGTACGTGCCTGTGTTCATGCTGGCGACTGCGGCTGTCGGTCTCGTCGTCTACTACGTCGCCAGAGCGGTCCGGCACAGCCAGGGAATCGATCTCGACCTCGTGTATCAGGAGTTGCCGCCGGACTGACCCGGGAGGCCTCTCAGCGTCTGGCTTCCTCCGGTTCTTCGTACCACCGGAGGCGTTCACCCACGCGCGCTCGCATGCGCCAGCGGGGGGACTTCGGAGCGATGTCGAGAGTTTCAACGATCGCACCGATGCGCCCGCCGACCAACACCGCCTCCGCCTCATCCAATGCGATCCCCGCGAGGGCTTCCTGGACTTCGAGAAGCGTTTTTCGCAAGGTGTGCTCAAGGCCCCAGTCGTTGTGCGTAGCTTCCGCAATCCGATCTAAATCGATCCCTCCCACGGCGACGGCATGGTCCAACAGCAGGGCGACGATGTCCTTGACGTCTTTCTCATTGAGCTGGATGACCTGCGCCTTCGTGAGCAACAGATCGGTAACGGGGATCGTGGTGTCGTCGAGCGTGAGACGCTTCTTTAGCTCCAGGGTGTGGCACATCACGAAGCGATCGAGCAGAACATCTACGGGGCGGCCCCGCAGTGGATCGGTGAAGTTCAATCGTTGAGCGCCGTGTAGCGCGTTGAAGAGTTTGTCGGGCTCGTAGCCGTGGCCTTCGAAGAAACGTGAGAGCGCGCCATTGTTCTTGGAGATCGAGACAAAGTCGATGTCGCCGTAGCTTCGCGCTAGGGAAGTGCGGCGGGCGCTGGGGCAGCGGAACCAGATAGCGGTTCCACCGATCAGCCTCAACGGAACCTCGAGCCCCTTCGTTGCTGCGATCAAGCGCATCGCTTCCTGTGGTGTGTCCTCACAGGTCTCGAGAGCACTTTGTTCGGGATCGGCAGATGCACCCTCGTTCTCCACGGGAGCCGAGTGTAGGGGCAGGTTCTAGCGCTTCGGTGCGGCCTCCGTATGTGAGTGGAGAACCATCAGCACCTCGCTGCCGTAGCGCTCGAGCTTTGTGGGACCGATCCCCGGGATGGCTGCCAGGTCTTCCAGGCAGACCGGCTGTTGCTCGGCGATCTCCTCCAGAGTGGCATCGTGGAAGACGATGAAGGCGGGCACCGAGTCCACCTTGGAGCGCTGTCTCCGCCATTCCTTGAGGGCGCCGAGGATGGGGCTGGGCGATGTTTCGCTGGGTGCTGGCGGGATCGTCTTTCCGGTTGTCCGCGCCCCCGCCTCTCGCAACTCGCCTACAAAGGCGCTTGCCTTCCGGCGTCCATCGTTGACCCACGTGATAGTCAGAGCCGTCTTGGCGCGCGTGATTCCCACATAGAAAAGACGCCTCTCTTCCGCGATGGCCTGTTCCGATTTGGAGCGGCGGAAAGGTAACTCCCCGTCTTGCACCTGCGGAAGAAATACAGCTTCGAATTCGAGCCCTTTGGCGCGGTGGTATGTCAGGAGGTTGACGCCACGGCCCCCTTCGCTACCGAAGCGCCCCTCTATATCTCTTACGAAGTCCACGCAAGTACGCGTGCCATCATCGAATTCTTCAGAGAGGCGGATGAAGCGGCCAAGGTCGTTCTGGCGCGTTATCTCTTGCTCGCCGAGACCATCAGGCAGATCCTCGAGATAGCCCGCGCGCGTCGCCAACTTTCCAACTTCCCCCGCGACCGAGGTGGATGTCTTCCTTCGCAGCGATGCAACCATCTGACGCGCCGTCTGCCGGTTAAGGAACGCGCCGTCTCGTACCTGATAGGGGATGCCCTCCGCTGCAAGCGCCTCTTCGTAGTCCTCCGAACGGAAGTTCAACCGGTACAGGATCGCCATCTCCTCATATGCGCCGCCTTGTTGGTGGAGCGCTTTCATCTGGTCGATCAGAGAAGTCATCTCCGCGGCTGGATCCGAGAAGCTTCGCAATGTGCACTCTGGCCCGTCGCCTCTGACTGCCCGCAAGATTTTCTTGGCGCCGCCGAGCCGGGGCACGAGGCGATTGGCCATAGCTAGAACCTGGGGCGTGGACCGGTAGTTGTCCTCGAGCCGCACGATCTTGGTCCCTACAAAACGGTCCGGCATCCCCAGCAGATAGCTCGGGGTTGCTCCGGTGAACCCGTAGATCGACTGGTAGTCGTCGCCGACCACGCAGAGCTGGTCGCGTTCGCCCAGCCACGTTCGAAGAAGCGTTTCCTGAAGGAGATTGACGTCCTGGTATTCGTCGACCGTGAATGCCATATAGCGGGCGCTGAACTCTTCGAGGGCGGCCTCGTCGGTATCGAACATCTGGATCGTGCGTTCGAGCAGATCTTCGAAGTCGATCAGGTTCCGGTCGGACTTGCCGCGCTCGTAGCGCTTATAAACGCTGGCCATCAAGTCTGCTGGGATGGGCGGTTCGTGCTCGTCGAGCGACCCGAGGTAGAGATCCGGTGGGACGCGGCGGTTCTTTGCCCACTCGACTTCGGTGGCGAGATCGGCTGCGGGGCGGAACCGGTAGGGCTTGGGCAGCGTGTTGGCGATCTGGCGCAGGGCCACGACCTTGGACGGCATGATCTGTGGCGGCGGGTCGTTCGAGAAATACCGCAACTGTCCAAGCGCGGCTGAGTGGAAGGTGCGTGCTCTGATCCCTTCGACCCCGAGAGCCGTAAGGCGCGCCCGCATCTCTCCCGCGGCCTTATCCGTGAAGGTGACTGCCAGGATCGCCGAGGGCTCGAAAGTGTTTGTCAGCACCTGGTTCGCGATGCGGCGCGTGATCGTGGTCGTCTTTCCCGAGCCCGCCCCGGCGAGGATGCACACGGGCCCCCCGACCGCTTGCACCGACTCGCGCTGCCGCTCGTTCAGTTCGCTGAAGACCCTATCTCTATCCACGCGGGCAGCGTACGCGGCCCGTGCGACGGGGAACCGCTGCTCTCAGCTTTTCGCGGCTTTGTATTGCCCGGGGGCTCAGGTCGTCGCGCTCAGGTACGCATCGTGGGCCATGGCCATGTACTGCGGTGAGCCCGCTGCACCGATATCGGGGTAGTTCCCGTCGATCCACACGCACAGACCAGACATCAACGGGAAGCTCCCCTTAAGGGCCGGAACTATCCCCGCAAAGAAGGCGCCGCGGTTGTATGCCTCTTGGTCAGCTGCCACCTCGGCGTTGGTCTCGCAGACCATGGTCGGCTTTCGAGCAAGCGTTCCGTTCTTGGGGTTGCAGCGGAAGTAAAACGGCGCGAAGAGGTCGCGGAAGCTGTGCCAGTTGCCTACTCGCGCGTAGCCGTCAACACCGCAGACGTCGACGTAGTTGTCCCCTGGGTACCACGGCTCGTACGCGGCCCCTGCGGTCGCCGGGCACCACACGAAGCGAACATTCGAGGTGTGAGAGAACAGATCATGTATGTGCCGCCAGGCATCGATGTACTCGCTCTGATTCGTGGTGTACCAGGGTGCGAAGGAATGATTCATTTCGCGCAGAGGCCGGAGAAGCACGGTGCCGGAGAGAGACCCGAGGGCATCTGCCCACTTGGTGATCTGCGGATCGAATCCCCCGGCCGCGATCGCAGCATTGCCGGGGTAATCCGACTGTTTCAGCCTGCCGAAGCAGTTGACGATGGGGGTCACACCTCGAGACAGAAGCCAGGCCTCGTCCGTGCCCGGGTTGTCGTGGAAGTTGTAGAGCGTGTGGGTCAGCTGGATGGGGCGATCAAGAGCGGATTCATCCGAAACGAATTGCGCTCGATCGAAGACGGGTGGTTGGCCGGCGAACGAGGTCTGGCCGAAGGCTATGGCGCGCGAGGGGGCCCCGGGTTCAGAACCCTCCCGCAGAGTGACCGCAAGAATGCCTCCGCCGGCAAGCACGGCACATCCGGCGAGGAACTCCCGCCGGGAGATTGTCAGGCCCATTCTGTGGCGACCGACCCGATGTCATTGCCCTCCCCGGGAGCGGACCAGGCGCACGACGCGGCCCACATTGATCGTCCACCCCACCCCGAATAACTGAGGTACGAGTACCCGGTCATCGTCGGGATTCCAATATCTTTCCCGGATCCGCTTCGGAGTTGGAATACGGAAGTCGTAGGGCACGGGTCCGACCGTTCCCTTCCATTCTCGGTCCGACGACGATTTGCGGATCTCCCGAACGATGGCGATCGCTGCGAGCCCGACGGCAGCGACCCTCAAGATGCCGGAAGGTCCGAATGGTCTCGCCATGGCGTTCCTCCTTGGGTGGCAGGTGGGTTGATGGGGCGTGGTGATTGGCGAAGCTTAGAGGTTGCCCGTCCTCGTCGACGCCACAGGCTCTCTCTTGCCGCTGCTTGCTTCAAGGTTGTGCCGCCAGCTCCCTTCCTGCGAGAGACGATTCGATCAGGGCTGCTGCCTTGACCATCTCCTCGCCCAGGTAGGTACCGGGGACGCCCCGTCGAGCGCGAGGCGACATGAATGCGCGGCCCCCGTAGAACACTCGCCCGGGCGCTGCATCCCACGCCGCCCGGATGCTATTCAGGGTCGCCAGCCGATTGGTTCCTAGTTGGGAGGCGAGAACTATCGCATCCGGTTGCACCAGCTCGATGGCGGACAGCAGAGAGCTAGTCGGCGTCACCTCGCCGAGGTAGTGACAGTTCCAGCCTCGCCTCGTGAGCATCACGTAGAAGCCTTCAAGTCCGATCGTATGCAGGTCCTTGGGTCCACATGCAAGCACTGCCGAACGCTCTCGCTTTCTCGACCCGGAGATCGCCAGCTGGCCCGATAGCCATCGGCGGATCTCCTGCGACGCGAAGTGTTCGTTGGCCACATCGCAATGTCCGGATTCCCAGCGGGTGCCGATCTCACGCAGGACCGGAAGCAGAACCGATTCGATGGTCCGATCGATCCCGATGCCCATCGTTGCCTCCTGGATCGTCGACCGGATGCCGAAGGCATCGAACCTCATGGCGGCGTCGAGAAGAGCCTGCGTCCAGGCGGCTGGCCCTCGGCTGTCATCCGACCGGCGCTTGCGGATCTGCGTGACGGCATCGCCGGCGGCGCGACCGGCGGCCACCTCATCCCGCAGAGACCGCAGTTGCCCGATCTCCTCGATCCCGTAGCGTCGGTGGCTTCCGTGAGTACGGGAGGGGGTCGGAAAGGCGTATCTCCGCTCCCAAGACCGGATCGTGGGCACGGGTATGCCCAGCAGCAGAGATACCTCCGAGATACGCAGTCCGGTCTCCGGCACGAAGGGGTCCATTAGATCGCCGCCGGACGTGCGCCCAGATGCATAGGTTTCGCATCGACCCGGCTCTGTTGTCTCCCTAGCCTTAGTCCCATGGACATGTCGGCCATCATCGCTCGGGCGGAGCTCACGGGAGCCCAACCCGCACCGGACAACCACTCCGAGTGGCGCAAAGCGTCGGCGACCCTGGACGCTCTCGTTTCTTATATGGACGCCATCTGCGCAGAGTGGGCGGCAACGCCGGAGGTCGATCGCCTTGCCGCAGCCCGTCTCGCCGCGGACACCGCCAGACGGATCCAGGCATGGGTCGGCTCCGGCCTGAAGGGAGAGCAGCAGTGACGCTCGTTGGTGCCGCGCGCGCCTCGCTGTGGTCGGAAGGTCCCGACGCGGAGATCGCCGGCCGGATACGGGAGCGGGAGGAATCAGCGCTCCGGGAAGTGGTGGCCGAGCACGGAGGAAGGGTCTTGGGGATCGCTCGAAGAGTTCTTCGGGACCCGGCGCGAGCGGAAGAAGTGGCCCAGGACACGTTTGTGGCGCTGTGGACCCGGCCCGAAGCATTCGACCCGGCCCGCGGCTCCCTCCGCTCTTTCCTTGCGGGGGTAGCCCATCACAAAGCGGTGGATCAGATCCGAAAGCAGGAGGTCCGGGACCGCACTACGGGCAAGCTTCTGGAAGCCGACGGCGGTCTCGCGGGGGCCGGCTCGATCCACGACGCCGACACCGGTGCCGAGGTACGGCGGGCGGTGAGAGCGCTCAGCCCGAAGTTGAGGGAGACGCTGTTCCTCGCTTTCTACATGGGGTTTACCTATCGAGAGGTCGCACTCGAGCTCGGGATACCCGAAGGAACGGCCAAGAGCCGCATCAGGGACGCGCTCTCGCATCTGCGTCACGAGCTTGCCGTACGGGTCGAAGTCTGAGCTGGACGCGCTCGGTCTCTCCATGGGGTCGGGGACCTTCTATCCGGTCATAGGTGAAAGGCGGAGCGCATCGAAGGCGCGCCGGCGGCCGCCCCCAGTCTTTTCAGCCCAAGCATCTCTTCAGTGGTTCTGAGTAACGAGTAATGGTCGAAGGAACCGGCCGAGCGAGTGCCTGCCGGCACCGAGGGAGCCAGCACCAACATCGGGACATGGTTGGCTGCGGAGCCATCGTCTTCGTCGAAGGTGACGAAGACGGCGGTGTTTCCCGCTCGGTACTGAACCGAGTCGAGCACCTTTGGAAGGAATGTCGACAGCCAGCCGTCGCCGGTGGAGACCGAGCAGTCGTGCATGTCGTTGCAGAGATTCGGCGTTACGAAGGTGAAGGTGCTGGCGAGGTCCGGCTGAGATCCCAGAGGGATGTCCTGACGGAGGCAAGCAGATCTGAGATCGGTGAAGTAGGCAGCGGGATCATGCTTGACCGCATATTCACCGGAGCTTGCCTGGTCGCAATTCGAAGGCATGGACTCTTGCAATGAGCTCCAATGCGACCCCAGTTGCGAGAACAGGCTCGGCGCGGCGAGGGGGTGTGCAGAAGGTGGGTTGTCATCGGTGATGCCCTGGGTGGACCCGGAGGTCATTGCGATGTAATTCGGGAGGCTGGGATGTGCGACCCCGTGGTAGGCGGTCGCCAGGCCGCACTTTGCAGCCTGGGCATTCTCATAAGGGGCAGCCGCGTTGCCCACGATCTCTGCGTACGACTTGTTCTCCATGACGATCCACACCACGTGACGCCAGCGCGGGATCCGAGCCGTAACCCCGCATGGTGAGAGGGCGTCGGGAGAGGTCGGGCCCGAGGATCTCGCCCGCGGTGTCGCCGGCTTTGTGGTCTGTGGTGTTACAGACGCGACCGGCCGAGGTTCGTTAGCGGGGGGAGAAGCTGATGAGCAGGCAGCCCCCAGGGCCAGAGCGAGTGCAGCCAGCCACAGCATCGGCATCCGCTCTTTCCTGCGTCCACCCGGCATGTAGAGGACCTTCTCATATGCCGATGGGGCTCCACTCATCAACGCACGCGCGACCGCGATCGTTAAGATCTGCGATCCCACCTCCCCCGACGATCTAAAGGACGGATCCATCCATGCGGGCACCTGATGAAATGGGCGCGGACGGTCGCGCGGTGTTCTGGGACGGTTGCCTGAACGTGCGTGAGCTCGGGGGATTGCCCACCGACGGCTATCGGCTGACGAGATCGAAAGCGATCCTCCGCGCGGACAGCATCCACAAATTGACGAAAGACGGATGGGAAGAACTGCTGTCCTACGGCGTCTCGCGCATCATCGATCTGCGCTTTCACAGTGAGCTTGCCCAAGATCCACCACGCGATCTGCCTATAGATGTCGTGCATGTGCCGGTGCTCCCCGAACTCGATTCCGATCACTGGCAAGAGATCGACGCGATAAGTGACGCTGCCCAAGATGTTGTCGTCGCGACCCGGTCGACCTATCTGGAGTTCCTCGAACGCTTCCGGCCTAGATTCGCCGAGGCCATTCACTCGATAGCCGATGCTCCCGATGGGACCGTGGTGATCCATTGTGTTGGCGGCAAAGATCGGACCGGGCTGGTCTCGGCTCTCGTGCTCCGAGTGGCTGGAGTGTCTGTCGCCGATGTAGCCACCGACTACGCCCTGAGCGAGGCCAACCTGCGTGATGAGGCCGCGGAATGGATCGAGATGGCCGAGACCGAAACGGAGCGTCGCATCAGGGAGCGGCGAAGCCGAACACCGGCCGAAGCGATGGTGGGCGTGCTCGAGGAATTGGAGCGGCGGTACGGCTCGGTGGAGAGCTATCTGCTGGCGGGTGGCGCAACGCACGAGACGCTCGAGCGGATCCGTGCACGACTCGGGGGATAAATGCGGCAGGCCCGGCCGTAGCCACCCGGCTATATCCCAGTTCTGCACGGCGCGATCGGCCTCGATGCCTGCCTGGGCCCAGGTTGCCTTGGGGAAGGGGGGCGGTGCGGGGCTCCGCATGGCCGATGATGGAGGGCGTTGGGCGGAGAAAGACCTAGCTGCGGGGAGGGCGAGTGAAGCTCGAGGGGATCCATCACGTCACTGCGATAACGGGAGATGCTCCGCAGAACGTGGAGTTCTACGCTGGTCTCCTGGGTCTGCGTCTCGTAAAGAAAACCGTCAATCAAGACGATCCCACCGTCTATCACCTCTTCTACGCAGACAAGCGCGGCAGCGCTGGATCCGACATCACCTTCTTCGAATATCCCGGGTCACCGCGGGGACGGGCGGGAAATGGGATGGTTCACCGCGTCGCGTTCCGGGTCCCCTCCGCAGATGCCGTGGAGTTTTGGCAGCGTCGCCTGCAGCATGCAGGTATCGAATCCAGCCCGACGGAAGGCGGATTGTTGTTCTCGGACAGGGAAGGGCTCGACCTCGAGCTCGTGATCGACCATTCGGGGAACGACCCTCTCCAGCCAGAGCATCCGGAGATACCAGAAGCCTGCGCGATCTCAGGCTTCGATGGGGTGCGCGCCTATAGCAGCTCCCCGGAGCAGAGCGCTTCCTTCCTGGAGGGTGGTCTCGGTTTCAAGGTCGAAAGTGACGCCTCGTGGCTTGCTCGTGGCGAGCGGCGCCAAGGGTTCTATCGATTCGACGAGGCTCCCTCCGCGCGTCCGCAGAGTGGAGCAGGAACGGTGCATCACGTCGCGTGGGCTTCCGAGATGGACGACCATGAGGCATGGCGCGAACGGGTCAGCGCGGCAGGTGCCTCCCCCACTCCGATCATCGACCGGTACTACTTCCGGTCGATCTACTTCCGGGAGCCGTCGGGCGTTCTGTTCGAGATCGCAACCCTCGGTCCGGGTTTCACCGCCGACGAAGATCTCGAAACGCTCGGTATGCGGCTTTCTCTGCCACCGGATTACGAATACCTGCGCGACAAGCTGGGGGACATCCTGACGCCCCTTCCGGATCCGTCGGCGCGCCTCCGGGCATCCTCCTGAAGGTCACCGCGGGCGGATCGTTCTCTCGCTCGAGCGTCCGTGTGCGAGCGGTAGGGGAGACCGTGCTGCGTTGTCGGATGCGGCTCGCACCAGGGGTGAGAAGGCTTGAGGGCCGGCCCGTCAGACCCTAGATGAGAGTGGTCACCGACTGGCTCCTTGGGCTGCACGGCTGGTTCGTCATCGCAGCGGTCTTTGCGCTGCCGGCTCTCGAATCGTCGGCCTTCGTAGGGTTCCTCTTTCCTGGAGAGATAGCAGTCCTGCTTGGCGGCGTCCTTGCTTATGAGCACCGCGCTCCTCTGATCTGGGTCATCGTTGCTGCCGTCTCGGGAGCCGTCGTCGGCGACAGCATCGGATACCTGGTCGGCAGGAAGTGGGGTCGAAAGATCCTGAACGGCACCGTAGGGCGCTTTGTCAAGGACGAGCACCTCGACAAGGCGGAGGGATACGTGGGCCGTAAGGGCGGCAAGGCGGTTTTCCTGGGCAGGTTCACCACTGCATTGCGGGTTCTCGTTCCCGGCCTTGCGGGTATGTCAGGGATGCACTATCCAACCTTTGCCGCTTATAACGTTGCTGGGGGAACGATCTGGGCGACCGGCTTGGTACTGGCCGGTTTTGCAGCGGGCAGGGGATGGCGTGCAGTCGAACATGTGGCGGGCCGCGCCAGCCTGCTGTTGCTCTTTGCGTTCGTGCTTGCAGCGGCGGTTGTCCTTTGCATCAGATGGCTGAAGAACCACGCCGAGCAAACGAGAGCTTTCATCGCCAGACAATTCGAGCGCGAATGGATAAAGGGTCTGCGGGAGCAATACGACACCCAACTGCGCTTCTTGACGCGCCGCTTCCATCCTGGCGGAGCGCTTGGCCTCGCACTCACCATCGAGATCCTGTTTATCGGCGTAACGGGATGGGCGTTAGGCATCGTCGTTCAGGACGTCCTGGCTCACGATGACCTTGTGTTGGTCGATGCGCCCGTAGAGCGTTTCTTCGTCGCCCATCGGGAACCATGGCTCACGACCGTCGTGAGGGCGACCACGACCCTCGGCAGTGCCAAGGTGCTGGTGCCGCTGGCGCTGATCATCGGGGCGATCTGGTGGCTCCGCGCGCATACTTTGCGTCCAGGGATCGTGTTGCTGGCCGCATACGCGGGCGCAGCTGGACTGTCGGACGGCGTCAAGGCCGTCGTCGATCGTCCCCGGCCCCCGGTGCAGCAGATGATCGGCTATTTCGGGGGATCTGCATTCCCATCCGGGCACGCAGCTCAAGCCGTCGCGGTATACGGGATCCTTGCGGCGCTGATCGCCGGCTCTGAGGCGACTTGGACGCAAAAGGTGGTGGCGTGGTCGGTTGCCTTCATCCTCGCAGGAATCGTCGGCGTGTCTCGCCTCTATCTCGGCGCCCATTGGCTCACCGACGTGCTCGCCGGCTGGGCGTTGGGGGGACTGTGGCTGCTGGCGTTGGCGACCGCGCTGGCCACCCGCGACCGCCTCAGACGCTCGTCAGGTCAGGGCATCGTTGCGGTGCGGCCGAGCTCGATCCCACCGTAAGGATGTCGACGGCGACACTCTGGGGAGATCACGGGCAAGTTTCCCCACCTGCGTGGTCCGATCCTCGGGATCGACTCACACGTGGTTGCGAAGCATCAGCTCCTTGGGGTGGGGCTCCAGGTAGGTCTGACCACCCAGATACCCCACGTCGAGGAGACGGACGTGGTGACTCAGCAGGGTTACGGGCACGACCAGGGGAAGGAGCTCGTTGTGGTAATCGTTGATCGCTTCGACCATCAGTGAGCGCGCGTCGGCCGTCAAGAGCTTCTTGAAATGCCCGAGCGCGTGCTCCAGCACGTTCGTGTGCTTGGCCCGAGTGGCCTTGGCTTCCAGGGCACCCATGAACTTCAGCGTGTAGGCATCCTGCAAGTCGCCGCGAGGTAGCGAACCAGCCTGTCCGACGAGCCGCCCCATCTCGCGGTGGAGCACCGGCGAATGGGCCAGCAGCTGGAGCTTATGGGCGGTGTGGAAGGCGACCAGGTCCTGAGGAGTCCACCGGGAGGCAAACAGATCCTTGAGCCGCCGGAACGCGAAGACTCGCTCGACGAAATTTTCCCGCAATACGGGGTCCGAGAGACGGCCCTCCTCTTCAACGGGCAACCACGGCCATGTGGAGGTGACGGCGTGGGCGAACAATCCGCGCCCGGTCGGGTCGGGCATGCCGACGTCGTTGTAGACGCGAACGCGATAAAGACCGCAGCTGGGAGAGCCCTTCTTAAAGATGTAGCCGCAGAGATCCTCGCGCTCGAGCTGGGCGATCCGTCTAGCGGAGAACTCCTGCATGTCCTCGGTGATATCGGAGCGCGTTTTGGGCGCGACCATTCGGACGCCCCTTTTCGATGCCTCGAGACGCAGGTTGTCCCGGGGAGTTGGAAGTCCGACCTCGACCTCGGGACAGACGGGCACCCACTGCACGAACCTTCCGAAGGTTTCCGTCAGGAAGGCGTTCCGTTTGTGGCCGCCGTCGTAGCGCACTTCTTGGCCGAGGAGGCAGCTCGAGATCCCGATCGCGAGCGGACTGTCCGAGCTCCACGGTCTGGAAAGTCCGCCGTGAGCACGGACCTGTCCGCTAGGTGCTGTCGTGATCCGTCGATCGGAAACGCTGATGCTCTTTCCGGTTCCTGTCCGAGGATGTACCCGTCGCCCGTGCCGACGGCTGACGCTTCGGGCGTGATCTATGAGACCTTAAGGCCCCACCTCGCGCGGTCGAGCGCACGATCTCGTCGGCGATATTCACGACTTTGATGTTGGCGCGTTGGGACGCCTCCACGAGCATGCGAAAAGCCTCGTCGGCTGAACATCCCTCGCGCTCCATAAGGATTCCCTTCGCCTGACCTATCAGATCCCGGTTCTCCACCGCGCGCACCAGATGCAGGCAGTTCGGGCATAGTTCGTCGGGGTCATCGATCCCGATCCGGACGGCCATGATCCCTCCCTATCTCTTGGGAAACTCCATCTCGCAGGCCGAGACGCTACCGCGTCTGACCCCATACCTGCCGAACCCCCAGGAAATAGGACATGCTCGCCTATCCCGGGCGCCGGGGACCCTCAGGGCGAATAGCTACGCCTCAGAAGCAGGTCAAAGACGCGGTCGGGCAGAAGCCGCCGGGCCAGCATCAAGATCCGGGCGCCCATCGTCACGGGATAACGAGTCTTGGGCCGTGGGGAAGCCAGCGCCGTCTCGATCACCCGTGCTACTGCGGCAGGGCTCGCCGCACCGCCACGCCTGCGCTGCTTATAGGCGCCGGTGATCGTCACCATCACCCTCTGGTTGAACATCCCATAGGGGCTGTCGTCGATGTCGGTTTCGGACACGGTTTCAACGGCGGTATCGCCGAACGCAGTCCCGATGATCCCTGGTTCGATCACGATGACATCGATGCCGAAGGGCCCTAGCTCGAAACGAAGAGCGTCACTCAGCGCTTCAACCGCGTGCTTGCTGGCGTGGTAGAACGCGCCTCCAGGCAGGGTGAGTTTCCCGCCCATTGAGCTGACGTTCACACTCTTGCCCCAGCCCTGTTTGCGCATGCCCGGCAGAACAAGTTGCGTCAACCTCACCAGTCCGAAGAAGTTCGTTTCGAACTGGGCGCGGATGTCTTCGAATGGGGTCGTCTCGACGGCTCCATGCAATCCGAAGCCGGCGTTGTTCACGAGCACTCCAACTGCCCCCTCGGCGTCTTCGATCGCAGCCACTGCGGCAGTCATCGAATCGAGATCGGTGACGTCCAGCGTCAGCAGCTTGCAGCCCCTCGATCGAAGGTTCTCGATCGAGGCGATGTCGCGCGCGCTCGCGTAAACGGTCCACCCTTCACGCGCCAGCCTTTCGACGGTTGCTCGTCCGATGCCGGAAGAGCAACCCGTTATCAGAACTGCTCTGGAAAGCGGCCTCATCCTCCAGACCCTACGGGGGCACCCGGCACGCCCGGTCCGCTATGCCTTGTGGGAGCGGTAGCGCGCGCCTGCCTCCTTCAGCTTCGCGTGGGTGTGATCCATGAACCCACCCGTTCCGAGATAGCGCTTGGCGATCTTGCAGACGAATGTGTAGTTCGGATCGCAGACGTTGGCGGCGGGGCTTTCCGCAGCTTGCGTCACCAACTGCAGGGCGTCGAGCTTGTCGATCCCAAGCTCTTCCGCGAGCCAGGAGACCATCTCCGTGTGTGCGATCCGGAAAGCATCCTCGAGGGGCCGCGCCGAGCCGGTCGTCATGATGTATGCATCGTTCTCGAGGCGCGGCCACGGACACGGTTTTCCCTTGAGAAGATCGACCACCAGCACGGTATTCATCGCAGCTTCCACCGCCACCCCGCAGGTCTCGCCCTCACCCTGGCGTGCGTGGCCGTCTCCGATCGAGAAGAGAGCCCCCTCCACGTTGACGCCGATGAAGCACGTGGTGTCGGCGCGCATCTCGGGGGTGTCCATGTTCCCCCCGTGCATATCGGGTACCAACGATGATCTGGCTTCGAACGATGCGGGGGCGACGCCCACCGTGCCGTGCATCGGGTCGAGTGGAAGTTGGAAGGAGCGGCTTCCATCGAGCGCATTGAAGGTCACCGTGCCGGCCCCCGCGTTCAGATCGTAGATCCATACCCGTTCGGGAAGGGGCTCTTGAAGAGTGGCCGTCGTGTGCGTCGACGTAAGAGCACCGAAAAGCGGCACCGTCGTTGATGCAGCCCAATCCCTGGCCGGCTCGATGGAGACGAAGTGCAGGGCAAGGGTGTCGCCCGGCTCGGCTCCCTCTACATAGAACGGGCCGGTCTGAGGGTTTACGAAGGGGAAGTCGATCACTTTGCTGACGAAGTCTTCGGGCCCGCGCACCTTTCCACCGAAGGCGTCTTCGGTCCAGAGCTCCATGACGGTGCCGGGTGACACGCTCGATACCGGAGCAACCCCACCAAAGGTCCACGCGAACTCCTCCGGCTCGGGCTTGTAGCTGACGATGTTCGGATCGGTCATCGTGAGATCCCTAACCCGGAGTCGGAGTGGGGGCCGAGCCGGACTGAACGGGATCGTCTTCGATAAAGATCTTGCCGGTGTCTCTGATCCTTTCGGGGGCGCGGGAATACAGATAGAGCATGTAGATGACCCCGATCACCATCCACACCAGGTCGATGGGACCCGCATAGGACAGAGGGGCAGAGAGTTGGCCGACAAATTTGAATGCCGGGATGCCGGCCGCAGTCAGCCACGCGGGGACGAACACCAGCACGCCGAGGACCGGAAGGAGTCCGTGAAGAAAGATGCTGAATTCGTCACGATGCTCGCGCAAGTAGTACGCAAGACAAGCGATATTGACCGCGATGTAGATCAGGACGACAAGCACAACGTTCACCGTGGCGATGAACCCGAACGCGGTAAGGGGGTCGTACTGGAAGCCAAGCCACAGAGGAAGCACCACGCCGAGCAGGAACTGAAGACCGACCGCGATGTGTGGCGATCTGTGTCGGGGGTGGATCCGCGCCAACATCGTAGGAAGGAGCCTGATCCGGCCCATCGCGTACCACGTTCGAGTCGTGGCGTTAGCTCCTGCATTGGAATTGGCGATAGCCGAGTTGACGATCGCCAGTATCACGATCAGCCATCCCCATCCCCACGCTTGCCGGGCGAGCAGGCCCCAGGGGTCGTTATTTCCCGACGTGCTGAAGTTGACCATGCGGCCGGGCCCGAAGAAGACGGTGGCAGCGTAGGTCGTGAGGACGTAGAACACACCGATGCCTATGGCGGAGTAGATCACCGCTTGCTTGATCGTCCGTCGTGGGTCCCGCGCCTCTTCGGCGAGGGGGGCGGCGGCTTCGAACCCGATGAAAGCAAGGATGCAATAAACCGAGCCCGCGATCACTCCGGAAAGTCCGGGGAAATCTTTGGACGTGTGCGAGGTCCCGAACACCGACAGTGTGTTGCCCCCGCCTGCCTTGACGATGAGCCAAAGGGAGAGCAGTGTGAAGACGGTGATCTCAAAGATGCCCAGGATGGTGCCGGTCTCGGCGGACACGACGATGCCTCGATACCCGAGATAGGCAACGAGGATCGCACCCGCCAGTGCCCATATCCACCACAGGTCTGGCGACCAACCGAACTCCACGTTCAGCGTCCCCGCGACGGTTACTCCCAGGATGATGTAGAGCAGGGGCGCGACCAGAGCCTCAACGAAGGCGTAGGCCCACGCTACTAAGAACCCGATCGCTGGATGGAGACCGCGGGATGTATAGGTGTAGAAAGAACCCGCGGACGGCAAATGTTTGGAGAGTTGCCCGATCGAGTTGGCGGCGAACAGGCAGCCGATCAACGCCAGAAGAACGGACAACGGTAATGAGCCTCCGCCGAATGGAGCTCCGAATGGGATCGAGAAGGCGACTGCAGCCGCAGGAGCCATGTGAGTGACTGACTGGAAGAGCACCTCGCGCAGCCCTATGGCATCGGTGGCCAGTCCAGTGCTCTGCCTATCGTCCATACGTCCCCCCTTCGACAATGCCGACGAGGGTTACCGGCACGGCCCCCCGATCCGGCTGCGAACCAGAGCGACAACGCCAGATATCGAAAGCCAGGAGCGGCCGAGAGTCAATAGGGAAACGCTCGGGTGAGAGGGCTTAACGAATCGGGGAGATCGAACCGTTTCGCGGTTGACCTCTTTCGCCCGCTGCCCGCCCGCTACGATTTCGCTGCAGAGGCGCTCTCCTTCGGGCAGAACGGTCGCTGGCGGCGCCGGATGATCGATCACATAGTGGATGCGAGTCCGCGGCTGATCTGCGACGTGGCCACCGGCACCGCGGGGGTTGCGATTCAGCTCGCCCGCCGTACGCAGTCGAACATCGTCGGACTCGATGTATCGGAGGAGATGCTGCGCCGCGGCCGCGCGAACTCGCTGCGCGAGGGCATGGAGACGCGGATCGACTTCGTGATCGGGAGTGCCGAACGGCTGCCCTTCGGCGACGCTGCCTTCGATGCGTTGATTTTCACTTACCTCTTACGTTACGTGCCCGACCCCGCCGCCACCCTGGTGGAGCTCGCCCGTGTGGTGAAGCCGGGTGGCATGGTCGCGACCCTCGAGTTCTTCGTCCCGCCAAAGCTCTTGTGGCGATCCTTGTGGTGGTTCTATACACGCGCGGTGCTGCCGTCGGCAGGGCTTCTCGTGGGAAGAGGCTGGTTCGAGGTGGGTCGATTCCTCGGCCCCAGCATCTCCGAGCACTACCGGCGTTATCCCATACAGCTGCAAGAACGACATTGGCGCGCGGCAGGACTCGATCACTTCAGGTATGAACTGATGAGTCTGGGAGGAGGCGTCGTGATGTGCGGCACCAAGGTTGACCGTTAGACCCGACCCACCCCCCGCGTTCTACGCAGCAGGATCCGGAGGGTGGAGAGATTGGTGGACGCTGCTCCACCCTCCTTACACGATGTGGAATCTGTCTTACGTAGCGATGGGGGGTGCGATCGCGCCGCACTTCTCCCTCTGGCGGCTCGCCGAGATGCTTGGAGCGTTCCTTCTTGGCCTGGGTGTCAGTGCTCACGCACTCGACGAGCTGAACGGTCATCCCCTGCGTACGCAGTTGTCAGATAAAGCCTTGAAAAGCGCGGCGACCGTGGGTTTGATCGGCGCGGTGGCACTGGGGATCAAAGGCGTGACTGAGGTGGGCGTCTGGCTCGTTCCCTTCATCGCCATAGGCGTGGGCGCGGTGCTCGCTTACAACCTCGAGTGGTTCGGAGGACGCTTCCACACAGACGCTGCTTTCGCTGCCTCCTGGGGGGCCTTCCCGGTGTTGGTTGGCTATTTCGTCGAAGCCCAGCGCCTCGATGTGACAGCGGCGCTCGTAGCCGTTGCGGCTTACGGTCTTTCTCTAGCTCAACGGACCCTCAGCACGGAAACGCGCTTCCTGCGACGGCGCGTACACCAGGCGCACCTGCACCTTGAGCTCTCAGAAGGCGAAGTGAGAGAGGCGGGCCGTGCCGAGCTACTGGTGCCTTTCGATGCTGCATTGAAGACGATGTCCTGGGCCATGGTCGCGCTGGCGGGGGGGCTTGTTCTTGCTCGGATCAAGCTCTGATCGACGCAATCCCTCCTGCTCCTCCCGTCGTATTACCCACTCCGTCCACCGAGCAGGGAGGTTGGAGATGAGAAATAGATTGGTTGTTGCCGGATTTGTCCTGTTGGTCTCGATGTTGCCCGTGGCCGCAAACGCAGCCGCAAATCCCAGCGGCACAGGGCAACCGTCTCAATCCTGTGGCAGCGCCACCGCTCCGTCGAACCCCGCCGGTTTCGACACCTCCGGGTTCGTCAACGCGGAATCGCACTACGCCGGCAGCCAGGGAACCCCATCGTTGCAGCACTCGAACAGCACCGCAGCCGTAAGTCAGTACGACGTCGCCTGCTTCCAGGTCTCTCAGCACTAGGTCTCTCCGCAGGGGGCGGGCCGCTCGCTAGTCCGCCCCCTGCCACCCGCTTCCGGCTCCGTCACGCTCGCAAGTTCGAGAGTTGCCGTTCCGGTTCCCAGAGGCCATGATTCGCCCCAGAAAGCTTCCTAGGGGGGAGGGGTCATGACTCGCAGGACACTGTCGATCTCGGCGCGCATACTCGCTCTGCTGCTGCTCGTCTCCATCACATCTCCCGCCCAGGGACGGGCCCGCCGGCCCTCCCCGCATATAAGCAGCCGGCTTCTCGGCGTGATGTCCCAGAGCGTTGCGATCAGATACTGGGAGATGCATCCTGCCCAGGCGCCGTCACCCCTCGGCTCCCGATTGAGCGCATTGAGCGCCGCTGCTGGTGGTGGGGGGCAGCATTTCGACGCGGCGGTGGCTGCGGGCGACCAATTCAACCTCGATCGGGACGGACTTCCCCAGAACGAGGAGTCGGTGGGAGTGTGCGGTCGCAATGGGCGGATGGTGCTGGGCGGCACGAACGACTACCGGGGCCTGCTCCGGGATCCCCGCGATCAGGATTTCACGGGCTGGAGCTTCTCTGCCGATTCCGGAGCTTCGGTAGCAAACGAAGGTCTCCTGCCCCACCTGCGTTTCCCCGACGGTCGCAGGGTCCCTTCGGGCGGAGATCCGGTCGACGTCGCCGACGGCCGCTGTCGTCTCTTCGCCTCAACCCTCAACTTCGATTTCGGCTCGGGACACCCCCACAGCGGGATCGGCGTCTACAGGAGTGATCCGGCGGCTCTCGTGTCTTGCCCGGGCCGAGCGGATTCCTCTTGCTGGCCCATCAGAAAGGTGGTGGCGGTGGCGCCACGGCGGCATTTCTACGACAAGGACTGGATGGATGTAGGCAGGAGCGGAGCTGCCGGTGAGGTGGTGTGGGTCGTCTTTACCGACTTCAGGAATCCCTTCAGTTCTTCGATCAAGGCGGTCCGCTGTAACCGTTCGCTGAAGCGCTGCACCAAACCGATCCGCTTATCCGGACACCTGGCGGGACAGGGCCTTCCGATCGCGCAGTTTGGCTACGTCGTGATCGGTCCCGATGGGCGCACTTACGTTCTATGGTCGGAGATTCACCACGGCCTCTTTGCACGGGGCCACACCCACATGGTCTTCAAGCTGCGTGTGGCCGCCCCCGGCAGCACCACCTTCGGCCCGGAGCGTGTCGTCGCTCGCGAGAGAAAACCTTTATGGACCAAGAACCCTCTGCACGCGAACGACTTCCGGGTTGCAACGATCCCCAAGATGACGGTGATGATGGTTTCCGGCAGGCCGAAGATCTTCGTAGCGTGGGACCGATGCACATCTCTCGATCCTCAACCGCCTACCGGGCCCGAACCGCCCACGACGGTGTGTGAGGAGCCAACCGTGGTCGTTTCCCATTCCCACTCGAACGGCCGTAGGTGGAGCCCGAGACAGGTCCTTTCGGCAGGTGGAGACAACTATTTCCCGACGATCTCCGGCGATCCATCGGGCGACCTCGTCGCAGCCTGGTACACGAGTCGCTTCGACCCCGTCTTCCACAACCAACAGGATGTGGAGATGGTGAAGATCGATCCCCTTTCCGGCTCGGTTCTGAACCGGGTGCGCGTGACGCCCTCATCCAACGAACCCGAAGCCGATCCCACGATCTTCGGCAACTTCATCGGGGACTACTTTCAGATCCTGGCCCACAAAGGAGCGGCGTACGTACACTTCAACGCCAACTATCGAAGCGTGCCGTATCTGGGACGCGGTTTGCCGATACCCCAGCAGGACAACTTCCTGCAACGACTGCCGCTGTGATGGCGTCTTCCGTCGGGCATAGGGACGGAATCCGTGAGAGATCCTTCTGCCTGGCCGCACTGGAGGGATGACTGACGAGATCTGGTGTCGTCCTGCCAAACATCGGCCCCTTTGCGGACCCTAAACTCTTGTCGGAACTTGGCGCCGAAGCGGAAGAGGCCGGTTTCGAAGGAGTCTTCGTGTGGGACTCGCTCAGCGTGGGGATAAACGAGCCGCGGCTTCGGCCAGCCTGCGATCCATGGATCGCTCTGGGATCGATCGCGGCGAGCACCTCTCGCCTCACCATCGGGACGATGATCACTGCACTCTCCCGTCGCCGGCCCTGGGTGGTTGCCCAGGAGACGGCAACGCTCGATCATCTTTCCGGTGGCCGGATGGTGCTTCCAGTCGGTCTAGGGGCTCTCGATGACGGCGCGTTCTCGATGGTCAATGAAGAAACCGACCGTAAGAGGCGCGCCGAGCGGTTGGATGAATCGCTGCAGATCCTGGACCGATTGTGGACCGGGAAGCCCTGCACCTTCCAGGGCGAATACTTCCGCGTGGAGGGCTTGAGCATGCCCCCTGGAAGCTTGCAGAGCCCCCGCATCCCCGTTTGGGTGGTCGCGCTCTGGCCGCGCCCGAAGTCACTGCGCCGTGCCTTGCACTGGGACGGCATCATCCCGTCGGTTGAGCGATCGGACGGCAGCAGGTCCAACCCCACCCCACGGGATGTTCACGACATCTGCAAACACCTTGATGGAAAGGTCGATCCCAGCTTCGAAGTGATAGTAGAGATCGACACCTACGCCAAGGAGCGAGCGGAAGCGGCCGCGCTTGCGGCGGAGTACTCCGATGCCGGAGCCACGTGGTGGCTCGAACCTGTATGGGAGCAGATGTACGAACACCCGGGTGAGATAGAACCGTTGCGGGCGCGGATAGCCCAGGGGCCCCTGTAGGCGTTCTTGGCTCACGCCGCACATCGACGGCGATAGGGTGCCGCCAGAGCCCGGCCAACAACGGGAAGGAGTCAAGGTTGCCGATCGTGTGGTCCGTTTGAAGATCATCCATGAGGGGGCCGGCAAGTTTCGGCCGATCTATGACAGCGTCTCTGATCGCGAGGCTACGAGCTGATGTGCAGGAGTATCAAGACGCTGCGCACGGACGAGGGCAACGTCACGGATGACGAGGTTGAGGCTGCGGCTCTCCAGTTCGTGAGAAAGGTGAGCGGTTATCGCCACCCCTCGCGCGCTAACCAGGAAGTTTTCGATCGCGCGGTTGGCGAGGTCGCCGAAGCCACTCGCGCGCTGCTGGAGACTCTGACGGTCAATCCGCGACCGAAGCAGAAGACGCCGGTCTAGGCGTTCGCCGCCTCGCTATCCCGGGCCCGTTCGGGGCTCGGAGGTTATCGAGTGAACCTCAGGGGACCTTCCGGGTCGCAGCGACGCTCTCCAGAGCCTCTCTATCCAACCTTTCCTTGGGAACGACCGCCACCCGGCAGGGCGTTACCGCGCGCAGGGTCGCGGTTCTGCGGCCGTCTGTCAGGCCGGCCAGCTCGCCTAGGAGCACTCCGGGGCCGAGCTCGGCTATGGCTTCGCCGTCCTTCTCCACCCGCATGACCCCGTCGAACAGTAGAAAGATGTCGTCTCCTTCATCACCCTGCTGGATGAGCGTCTTATCCGCTCCGACGTGCAGGAACTGCGGCTTGGAGTCGATGATCACCTTTGACAGCTCACGCTCGAGCGCGCTTTCGATCTGCGTGACGAGTGCTTCTGAATCCTGGCCCCCCCATGGCGTCCCCTGGCCGAAAGCATCGCGGTACCAGTTCTTGAAGTCGATGAGGCCGACCTTGGCGCTGAGCTTTCCTTCATTGTCGTAGATCCAGTGGCGCGGGAACGAGCTGGCTCCGGTGACCTCGAAAGACGACGAGCCGTCTGCTTCGATCGTCAACGCGAGTGTCGTCCACGCGGTAGGTGCGGCGATCTGGACGAAGGGGGGACGACTCACGGTTCGGGGTGCGGCCACACCGGTTCTCCCGCCAGCCGTTTGCACGAACCGCACAGCTGATCCGCCTACCTCTGGGTCGGGCCTCAATTCCGGAAGCGGCACTCCCGGGAACGCCTTCCCTTTGGGGCCGAACTGGATGCGCGTCGACCCGATGAGCCCGCCTCCGCCCTGTCCAAAGTCGGTGATGCGTCCGTCTTCCACTTCGATCCACGCGGTGAGTTGATTGGCGAACCGGAATGCATCCGCATCGCGCAGAGCTTCGAGGTCACCCAGAGCATCCGGGGGTGGAAGATCGTAATGCGCGATCCCGCGCTGGAAAGGAAGCTTAGGCATCCCGCGGATCGCCTCGAGCGGAATCCACGATATCGAAGTGACCTTTGACTCGATTCTCATACTCCCCCCCGCCTGTGAGGTTGGTGACCGAGGTGGCCAGGATATTGGTTCGCTGCCCACCGCGTGACACGCGGTGGAGAGGTTACGCTGGAAAGGCAATGTCCGTATTGCCGACGGGGATCGTCACTCTTCTCTTTTCGGACATCGAAGGCTCAACCCGCCTGCTTCAGGAAGTTGGGGAGCGCTACGGCGGGCTTCTCCAAGAACATCAACGTTTACTGCGGGGGGCGTTCGCGGCTCATGGCGGGCGTGAGGTCGGGACGGAAGGAGATGCTTTCTTCGTTGCCTTCGAGGACGCCGAAAGCGCACTGAAGGCGGCGGTCAATGCCCAGCAAGCGTTGGTGGCGGGGCCGTGGGAAGCGGGCGAGGCGATCTCGGTCCGTATGGGCATCCACACGGGAAGTCCCAACCTACGCGCGGGAAACTACTGGGGCCTGGACGTGCACAGGGCGGCCCGCATCTGCTCGGCCGCGCATGGCGGACAGATCCTCGCGTCGGCAGAAACGTGCGAACAGGCAATGGCAGCGGGCGAAACGAACCTCGATCTGTGGGATCTCGGCTGGCACCGTCTGAAGGATCTGGCCGAACCAGAGCATCTCTTTCAGATCGTCGTCGAGGGCCTCCCCACAGCTTTTCCTCCGGTCGAGAGTCTCGAGACACCCTCCAATCTGCCCGCACTCGCCAGCTCCTTCGTGGGCCGCGTGCAGGAGTTGCGGCAGATCCAGGAGATGGTTCACGACGTTGATGTTCGATTGGTCACGCTGATCGGGCCGGGCGGAACTGGCAAGAGCCGGCTCGCCATCCACGCCGCGGAAGCTCTGGTCGGTGACTTTCCTGACGGCGTATTTCTCGTGAATCTCGCGCCGGTGGATGATCCAACCCTGGTGGCGGCTACCGTCGCACAGACCCTGGGCATCCGGGAGCGCGGCGGGGAGTCCGTCATCGCAGGCATAAGCCGTCACCTCGCGCGCCGCCAGATGCTGCTCCTGCTGGACAACTTCGAGCATCTGCTGGGAGCTGCCTACCTGGTCACAGAGCTGTTGGCTTCGTCGCCGAAGTTGAAGGTGCTGGTGACCAGCAGGTCGCCCTTGCGCCTCGCAGGAGAGTACGAGTGCCAGGTTTCGCCGCTCCCAGTTCCCGGGCCCGATGCTGATGTGGATATCGCTCTTTCCTTCGATGCCGTGTCGTTGTTCGTGCAGCGAGCCAAAGCGGTCCGGCCGAGCTTCGAGTTGACGCGCGCCGAGGTGCCCACCGTCGTCGAGATCTGCTCTCGTCTGGACGGTTTGCCGCTGGCTCTGGAGCTGGCCGCGGCGCGAACGAAGTTACTGAGTCCATCTGCTCTATTGGCGCGGCTGGATCGCCATCTGCAACTGCTGACGGGAGGCGGCGCCGACCGTCCCGAACGACAGCAGACCCTCCGAGCCACGATCGAGTGGAGCTACACGCTTTTGGGTGCCGGCGAGCAGCGGTTGTTCCGTCGCTTCTCCACCTTCATGGGCGGCTGCACGCTCGAAGCAGCGGAAGTGGTGCTGGCCGAAGGCGAGGACGACCCCGGCGAGATATTCGAGGGCGTGGCGTCCTTGCTCGACAAGAGCTTGCTGGCGCAAGCCGCTGGGGCCGCAGTTGAGGACCGGCTGCGAATGTTGAGGACCGTCCGCGATTTCGCCTTCGAGGAGTTGATGGGAGCCGGGGAGGCTGATGCGGCCCGTTCGCGCCACGCTCGATATTTCTGTCAGCTGGCTGAGGCCGCCGAGGAAGAGTTGACCGGCGAACATGAGAACGATTGGCTTCTCCGCTTGGACGCGGAGTACGCAAACATGCGCGCGGCGCTAGCTTGGTTGCTCGAAGGCGCGGGTGGCGATGATGCCGAGTGCGCCCACATCGCGTTGCGTCTCGCCGGAGCATTGGGGAGGTTCTGGTACCGACGTGCGCGTCTGATCGAGGGATGCCGCTGGCTGGAAGAGGCGATCCGGCAGGACCCTGGAGGCTTTCCCGCGGAACGAGCCAAGGTTTTGTACGCGCTCGGGGTCCTGCTGGAGGAGCGGTCGCAGCAGGAACGTGCCGCCGACCTATTCAACGAGAGCCTGGACGTTTATCGCACTGTCGGCGATGACAAGAGGATCGCTGCCACTTTGAACAGCTTGGGTATCGCCACCTCAGCTCTCGGGCGCTTCGATGAGGGCCGCGCCTTCCTCCGGGAAAGCCTGGCGATCAAGGAGAGATCCGGAGACACGCAAGGGGTCGCGACCTCGCTCGGCAATCTTGCCGTGCTCGCGATGGAGGAGGGCGACCTCGACGCGTCTGAGGAGCTCTTCGTTCAGAGCAGCGCTCTCTCTCGCCAGATCGATGACCGATGGGGCGTCGCGATAACCACGAGCAACCTCGCGGTGGTCAAGCTGGAGCAAACCGAACCGGGGCAAGCCCGGGAGCTTGCTGGCGAGGCGCTGGGGATATTCCTCGAGCTTGCCGATCTGGACGGCGTCGCCGAGTGCCTCGAGACCTTTGCCGCCATGGCAGTCATAGCGGAGCGCTTCGATCTCGCCGGCCGGCTGGCGGGAGCGGCCGAACGGCTGCGGGTGGAGTTGGACTCTCCCAAACGCCCCGTCGATCAGGAGTGGTTGGATCGATACCTCGCACGCGCCCGGCAGGATCTGGGCGAGGCCGGGTTCGAAAAGGCCGGCCAGGAAGGGCGCTCCTTGTCGGCCGAAGCCGCAGCCACCCTCGCCCTGGGTTTCTAGACCCTCCAGGGCCCCCCCTCGCCTTTGGGCGCCATCCCGGCCGGCCGCAGCGGCAATCTCAAGGCCCGGGGAATACAGGCTGCTATGGTCGGTTGATACGAAACGTATCCGTATCTAATCAGGAAGGGATCTCTATGACCGACGCCGTTTACGACAAGAGATGGTGGACCCTTGGGGTGCTGTGCTTCTCGCTCCTCGTGATCGGGCTGGACAACACGATCTTGAACGTGGCTCTGCCGACCCTTGTAAGGGACCTCCACGCCAGCGCCAGCCAGTTGCAGTGGATGGTGGACGCTTACGTTCTCGTCTTCGCCGGGTTGTTGCTGACCTCCGGGGCCCTCGGGGATCGTTACGGCCGCAAACTCGCCCTGAACGCGGGGATGTGGATCTTCGGAGCGGGATCGATAGCTTCCGCCTTTTCGGGCTCCGCTGGGTTATTGATCGCGGCTCGCGGCGCGATGGGGATCGGCGGTGCGCTGATCATGCCGTCGACACTTTCGATCCTCACGAACGTCTTTCCGCCGAAAGAGCGGGGCCAGGCGATCGGGATCTGGGCCGCGGTATCGGGGCTGGGAATCATCCTTGGTCCCGTTATCGGCGGTTATCTGCTCGATCATTTCTGGTGGGGGTCGGTCTTCCTTATCAACGTTCCAATCATCGGGTTCGCGCTCGTGTCGGGCTACTTCCTGATCCCAGAGTCGAAAGATCCGGAGGCTCGCCGCCTCGACCCGGGTGGCGCGCTGCTGTCGATAGCGGGATTGAGCGCTCTTCTCTACGCAATCATCGAGGCCCCCACCCGGGGCTGGACGAGCGGAACCACTCTGAGCTTTTTCGGATTGGCGGTAGTGCTCATCGCGTCGTTCATGTGGTGGGAGATTCGCAGCGACCATCCCATGCTGGACCTCAGGTTCTTCGAGAACCCTCGGTTCTCGGCTGCGAGCATGTCGATAACGCTGGTCTTCTTTGCGATGTTCGGATCCATCTTCTTGTTGACCCAACACCTCCAGTTCGTGCTCGGTTACACCCCTCTGCAGGCAGGGGTGAGGCTCATGCCGGTGGCGACGCTGATAGTTGCTGCGGCTCTAAGCTCACGCCTGGTCGATCGGTTCGGCACCAAGATCGTCGTGGTTACAGGTTTGGTGATCGTCTCCATGGCTCTGTTCCTGCTCACCACGCTGAGCATCAGCTCGGGCTACCTTCCCGTAGCGCTTTCGATCGCGATCCTCGGGTTGGGGATGGGCACCACCATGGCCCCCGCGACCGATTCCATCATGGGATCACTGCCCCTTGGCAAGGCGGGTGTCGGTTCCGCGATGAACGACACGACACGCCAGGTTGGGGGCGCTCTGGGCGTTGCGATCGTGGGATCGATCATGTCCTCGTCTTACAGCTCCCACATGGTGGCCGCCGTTAAGAACCTGCCCCCTCAAGCAGCGGCTGCAGCGCGCAACTCGGTCGGTGCTGCCACCGCCGTTGCAAGCAAGGCGGGACCCTTGGGGGCAGCGATCTTGCGGGCGTCGCATGTCGCGTACATCAACGCGATGGGTGATGCAGTGATGGTTGCAGCCGTGGTTGCACTTCTTGGAGCCGTCGTATCGCTGCTCTTCCTGCCTGCTCGCCCGGCCGAAGAACAGACGATGGTGGCGGAGATGGAACAGGAACGTGAGGTTGTTGAGGTTGCCTAACGAGGTTGAGAGCCAGGAAGCGCGCGCTCCCGGCCGCCCCCGCAGCGCGGAGGCGGAGCGCTCGATCCTGACTGCGGCGCTCGACAGGTTCATCCAGGATGGTTATCTGGGGATGAGCATCGAGCAGGTGGCCGCGCAGGCGGGCGTCGGTAAGGCCACCATCTACCGGCGGTGGCCGTCCAAAGAAGCTTTGATCACGGATGCCGTCGGTTCGTTCTCCGAGGAGCTGACGGTGCCCGACACGGGAAGCGCTCGCGGCGACATGTTGGCTCTTGTCAGTCAGATCGTTGACCTTGCATCGTCAAGCCCCTCGGGCGGCTGCTTCGCTCGGATGGCCGGCGAGATGGTGTCCAATCCCGAGCTGGCGAAGGTATACAAGGACAAAGTCATCGGACATCGTCGTGCGATAGTCGGCCACATCATCACCCGCGGCATGGAGCGGGGCGAGCTTCGCCGCGACATAGACGTCGATCTGGTGATCGACATGCTGGTCGGCCCTCTTCTCTACCGGTCCCTCATCAAGAGAGCCGCCCCCGCAGAGACAGCCAACTCCGGAGCGCATCTGATCGACACACTATTGGCCGGGATCGCTGCACCTCTTCACTGAGGCGGCATCGATCGACGGTCCAGGCAAGGGAGCATCTGGAAAGGAGAACCATGGACGCGACGTGCACGCATCTAGATCAGATCCAGGAAGTCACCGCTCGCACGACTGGTTGCGAGGAATGCTTGCAGAGTGGCGATACCTGGGTGCACCTTCGCTTGTGTCTGAGTTGCGGTCACGTGGGCTGCTGCGACAGCTCCAAGAACAAGCACGCGACCGCCCACTTCCACAAGACCGATCATCCGCTCGTGCAATCGTTCCAGCCGGGCGAGGATTGGATCTACTGCTACAAGGATGAGCTCATGATGGCGCCTGCGTGACAACGCCACCGTCTCCGATGAGGCGTGAAGCACCGGGCGGGGGACTGCGGTATGGGTCGGCTGCCGGTTGGTGGGTGATCGCAGCTGCCGTACTGGGATCGGGCATCGCATTCCTCGATGCAACCGTGGTCAACGTGGCTCTTCCCTCGATCCAGAGAGACCTCGGCGGCGGGCTGACCGGCCTGCAATGGACGGTCGACGCATATCTCTTGACCCTCGGCTCCCTGATCGTCTTCGGGGGATCTTTGGGAGACCTGTACGGCCGGCGCAAGGGTTTCGTCCTGGGCCTGGCCGCGTTCACCGCAGCGTCCTGTTTGTGCGGCGCGGCACCGAACGTAGCGATCCTGATCTTGGGCCGGGCCCTGCAGGGGGCGGGTGGCGCTCTGCTCGTGCCTGCAAGCCTCTCGATGATCTCTGCCAGCTTCAGTCCCGCCGACCGAGGTCCCGCCATAGGGGCATGGTCGGGTCTGTCGGGGGTCAGCACTGCGATCGGACCCTTCTTGGGTGGTTACCTGATCGATAGCGTGTCGTGGCGCCTCGTCTTTCTGATCAACCTTCCGCTTGCTGCGGTCGCGATATGGCTTGCCCGGACGCATGTGCCCGAGACGCGAGACACGGATGCCGCCGCGCGTCCCGATGTCGTCGGTGCGGCTTCCTTGGCGGTGGCGGTGGGGGGATCGGTATTCGCTCTCATCGAGGGCCCGAACGTTGGGTTTACCGCCCCCTCGATCATCGCGGCAGCTGTTCTCGGCATACTCGCTTTCGCAGTCTTTCTTGCGGTCGAGCGGCACGTGTCGAACCCGATGGTTCCACTGGAGACTTTCCGGTCGCGTCAATTCGTTGGTGCCAATCTGGTTACTGTCGTGGTGTACGCGGCCCTCGGGGGAGCGATGTTCCTATTGGCCATCCATCTCCAGCGCTCCTTGGGATATTCGGCTCTCGAGGCGGGGGCTTCGTTCTTGCCCGTCACCATCCTGATGTTGCTTCTGTCACCGGGGGCCGGGCGGCTGGCCTCCCGCATAGGAGCGCGCCTGCCGATGACCGTCGGACCCATGGTTGTCGCCTCCTCGATGCTGTTGATGGCACGGATCGAGCCCGGCAAGACATATACGACCAGCGTGCTCCCGGCCGCGGTTGTGCTCGGCCTGGGGCTGTGCTTGACCGTGGCGCCACTGACCGCGGCGGTGCTTGCTGCGGTTGACGACCATCACATCGGGGTTGCGTCTGGGATAAACAACGCGATCGCGCGGCTCGCCGCCTTGCTCGCCATAGCGGTATTGCCCTTCGTCACGGGGCTCAGCGCCCATACCAGTTTGGTCGACGCATTCCCGAAGGCCATGGTGATCTCTTCGGTCGCGTGCTTTGTGGGGGGCATCGTGGCCTTTGCAACCATCGATAGAACAGTCTCGGTCCGCAACGTGGTGCACCCTGATCTGTCTTCGGCTTGTCACGTTGAGGCCCAACGAGCGAGCTAGCCCCCTTAGCGTTTGCGATGCAGCGCAGCCGGGCACATCTGCGGTTTCGCCCGTTAGGGGATCGACGAGAGAGGGGGGGCTGTGGCGGGAGAGAAGATGGATGTACCCGCGGTTATCCGCGGGCTCAATGAAGCACTGCAGAAGCAATATCGGTCGGCGCTGGATTTCACGCTCCTGGCCGGCAGTACCCGAGGCTTCTCGTATCAGGCTTTGGGAGACAAGCTGTGGGGATTTGCCACCGACGAGCTGGCCGACACCCGCAGGATCGTGGAGAAGGTAACCGCGCTCGGCGGAGATCCCGCGACCACGCCGGAAGCTTGCGTGTGGCGGAGCGACACTGAAGAGACGGTTGCACGCGTGGTCGCAGCGGAGACCGATTGCATCGACACCCTCAAGGCTTGCATCCCCCATACGGGCCAGGAGGGCCGCTCCGAGGCGCTGGAGCATCTGCTCGAGCACATCATTCTCCGTAAGCAGAACCAGGTGGATCTCTTGCTACGTCTGCAGCGTTCCTAGGCGACTCCGTCGGTGGCGGACCTATGCGAACCCTGTGTCAGGGAAGCGCGACGTAATCCTTGAGGAAGGATCGCGCGGTTGGCGTGTCCATGCGGTAGTCGACATTCGTCGCGCGGCAGATGGCGTCACCCGTGATGGTCGTCCCGGCGACGATCCGCGTCGCGTGCACGCCTGCCCCCAGGAAGTTGGGCCCCCCCGAGTCTCCGTAACAAGTACCCGCGTCGCCTGTTGCGGGGTTCCCCGAGATCCGTAGCCAACTCGGCGTGACGGTGTCCAGGGTGCCAACGCCTCGATACCTGACGTCGGCATAGTGGTAGGTAAGGCCGCTCGGCCCCGTAGTAACTACCTGAGCCCCGTAGCCGACTGATGTGAATTTCGTACCCCGCGGCAAGCCCGAAAGTGAGCCCGCTTGGGGCAGCCGGGCGGGGGTAATGCCGGGAACCGCATCATCCAGAACTACTACGGCGATGTCGCCCGGATCGTTCTGCGCCCGGTTGTACCCGGGATTGCCATGCCATGTTCCCCAATAGGTGGTGCCCGTCGAGGCGTGGTAGCTCGAGTCGAACGTAACGGCTACCCGCTTGTAGCCGTTGTAGCAATGGGCAGCGGTGAGGAACACCTTGTGAGAGATGAGCGTGCCGCTGCACTCCTCCCAGGTTCCGTCCGAGTAAGCCTGGTGCGCCAGCAGAGCGCCCACTTCAGGATGCCTGTTTCCCGTCGGGCTGGCCGAACACGACTGCGTTGGCGGGGGTTGCGAGCGCGACGCTCACAAGCAGGATGGTGGCGATGATCAGACGTCGCATGAGAGGGAGCCTTTCGAAACGCGGAAGGGATGGGTCCGAGACTAACCGGCCCCTCGAGGCAGCCAAAACCGATGCCCCCTTTCGGGGGCATCGGCAAGCTCGACTGGTGCTGCGTTTTGACTATTTAAGGATCGTGTCGCAATAGGTGCTGTCGGGACCGAAGGGACCTCCGCACTTGAGGTACCTGGCGAACTGATTCGCCTTTCCGTAATCATTGACCGTGTCGGGGAAGTGCACCCCGTAGTGGAAGGCTCCTGCTGCATTGGTCGAGTACCAGGGATAGATGCAGAACGGACCGCCGTAGCTACCGCAGTACTGCTTGACCTCTGTCTTGCCGCCGTAGTCACTGACCGCGGCCCAGTGCTGCGGATGCGAGCCGTCCCCGAATGTCACCGATTTGATGTCGATCGGATTCGTACCTCTCCACGCCGGAGCGTCGTAGGAGTAGCAACCGGGTTCACCCGGCAGGCAGAAGGCACTGGCGGGAGCGGTGAAGGGTGACGTGTGGCCGATCTCCCAGACGAACGAGTTAGGCGTGTCGTTGACGAGGCCCCACTTCAGGGCATTGCCGATTACCTGGCGACTGAACTCTGGCATCAGTGGGCCGCTCTTCTTGCTGTTTAGCACGATGGTTCCCGAGCCGCCCGTCGTCGCGTCCTTGACCGCGATGTGCCATCCGTCCCGGGCCGGGGTGACGAAGAAGTGGATCGTGATCGTGTCGCCCGCGTGCATCAGAAGGGGCGAGTGTGCCGCGCCGGTCGTAAGCATCCCGTTGAACGCGGCGGGCTCATGGTAGATGCCGGCCGTCCCCGTTTGGGTGAGACTCCAAACGGGTGAGCAGACGCTGTAAGTGTTGGGCGCGTACTTCACCACGAAGCCACCGCCGGGGGTGCAGTTGGTCACGATGCTGTCGGGATAGAACTGAACCTCGAGGAATGCCTGGCCAAAGAGGCTGGTGGGATCCGAGACAGTCCCTCCGAACCAGAAGGTCGGGCCCGTGGCTGCTACCGGGAAAGAACCGTCGGCGGGGAGCACGAACTTCCAGGTGAGATCTTTGGCCGAGCCGGGAGCGTTCGACACTGGGTCCAACTCCGGCTCGTCATGGCCGGAGCAACCTGCCGAGTAGCGCGCTTCGAGCTTGTTTTCGACGTAGATCGGACGATGAGCGATGCAACTGCCGCCTTGTTTCCCGCCCGCCTGAGCGGAAACGGGAGCAAGGACTGCTGCCACGGTCAGTGCCGCTACCGATAGCACCCAGAATGCCCTGATTCGAGCTGAACTCATTCAAGCGCCTCCAAGGTTGGTCTCCACTGCCGCGCCGGTGCCCCTCTCTGGATCACCGACAGCAACAGAAGCTACCACCGTACGGAGGTGGAATCGTCATTGCAGATGGAGAGGGCTAGAGCTCGTCTACGCGATCTACGAGTCCCGCAGCAACCTCTTTCAGCTTTACGTTCGTGTGCTGGGAAATGGTCTTCAGGATCTCGAAGGCTTTGTCCGCGTTCACCTGTCGCGTCGCCATCACGATGCCGACTGCTTCTCCGATCACCTGCCTGGTGCGGATGCCCTCCTCTAACTGCTCCACCTTCTGTTCGTTCTTCTGATGTGTCAGAGCGTTTGACAACGCGACTCCCGCTTGTGCGGCGAATAGAGCGCCTGCTGCGATCGCGTCGTCATCGAACGCGTCGACGGTGAAGGACATAAGGTTCAGCGCGCCCAGGGAGTCGGTGTCGACCTGCAAGACGTATCCGAGAAGACTGGCTATTCCTGTGGCTTGTGCCGCCTTTTGGGAGAAGAGCGGCCACGTCTTATCCTGTGACATGTCCGGTATGTAGAAGGTCGCGTGCTCGTGGATCGAGGACATGCAGGGCCCCTGCTTCGTGGACAATTGCAATGCATCGATCGTTTCACCGATCTTTGATGTGACTGCCACCGTTTGGATCGTCCTGCCGGTAACCAAAGAGATACCGCATTCATCGGCCGCATCGATGGCCAGAACCGAAAGCTCGGCGATACGGCTGACCGTACTCTCGACCGTTTCTTTGGCGGTGACTAGCCTCGAGAGCGCATTGATGCTCTCGAGAAGCTCCTGTGGGTATTCCTGCTTTTTCAAGATCGCCCTTCTTCCTTGGATCTCACGCTAGCAGGCTTGGGCCTGTTCTGAGGCTTGTCGCGTAGCCGCAGACGGTGGGGCCACGCCTAGGCTGGTCGTCATGCCCGAGCTTCCCGAGGTCGAATCCGTCCGCCGTCAGCTGACTCCTCGACTGGCTGGCCGGACCGTTCTGGATGTGTGGTCCGACCCCCTGCCGAGTGTCCCTCGCGAGTTTCACGACCTCGAACGGGCGATCGGTCACACGATCCGGGGGGTGGAACGGCGGGGCAAATTCCTCATCTCTCCGCTGGATAGGGGCCTGGAGCTCGTGATGCACCTGGGGATGACCGGGGCGTTCCGCTTCGATCTGGACGACCCCTATGTACGAGCGCGTGTATGGCTCGACGATGGGGCCGAGCTCACCTTCCGCGATCCGCGCCGCTTCGGCAGGATGGCCGTGGTGGATGCGGGCGACTATTCATCCCTTCCCACCCTGCGCCACCTGGGTCCCGAGCCGCTATCCGATGCTTTCGACCCGCTGGTCTTCGCCAGGTTCCTACAGCGAAGCAATGCCCCCATCAAGCCCATCCTCCTCTCGCAACGCGCGGTTGCCGGTGTCGGCAATATCTACGCAGATGAAGCCCTGTGGGGAGCGCGGATCAATCCGCTATCGCGCCGCGTGGGCCCACAGAGAGCGGCTCTGCTGCACTCCGCGATCAGAGAAGTGCTCACTTCTGCGATCGAGCGCGAGGGAACCACGTTCAGGGACTTCCAGATGGTCAACGGAGAAAGTGGCCGCAACGCCAGTTTCCTTATCGCCTACGGCCAGGTGGGACGACCTTGTCCGCGCTGCTCGACCCCATTGCGCAAGATCGTCCTGGGGGGCCGGGGCACGACGTACTGCCCCCATTGCCAGCGTTACTAGGGCGGCGGCTGGGCGCGGCGTCTACGGTTTGGGCGGGATGACGAGCTTCGTTCCCGCAGAGACCAGCGTCGGGTTCGAGATGTTGTTTGCCTGGGCTATCAGATCGACGAGTGAGGGGTCTCCGTAGAACTTGATAGCGATCCCGCGCAACGTGTCACCGCTCTTCACGGTGTAGGTGCGGCCCCCAACGGTGCCGCTCGCCGAAGGTTCCGGAGTCGGAGAGCCTGCCGGTGAGTTGACCGCGGGAGTTGCCTGAGGGCCGGCGATCTGCGCTCTCGCTGCAGCCAGTTCCCTTTTGACTTTGGCGTAGCTGGCTGCAGAGACCGAGCCCCCGCCCCCCGCGGTGGCTCTGCCCAGCAAGAACGCCAGAGACAGGGCTACCGCCAATGCGATCAGCCGACCCCACAAGATCCTGCCGCGAGGTGGCACCGTCTCGTACTCCCAGTCGTCCTCGGGGCCCGGCTGGGTTGTCTGGAAAGGTGTTGTTTCTTCGTCCATCGCACCGCCATCCATCGTCTCCCCGGACACTTAGAGTAGCCGCCCGATGCCGGACGAAAAATGGAAAGAGCCCATCCCTACAGGATGGCTGCAGCGCGGCGCCAAGCTGGCCGGACAGACCGCTAAGTCGGCCGCTCGATTCACCGGCACGAGGATCCGGTCCTTCGCAGACCCCTCACGCGCGGGGGAATTCGTGGATGTTTTCCACCAGCAGACGGCGAAACAGCTTGTGGACATGCTCGGCGAGATGAAGGGCGCGGCCATGAAACTTGGTCAGCTGGCCTCGTTCTACGAGTTCGGGGGCCTTGAACATCTCGGAACCTACAGAGACGCCCTCACGATGCTGCAGAACTCCGCCCCACCCATGGATCCCGCCGCATCGAGACGCGTGATCGAAGAGGAATTCGGGGCGTCCGTCGAGGAGATCTTCCCCGGATTCGTCGACGACCCGGTTGCCTCTGCTTCGATCGGGCAGGTCCATCGCGCGACGCTGCCTTCGGGTGAGGAAGTCGCGGTGAAGGTTCAATATCCCGGCGTGGACGAGGCGGTGCGGTCCGACCTCAAGAATGTGACTGCAATGACGAAGTTGGCGGTTGCGATCGCTCCGAATCTCGATCCCAAGGAAGTCGCGAATGAAGTCAAGGATCGCGTGCTGGAAGAGCTCGACTACAGGCGCGAAGCCAAGAATCAGGCGATGTTCGCTACCTTGTTCCGAGATCATCCTTTCATCGTCGTGCCGAAGGTCTATCCGGACTATTGCCGCGCACGGGTGATCACGCAGGAGTTTGTGGTCGGGCGGCCGTTCATCTCCGCCGACGCCTGGCCGCAGGCGGACAAGGACCAGCTGGGAGAGATGGTCTATCGCTTCTTCTACGGAAGCTTGACTCGATTCCGCGTCTTCTCCGCGGATCCGCACCCGGGCAACTACCTGCTGCTCGACGGGGGCCGGGTGGCCTTTCTCGATTACGGCCTCGTGCGGGCCGTGGAACCAGACATCCTTAAGCTGTTCCTCGAGGTGGGGCAATCGGTCATCGATGACGATGTAGTGCGCGGACGCGCGGCGTTGCAGGGGCTCGGGATCTTGAACCAGCGCACCCCCCAGATCGATGCCGTGTGGGAGCACGTCAGGATGCTCAACCGGCCGATACTCGAGGACCGGCCCTTCACGATCGACGCGCCGGTGGTACAGGAGATGGGAGCTGCCAGCCTCGACCCCAGATCCGAAGCTTTCCAGGCTCTGCGCAAGCTGGGCGTGCCGGGCGTGATCGTGACACTGAACCGAATGGGCTTCGGGGTGGCGTCCATCCTTGCCCGCCTGGAGGCGACCAGGAACTGGCATTCGATAGTTCATGAATTCTGGGAGGGAAGACCCTCCGAGACACAACTCGGCAAGGAAGAGGAGGTGTGGATGGCCAAGACCCATCCGGACTTCGTGCCGCCTCTTCTGCTGGGTTAGGGCTCTGTAACGGCTCCTTCGGAGGCCGAAGACACCAGGGCTGCGTACTTGGCGAATACACCCGATCGGTAGCGCTGCGGGCGTGGCTGCCAGTCGGCGATGCGTTTGGCCATCTCTTCTTCCGAGATCAGCAGTCGTAGCTCGCGTTCCTTCACGTCTATCTCGATGTTGTCTCCTTCCTGCACCACGGCGAGCGGCCCCCCGCGGGCGGCTTCGGGTGAGATGTGGCCCACCATCAATCCGTGGGTTGCTCCCGAGAAGCGTCCGTCGGTGATGAGGGCGATGCCCTCGCCCAGGCCCTCACCTACCAAAGCGGCGGTGACCACGAGCATCTCCCGCATACCCGGCCCCCCCGCAGGTCCTTCATAGCGGATGACCACCACGTCGTTCGGAACGATCGCTCGACGCTTCACCGCGCCAAAGCAAGCTTCTTCTGAATCGAAGACGCGGGCTGGTCCGCGATGGAAGAGCCTCTCGTGACCCGCCAGCTTCACCACGCAACCATCCGGGGCAAGGTTTCCTCTCAGGATGGCCATCCCTCCGGCGCGCTTTATGGGCCGGTCGGCCGGCACCACCACGGTTTGCCCCGCAGCCTCATGGGCCGAGTCACCGATCTCACCGAGGGTGCGGCCGTCGACAGTGCGCGCGCTCGTGTGAAGGACATCGATCTTCGCAAGCTCTCGGATCACGAGGGATATTCCCCCCGCCCGGTGCAGGTCGGTCGCGACGAAATCACCACCTGGTTTGAGGTTCGCGATGAGAGGTGTGCGAGCAACGACTTGATGGAAGTCCTCGATGGAAAGATCGACACCCGCCTCACGAGCGATGGCGATCATGTGCATCACCGCGTTTGTCGAGCCGCCCGTCGCTGCCACGCAGGCGATGGCGTTCTCCAGCGCCGGACGCGTGATGATGGAGGCAGGAGTCACCCCCTTTCGAAGCAGCGAGACCGCCATCTCGCCGGCTCGGCGCGCGGCGTCGGGTTTGGAGGGATCTGTTGCCGGAATCTCGGACAGGCCGATCGGGCTGATCCCCAGAACGTCCATCGCGGTGGCCATGGTGTTCGCAGTGAACTGCCCGCCGCAGGCGCCCGCACCCGGACAGGTGACCTCTTCGAGGTCGTGGAGCTCCTCGTTTGAGATGGCGCCGATCTGATGCTGGCCCACCGCTTCGAAGATGTCCTGGATCGTCACGTCCCGGTCTTTCCATCTGCCGGGAGCTATGGAGCCGCCGTACAGAACAAGACCGGGGAGCTGGAGGCGGCACAGCGCCATCACCGCGGCAGGGATCGTCTTGTCGCAGCCCACGATGCATACGAGACCATCGAACAGATGTCCTCTGGCAGTCAGTTCGATCGAGTCTGCGATGAGCTCGCGGCTCACGAGCGAAGCTCTCATGCCCTCGCTGCCCATCGTCACTGCATCCGAGATCGAGATCGTATTGAATTCCATCGGCGTGGCGCCGGCAGCCCTGATCCCGGCCTTTACGTAGCCGGCTAGGTCGCGATGGTTGAAGTTGCAGGGCATGGTCTCTATCCACGCGCTGCAAACCCCGATGAGCGGACGCGACAGATCGTCGTCACTGAAGCCGATCCCCTTGAGCATGGCTCGCGCCGGCGCGCGGTCGGCACCATCGGTTAGCGCTGCGCTCCGCTTCTTCAGGGGATCCGAGGGCCCGGCATAGGGATCGGTCATGAACGGCAACCTAGCTCAGGTGACTAGGCGCGTGGCGTCCGCCCACGGTCGGGCACGTTCGACGCGGAGAGGCGCCTCCGGGGAGGAGGCGCCTCTGGGTGGCGGAGCAGCGGGGGGGGGGGCTGCTTGCCTCCGTCTTAGCTCGTGGGGAACTTCGACGGGTATTGCTTGGCGATAGCACCCGCAAGTGCAGTCGCGGTCATCGGCATGTGGATATGTGCCGCGGTGTACAGAAGGGCGAACGGGTCACCCTTGCCGTCGATCACCGAATTGATGACCTGGATGAGGCTGTTGACGTGTGCCTGCAGCGATGCCGCGGCTGCATTGGCAGGAAGGTTGCCGCCGG
>JAXDJO010000014.1:0-52286 GCA_034667525.1 Actinomycetota bacterium
CAGCTGGTGTTCGGAACCACGCGCTTTGGGTTCGGCCTCGTCGGGGGGCTGGTGGTCGACCGCTTCGGAGAGCGCGCGTCCACCGTTGCAGGTTTGTTGATAGTCGCGGCCTCCTCATTCGCGGCCGGTTTGTCGACGAACTTCCCGCAGTTCGTCCTCGCACGCGGCTTCGGCGGTATCGGGTCCGCTTTCTTCATCAATGGATTGATGAACAGGATCATCCGGACGATCGAGCCTGAGGCGATGGCGCGCGCAACGGGGGCCTTCCGCTCTTCGTTCCTCGTCGGGATCGGGGCAGGACCGGCTCTCGGTGGGATCGTTGCCCAGCACTTCGGGCTCGCGGCGCCGCTCTTGTTCTACGGCGCCGGGTTGCTCGTGGCCACCGTCATCGCGTGGTTCGTGATGGCCGGAGGCGAGCGGGGAACGGCGGTGGAACGTCGCTCGCCGCTCGAGGCGGTTCGCCTTGCCGGCCCGCTGTTCCGGGACCCGCGTTACGTCGTTGCGTTGCTCGCCACGGGAGTGGGGTGGTGGACGGTGTCGGGTCCGGCGCAAGTGGTCGGAGTCGTCTTCGCGCGGGACCAGCTACATCTCTCGAAACCGCAGATCGGCGTCGCGCTGACGCTCCTCTCGGTGGGCGAGCTACTGATCCTGACCGTCGCCGGACGGCTCGCCGACCGCTATGGGAGACGGGCGGTTCTCGCTCCCTCGTTGTTGGTGAGTGCGGTGGCGACCGCGGCTCTGGCCGCAAGCTCCGGCTCGCCCATCGCGTTCTATGCGCTGCTCATGCTGATCGGAGGCAGCACTGCTGGCGGGGCCACGGCTGCCGGTGGACTTCTAGCCGACTCGATCCCGTTAGGAGGATCGGGAGCCGCGGTCGGGTTGAACCAGATGGCCGGCGACCTCGGTTATCTGTTGTCTCCTGCCGCGATCGGGGCCCTGGCTGAGGGCACCAGCTTCGGCACCGCATTCGTCGTGGCTGCGATCCCTGCCGTCGTGGCGCTGGGGGCCGCTCTCCGGCTCCCGCGGCAGCGGCGACAGAAACCAGCCGGCGTCCGCGGGGGCCCGGTGGAGCCTGCCACTCCGGTGACCTGATCTGCGGCGAGTGCCGGGACATGATCGTGGCGGAGGTCGCTTGTGGCGTGGTCGTGCGGCGCGACTACCCGGTGGCGTAATCGTGGTGGGAACGCCTCCCGCTGCACGATCCGGTAGGGCCGGCGTTGCTCCTTAGCGGAGACTCAAATCGTCGCCGGTGAACGTCACGTCGAGCGGATCTATGTGCACGCTCCGGGGGCCGGCCTCGACCTCGCCCGCTCGGAGGGCATCGAAGCCGCAGTCGCGCGCACGATCGAGTACGCGGTCGGAGTCCTGGGGCTTGCAGAAGATGGCGAACCCGGCCCCCATGTTGAAGGTGCCGTACGCCTCGCGCGCATCCATGCCCGAGCGCTCCACCAAGAAAGAGAGCACCTCGGGCACCCGGGGCAGGGTCCGGATCCGGTAAGTGAGCTCTTGCCGGGCCCGCATCAATTTGCGGAAGCCGTGGCCCGTGATGTGCGTGAGGTAGGTGGGCACGATCCGGTGTTCGATCAGGTTCGCGATCAACGGAACGTAGATAAGGCTCGGGGTCAGAACGGCATCTCCCAGCAAGCCTCCATTGGGGAGCCTGAACTGAAATCCTTCTGATAACTCGCCGGCCACGCGGCGGGCTATCGACGCTCCGTTCGCATGCAGACCCGAGCTCGCGACAAGGATGATGTCGTCCCCGGGTGACAAGCCGTCCCCAAAGATCGGCTCGATCGAGCTCGGAACGTTTCCCACCGCGCATCCCGCCAGCTCCACGTCCTCGGCGGGAAGCAGAGAAGCCAGCGTGGGGGACTCGCCACCACCCCAGGTCGCGCCGGAGTCGGCGCACCCGCGCCGCCACCCCTCTACCAACGCAGTTAGCCGTTTTCCTTCGCGATACCAGTCCCCGCTGCCGGTGGCGAAGTAGGCGTTGACCACGAGCGGCAGTGCACCCACGCAGCAGAGGTCATTGACCACCGCAGCGACGGTGTCGTAGGCCACATCGGCGAAATGCCCGGATCCGCCGGCGTCTTCGAACTCCCGCGCGATCACAGACTTTGTGCCGAGACATTCGAGCACCATGGCGAGCGTCGTCTCCCCGAGGCTGAAGACGAAGGCGGGTTCACCTCGGGATTCGTCGAACGCTTTCCCGCCGCGAGCCGTCAGCAGGGAGCTGGTGCTCAGGGCTTCGGCGACGGCCTTGCGCTTCGCTGCGTCCAGGGCGTCATAGTCGACACCTGCAGATCGGTAGGCATCCATCTGGGATGAACGTAACCGAGAGGTAGTCGATTTGCAGGATTGTCATGGTCTGTCCCTTTATCTTCTTTGAGCGGCCGCGCCGCTAGACTCGCCCGCATGGCCGTCGAAGAGAAACCTCAGCCCTCCGTGAGATCCATCGAGCAGAGGGTCGAAGAGCTCGAGGCACACAAGGATGAGGCTCGTTCGGCCGGTGGTAAGGGAGTCATCAACCGGCAGCACGAGCGCGGCAAGCTGACCGCGCGGGAACGCATCGAGACCCTCCTCGACACCGGCTCCTTCGTGGAGACCGACATGCTCGTACGGCATCGCTCGTACGGCTTTGGGATCGAGAGCCGCCGGCCCTTCGGCGACGCGGTCGTTACCGGCTGGGGGACGATCGACGGCCGGAAGGTTTTCGTGTACGCGCAGGACTTCACCGTTTTCGGCGGCTCGCTCGGCGAGGTGGTGGCCGAGAAGATCTGCAAGATCATGGATCTCGCGCTCGAGACGGGCGCGCCGGTGATCGGATTGAACGACTCGGGGGGCGCCCGCATCCAGGAGGGGGCCGCCTCGCTCGCCGGTTACGGCTACATCTTCGATCGCAATGTGCGCTCCTCTGGGGTGATCCCGCAGATCTCCGCGATCATGGGGCCGTGCGCGGGCGGCGCGGTGTACTCGCCTGCGATGACCGATTTCACCTTCATGGTCAGCAACACCTCTCATATGTTCATCACCGGCCCGGAAGTCATCAAGGCTGTTACCGGCGAGGAAGTGACGCAGGAGGAGCTCGGGGGGGCCATGACGCATGCATCGAAGTCGGGCGTCGCCCACTTCGTTGCCGACGACGACCAGGATTGTCTCGAGCAGCTGCGTTATCTGCTGTCGTTCATCCCTTCGAACAACTTCGAGTCACCTCCCTATTTCCCGCCCACCGACGACGGGATGCGCTCGTGCGACGAGTTGCTCGACCTCATCCCGGACTCTCCTCGGGAGCCTTACGACATGCACCAGGTGATCGGCTCGGTGTTCGACGACGGCGAGTTCTTCGAGGTCCACCAGTACTGGGCCAAGAACATCCTGTGCGGTTTCTCCCGCCTTGCGGGTCATCCGGTGGGGGTGGTGGCGAATCAGCCTCAGGTGCTGGCAGGAACCTTGGACATCACATCCTCGACGAAAGCCGCGCGCTTCGTCAGGTTCTGCGACGCCTTCAACATCCCACTCGTGACCTTCGTCGACGTTCCCGGCTTCCTGCCGGGGACCGAGCAGGAGTACGGCGGCATCATCCGGCACGGCTCAAAGCTCCTCTATGCCTTCAGTGAGGCGACCGTGCCGCGCATGACGGTGATCACTCGCAAGGCATACGGAGGCGCGTACCTCGTCATGAACTCCAAACACATCCGGGCTGACATCTCGTTCGCTTGGCCAACTGCCGAGATCGCGGTCATGGGCGCGGAGGGCGCGGTCAACGTGATCCAGCGCAAGCAGATCGAGGACGCGGAGGATCCGGAGGCCAAGAGGGCCGAGTTGATCGATGACTATCAGGAGAGGTTCTCAACCCCGTACATAGCCGCAGAGCGGGGCTACGTCGACGACGTTATCGAGCCGCAGGACACGCGCAAGCGATTGGTTCAGTCTCTCGAGATGTTGCGCTCGAAGCGCGAGACCATCCCGCAGAGAAAGCACGGAAACATCGCACTATGACGTCGCGCCGATCCCACCTCGAGATCGTTCGCATCGATGGCGATCCCACCGAGGACGAGCGCCGCGAGATCGAAGCAGTGGCCGTGAAGCTGCTGCGCACCGAGCTGCAGGAAAGCGTCCCCTCGCTATGGGCGCGGGCGGGCCGGGCGCAGAGCCGCCGCTTAGGGATGTTCGACTATCGCGACCGCTTCAGCCGCGATGACGCGTGGCGGCTGTCGGTGCGAATGCCCTTCGGGGGCCGCGAGTACCCGGGCCGCAACGGCAGGGGCGACGCCAAGTAGGTATCTCTGTGGTCGAGCAACCACGGTGGGCGTGGTTAAGCTCGCAAAAGACCGTTACGGGTACTCGTAGAAGCCTCGGCCCGTCTTCTTTCCTAGGAAGCCGGCCCGGACCATGTGCTCGAGCAGGGGGGCGGGGGCCAGGCGGCGCTCTCTGAACTCCTGGTGCAGGGAGCTGAGGATCGAAAACGTTACGTCGAGGCCGATGATGTCCATCAGCTCAAACGGGCCCATGGGATGCGCGCAGCCCAGCTTCATTGCAGTGTCGATCTCCTCAGGAGTGCTGTAACCCTCTTCGTGCATCCGGACCGCATCGTTCAGATACGGGAACAGCAGGAAGTTCACGATGAATCCTGCTCGATCGCGGCAATGGACGGGGTGCTTGCCGACGTTCTTTACCCACGCCGAGGCGCGGCTCTCGACCTCCTGGGAGCTGGCGACCGTGCGCACCACCTCGACCAACTGCATCACGGGGGCCGGATTGAAGAAGTGCAAGCCGACGACGCGCTCGGGGTGGTCCGTGGCCGCTCCAAGGTCCACCACGGATAGCGATGAGGTCGTTGTTGCAAGGATCGCCTCGGGCTTCACCGCACGATCGAGCTCTTGGAAGATCCCCAGCTTGAGATCGAGGTCTTCGGCCACCGCCTCGATGACGATGTCGCATTCGGCGAGGTCGGCGATGTCGGTCGACGTGGACACCTGGTCGAGCAGCTTGGTTGCGTCGGCCTCCTCCGCCTTGCCCCCTTCGACCGACCTGGCAACGCTCTTGTTGAGCGTGACCTTCGCCTCCTCGAGGGCGGCATCGGTGCGACCCCTGAGCACGACTCGATTACCGGCCCTGGCTGCAACCTCGGCGATGCCGGTGGCCATCAATCCCGTACCGACCACGCCGACAGTCTGCACGCCGGAGCTCTGCGATGACGAGGAGGGATCGGCAAGATCGATCACTTTGGAGGACTCCGGCGCCTCGTACCGGTAGAAGCCGCGGCCCGTCTTTCGTCCGAGGTATCCGGCCACCACGTATTGCTTTATCAACGGCGCCGGCGCGTCGGTCTCGTCCCGGAACTGTCTCCACAGCGCTTCACAGATCTCGTAGCCGGAGTCGAGTCCGATCAGGTCCAGCAAGGAGAGGGGGCCCAGAGGATGGCCGCATCCCAGATGCATCGCTGCATCGATGTCCTCGCGCGACGCGTAACCCTGCTCGAACATGCGGACCGCTTCATTGAGGTAGGGAAACAGAAGGACGTTGGCGATGAAGCCTGCGCGATCGCGGCAGCCAACCGGAACCTTGCCGAGATCCCGTGCGAAATCGCGCGCGGCCTCAACGACGGTGGCATCCGTTGCAACGGTATGAACGAGCTCGACCAGCTTCATGATCTGAGCAGGGTTGAAGAAGTGGAAGCCGATGACGCGCTCGGGCCGCGACGTCGCGACCGCCATGTCGATCACCGGGAGAGATGAGGTGTTAGTTGCAAGGACGGCTTCGGGGGCCAGGATCTGATCGAGCCGGGAGAACACTTCCTTCTTGAGGTCGAGGTGCTCGGGAACCGCCTCGAAAACGAGGTCACAGCCGCTCAGACCGTCGAAGTTGGTGGTCCCGGCGATCCTTGCCAGGATCGCGTCGGCTTCCTCTTGTGCAAGCCTGCCGCGCTCGATGGCCCGTCCCAGACTGCGCCCGATCCTCTCGCGTCCGGCATCGACGGCCTCCGAGTTGGCTTCCGAGAAGATGACTTCGAATCCGGATCGGGCACATATCTCGCATATGCCTGAGCCCATGGTGCCGCACCCGACCACGCCGACTCGCTTGATCTGAAGACTCACCGCTGCTCCTTAGTGAAGATGAAGGGAGAGATTACAGACAAGGCACCGCGTACGATTGCTTGGCGATGGAGCCCCAGCCCAAGGACGCACCCTGGATCTTTCGCACGTACGCGGGCTATGCGTCGCCCACGGCGACCAATCTGCGGTTCAAGTCGAATCTGGCCAAGGGGCAAACGGGCCTCTCTGTGGCCTTCGACCTGCCCACTCAGACCGGCTACGACTCCGATCATGTGATGGCCCGCGGCGAGGTCGGCAAGGTAGGCGTCCCTATCTGCCACCTGGGCGACATGCGAACGGTATTCCACGGCATCCCGATGGACGAGATGAACACCTCGATGACCATCAACGCCACCGCAGCGTGGCTGCTGGCTCTATACGTGGCGGTTGCCGACGAGCAGGGATCGCCCCGAGGTGCACTCGCCGGAACCACTCAGAACGACGTCTTGAAGGAGTACCTGTCACGCGGGACCTACATATTTCCGCCGGGCCCTTCCATCCGGCTGACCGCCGACCTGATCACATGGGCCTTCGACGAGGTGCCCCGATGGAATCCCATCAACGTCTGCTCCTATCACCTGCAGGAGGCGGGGGCCGATCCAGTGCTCGAGATCGCCTACGCGCTCGCGAACGCCGTCGCCGTTCTCGATGCAGTTCGCGCCACCGGCCGGGTGGCCGAAGCGGACATCCCGCGCCTGGTCGGCCGGATCTCTTTTTTCTGCAATGCAGGGATCAGGTTCATCGAGGAGACCTGCAAGATGCGCGCGTTCAATGTCCTATGGGAGCGGATCGCGGAAGAACGGTATGGCGTAACCGACGAGCGGTTCCGCAGGTTCCGCTACGGCGTTCAGGTGAACTCCTTGGGGCTGACCGCGCAGCAACCCGAGAACAACGTGTATCGCATCTTGTTGGAGATGCTCTCGGTTACCCAGTCCAAGTCCGCGCGTGCCCGGGCCGTCCAACTACCGGCCTGGAACGAGGCACTGGGACTGCCGCGCGCCTGGGATCAGCAATGGTCGCTGCGGGCGCAGCAGATCCTGGCCCTGGAGACCGACCTACTCGAGTACCAAGACATCTTCGAGGGATCCAAGGCGATAGAAGCGAAGACTGCGGAAATCGCCGACGGCGCGTGGAGCGAGCTGCAGCGCGTGCTCGAAGCCGGTGGATCTCTCGACGCGCTTGGATACATGAAAGAACAACTCGTCGCGGCGCAGGCCGCCAGACGACGCGCCATCGAAACCGGCGAGCAGATAGTGGTCGGCGTCAACCGCTACGAGGACACCGAGGTCTCCCCCCTGGTTGAGGGCCTCGACGAGCTCGCCTACGAGCGCGTGGACCCGGATGCCGAAAGCGAACAGATCACTCGGCTGGAGCGATGGCGGAGCGAGCGCGATCAGTCCGCCGTGCAGCGCGCGGTGGACGATCTGAGACGGGTTGCCGCCGGCGGCGACAACCTGCTGCCGCCTTCGATCGAAGCGGCGAAGGCAGGGGTGACTACGGGCGAGTGGGCCGATGCGCTTCGAGACGTCTTCGGTGAATTCCGGGCCCCCACCGGAGTGACCGCGCGCATGCCCGCGGGGGCCAGCATCACGGGGGCCAGGGGACGGGTAACCGCGGCGGCAGAGCGGCTGGGGGCCAAGAAAGTGCGGATGCTGATGGCCAAACCCGGCCTCGACGGACACTCCAACGCCGCGGAGCAGATCGCGGTTCGCGCCCGCGACGCCGGATTCGAGGTCATCTACCAGGGGATCCGCCTGACTCCGGAGCAGATCGCCGCGGCGGCGGTCGAAGAGGACGTGCATCTGATCGGTCTATCGATCTTGTCGGGGGCCCACAACCTGCTGGTCTCCGACGTGCTCGACCGCCTTCGCGCCGAAGGAGTGGACCCCGAACGGGTGCCGGTCGTGGTGGGCGGCATCATTCCCGCCGAGGACGAAAAGAAGCTGCTCGCGCTCGGCGTGGCCCGCGTTTACACGCCAAAGGACTTCGATCTCACCAAGATGATCGGCGAGTTAGCCGACCTGATCCCATCACGCTAGGAGAAATGGCGGGGCCGTCTGGAGGCGGCCTGCGAGCGAGGCGGCCGACGCTGGAGGGTGCGTCCCGGCTCGCTCCCTCCACCCGTCACCCGGTTGCGCTCCGGTTCGGGTAACGTCGCCGGGTTCGCGGGTGAGCGAGGAGGGTGACAGCTGAGCTTCAAGATCGGGGTCGGGCTCTTCACCGGGCAGATCCCGCCCGAGAGCGGACGCAGCTTCCACGACGAGTACCGCGAGGCCATCGAGCTGGTTCGCGTGGTGGAGGCCGAAGGGCTCGACGCGGCCTGGGTGTCGGAGCACCACTTTTCGGCGGATGGCTATCTGCCGTCGCTGCTGCCGCTTCTTGCTGCTTTCGCCGCGGCGACGGAGTCGATCGAGCTCGGCACCGGTGTCGTGCTGGCCCCCTTCCACGACCCGCTTAGGCTCGCCGAGGATTTCTCGGTGGTCGATCAGATCTCGGGCGGCCGGGTCATCTCCGGTTTCGGGATCGGATGGAGGGACGAAGAGTTCCGCGCCTTCGGGATCGAGACGAAGAGCCGCGTCCGGCGGATGGAAGAGATCGTGGAGATCCTGCGGCTCGCGTGGACCCAGGAGAGATTCGACTTCTCCGGTCGCTTCTATTCCTATTCGCACGTTGCACTGACCCCCAAGCCGGCGCGGGTTCCCCCGATCCTGGTGGGTGGCTCGGCCGACGTCGCGGTGCGGCGAGCGGGACGCATCGGGGACGGATACATCTCGTCGCGGGCCGAACCGGACAAGGTTGAACGAGCCTTCGCGATGGCTGCCGAGGCGCGAAAGGAAGCCGGCCTGGAGGGGCCTCCGATGGTGGCTCTGCTGCAGAACGCTTACGTAACCGAGGATCCGGAGCGGGATTGGCCGATGGTGCGGGATGGGATCGGTCACCAGCTTGGGGTTTACGCAGGATGGCGAGAGGGGACCGACGTCGCAGGCAAACCGCTGAAGGTCCTGTCACCGGACGAAGCTGAGATCAGGCGCAGCACCGCCTATGGAACTCCAGATCAAGTAGTCGAGTACCTCTCCCCCATCGTGCAGATCCTGGGCAAATACCCGGAGAGTCACATCGTTCTTCGCCTGCACTATCCGGGCATGACTGCAGAGCCCGCCGCCAAAGCGATCCGGCTGCTGGCGCGCGAGGTCGCGCCGCGGCTGAAGGAGAACCTGCCTGACGCCTGACTCGCCCGCGGGAACGCAAGCGGCGACATCTGAAGGGTCCGGGAACAGCGGGCTCGTCGCGACCGCGGCCATCGTCGTCGCGCTGGCCGCCACCGTTCTCTGGCTATTCATGTTTCTGGGTCCCTGGCTCTTGGCCAGCGGACTGCTCGGTACCAAGGATCATCTACATAACGTGCAGGCCGGCCTCAAGGCCGGCAACAACAAGGTGGTTCGCTACGAAACCCTCTTTGCCGTCGCGGCGGCGGCGCGAGCTCGCTCGGGCTACGGGTCGCACAGTCCCCTTTTCGATGTCGCCGCAGCCATCCCAGTCGTAGGAAAGGCATGGACACAGGTGGGCCATCTGGTGGATGCCGCGGGCTCCTCCTCGGCCGCGGCAAAGGGCGCGCTTGAAGTTTCTCAGAACGCTCTTCAGGGCCCCCACAAGATCATCACGCCGGACCCGAGCGGTGGCAAGAAGGTAGACCTCGGCGAGGTGGCCCACCTCGGTCACACGATCGACGCAGTGCATGGGGACATCAACAGCACCACAGCCGCCTTGCACGCGATCAACCTGCACAAGTTGCCACACCGGCTCTGGAACAACGTAAAGAGCGGGCTACGCCAGGCGCGGAAGACCGGAGTGCTGCTCTCCAAGGTGCAGGCCGGCTTCAAGTTGCTTCCAGACTTCCTCGGTGCCAACGGTCGGCGCAGGTATCTCCTCGGGATGCAGAATTCGGGAGAACTGCGAGGCACGGGCGGAGCCATCCTCCAATTCGGGACCCTCACGATCGACCACGGCGCCCCCCATCTCGAGAACCCAAAGACGGTTTACAAGGTCGACAAACAGCGCCGCCAGATAAACATCGGCCTTCCACGGGGAGCGTGGTACGTGCGCGGCATCCCCGACGCGCAGCGGTTCGGAAACTCGAACTGGTCACCCGACTGGCCACTGTCCGCGCGCTTGATGCTGCGCTACGCACGCGCGACCGATCCTCGGTTCCCTTCCATAGACGGCGTGATCGCGGTCGACCCCGTGACGATGCAAGAGCTCATGAAGGGCACGGGCCCGTTCCACGATGGTAAGAGGCCGGGTCACGGTCGCCGGGTAACGCGGAAACGCGTGCTCAACTTCCTGCTGCACAAGAGTTATGCGGAATACCCCAGACCGGGAACACGCCGGGCAGTTCTCGGCAATGTTGTCGCAGGTTTCTACAAGGCTCTCCTGGCCCCGAAATATCCCAATGGCCTTCTGTCGGGTCTCGGACAAGCCCTCACGGACAAACACATGCAGATCTGGATGGCCAACAAGCAAGAGGAAACCTTTGTCAGGAAGATGCATTGGGACGGGGGCCTGGAAAAGGCGAAGAACAGTGATTACCTGAACGTGGTCGAACAGAACGTGGGCGGGAACAAGCTCGACTACTTCGAACAGCAGCAGAACAGCTTGAGCGTCAAGATCAACGGTCACAGCGCGACAGATAGCGCGCGCGTGACGGTCGAGAACCCCGTATTCGTTCCCCAGCCGCGTTACTGGCTCGGAGATTCCGGGCCCTATGACCGGCCGATGATCAACGTGTATGCACCTGGTCCCGCGAAACTCCAGGGCTGGAAAGCGGATCCGCCGTGCCCCACTCTGATCACGAAGGACAACATCAGTCTCATAAGCGCCCCCCGGCCATGCCGGCTCGACACGCCGACACCAGCCGCATGGAGCAAGGGTCCCCCGCAGCATGTGGAGCGGGGCAAGAAAGTTTGGTCCGCCACGTTGCAGATCCCGGCGCAGGACCAGAGCTCCGTTTCCTTCAGTTATCGGGTCCCCGGAGTTGTGCAGACGCACAATGGCCGTGACACTTACCAATTAGTGCTCCAGCACCAGCCCAAGGTGAATCCCGCCACCGTCACCATTTCATTGACGCTGCCTGCTGGGGCAAGTGCAATCACCGCTCCGGGATTCAAGCACACGCACGCTCGGTTGGTGTGGCGGCATGTGCTGAATAGCGATAAAACCCTAACGGTTGCATGGCGATCTGGGGGGTGAAGGTGATTCGCGATACTTCCGTAGACGCGTACCAGAAACCCGGCCCGTCATGGCGACGCGAGATCTTCTCCGATTGCAAAGCCCGATGTCGCTGATCCCGGCTACTCCACTTGCGGCGGGACTTGAATCTCTATTTGTCGCTTTCTTTCTGCTCGCGCTGGGGTTCCTTATAGCCGGCGCAGCACTGCATTTCCTTCGCTGGGACTTGACCTTCGTGTCTCGCCTTGCCCTCGCGCTGCCGGCTCTGGTCTTTTATGTCTTTGTGCTGATGCTGTTGCACATCATCACAGGTGGAAGAGTCTTGTCTTCATTCACACTCGTACGGGTGCTAACAATCGGCCTGTTCTTGGTGCTGGTGTGGGCGAATATGCGCTGGGGCTCACTGGCGCCCACCATCGGACGCGGTCAGGCCTTCACCCTTGGTGGCCTGTGTCTTCTTGGTTTGATCCTCTGGACCATTCCGAACTTCACCTTGCTTCCTCCAGACCACACCGGGGACGTCAGCTTGCACATGGGATGGACCAGCCAGCTCATTAATGGTGAAACCACTCCCACCGCACCGATAACTGGGCACGTTCCGAACTATTACCCGTGGATGTTTCATGCTTTGTCCGCATTCACCGCGGCGTTCATGCCCGGCGGTCGCGCTTTCCTTGCACTGGATCCGATCGAGATGATCCTCGTAACCGCCGCCATCTTCGGACTCTTCGCCTTGGGCATCGAGCTCGGGGGATCAACGATCACGGGGGCCAGCGCAGCCCTCTTCGGGGCGCTCACCGGGGGCTTCGGTTATTTCGTCACGCAATCCCCGACTCTGCTTCTGTTCACTCGGGGCCAGCAGGCGTTGCATTACCTCGGAGACTTTTTCTATACGCGTCCCTATAACTTTGCATTCCACAACATCAACGCGCCCTATCCGAGGGACCTGTGTTTCGCTCAGTTTCCAGCCATGCTCCTGCTGATCACTTTGGGTCTGAAGAGGAAGAGCACCACTCTATTGGTGGCTGCAGGAGTGATCCTCGGCATCATCGGGCTCACCGGTGAGCCGTTCATCGTTGGATTTCTTGCATGCGCGCTCATAGGTTTATGGCCGGACGAGGCCGGACGCGTGCGCTACGCATTGTGCGTTCTGTTGCCGGCATTGCTCCTCTGGGCGTTGTGGGTGGGGCCGCTGTTCTTGAACAAGATCAACCTCGGATTCGTAAGCCTCGCCAAGGCACCGGTTGTGCTCCCCTGGTGGGCCATCCTTGGAGGCTGGGGCATCACAACCCCATTCGCCGTCTACGGCCTCGTGCGCTGTATCCCACGCTGGCGAGAGTTGACGCTCCGCCCAGTGATCGCGCTCTTGGCTGCTTCTTCCGGGATGGTGATAGGCGCCACGCTCGTTACACACTTTCTGGGAGGCACTTTCAAAACCTTGTCCTTCCAGCATCGGTACTGGCCCTTGGTATCACTCTCGCTGGCGTTGTTTGGGAGCCTGGGCGCAACCGATCTGTTCAAGCGCCTCGGCGACCGCTCCCGCTGGGTAGCGGTCGCGGCAGCCGGACTTGTCACCTTGCTCGCCATCCCTTCGCCCTTGCTGGGGAGCCTGGGCGAGAAGGATGCGCTATCGCGAAGCGACAAGCCAAGAACCTCTTCGATCCTGCTGCAGAAGTCCCTCGAAGGGGATCCGCAGACTTTGCTGAACCGGTTAGCTCCGAGTCCTGGGATGCGCTGCACGGCGGCGGTCCCGGCCGGTTTGAGCTTTCGCGTCTTTTCTTATACGGGTTACCGGCTCCTTCTCTACACGAGGACGGCGGCGGGTCAAAAAATGGCCCAAACCTTGGAGAAGGCAGTGACCAAGCGAAAGCCGCCTCCTTCCTTGATGGTGTGGAGCAACAGAAGCAATTTCGCGGGGCTTCGTTGGAAAAAGATCTATAAGAAGATCCCACCGGATTGGCGGCGTTTGCCGGCCAACACCATTTTGACTCGGGCCCTCGTACCTCTGCCGCAATGGCGCCAGATCGCAGATAGATACGGCATCGATGTGGTGGCGCTACCTGAAAGGTTTGCCCGCGGCCATAGCTTCGCGCCACTACGAACCGAGACAGCCATCGCAAATGAAGGCAAGCGGATGGTCCTGGTATGGCTCCATAGTTGCTAGAGACGAGCCACTCGACCGGCCCGCCGGGCACGTCCCCTCTACTATCTGAAGCAAGCGCTTTCACCTGGGAGGTTCGTTGGCAACAATACGAGCGGTACTTCTCGCTGCCGGACGCGGCATCCGGATGGGGGGCCGGCAGCCAAAGACGCTCACGTTCATCGGGGGCAACGACACGATGCTCCACTACATCCTGAATGGCCTGCGCACCGCGGGGATCAAAGACCTCCTGGTGGTGACGGGACACGAGCCCCAAAACCTGCAGGATTCCGTCTCGAAGGAATGGGGGGCGGAGAACGTCGCCTTCATCTTCAACGCGCGTTATGCCTCGTGGGGGAACTTCCATTCGGTGCGGCTGGCCGTCGACCAGTCCCCGGGCATGGATCTCTTGGTGGTGAACTCCGATGTTGTGGTGGCACCGGACGTTTACCGGCGAACCATTGCCGCTATGGGCGATCTCGTCCTTGCCGTGCAGCGCAGACAACGCCTGGAACCCGAGGACATGCGCGTCGAACTACAGAACCATCAGATCGTTGCGATCGGCAAACATCTCAAGATGGTCAAGAGTCACGGCGAGTACGCGGGCGTATCACTCCTGCGGCCGAGGGCTGGACGTCTCTACGCGGAGATCTGCACCGACCTGGAGTGGCGCGCGTTGACCGATCTCTACTACGAGGACATCTACGCGAACATGCTCGGACGGATCGACGCGCGCGCGGCGTTCGTTCTGCCCGGCGAGTACGCGGAGATCGATGAACCCAAAGATGTTCCCGCGGCGGGTGCCGTAGTCAGTGCTCACGGCGGATCGTGGACGGTTGCGGCTCCCTCCGAAGAGGCCCACGCCTAGCTTGGAGTTCCCGCAGGTCTTGATCCTGGAGGGCGACGACGAGAACGCGGCTGCAGAAGAGTTGGCGCAACAGATCGGCGCGTGGGGCTTCGGGGCTCCCTTCGTGCTCGCCTCCCAGCACGGCAGCCGGCTGGCGGCACGGCTCGAGGGACCGGAGGCTGCGGGCCCACCCGCGCCTCACGCCGACCAGGAATGGGCCATCGAGCTCGGGGCCCGGGCGCGCCGGGCGGGGGCCGATGCCGTTGTGGCCGTGGGAGGTGGCCGGTGCCTCGACATCGCCAAGCTGGCCGCGGCCAGGGCGGGGCTTCCCAGTATCGCGGTTCCGACTCAGCTGTCGCACGATGGGATCTGCTCGCCCGTAGCGGTCGTGCCGGACGACAGCGGCAGGCCCGAGAGCGTGGGGGCGATCGCTCCCCGGGGCGTCTTCATCGTCATGCCGACGCTGCTCAGCGCTCCGGCCGCCTCGGTGCGAGCGGGCATCGGGGATCTCCTCGCCAATCCTCTGGCGCTGCGAGATTGGGCGCTTGCCGCGGAGCACGGCTTGGAGGAGACGGACCAGCGCGCGTGGGATCTATCAGTCGAGTCGTACCAAACAATCGAGCCGGATCTGGATAGAGGGCCGAAAGACCTTGCGGGAGATGCCGGCTTTCTCCACCGCTTGGCCAATGCGTTGGTTCTCTCCGGATTGGCCATGATCTGGTCGGGTACTTCACGACCGGCATCGGGCGGCGAGCACGAGATCTCGCACGCCATCGACGAGTTGTTCGGGGGCCGTGCGATGCACGGCGAGCAGGTGGCGTTCGGCTGCATCGTCTCGGTGGCCCTTTACGGTGAGGACACCGACGCATTCCGCGCTCGCCTAAAAAGCCTGGGGCTCCCGGAGAGCCCGCGGGACCTCGGCCTGAGCGCCGCCGACGTCGTGCGAGTGCTGCTTCACGCTCCCGAGACCCGACCCGGCCGCTTCACCATCGTGGAGGACGCGAACCTCGACGAAACTGGGGCGCGCGATCTAGTGAACCGCGTCTGGGGGACACAAATAGACTGACCCAGATGACGACGCGCGCAGCAGTGATAGGGCTGGATGGGGCTGCGTGGCATCTGTTGGATCCGCTCATCGAAGCGGGCGCGATGCCCAGGCTGGCCGCACTGCGACAAAGAGGAGCTTCGGGAACCCTCCATTCGACGGTTCCTACCTACACTCCGCCTGCGTGGACGTCGGCGATCACGGGCGTGAACCCCGGGCGGCACGGGATCTACGGATTCGCGATGGGCAACGCTCAGAGCCAGCCTCAGGAGCTCGCCCATGTGGGCCGCATCCAGGTCGCGACCCTATGGGAGATGGTGAATGCACAAGGGGCTCGCGCCGGCATGTATCACGTACCACTCACTTACCCGCCGCAGGAGCTCGAGGGATGGATGGTCTCCGGGATGCTCACACCCGGCTACGGGGAGCGGATGCGCGGGTTCGCACGGCCGTCAGAGCTCGAAGAGCAGATCTCGCAGTGGGCTCCGGGTTACGTCATCGACGTGAGCGCTAATTGGGAGCAGGACTGGAGGGATGCGGCTCTCTGCGAGCGGGTGATCGTCTCGCTCGATCAGCGGCTCGAGGTTCTTCGGCGGTTGCTCGATAAAGATCCTCCCGACGTTCTGTTCGCAGTGCTGGAGTCTCCCGACAGGCTGCAACATGTTTATTACCGCTACCTCGATCCAGAGGACGCTCTTTATTCGAGCTCCGAGGCGGAAAGGCTGCGCGAGAAGATCGTTGAATGCTTCAGCAAGATGGATGCCATCGTCGGTTTAATAGATGACTTCGCCGGCGGCGAAGGCGGCGTCATCGTCTGCTCCGACCACGGGTTCACCGCCTGGGATGTAAGCGTTCATACGAACGCGCTCCTCGAGCGGTGGGGGTACCTGAAGGTAAAGGTGGCGGCGCGAGCGATGCAGAGTGATCTGGCTCGAAAGCTCGTTCCGATCGCGCGCAAGTTGCTGTCCGCGAAGATGGCCAGACAGGCCAAGGGCAAGACGTTCGCGGCCGTCGATTGGTCGAAGACGCGCGCCTTCGCATCTCCGATCCCTCAACAAGGCATCTTCGTGAACGTCCAGGGACGGGAGCCCAAAGGCATCGTCCCGCCGCACGAGGTCGAGGCGATCAAGAGCGATCTCGTAGACCGTTTCGAGTCGCTGCGAGGACCGGACGGAGATCCTGTTACGGACGTCGTCTATCGATCCGAGGATGTTTTCCAGGGCGTCGCGTTGGCGGGGGCCCCCGATCTCATGCCGGTGCTCCGCAATCACCGCTTCGAGTTGGACGACGAGGTCTTCCATCGCGAGGCGTTCACCGATCACAGCCACCTTCCGAGGGGCGTTCACCACCCCGACGGAATCGTGGTCATGGCGGGCCGGGGCATAACTCCGGGAACGAAGATCGACGGTTCGGTGCTCGATATCACGCCCACACTGCTCTATATGGCCGGGTTGAAGACTCCCGAATCGCTCGACGGTGTGGTGCTTTCAGGGGCGTTCACGCCCGACCACCTGAAAGAGCGGCCCGTCGGCTCCGTGGCCGCCCTATCATCAGGCGAGAGAGACGAAAGCTCTCCCTACTCCGAGGAAGAGGAAGCTGCTATCGAAGAGTCCCTTCGGGGCCTCGGTTATCTCTAACCCTTTCTCCCACCTGGAGGGCACACTGGCGCAAACGGCAACGGTCGTCGAACCGGAGCAGACGGTCCGGCGGCAACCGCTCAAACATCAGATGGCAAGGCGTCGCGTGCTGCGCGCGGGGGCCGACGCGATCGCCGTGTCTTCGGCGATGTTCCTCGCGTCCTTCATTCGTTTCGACCTCCTCCACACCCCGCCTGCCAGAAAGCTCGACTACACCGCGATCACGTTGATCGCGACGCCGGTCGCCATCTTCCTGTTCTGGCTGTACGGACTGTACGAACCTCGGCAGGTCCTCAGCCCTGTCACCGAGTTCAAGCAAGTGCTGCACGCGATCGTGGCGGGCGTGGCGGGGATCTTCTTGATCGATTCGCTTTTCAATCTGCATCTTGCCCGGGGGTGGGCCCTCCTGGTGATGGCGGGATTGCTCCTGGGTGTCGGTGGCGAACGCCTGGTTGTACGCAAGGTGTTGCACTTCCTGCGCCGCCGGGGCGGCGATCGAACGCGAACCATCGTGCTCGGCGCGAACCAGGAAGCGAGGATCGTCGCGCGCACGCTGGAGCGGGAAACGTGGCTCGGCTACGAGATGATCGGTTTCGCGGACGATGTCGCTCCCAGAGGACAGCAGCCGGGTGAGGCGCATCCCGTCCTTGGGACCACCGATGAACTGCACGAACTGATCGAAGCGTATGGAGCCACCCTGGTGCTGGTCGCTGCATCGGCCTTCGACACCGCGCGCCTGAACCGCCTGCTGTGGGAGCTTCAAGACGCCGACGTGGACCTGCAGATCACTTCCGGGACCGTCGATCTGCTCGCCTCGCGCGTCACCGTGCAATCGGTTGCGGGCGTTCCCCTGTTGTATGTCAGGCGAACCGGGATGAACCCATTGCAGAAGGTACTCAAGCGAACGACCGACATTGTCGGGGCCGCCTTGGGCCTGGTCATCTTGTCGCCGGTGCTCGCCATCATTGGGATGCGGATCAAGGCCGACAGCGAAGGGAGCGTGTTCTTCTCCCAGGTGCGGGTCGGCCTCGACGGAAAGTTGTTCCACGTATGGAAGTTCCGCACGATGTTCAAAGACGCCGAGATGCGCCGGACGGAGTTGGAGCATCTCTCGGAAGGGCCCGGTTTGCTGTTCAAGCTTCGCAAGGACCCTCGGGTTACGAAGGTCGGAGGCTTCTTGCGCCGGTACTCGCTTGACGAGCTCCCTCAGCTATGGAACGTGCTCAAGGGAGAGATGAGCCTCGTCGGCCCCCGGCCCGCGCTGCCCAGTGAGGTCGAGCAATACGACGACTGGGTCCTCAACCGGCTCCGGGTCAAGCCGGGCATGACCGGTCTGTGGCAGGTGAGCGGGCGCACCGAGACCTCGTTCTCCGACTACGTGCGCTTCGACCTCTTCTACATCCAGAACTGGTCCCTGACCCTCGACCTCTCGATCCTCATCCGCACCCTGAGAGCGGTCATCTCCTCCGAGGGCGCCCACTAGTTTTTTTGCGAGCTCAGCTTTTTTTGCGAGCTCAGCCACGTATACGGTGGTTCTGCGACCTCAGAAATGTAGTGTGCGCGTTGTGTTCGAAGAGATCACCATCGTGGTCGACGACAAGCCGGGCATGCTGGCCGAGATTGGCGAAGCCCTCGGTCGCTCCGGAGTAAACATCGAGACGCTATCCGCGTTCACCCAGGGAGACCGGGCCGTCGTGCAGCTGGTGGTAGACGACGAGGAGGACGCGGCCGAGGCTCTCAAGGTGGAGGGGATCACGGTGGAGGGCTCGCGCCCGGTGATGCTGGTGACGCTCGAGGACAGGCCGGGCGAGCTGGGCCGCTACTGCCGCAGGCTCGCCGATGCGGGGGTAACGATCTCCGGGGCCTATCTCTCGAAGAGGGGGGCCGGCGAGACCGAGCTGATATTCACGGTCGACGATATGGAGGCGGCGCGCCGGGCCGAGTAGGTACTGGGCTGCTGGAGTGAAGCGGGGCCATGAGCCCGGGCGGAGGATCTTGATTCCCCGGTTCAGGAGCCACGCTATACGTGGCTGAACCATGAGCCCGGGCGGAGGATCTTGATTCCGCGGTTCAGGAGCCACGCTATACGTGGCTGAGCCATGAGCCCGGGCCGAGGATCTTGATTCCGCGGTTCAGGAGCCACGCTATACGTGGGCGGAGCTCGCAAAAAAAAGGCCCGGCCGTTAGGCCGGGCCCCTCTTTTGATCGAAGCTTTAGGCGATTGCCGTTCGGCGTCCCAGCTCGGCCCCCACGGAGCCGAAGTAGACACCCAGCGCACCCGTAACGAGGTGCAGGAAGTTGTCAGGGTCGCCCGACCCACCGCTGTTGATCAGCGTGTGCATCAGGTTGCCCGGGTCGATGAACCCAAGCAGAGCCACCAGCAGCAGGACGACGCCGAAGAGCATGTTCACGCTCTTGGCCATCGCATGTGCTCTGGAAGCAAAGAGCCATCCCGCGCCGAGCACCAGATGGATGATGTCGTGCAGATAGTTCACGCGGAAGATGATCAGCTTGTCGCCGTCGGTCCCCCCCGTGAACTTGCCGCCGACGAAAAGCCCAACGATGCCTACCAGTAGATAGACCACGCCGATGATCAGCGCGAACGTTTGGGCCGGAGTTCTTGTGGTTGCTGCCCTGTCCATTTTTTCCCCTTTCGTACCAGTTGATAGAATTCGGTTCCCTACATGTATAACGGCGTGGATGGTTCGGCTCTCGGACTTGGGATGGATTGCTGAAGCTACAAGTATCCGAGATTTCGCAGGGATTCCTCGATCTGGGCCTCCTCTTCCGCGGAATACGGGGAGGAGATCGAACCAGCCCCGGCGAGGGGAAGGTCCATCTCCGCCACCGTAACCGGCCGGCCTGCCTTCATGTCGCCGGGTAACAGGTCGAGCAGCACGTGGCCATCCATCGCCGGCAACTTGAGCCCGGCGAGGTAAAGAGCCGTCGGCGCGATGTCGTAGAGCGATGCGACCAGCCCGTCCTTGGCTTCGATCCCTGGGCCGGCGATCCCGAAGATTCCATCGGAGTGGTGGAAGCCGCGCGGCAGGTGGCGGTAGTCCGTGAGGATGTTGGGAGAGAACAGTCCATCGGACAACTCGTATGAGTAGTCGCGGCACACGGGAAACAGATCGGGGGCGCCGCCAGCTTCGGGCCCGAACATCACGTCCTCGCGCCGGTGCATCTGGGTTAAGACGGGGTTGCCATCGCCGGGGTCTATCAGCCCCTCGAATCGCTCGATGATCTCGTTCCGCACCGACTCATAGCGACTCTCTGAAACGATTCCCTCCGGCTCTCGTCCCTGAAGGTTAAGGTAGATCCCCTGTTGCGGGTTCGGCGAGGAGAACGCGTCGGTCTTTGACCAGTCGATGCGTGAGTGTGCGGCCCCCTTCGCTCGCCGCCACATCGTGCGAGGAACGACCTTCTTCGCTCTGCGAGCGATCTGGCGCATACGCGGAGATTGCGCGACCGCGCCCGCCCCCCCGACGTTCAAGAGCCCCCACTCCTTCAGCGCGAGATTGACGTTGACGACTTTGTCCTTGGGCCCGAAGCCATGGTCCGACATCGTGATCACGAAGCCCTCGTCTCCGGACCAGTCCACGAGATCGCCGATCACTTCGTCCATCTCATCGAAGAACGTCCACACGCGCTCGCGGATCGGGGCCGCCTCGGGAAGATCGAAATGCTCGCAGCGCGGATCGATGTACTTGTAATGACAATGCATCAGCCGGTCGGGTGCCTCGAGAACGGCGAAGAGTAACGGGACACGACTGTGCTGATCGAGCAGCACCCGGAGCGCCGTACGTTTCTTGGCGAGGTTGCGCGACAGACGTTCGATGATCGCGGTGGACTTCCAATCGTCGTCGTAATTCACCTCGATGTCGATCTCATAAGAGTCGACCACGGCCGCTATCGAGTCGCGGAGGGACTCCGGATAAGTGAAGTTCTCGGGAGTCTTCCCGCCTCCTTCCGGCGTCAACATCCCCGACACCGCGAACCCGTCAACCACCGGCGCGGGGTAGGTCATCGGGATGTTGAACAAACCGATCGGCATGCCCTGCGCGTTCGCCGCGTTCCACAGCGCCGGAGCGGTCACTCTGTCAAGACGAACGAGACCCTTCGGCTGCTGGGCGTGACCGAGCATGAAACCGAAGATGCCGTGCTTGCCGGGATTGACGCCGGTGAAGATCGAAGTCCAGCCCGGCGGCGTGTACGGAGGCACGGTCGAGGTCAAGATCCCCGAGGCACCACGGTCCAGCAATGCCTTGAGCTTGGGCATGTGTCCGGCCTCGAAAGCCGGGGTCAGCACGTTGTAGGTGGCGCCGTCGAGGCCCAGGAGGAGAACCCTTTGCGTCACCGCCGCAGCAGCCTTACGACTGCGCTGAGGACGCCGCCGGCCATCAGCGTGCAGCCGATCGCAAGACACGGAACCACCCAACCGAACAATGGCCCGATGACGAACACGATCCCCGCGACATCGGGGGCCCCCGGACGCGCAAGCAACCGATGGCGGGCCAGCCACGAACCAGCGTCAGGCGACGCCTGCGCGGCGGGGTCCTGCGGAGCAGGGCTGGAGGCAAGGCTGAAGAAATACGCCGAGAGAAGCCCATAGACGACCGCCCACAAAAACCGCCCATCGGAGCCATGAGGTTGGGCAACCTTCCACAAGTACACGACCAATCCCAAGGAGGCACTGGTGCGCCGGAGACCATCGGCGATGCTGTCCAGCGATTTGCCATCGGGGTTGATGGTTCCCAGCGCTCTTGCGACCTTGCCGTCAACGCAATCGAGCAGGAACGAAAGATAGAAGAGGCCGGCCCCGGCGATGAGTCCCGCCCGGGTTCCCCAACCGAAGGCGAGGCCGATCGGGAGACCAACAGCTGCAGAGAGCCACGTAACCTGATCGGCGGAGAGCAAACGCCGCGCCGCCACGAAGCGCGCGATCGGTACCGCGAGTGGATCGATGACCAGAACCGTCCACCAGTAATCGCGCTTCTTGGCCCCCCCGGGAACCGCTTCCAGCGTGCTCATCACGCGACGCCGACCTCGAATGCGAGATCGACCGGGATTGCGCTCATCACGCGCGATACCAACCTCAAAGAAGAGACGACTTGGGGGTTGCCCATCACCCGACGCCGACCTCGAACGGGAGATCGAAAGGGGTTGCGCCCATCACGTGGGCCCAATCTCTCCGGCCCGCTCCGCCCAGGGATCGATCAAGCCTTGACCCCGGGCTTGCTCCCACGCGCCGACGAGCCAGCCGGTGACCAGGCCGGGATCGCGATCGCGCGCCGCTCGCCCGATGTTCAGCAGGAACAATCCCACGAACCCCCACCACAACGCAGCCTTGTGCAGGGTGTCCTGGGGAAGGTTCTTACGATGCAGGTAGAACTGGTTTCCGAAATTCATCCTCTGAAGCTGGAATGAGGGCATCCGGTAGGTGAGCGTCTTGAAGTGCTCGCATTTTGCTGTGGGGATCTGCACCAGCGCATAGCGGCGCGACACCCGATAAGTGAAATCGATGTCTTCCTTATACGCGTATCCGCCCAGCTCCTCGTCGAACCGGAAATGATCGAAGACTTCCCTCCGGAACGACATGAAGTAGCCCACGAAACATTCGACTTTCCTGACTCCGGCCGCTTCCGATACGCCTTCTATCCAAAATCCCGGCCGCAACTTTCCGGACGCTTCCGGCCACCAGCCTCCGATCCCGAACAGCTTCCGCCACCAGATCGACATCCGCGGGGGGCGCGCGGGATTGATCGCGGTGGCCCGGACTCCGCCCAGCTCCGGCCCCCAGCGCGCATATTCCTTCAGGCACTCCTCGTGGCAGTCGGGGGCCAGATAGACGTCGTCATCCAGCAAGAACACGGGATCTCCGGCCGTCAGGTCGAGTCCGGCGTTGCGTTGGATCGTCAAGCCGCGCGGCGCAGGGTTGACGTACTGGAGGGGTAGCCCCGCCTCGCTGCACAGGCGCTCGATCTCGCTGCGAACGGGGGTGTCATCGCTCGAATCGACGATGCAGAGCTCGCCCGGCAGAACGGTTTGAGCCACCACGCTCTGGATCGTCCTCACCAATTCCTCCGGCCGGTTGCGGGTGGCGATGATGAAGACCGACCCCCCGCCGCTATCCGGAGCGGTCACCGATCCGTCCGAGACGTCCGCAACTCCTGAAGGACCCTCCACATGAAGGCGGGATTGCCCACCACGTAGCGGTGCCAGAGCCGGCGCGGTTCCAGGGCCAGCCGGTAGAGCCACTCGAGGGCGTAATGGTTCATCCAGTGGGGGGCCCGAGGAACCTCTCGCGCCTGGAAGTCGAAGAAGGCCCCCACGCCCACCCCGATGCGCGCCCCCGTCTTGTCCAGATAACGGTCCAGCCACAGCTCTTGGGCGGGATTGCCGAGCCCCACAAGCAGAAGCGTCGCCCCGCTGTCCCGGATCGCCTGCAGCACCTCTTCCTGCCCGGAGGAGGGATATCCATCCCGAACGCCGACGATCTGAAGGGCGGGGAGCTTGCGGCGGAGGTCTGAAGCCGCCCGCTCGGCGACTCCAGGTTTCGCTCCATAGAAGAAGACGCTCCATCCCCGCTTGGCCGCACGCCGGAGGAGCAGAGGCGTGAAGAAGTTGCCGTTGAGGTCCTGGGGGAAGCGCTTGCCGAGGATCAGCGCGCCGATCATCACGCCTTTGCCGTCGTTCAGGACGAGGTCGGCTCTGCGCAGAACCTCCAGGTAGGCAGGATCGGAATAGGCAAGGTTGACCGTATGGACGTTGGCATGCACGACAAACGCGGGCGGGTCCCTTTCGGCCAGCTCTTCGATGCGATCCAGGGCATCGAAAGCGTCCAAGCGCGCGAAATCGATATCAAACATCACGACTCGGGAACCGCTAAGGAGCACGGCGGCAGTATGCCAGCAGGGGAAACGGCCCCGTTTAGAGTGAGCGCCCTCATGGAGAGCCCCCCAAAGGTAGTCATCATTGGTGCAGGCCCCTGCGGGTTGGGGTGCGCTCGAGAGCTAGACAGGCTGGGCCACCGGAACTGGCTACTGTGCGAGAGGTGGGGGTACGCAGGCGGCCACGCCGCCTCACACGTGGATCCACAGGGCTTCACCTGGGATGAGGGTGGCCACGTCGTCTTCAGCCATTACCGTGAGTTCGACCGGTTGCTCGAAGAGGCCATGGGTGAGGAAGTCCTCTTCCACGATCGGTCATCGTACGTCCGCTTCGACGACCGATGGATTCCGTATCCCTTCCAGAACAACCTCCGCCACCTCCCGCCAGAACCCGCCTACGAGTGCCTGGTCGGACTGATCGAGGCTCCGGGCGGGGATCCCACCACCGATTTTGGCACCTGGATGGAGGCAACCTTCGGCATCGGGATCACAAAGCACTTCATGCGCCCCTACAACACCAAGGTGTGGGCGACGCCGCCGGACCTGATGCAATCCCAGTGGATCGGCGAGCGTGTCAGCGTCGTGGACTACAGAGGGGCTCTGCGGACGGTGATCTTCGGAGATGACGACGTTGCCTGGGGGCCCAACAACACTTTCATGTTCCCAGCAGAGGGAGGGACGGGAGAGATCTACAGGCGGATCGCGCAGCGGCTTGGGGGCCGGGTGAGCTACGGGCGAGAGCTCGCTCTGGTCGATCCGGGCGCCCGAACCGTGACTTTCACCGACGGGTCGCACGAGACCTATGACTATCTGGTCTCGACCATGCCTCTCGACCAGCTGGTGGGGAAGCTGACCGATCCTCCTGAGGCTCTCAGTCGTGCGGCCGCCAACTTGGAGCACAGCGGCGCGTACATCGTCGGCATCGGTTACGAAGCTCCGCTGAAGGACGACAAATCCTGGATGTATTTCCCCCAAGACAACGCCCCCTTCTACCGCGCCACGAACTTCGCTAAATACTCGGCCGCGAATGTGCCTGGATCCGAAACCTCTCGCTACTGCGCGTACATGACGGAGATCTCTTACTCGAAGCACAAGGAGGAGCCTCGGGACGGCTTAGAGGAGCGAGTGGAGGCGGGTTTGCGCGCCGGAGGAGTGATCGAGGGTGAGCCCGTGGTCGCGTCCATGTACGTCATCAACAGCGAGTACGCGTATCCCGTCCCTACCTTGAAGCGCGACGACGCGCTGGGCGTCATCCAGCCGTGGTTGCTGGAACAGAACATCCTGTCGCGGGGCCGCTTCGGATCATGGAAGTACGAGATCGGCAATATGGACCACGCGGTGAAGATGGGTCTCGACGCCGCCCGGCTCATAGTCCAGAAGACGCCTGAGGAGCTGTGGACCCTGTGAGCGATCGCCCGAACCTCTTCTTCTTGGTCATCGATTCGCTGCGTGCCGACGCGGTGTTCGGTGATCGCGTCTCAACCCGGAACTTCGATGCTTATGCGGCTAACGGCGCTGCGTTCACCCAGTGCGTATGCACGACGACAACCACCACACCTTCCTTCTCCTCGATCCTCACGGGGTGCTACCCGCCCAAGCACGGGGTGCGCGGACTGCAGGGTTATCAACTGACACCGGCTCTGACCACGATGGCCGAGATGTTCGCGGGGGCCGGCTACCGCACCAATGCTGAAGTTACGGGCCCCCTGCTTCCCCAGACCGGTGTGCTGCGCGGATTCGACGAGGCGAACCACCGCCAGGCCTACAGGGTTCCCTTCTTCAACTGGCGTGATGACGTGGTAGCCAAGATGCATTCGTTCACCGAGCCCTGGTTCATGTTGCTGCACATCTGGGAGGTACACCGGCCCTATAGATCGCCCCCGGACTTCGAGCGTCGCAAGGACCGTGCCGGATACGAGGCCGCGGTTTCGGCAACAGACGATTGGCTGCGACCGGTCTTTGATGCAGCCGGGGAGAACACCATCGTTGTCGTCACCGGCGATCACGGCGAGGAGTACGTCGAATCCGAACGCGGTCTCCAGATGTTGCGGATCGCCCGTAGGGCGCGCAGGACTTTCAAGGTAGGGAGGTGGTCGTCTCGGCTCGACCTCCGTCTGGCAGCGATGGATATAGGACACGGGTTCGGACTCTCCGAGAAACTCGTGCGCGTGCCTTTGATCCTCTCCGGTCCCGGGATCCCGCAGGTGCGCATCGCGCACCAGGTTCGACACGTGGATCTACTTCCGACTTTCGCCGATCTCACCGGCGTCGTCGCTCCGGCGGGGATCGATGGACGCTCTCTGGTCCCCCTGATGCAGGGCTCCAACCTTCGGGAGGAACCTGCCTACATGGAGGCCGTGGGCGTCAAGTTGGGCGGCAAACGTCTGCTGGGCATTCGCACCTCCGATTGGAAGCTGTTGAAGCCATCCGATGGAGGACGTCCCTCGCTGTTCCGGCTGAACGGCGGCACCGCTCCCGATGAGAAGCACAACCAGTACTCGCGACATCGCGGAGAGGTTGCGCCTCTCGAGGACCTCATGGACCGGATCGCAGCCTCTAAGCCCGCCTCCGGCTCCCAGGTGTCCGGCTCGGGGATGACCTCCGAGGAAGAAGCTGTCATCGAGCAACACCTGCGCGACCTCGGCTACCTATGACGCAAGCTCCCCCGTTCTTCATCGTGGCTTCGGCGCGCTCGGGGACCACCATGCTGCGACTCATGCTCAACCGCCATTCGCAGATTGCCGTGCCCACCGAATCGCGTCTCATCACCGAGCTATGGCAGGGGTCGAAGCAGGTCGAGTCAAGCAGCTACCTCGAGCAACTGTCCGAGCGTCCTCGCTTCGCGGATTGGAACCTGCCCATCGCAGCGGTGCGAGAGGAGTTGGGAGACGCGTCGTGGGTGAGCTATGAAGAGGCCCTCACAGCCACCTATCGCGCCTACGCGCACAGCAGAGGCAAGCAAAGGTGGGGGATCAAGACGCCTCGCTACGTCGAGCAGATCCCATTGATCGCAGAGATCTTTCCCTCGAGTCGCTTCGTGCACCTCGTCCGTGATGGGAGAGACGTTGCACTGTCGTACGCGGATCTCACTTTCGGTCCCAAGAGTGTGTCGAGCTCCGCCCATCTATGGGCGAAAAGAGTCTCGGCGGGCCTGAGGGACGGTCGACCGCTGGGCAAGGATCGGTACATGGAGCTTCGCTACGAAGACCTGGTAGAGGAATCCGAAGCCGAGTTGAGGCGGTTATGCGATTTCCTGGGGGTCACCTTTGAACCTGTGATGCTCGAGGGGGCCGGCAGCCTTCACGATGACGTGCTGCCGAAGGCAACCATCTACAACCGGCATGTAACCGACAGGCCAAAGCGAGGAGTCCGGCAGTGGAGAACTGGGATGCCGGATCGGCATGTCGAGATCTTCGAAGCGGTTGCCGGAGGGGTGCTGTCCGAGCTGAACTACCCGCGCCTCTACCCACACCCTGGAGTCGTCGCCCGCATAGAGGCGTACCTCGGGGGATTGGGATTTCCCGTGGGCCGCGTCGCGTCGCTCGCTCGCAAGCTCATGTCGAATGTGACCGGCAAGCCGGGCCCTCGCAGATCCTCACGCTAGGAACGCGCGCGCGGGCTCTCGCAGATCCTCACGCCAGGCACGCGAGTCGCACCTTGCGGTAGCGGTTATCCCGGTTCAGATCTACGAAGACGATGCGCTGCCAGGTTCCCAGCGCGAGCCGGCCCTCGATCACCGGGATCGTTAGTGACGGTGCCAGGAAGGCCGGCAGGACGTGATCGGCGCCATGACCGGGTGAACCGTGACTGTGCACCCACCGGTCGTCACGCGGGAGGAGCCGCCCCAACACCTCCTCGAGATCCTGCTCGGATCCCGAACCGGCCTCCATCAAAGCCAGTCCCGCGGTCGCGTGGGGAACGAAAACATTCAACAGCCCGCTCTCTCCCGGTTCGATGAACCCTCCAACCTCGTCGGTGAGATCGAGGAAACGGCGGTTCTCGGTGTCCAGCGAGATCTCCGTTGATCTCATCGCGATGTCTGCTCCACGCCTTGTGCGCCTCCCCGGCGAGCGGAAGGATCACGCCTGCACCTTCCCTCAGCCCTCATCGGCGGCCCCTGTTGACGGCGCGCGCCTTGATCCGCTCCCACACGTATCGCTCCTCATCATCCACGCCGAACAGACGAAGAGCAAAGAGGTATACGGCCCCCGCCACGACCAGCCCCGCAAGCTGCAGTGCAGTTCCGCCGCCCGTCACCGTCCGCCACCCAACCAGGACAACGCTGGCCGCGAGGGTCGCCGCTACCGGCTTCAGGAAGGAACGACCGAATGGCTGCACCCCCACAAGCAGCTTGGCCTCCACCACTCGGACCAGGTTCACTGCGGTGGTCACGGAAGCGTCCACGATCGCCATCCCGACCGCGCCGTGGTTGGAGACCACCGCGGCGCCTGCACCCACATAGATCCCCACTGCGATCAGCGAGTTCACGAAGTTGATCCCGGGCCGCCCTGTCATTGAGAGTACGTATCCGGTAGGTCCAGTGCCCGAATAGAACACGTTACCGATGGCAAGGATCGCAACCACCGTGGCCGCGTCCGTGCCGGCGTATTTCGATCCACCGAAAAGGCGCACGAACAGCTCCGGCTCCACTATCAGCACTGCATAGAGGGGAAATGAGAACGTGCCTACCCATCTGGTGATCGTCTTGTACATGAGGTCGAGCCTCTGAAGATCGCCCTTCTCGTACAGATCGGATACGACTGGGGCCCAGATATTCACGATCCCCGACAGGAATAGCCCTCCCGGACCTTGAAGGGCGAGCGCCACGCCGAAGAAAGCGACCTGTACGTTCGTCGAGAAGATGCCGAGGACGATGATGCCGATCCCAAGTGACTGGATGCTGAGAAGCGACGCGCCAAGTTGCGGGAGCGCGAACCTCAACATTCGCCCTGGTTCCGGTCGCGGCTTGGCCGCCTTCTCCTCGTCCGTAAGGATCTTGCGGTAGTACCAACCTCCGGCGGCGGCACCGATAGCGGTGCTGACTACGAGGCTCACAACCAGACCGGCTACCGCGAACCCCGCCGCCAACGCGGCGATCCCCACAACGACGTAAGCGGTCGGCTGGATGATGTTCCCGACCTTCACCGAGGAAACCATCGTCTTGTAGGCCTGGGTGCAGTAGCGCAGGGTCTGCATCAAACCGAACATCGGTATGTAGAGCGCCCCCAGCCTGAGCAGATGCGCGAAGTCGCCTTCGTTGTGGGGGCCCTTCTCGAATACGGTCGCTAGGGGGTTCGCCCATATCACCAACGCCGCGAACACCAGCACCGAGGCAACTGCGGTGCCGACAACCGCGGCCCGGGCGGCTCCACGCACACCGCTCGGGTCGTGTGCCGAGCGAGCTCGCGCTATGAAGTGAACCGCCGCGTAGTTGAAGCCGGCCAAGCCGAGTTGCGACAGGATCGACAGGACTTGCGATATCTGGCGAAAGAGACCAAAGGCGCCCAGAACGAGAACCCTGACGGCGACGAACGTGAGGATGAAGGTGAGGCCGCGCTGTACGAACTGGCCGGTGATCTGGATCCCGCCGCCCTTCGCCAGGGTGACGACATCGTTCGCTGCCTCCTCCGTTAAGCCGGAACGAGTTTCCCCCTCGACGTCACTCACGGATGTGCGTTCCGGGTACGCCAGGGCCAAACGGAGGCGTTCAGGTCGAGAGCCCATACCAGCGCCAGACCAACCACCAGGGACACGACCAGCGTATAGATGGGTTCGACGAACAGACTGAGGATGACTCCGTGAGCCGCGAAGGCGACCACCGACATCGCCGTAAGGGAGCCGAGCAATCTTTCATCGCCTGAGCGCACGCGCGATATGGCGCGCGCGTGCAGCCCGGCCACCGCATAAAGCGCCATCAGCGCGAGCATCCCCGGGAATCCCGCTCGGAACAGGTAGTTGAGGTAAGTCGAGTGCGTTCCCGCTTGGGGTATGTAGCGGCCGCGCAGGTGCGATACACCGGTGGCGGTCCGGGGTAGCTCGGTCCCGTAACCGATCAGAAGGTGGATGCCGCCAACGGCGCCAGCAGTTTGCTTGTAGAGAGACCTTCGCGTGTTGATGCTTCCCTCGCCACCCGCGCGTGCATGCAAGGGATCGATTCCATATTTGATCGTGAACACGGCAGTGATGACCACCGCGATCCCAACGAAGGCCAGCAGAACCTGAAGCTTCCTCCGCCACGGCAGAGCTCCGTCGATCGCCAGATAGATGATCCCGATGACGATCGCGATCCATGCCCCGCGCGACAACGAGAAGGCCGCTCCAAAGAGAGACGCCGCTATGCCCACCAACCCCAACCATCGCCGGCGCCGGCCCCCCGTCCAGACAAAGAAGAAGGCGAAAGGCAGCAACACCACGCAGACGCCCCCATAGGTCAGCGGATTCCGCGCGAAGGAACGCAATCGCGGCACCTCGATGCTGGGGGCCAGTCCGACGTTGTCGTAAGCCAGCTGCACTCCAACCTGCGCCAGTTGAGCCTGTTCGGGTCGGGCAGATCCGTCAAACCTGATAAGGATGAAGCTGCTCCAAGCATGACCCCGCGGGGCGATGACCCTGTAGGAGGGGATGCTCGGATGCGACTTCGCAAACGCGTCCAGCCGTTGCTTGAACTGTTTGGTGCCCGCCTTGGTGGAGAGCGTGTACTTGATCATCCCGACGTGGTTCGTGAAGGCGTCGAGACCGTAGGCCGTCTCGACACGCGCACTCACCTCGTTGTTCTGGAGTGGCTGGATAGGTACGCCGAACCACTGAAGAAGCACACCTACAGAAAGCAGCACTACATACAGCAGCAATGCGGCGATCAGCCGTAGACGTTCTTGCATGCGGCCCAGAGAATCGATGACCGCGAGGATGTAGCCGCTCGATAGCACCTGTAGGCCAAACAGGAGCAAGAAGTGCTTGATGTCGGTGGAACTGATGACGACAACTCCGAGAGCCGTCCACACAACCAGAAAGACCGGCAGCCACACCGTTCTGGCCCCCCGAGGGAGACGCCTCTCGAGTAAGAGCGTCACGACCCAACGGGCAACTACTGCAACTGATCCAACCAGGATCACGAAGGGCAGCATGTCGACGAGCCAGCCCGCGACCCCCATGAACAACGGCGACACCAGCGCGTAAGGCAATGGCAGCACGAGTGCGACTGCCGCCGCGGAGATCGCGAACAACCACATCGCAATAACGCCGGCGCCGAGGGTATGTGGCAGCCAGAAGGCAACGGCCGCCACGAAGGACACGATGGCGACGGACCAAAGGAGGCGGGATGTTCGTCCCGGCGCGGATGCTGGAAGCCGCGCCAGCCTTTGCTCGAGCACGCTTAAGAAAGGCTGGAGCCGTAGGTGAACCGGCCCCTAGGCAACGAGCTGCGGCTGCGTGCCCACAGGAGCGCAGACAACAGCGTGGTAACTGCCAAACAGAGCCACGGGATGACGCCAGAGAACGGTGACCGCACGATCGCAAGAATGACGATCCCGGTCAGCGCCAACAATGCCGCCGAGAGCGCTGGTACCAGGCCCAACCTCTGTGCGAAAGATGCATCGGGAGCGAACCAGGCGACAGCGAGCAGCCCCGGCACCAGCAAGAGGAGCAGCCCCAGCGCCACCACCAACACATGCCATAGGGGGGCCCGCGGCGGATCCGAAGAAGCAGCCGCCGCTGAAGCGACAGTTGCCGGTCCTGACTGCCCGCCGGGACGCGTTACGCGTCCATGGTCCACCGTCACCAGGTCTGTTGCCATGCCGGGCGGCGGTTGATCGGTTGCACTCCATCCGGAATTGGCTCCCGAGGCATTGAAAGCAGTGTCCATGACCACGAGCGGTTGCATGCCCGATGCAGCGATCCCCCGCTGCGTGTCCGCAAGGAATCCCCGGGACAGCTTGTCGTAGGTGCTGTCGCCGATGATGGTGGGCCGGGACTGCGCGAAGTTGGCCAGAGAACCGAGATAGAGATAGCCCTCGTCGATCTGGCCCGGAGGCAACCCGTAACGAGTCGTGTTGCCGGTCAACTTGCTGAAGCCATAGATCTCGAAGGGAGCCGGAGGCTTGTTGTCCACTACGAAGACGACCGGCCGGCCGGGCTGGCCGAGCCTCGACAGATAGTGCCGAACTGCGTCCAGGTCCTGCCTCTCGTTCGAGGACATCCACCCTCCTGCGGGGTCGTTCCATCCCGAAGCCCCCAAGCCGGAGTGGAAGTTCGAGCCGATGATGACGGCCACTGCAAGCACGCCCAGCAGAGCGAGACGGGCGACTCCCCCTCTACGAGCAAAGCCGGCAAATAAGCGGATCGCAAAATACGCACCAAGGCCGATGAGCAAGACCCACGCCAGACTCGTGTTAAAGAATCGGTAATACGGATAGGTGAAACCGGCAAGGAAACCGAACACACCAATTAGCGGTATCAGCCACAGGATCGCCACGCGCGCCAGAATGTCGTCTGCTGCCTTTCTGCCTGCTGCCAGCAGTCCTATGACTCCGAAGCCGAAAAGAGGCCCGTTCAGCAGGGGGTGCATCGTCCTCACCCACTGGCTCAACCGAGCGCGAAAGAAACCGCTCCCGTAAGGAGGTGCGAGGGCCGCTTCCGAAAGCGACGCCGATCGTCCCCAGATCCCGATCTTCCAAGAGGCATACATGATTAGCAGTCCGGCAAAAGCCACGGCAAGAACAGGACCCTCGGTGCTGAGCGTCCGCCGGAGGTCGAAGCCCGAGAGGATCAGCCGGACTACCGCCATGGCCGCGAGCGCAAAGCAGAAGATGACCAAGGTCGTGGGGTGCGTGAACCCAGATGCGATGAGGAAGAGACCGAGCCCCGCGCGCGCGGGCCACGAATGTCGAGCCGGGCTGATGAACCACAAAGCCCCTGCAAGAAAGAACAGACAGAGCATGTTGTCGAGATAGCCGATGAACGGAGGAGTGAGGAGCAGGCTCGCCGATCCCAAGGCGACGACATGAAAGATGAGGGGATCGCCCCGTTGTTGGAGCGCAAATCCGCCCAGTAAGAGTGCGATCAGCACCGGCAACGCAACAACCAGAAATACGGTCTGTTTCAGTTGCGAGACAGCGGCGATGCGGCGAAGGTAGCTACCCAACACGGCGGACGAAACGCGATAGCCGCCGGAAAAGAGACTGAAGGGGCCCGTAACGGTAAGAAGCGCGGAGGGCTTCTCCGTCATGAGCGCCTCGGCTCTCCAGGTGTAGTAGGCGGGGTCCTTGGTAGGCGCCACCCGCTGTGGGTTGGTGAAGAACGTCCATCCGAAGAGCGTCAGGAGAATGGCGGCCGTGCCCAGATAAGCGAGGGGATGTCCAAGCGCGCGCTGAAGACGGGATGTGGGCAGCCGGGGCTGCACGGGGTCGGGGGCAGGGTGAGAGAGAGTGGCAGTCGCCATCGGTTGCGGAATTGTAATAGGCCCCGGGCCGGGGATGCCGCTCCCCTCAGGGCAACGGCTATCCGGCTGCGAGGAGCCCCGCTCGTTTGAACCACGCCGCAATCGCAGCCATGCCGACGAGGAAGACCATGCCCATACCAGAGATAAGAATCCCCTGGACGTCGTGAGACCAGAGGATCTTCATGATCGCGGCGGCCAGGACCCAGGCGAGGTTGTAGGCGATGTCGTAAAGAGAGAACGCGCGTCCGCGAAATCCATCGCCCAACGATTCCTGCACCATCGTGTCGAGGGAGATCTTCGCAACGAAAAATCCAAGACCGAGAAAGAACGCGAGGCCCGCAAGGGATGCGGTCTTACCGATCGCTCCGAGGGCCGCTACCGCAAGGCCTGCGATGATGCCTGCCGCCAGCACTAGGTGAGAGGTACTCCGTACCAGGCCGCGCAGCCGGTTTGCCAGCAGAAACCCGAGAACGCCACCCGCGGCTCCGGCCCCCGCCGTGACGAGCACCTGAGCCTTCTCGTTGACGAGCAATTGTCGGCTGATGAGCCCGATACCTGCGATCGAGAAGCTCCACAGCAAGCGCAGCCAGAAGTAGGTGCTGATGGATGCCGCAGCTTTAGGAACGCGCGCGACTTCTTTCAGCCCTGCCACGATGCGCTCGACGACGCGACGGATCTCCTCGCCCAGGGGGGAGCGGGCGCGTGTGTCCCCTGTTTGTTCCAACGCGAGGGCGGAGACCGCTCCGAGTGCGTATATCAACGCGCCCGTAACGACGATTGGCCCCGTCGGGATGGCGCCTGCCGCAACCAGAGCGACGGCCGCCCCGACGAGTTGGAATAACGCTCCCCCCAACTGTGAGATGGCGTTGCCCTCGACGAGGAATTCGTTGTCAAGGGCTGCCGGCAGAGCGGCTGCTTTCGTCGCCAGAACCAGCCGCGTAGAACTGAGCGTTAGAAGGAAAGCGAGGAACAGGGCCGCTTCACCCACGGCTCTCGTACCCACGAGCCCCACGATCGCGATGACTATCGCTCGGAAACCGTTGGCCACGAAGAGGAGCTTGCGCCGGTCCCAGCGATCGATCACAACGCCGAGGAAGGGGCTGAGGATCGTGTAAGGGACGAATACGAACAGCGCTATCCGGAGCAGATCATCCGGAGATCGAGCACCCTCGAGATCGAACCCTTTCTGGCCCCCGAAGACGATCAGCTTGGCAAGGGCCGCCTGCACCACGCCGTCCCCGGCTTGTGCGAAGAATTGTGTGGCCATGAGGAGGCCGAAGTCGCGCCGCGTCAGAAGAAGCTGAGCGCCCCGTTTGAGCATCCCCACCTGGAGAGTTGGGTATTAGCGGTAAACGCCGTTGTGGCCGATGCTGAAGCGGCCCGGTTGGGGAAAATAAGTGAGGCCATGAGGAGCCATCCCCACAGAGATCGTGTGCAGCAAACGGCCGGATCTGGTGTCGGCAACGCCGACCGAATCATTGAAACGGTTCGAGAACCACAGCTGCCGGCCATTCGGGGAGACCTGCATCATGTCGGGACTGCCGCCTACGTGCCAGGTTCTCACGACCCGGCGACGCGACAGATCTATGACCGAGATCGTCCCGGCAAGGCGATTGCTGACATACAGGCGGCGACCATCTCGGCTTATGCACAGCCCGTGTGCGCCTTCGCCGGTGGGGATGAACTTGAGCTTGGTGAGGTTGTGGGCGTCGATCACCGATACCCCGTTGAGTCCTTGATTGGCGACATAGAAAACCGAACCGTCCGGTGAGAGTTTCACGTCCACCGGCAATCCCCCCACCACCACCTTGCCAGTCACCTTCATCGTGGTGGTATTGACGCGGTAAACGCGGCCACTGAACTCCGTGCTGATCAGAAGAAAGCTTCCGTTGGCAGAGAAGTCGAGATGGTCGGGCCCTCTGGCGGGGATCGGGACGCGCTTCAACAACCGCCAGGTGCGACGATTGCGAAAGTCCAGAGCGTCATAGCGTTCGGCCACCACGATGGCCTTCGAACCGTCCGGGGTGAAATAGAGGTTGTAGGGGTCGCGCACATGCACCGTTCCCACCGGCCTCCCATGAGCGGGATCGATCACCGTCAGCGAGTTGCCGCCGGTGTTGTCCACGTACAGCTTCCGCATGCTCCAAGAAGGCGTTATGTGATGCGGGATGCTGCCAACACGGAAATGCCGAATGATCTTGTACGTTCGGGGATCTATCACGTCGACGGTCCCCGAGCCGCTGTTGGGTACGTAAACCCGCTCCGGGAAGTGCCGCACCGAAGGTGCCAGCTTCGGGGTTTCTATCGCTCGGTAGACGTCTCTGGCCGGATGAGCGTGTCGCGTTGACGAACCTGTCCCGCGCGTCTCGTCGATACTGCCGCCCGATCGGGCTTCAGGAAAGAACGAATGAGTAGTAGTGCATGCGCCGGCAACAACGGCGAGCAGCAGGGCGAGGACGAGCACCGTCATTCTGGGCGCCCTGAAACGTCCCTGTGGCGTGATTGTCATGTCACGTGAGGATAGTTGGTGGCGGATGAAAACTTGCCAGAGTTGCCTCGTTGCCCCTGCGGGGAGGCGCACATTACGGATGAAAGAGGGAGCAGGAAAGGGGGCCGTGGCGAGTGTTTGAGATCGAAGGCGAGGATCATGTCGCCCGGCTCTGGTGCGTTCTCCCGGCCGTCGGGGCGGAATCTGGCCGTCCGTGGGATCGATTTTGCGGTCGAGAAGCCACGCTCTGCGTGGCGGAGCTCGCAAAAAATCAGGGGCCGTAGACCGAGACGTGTGCGCCGCTGGCTGAGGTGAAGGGCCTCTCGGCGTAATCGGCGTAGCGCTCCTTGAGCTCCAGGCCGGCGAGGCGAGCCATCAGGTCGAACTCGGAGGGCCAGACGTAGCGAAGGTGCACCGGGTACATCTCGATCCCTGTGGACGAGATGATGAGGTGCTGCGAGGAGATCGTCTGCGCCTTGGGGTCGTGGCGGGAAACATCGATGAAGACGCGATCGACCTCGACCTCGTTGACGTTCACTCTTTGGTCGCGATCGAAACGGGAGACGTCGGGATAGAAGGCGTCGAGCACGAAGACGCCATCGTCGGCCAGGTGACCGGCGACGTTGCGAAAGCACGCCAGCTGATCTTCCTGGCTTGTCAGCGCATAGATCGTGTTGAACGTTAAGTAGATCAGGCTGAAGAGGCCCTCGACGGCCACATCCTTGAAGTCTCCGAACGCCACCGGAAGGTCGGCGCCCCCGGGCTTGGCCCGCAGCTTCGTCAGCATGTTCTCGGAGGCATCGATGCCGTGCACCTCTATGCCTCTTTCCACCAGGGGAAGCGCCACCCGTCCCGTGCCAATCGCCAGCTCGAGCACCGGCCCCCGTCCCGCACGCTGGGCGAGGAACTCCACGGTCGCGGAGGTATTGAGGAGCTCTGAAGGGTGTAGCGAATCGTAGACGTGGGCGATCCGGTCGCCGTAAGTCGAAGCGTCGTAGGCCTCCATCCCGGCGAGAATACGGGCCTCCGCTGTCCCGTTCGCTATGGTGGCGGGATGGGATTGAGGATTCTTGGTGCGATCGCGGCCATCATGCTGGCCGGATTCGCCATCCTTCGTTATCGAAAGGGCCAACTCCGCCGTGGCGAGCTGCTTGCAGTGGGCATCGCAGTGGTCGGCCTCACGATCGCCGCGGCCACTCCGAACCTGCTGGACCCGGTACTGAATGCATTGGGCTTCCAGCCGGGGCAGCAAAGACGGATCATCGGTCTTCTCGTCATCTCGAACCTATTCACGATGGCGCTTCTCTTCCGCGGTTTCTCCCGGGACGATCAGCTGTCCAATGAGATCGGCGGCCTGGTCGACCACCTGGCCCTCAAGCGGGCGGAGGCGGAGGGTTGGACACCGGCCCGAGGGGCCTGCGTGGTCGTGATGCCCGCCTTTAACGAAGCCGACAACCTCCCCGCGATCCTCGGCGATATGCCGCGTGCGGTAGTGGGCATCCCGGTCGTTCCACTCGTGGTCGCCGACGGATGCACGGACGCTACAGAGGCGACGGCCCGGAACCTCGGGGCGCTCGTGATCCAGCGGGACCTCCGCAGAGGCTCGGGCGCCGCGGTCCGCTTGGGCTACGAGGCTGCGGTTGGCTTTGGAGCGCAGATCGTGGTCACCATGGACGCCGACGGACAGCACGACCCTGCAGAGATGCATCGGTTGGTCGAGCCCCTGATCGCCGGCGAGGCCGACATGGTTCAGGGCTCCCGGGTGCTCGGGGAGTTCGAGGTGGAATCGGCCGTGCGCGAACGAGGTGTGCGCCTGTTCGCGCGGTTGATCAGTGCCCTTGGAGGAACCAAGATCACCGATCCGTCGACGGGCTACCGAGCCATGACCACTGAGGTGCTTCGTCACCTCGATCTCCGCCAGGACCAGTTCTACGTATCCGAGATGATCCTGGACGCCACGAGGAAGCACTTCCGCGTCCTCGAAGTCCCCGTCTCGATCCGGCGCAGGGCCTCTGGTGTCACAAAGAAGCCCCCGGCACTTCGCTACGCATGGGGCTTCAGCAAGGCGATCGTTAGGACCTGGCTCCGCTAGCGCTGGTCGGCGCCCGGCTTCAGCGTTGGGCTGAGAGGGAATAGTCCTCGGCGTCGTCGTCCCACTTCAGGTCAACGATGTCCTTCGCGCGAGCAGCCTTCACGAATTGCAGGAAGCCGCCGTATCCGAAGTTCTTCTCCGAGAAGTCCGGCCTGCGTTTCCTCAGCTCGTTCTTGAGCCCGGAAAGCAGGGGGGGCCCGTTCTGGGCCTGCAAGTCGGCGACCGTGGAGCGCAGAAGCTCGAACGCGTCCGACTGTCCATCACCTTCACTGGGGAACTCCACGATGGGATCACCCTCTGCCGAGCCACTGTGAAGCTCGACAACTCCCATCCGTTCGAGGTGTTGCATGAGTTCGCCCCACGTTCGGAAGCCGAAGTCGCTTTCCGAGAAAGTGGGGTCCTTACGCAGGATCACCCGCTTCACCATCGAAGACAGCACGGGACCGTTCGTCGAACCCTGCAGTCCGGCGACCGTGCGCGTCACCAGGCGGGCGACCTGAACCAGATCGGAGGCCTCATCATCCGGCGCGTTGTTGTTGTGGGGCTGCTCCTTCTTGGGCTTGCGCGCCGGCACCGCCTTTCCCGATCCCAGCAATCTTCCGTAGAACAGAAACTCATCGCAGGCACCGGGGAGAAGATCTGAGGTCGAGCCCTCCACGCCGACACCGATCACTCGTTTGTTCAGCTCCCTCAGTTTCAGCACCAGCGGGGTGAAGTCCGAGTCACCCGAACCGATCACGAAGGTGGTGATGAACGATCTCTCGAACGCAAGCTCGAGGGTGTCTACGGCGAGCTTGATATCCGCGGCGTTCTTCCTCACCATGCCGGTTCGCTGAGGGATCTCGATCATCTCGATCCTTCCCAGCGCCAACTGCTGGCGGTGTTCGGAAAACAGGTTCCAGTCCGCATAGGCCCGGCGGATGATGATCCTGCCGCGTTCTGACAATGCATCCATGATCACGGACACGTCCAGAGGCTCTCCGCGGTCGCGCGCACCCAGCGCAAGGTTCTCGAAATCCAGAAACAGTGCGATGCGATCTTCTTCGTTGGTCATCTGTTCAGCTCGATCTCCTGGACATACGGCGGATCTTCGGTCGCTGCGATGGCGATCCGGCCCTGGACGAGAGCCAGTATGGACCTGCCGGCCAATTCGTGTCTCCAGCCGGAAAGCAGAGCATGTTCGGCCCCCCCGGACAAGCCTGAGAGAAGCTCCACCAGAGCGGCTTCCAGCTCTTCACGAGTCGCCACGAATTCGGTTGCAACCCCGGCTTGATCGGCGCGCGCTTTGATCAGGGCATCTGCGAGCCCGGCCAGGGCGCGCACCCGGTGTTGAACCGCGCGCGATGGCGTCTTCTTAGCGGCGATGGGATCGGCTTGCTTGCCCTTCTCGACGGCGTCCAGGATGGCAGTGCCCGATCGCTCTGCTTCCCGGGGATTGATCCCCCGGATCGCTTTGAGCTGTCCGAGGGAACCGGGGGCCCGGCGGGCGATCTCGACGAGGCTCACGTCCTTGACCACCCAACCTCTCGGCAGATCGCGCGCGGCTGCGGCCTCTTCGCGCCACCGGGCAACCTCTTTCAACACCGCGACCTGACGGCCGGACAGTGAGCCCCGGCCCCCCACCCGGCGCCACGCATCTCCGGGGTCGTTCGCGTACGAGGAATCTGTCTGCAGGGCCCTCATCTCCTCGGACACCCACCCCATCCGGTCCAACTCAGCCAACCGGTTCTTCAGAACGCTGGCGGCCTCGAGCAGATAGCGGACGTCGTCGGCCGCATAACTCAGCTGGGCGGCAGTTAACGGACGGGTGCACCAGTCGCTGTATGACTCGCCCTTCTCGAGCCGAACCTCGAGCACCTCTTCGATCAACCGGCCATAGGGAAGAGACGCCCCAAGGCCTGCGAACCCTGCGGCGATCTGCACGTCGAAGACGTTCTTCGGAAGCACCCCATAGCTGTCGTGGAAGATCTGGAGATCCTGTTTCCCGGCGTGTACGACCACCTCCACCCTGGGATCCGCCAACAGTTCGGTTAGGGGGGCCAGGTCGCTTAGCGCGGTCGCATCGATCAACCAGATGCCATCGTCGGTGGCGATCTGCACCAGGCACAGCCTCGCGCGGTAGGTGCGTTCTCTCAAAAACTCAGTGTCCAATGCGACGGCGCCTGCCGCGCGCGCGGTCTCGACCGCATCGCGTACATCTTGCAGGGTCGTAATGAGTGAAGCTTCCCGAGCCTGGGTCATATCGATCGTGCTAACTCGGGAGCCCCAGCTCTCGGGCTATCAATATGCGCATGACTTCGGACGTGCCTTCGCCGATCTCGAGGATCTTGGAATCGCGGAAGTGTCTGCACACGGGGAAGTCCTCGATGTAGCCATAGCCTCCATGGATCTGCACCGCATCCCTCGCAACGTCAACGGCGATCTCTGAAGCGAACAGCTTCGCCATCGCCGCATCCTTCTTGTAAGGACGCCCAACCTCCTTTAACCATGCAGCTTTGTAGTACGCCTGTCTCGCAAGGTCGGTCTTGCATGCCATGTCGGCGATCTTGAATTGGAGGGCCTGAAAGCTCCCGATCGGCTTGCCGAAGGCCTGGCGCTCGCTTGCGTACTTCATGCTTTCATCCAGGCATCCCTGCGCCAGCCCTACCGCCAACGCTGCGATCGCGATGCGGCCGTCGTCCAGAATCTTCAGGAAATTCCTATAGCCCTCACCGCGATCACCCAGAAGGTTGTCCTCGGGCACCACGCAATCGTTGAAGGACAGCTCGTGGGTGTCTGAATGCCACCAACCCATCTTTCGATACTGCGGAGCAACCGTGAACCCCGGCGTTCCCGACGGCACGATGATCGCGGAGATCTCCTTGTGCCCATCCTGCTGTCCGGTAATCGCGGTGATCGTGACGAACGAAGTGATCGAGGTTCCCGAGTTGGTGATGAACGACTTCGAGCCGTTGATGGACCAGCCCGAGTCCCCGGCTCGCGCGGAGGTTCGCGAGCTGCCTGCATCCGAACCGGCTCCCGGTTCGGTCAACCCGAAGCCTGCCAACGCCTCACCTGCTGCGAGAGGCGGGAGCCATCTCTCTTTCTGCTCCTTGCTTCCGAACCGGAAGATCGGCATGGCGCCCAGTCCCACGGCAGCTTCGAGCGTGATCGCCAGGGACGAGTCGACCCGCGCTATCTCCTCGATCGCGAGGCACAGGGTCAGAAAGCCTGCATCGGAGCCTCCGTAATCTTCGGGGAAGGGAAGCCCGAAGAGGCCGAGCTCTGCCATCTGTGAGACCGCATCCATGGGAAGCTCGTGCTCGCGATCCCACCGCTCCGCTTGGGGTCGGATCACATCATCGACGAACGACCGGATGGTCTTCTGAAAGTCCTCCTGTTCGCTGCTGAGGTCTAGGTCCACCCCCTCAGCGTAATTGGCCCGCGCCGAAAAGCCGAGGCCTGGTCACCTGTTAGCCGACTCGAGTTGGCGCCCACAACGAGCCGTCGCCCGGGCTCCACGGAGCCCCCGCCGGCCTTCCGGACGGGCCGGCGGGGAGAGCCACAAACCTGCTTGTACCGTTGGGCACATGAAGCCCAACCGCTCGATCCCTTCGGCTGTGGTCATTCCGGTCCTCGTCTATCCCGATGTCCGCGAGGCAGTCGTGTGGCTCAGCACCGCGTTTGGATTCGAGGAGCGCCTGCAAATCGGCGAAAACCACCGCTCGCAGCTCAGGGTCGGCGACGGTGCTGTCATCGTCGCCGACGTCCGCGGCGAACAGCGGCCGCCACGATCCGGCGAGAGCACGCACTCAGTAATGGTGCGCGTGGACGATGTTCGCGCCCACTGCGAGCGTGCCAGATCACACGGCGCACACATCTTGATGGAGCCCACCGACTTCGAGTACGGCGAACGCCAGTACGCGGCCGAGGACCCCGTCGGCCACCGATGGACATTTTCTGAAACGCTGGACGACGTCGATCCGCAAGACTGGGGCGGGAAGCTGTTCGAACCGTAAGGCTCCCACCGGCGCAGAAGAAGCCCGCCCTCGCTCGGGAGAACCGGGCCCTTACAACCTGCTCTTGGAGAGAGCCGGGTTAGCCGAAAAGCTTGGGCAGCTTGGCCCGCGTGGAGAGGGGGCCGTGCACTCGCAGCTTTCTCTTGAGGAGCGCCCAGCGCGGGTCGGTCCTGCCCACAGCTATCTTGGCGAATTCGGGGGACTCGCACTCGAGCCGGAGAGCAGGGTTGCCCGAGCCCCCTAGCTTGGCCTCAACGTGTCCATCAGTCACGACCAGATGCCAGGATTCCGCGTCCGAGAAATCCCACTCGATAGGGCCCCCTATCGATCGAGCGACCTCGAGATTTATCGAGCGCGCCATGTCCTCGAAGAGGATCTCGAAGGCTTCACGCGACAGCTCCGGCTCCTCGGAATCGTCACCCACCACGCGGGACTCCACCAAGACGAGCGCCCGTCGCGCCCTCTCTTCATAGGAGAGCGCTTGGTCTTCATGCGCCAGCAGAGGGATCTCTGTTCGCGCTATCCCCATCATCTCGAGATGAGTGTCGAGCGAACGCATAGCGGAGGCAAAGACGTCGTTGGGGGCCGCGTCGAAACAAGTGACGTATGAATAATCGCCGTTGGGCGGTACCAGGAAACCCACCGACCATCGCAGGGCCCGATCCAACGCCTCGATCGTGGCCTGCCTGCAGTCCTTCGAGGACTTGATCAGATCCCCAAGGAACTTCACCCCGAATGCCACGTGGCGCGCCTCGTCTCGGGAAACGTTCCTGACGCCCTCGCTGAAACCCGGAAGAAGATTGAGCTTGCCGACATAACGCGCGATGAACTGACGTTCCGGCACGGCGAGCGAGCCTTCCATGATCACGTGGCACAGAGCAACGGTCTGTGCCAGCAGCGCGCGATCTTTCGGCTTCTTCCGCAAGGCATCAACGACCCTGTCCAAATCCTCCACGACCTGCCTGAACCCCCAACACAGATGACGATCCACCTCTTGCAACGTGGACTGCCTGTCGTAGCCGAACCCAGCAACCTCCCGCATGAAACGATCGAAGAACACATGATGACGGGCCTCATCAACGATCTGCGTGCTGAGAAAGATCCTCTCGGAAAGCACACTGTCGGTATCGAGCATCGTGGTCAGAGCTTTGGTCCCCGCGTCTTCGCCAACGAGGAACATCCCGTAATTCCACAGGATCGCGTCGCGTTGACGTCCGGTCAGCCGGTGGCGCCAGTCGTGCGCGTCGGTGGAGAGATCGATATCCGTAGCGCTCCAGGGATTCTGCTCCCACATGCGATAGAGGCGGTCGTAAGAAACGGGTGCCGTGCCCCCCCGGTCCCCAACCGTCATGTCTGCCTCCAGTCGCCCCGATGAGGGCCCCCGACCTGCACCCAGCTTCGACCCACCCAAGCTACCCTCCCCGGAGTTACGCAAGGCATACATGGGACGGCAATGAGAAGGGCCCTCCTCCACCGGCCCCCTGCCTTGGCCACCCCGCTCGCGCGGCCAGGGTCGTGGAGTCGCCGGTGATCGAGGGGACGCCTTGCCGTCCACGGCGCTTCAGGTCCTGGAAGCCGAGCTCCACCGGCGGGCCAGAGCTCACTGGACCACGGCGAGCAGTTGGCCCGCCCCGACACTCTCGCCGGCTTCGACCTGCAGGGTCACCCTGCCCCCCCGGTTGGCAACGATGGTCGTCTCCATCTTCATCGCCTCCAGCACGATCAAGGGGTCCCCGGTCTTCACCTCGTCGCCATCGACCGCCCACAGCTTCAGGATCGTCCCCTGCATGGGTGCAAGGACCCCGGCGCTGGCCCTGCCGGTCACCGCCCCGGTGGCGGAGGCCGACATCGCGGGATTCCAGAGGGCCACCGCCCGGCCTTCAACCAACAGCACCTCTTCTTCCTCTCTCTCTCCGGCCTCCGGAGCTTGAACCAGAGAGTCCAACGCGCCGCCTTGCTCGACAGTCGTCGTTGTGTATGAGCCGTCCACGAAAGAGGGTTCTTGTAACAAGAGACGGAGTGCGGGGACCGTGGAGGAGACACCTCCGATCTGCATCTCGCCCAGCGCGCGCAGCATGCGCCTTCGGGCCTGTTCCCGGTCGGCGCCGAAAGAGATGACCTTCGCCAGCAGCGAGTCGTAGGCCCCGGGGACGTCATCGCCCGCGAGATAGCCGGAGTCGACGCGGACCCCGGGACCTGCGGGCTCGGCGTAGCGAACCAACTTGCCGGGGGTGGGAGCGAAACCACGAGCAGGGTCCTCTGCATTGATGCGGCACTCGATCGCGTGCCCTCGGCTCCCCAGGTCCGATTGCACGAAACCAACGTCTTCGCCGGCCGCGATCCGCAGCTGCACCGCCACCAGGTCGATCCCAAACACTTCCTCGGTGATGGTGTGCTCGACCTGCAATCGCGCGTTCACCTCGAGGAAGTAGAAATCTTCTCCGTCAAAGAGCATCTCGACCGTCCCGACGTTGATGTAGGCGAGGGCCGTGGCCAGCGCGACCCCGGCCCGGCCCATGTCGTCAACATGAGATGCCGTCTGCACCGGCGGCGTTTCCTCGATCAGCTTCTGGTGGCGGCGCTGCAGGGAGCAATCACGCACGCCGAGCCACAGCACCTCTTGCCCGCGCCCGGGTGCGACGATCTGCACCTCCAGGTGTTTAGGCGAGGCGAGGTATCGCTCGACGTAAACGCGTTCGTCTCCGAAGTAGGCCCGAGCCTCGCGGCGGGCTCCGGCAAATGCTTCCTCGACCTCGCCCGCCACGTGGGCGACCTTCAGACCGCGGCCCCCGCCGCCGGCGGCGGCCTTCACCGCCACCGGATAGCCGTGCTCGGCCGCGAACTCCAGCACCAGATCCGGGCTGCCTACCGGCTCCAGCAGCCCTGGTACCACAGGGACACCCGCCGATTCGGCGCAGAGGCGGGCGGAGATCTTGTCGCCGGCCACTCGCAGCACCTCCGGCGGCGGTCCGATCCACACGAGGTCTGCAGCGATGACCGCCTCCGCGAACGCTGCGTTCTCCGACAGAAATCCATAACCAGGATGCACCGCCTGTGCGCCGGAAGAAACGGCGGCCTCGATCACTGCTGGGATGTTCAGGTAGGTATCGGAGGACCCGGTCCCCGACAAACGCACCGCCCGATCACACACCCGGGTGTGACGGGCCCCCTCATCGGCGTCGGAATAGGTCGCCACGGTGGACACGTCCAGGTCCCTGCAGGTACGCGCGACGCGCACCGCGATCTCTCCTCGGTTGGCGATCAGCACCTTCGAGAACACCGTCACTGCCTCGCAGCTGGCGCGGGCAGCCTCGGGCCTGCTTTGAGCACTTTGCCGGGAAGCTCGGCCCCCACGATGTCCTGTGCCAGCCGCGCTGCCGAGAGCAGCACCGTGAGGTCGATGCCCGTGACCAAACCCATGTCATCGAGCATGTAAACGAGATCTTCGGTTGCGATGTTGCCCGTGGCGCCGGCCGCGAAGGGGCTACCCCCCATGCCTCCCACCGAGGAGTCGAAATAGTCGATACCGAGATCCAGAGCAGTGATGACGTTCGCAAGTCCGGTGCCGCGGGTGTCGTGGAAGTGCATGTTCATCGTCACCTCGGGAAGCGCCGCCCGTACCGCGGATACCACCTCACGCACCCGTCTCGGCGTTGCCATACCGGTGGTGTCGCCATAGGAGATCGAGTCGATCCCCTGATCGAAGATCCAGCGGGACACCTCCACAACGCGTGCGGGAGGAACGTCTCCTTCGTAGGGACACCCGAACGAGGTGGAGATCGTGCCCTCCACAGGGATCCCGGATTCGGTTGCTACTCGGACGACGTCGGCCACGTCCGTCATCGATTCACGCACCGTCTTCTTGACGTTCTTGAGGTTGTAGGAATCGCTGGCGGCTATGAACACCTGCATAGCGTCGACCTCGCATGCAGCGGCGACCTCGGCCCCCTTGCGGTTCGGCACCAGTGCGGAATAGATGATCCCGGCGCGGCGATCGATGCGGTTCCACACCTCCTGGGCATCTGCCATCTGGGGTATAGCGCGCGGGGAGACGAAAGAGACTGCTTCGATCCGCCGAACGCCGGTGCGGCTCAACGCATCTATCAACCGAACTTTCTGCTCGGTCGGGATCGGGACCTTCTCGCTCTGGATGCCGTCGCGAGGCCCCACCTCGCGGACCTCAACTGCAGTAGGCGTCAGCGGTTCTTCCACTGCGGGTCTCGCTTCTCGTTGAACGCAGCGATGCCCTCTCTCCGGTCCTCGCTCGCGATGACCACCTGCCACGCATCATTCTCTAGCTCGATCGCTTCTTCCAGCCCGCTCCCGAACCCCTGGTCCACGGCTCGTTTCGCCTCCCGCAACGCGATGGGAGAGGCGTTGCAGAGATCGGCCGCCAGGTCCAGGCTGCGCCTCTCGAGTTCCTCACGCCGGGTGACCTCTGCAGCGATCCCGATGCGCTGTGCCTCCGAGGCATCGATCCTGCGTCCCCGGAAGATCAGCTCCTTGGCTCTCCCGGTTCCCACCCTGCGCGCGAGCAGCTGCGTGCCCCCGCCCGCCGGCAGCAGTCCGACGCGCGGCTCGGGCAGCGCTAGCTTGGTGCCCTCAGCAGCCACGAGGAGATCGCACGACAAGGCCAGCTCGAAACCTCCGCCGAGCACGAACCCGAAGACGCTGGCGATCGCCGGCTGGGGCAGTTCGCGGATCGCCGCGAACATCTCGCGCACGTGCTCCCGGTTCCTGTGGAAGTCTTCGAGCGAGAACGCGGCGCGTTCCTTGAGGTCCGCCCCCACACAGAACGCCTTCGAACCCGCGGCCGTCAGCAGCACCACCCAGGCGTCGTTATCGGCCGCCACCTCGCGAAAGGCGGTCGCGACCTGCCGGGCCATCTCGTCCGAGACTGCATTGAGGGCGTCGGGGCGGTCGAGCGTGATGATCTCGATCCGGCCCTCACGCCTCCGGGTGATGAGCGCATCCTGAGCCGCCTCGGTCAAACGGGTGGAACCCCATGATGGCGCTCGGAGAAGTGACGGTCCTTTCGGGTGGCGGTGGCGAGCCGGCGTGCAAGTTCCGCGCGCAGATCGTCAGGTTCGATCACCGCGTCGACGATATCTTCGGATGCAAGGTTGATGAGGTCGATATCCTTCTCGAAGTCTGCGCGGCGATCGGCAATGAATCGCTGGCGCTCCTCGGGATCTTCGATCGCTTGGATCTTGTTGAAGTAGACGGCGTTAACGGCCGGTTCCGGGCCCATCACGGCTATCCGTGCGGTCGGCAACGCGATCGTTGCAACGGGTTCGAAGCCGGGGCCCGCCATCGCGTAGAGCCCCGCGCCGTATGCCTTACGAACGACCACGCAGAACTTCGGAACGGTCGCCTCCGAGACTGCTGTGATCATCTTGGCTCCGTGGCGGATGATCCCTTGCCGTTCCACGGCAGAACCGATCATGAACCCGGGTACGTCCGACAAGAAGACCAGTGGGATGTTGAAGGCGTCGCAAAGCCAGATGAAGCGCGCCGCCTTGTCGGCGCTGTCCACGAACAACACCCCACCGTTGTGCGCGGGTTGATTGGCCACAACCCCCACCACGCGGCCCTCGATCCGAGCCAGTCCGACCACCAGCTCGGGCGCGAACCCCGGCTTGATCTCGAAGAAAGATGCCTCGTCAGCGATCCCCGCCACCAGTGCGTACATGTCGAATGCCTGGCTCTCATCTCGGGGAACGAGAGATCTCAGGGAGCCCGTGTAGCCCGGGGGCCGGGCCTCGATCTGCGGGGGCTGGTCGCGCCAGCTCTGCCCGAAGTATCCGAGGTAGGCCCTGGCGGCTTCGATGGCCGCCTTGTCGTCGGCAACGAGGAGATCGCCGCACCCTGACACCTCGCAGTGCATCCGGGCGCCACCCATCTCCTCGAGGCTGACCCGTTCCCCGATCACCTCTTCGGCCATCCGCGGCGAACCGAGGTACATGGAAGCGTTGCCGTCGACCATGAAGACGACGTCGCAGAAGGCCGGGATGTAAGCGCCGCCCGCGGCCGACGGGCCAAACAAGCAACAGACCTGTGGCACCTTGCCGGACGCTTGCACCTGGTTGTAGAAGATCTTGCCCGCCCCTCGCCGGCCGGGAAAGAGGTCGACCTGGTCGGTGATGCGCGCGCCCGCAGAATCGACGAGATACACGAGCGGATGTTCGTGCCGGCGCGCCAGTTCGATGATCCTGATGATCTTCTCGACCGTCCGGGCCCCCCACGAACCAGCCTTGACCGTCGAATCGTTGGCCATGACGGCCACGGGTCTTCCGTTCACTGCCCCCACCCCGGTAACCACACCGTCGGCGGGCAGGTCGCCGGCCAGCGCATTCACCAGGAGGCCGTCCTCGGCGAACTCGTCGGCGGAATCGAGGAGCAACGACAGTCTGTCCCGGACGAACAACTTGCCTTGGGCTGCGAGCTTCTCGTGATACTTCACGTCGCCACCCGCCCTGGCGCGCTGCAGAAGGGAACCGAGGTCTGCAGGCTCGGAACCTGCTGGGGTCATCGCCCTTTGTTCAAAACGATCGAGTACGACTCGAAGACCCGCGTTTCCTCGCCGCCTCGGCCGCCGCGCACCATCTTCCACAACGACTTGCGGCTCTTGCTGCGCTCGAGCTGCGCGACCCGCAGCTTCTCGACCTGGCCGGCCACTCAGGCCATATGGGAGATGTAGCTCATCTGAACCATCTCGATCTCCCTTCTCCGACCGCTGCGGGCCTGTCTTTACCTCTCCACCGTACTTGACCCAGGAGCTTCATCACGGCCACTAGAGCCACCGGAGCGATCCAACCCATCACCGGCCGGGCGCAGGTGCTCTATCTCGCCGGCTTGCAGCGAGAGGTGGGCTCCCTCCGAAGCCACCTCCAGCGCTCCCGAGGGCAGCAACCTAGTCGCCATCCCGCGCACCGATTCGCCGCCCGCCCGGTGGACGACCACCTCCTGTCCGAGGATCTGCGACCGCTCGGTCGCGCGCCGGAGGATCTCGACCGCTCCCCGGCCCGTCTCGACGAGTGGATAGACGTTCTCGATCTTCTCTAGAACCCCCGCGAGCAGCTGGGAGCGGTCGAGGTGAACATCGGCCCCGATGAGCTCCAGCTCGGTTGCGATGGTGGTGGTGCTGCCGGCGAGGGCCGAGGGCCACTCGGCGGGAGCCGAGACGTTGATGCCCAAACCGGCCACCGCCACGTCGACCTCGTGGCCGGCCACGCGAGTTTCCACCAGGATGCCCGCGAGCTTGCGGCCGCCGACCGTCACATCGTTCGGCCACTTGAGTGAAAGCTTCAACGGCGTCAGCTCCTCGATGGCTTCGGCGCACGCCACGCCCAGTGCCGTCGAAACCAACCCAAATACGTCGAGCGGCAGCACCGGCCGCAGGATGAGGGAGAGCTGCAGAGCGATACCGGGCTCGGAGAACCACCCGCGCCCCCGCCGGCCGCGGCCCTCGGTCTGATGATCCGTGACAACGAGCGCCCCATGAGGCGCCCCCTCGCGCGACCACTCCAAGGCCTCGCTGTTGGTCGAACCGATCTCGTCGAAATACCTGAAGGGCCGTCCGAAGCGACCTCGCAGCGCCAGCTCGATCACGTACTTGTTGAGGTCCGCCGGCACCCCCCTAGGATACGGACCGATGTTCAAGAAGCTTCTGGTCGCCAACCGTGGTGAGATCGCCGTGCGCGTGATGCGCGCGTGCCGGGACCTCGGGATAGAGACGGTCGCGATCTATTCCGATCTGGATGTTGAAGCCGGCCATACGCGCTTCGCCGATGAGGCCTACAACGTGGGCCCCGGACCTGCTGCGCAGTCATACCTCAACATCGAAACCATCCTCGGAGCTGCAAAACGCTCTGGAGCCGAGGCGGTTCACCCCGGATATGGATTCCTCGCCGAAAATGGAGCTTTCGCTCGCAGCGTCTCGGAGGCGGGCCTTTCCTGGGTGGGCCCCTCCGCCGACGTCATCGATGCGATGGGAGACAAAGTGGCCGCGCGCAGAGCGGCCAGCGATGCTGGGGTCGCCACCGTTCCCGGCACCCCCGAGCCGGTGACAACGGCGGCCGAGGTGGAAGCCTTCGCCCGGGACCACGGACTGCCGGTTGCCATCAAGGCCTCGGCAGGCGGAGGGGGTAAGGGGTTCCGCGTCGTGAACGATCTCGAACAAGCTGCGGACGCGCTCACCGGAGCGGCGCGCGAGGCCATGGCTTACTTCTCATCGTCCGATGTCTATCTCGAGCGCTACCTCGGCAGGCCGCGCCACATAGAGATCCAGGTGCTCGGCGACGCGTCGGGCGCGATCGTCTCGTTCCCGGAGAGGGATTGCTCGCTCCAGCGACGCCACCAGAAATTGATCGAGGAATCGCCGTCTCCGGCTCTCGAACCCCAGGTTCGCGAGGCGATCATGGAAGCCGCCGCCCGCGTCTCCAAGCAGGTCGGCTACCGCAATGCGGGAACCTGTGAATTCCTTCTCGATGCTGACGGAACGACTTTTTACTTCCTGGAGATGAACACGAGGTTGCAGGTCGAGCATCCGGTAACCGAGCTGGTGACTTCGACCGACCTCGTCGTGGCCCAGATCTTGATCGCCGCTGGCGAGCAGTTAACGTTCTCACAGGACGACATCGAGCTTCACGGACACGCCATCGAGTGCCGCATCAATGCCGAGGACCCCGCACGCGGGTTCATGCCTTCGCCGGGAACGATCGGTGCCTACCGCGAACCGGGGGGGCCCGGAGTGCGGGTGGATTCGAGCATGGCGCCGGGTGCAACCGTCTCGCAGGCGTACGACCCACTTGTCTCGAAGCTCATCGCCTACGGAGCAACCCGGGACGAAGCGCGCCGCAGGATGTTAAGGGCCCTTGGCGAGTACACGATCGAAGGCATCGCCACCTCGATACCGTTCCATCAGCTGATGCTCGCCGACGAACGCTTCGTCCGCGGCGACTATCACACCGGCACCGTCGAAGGGGAGCTCGATCTGTCGGCTCTGCCCGAGGGTGGGTCCGGGGAGTCTTCCGAGGGGACCGAGACCGCGCAGCGGCACCTCGACCTCGAGCTTGACGGAAAGCGCTTCGAAGTCATCGTGCGCGAACATCTCGCCACCTCCCGGGCCAGGAAACCCAGACCACCACAACGGACGGGCAAGGGCACCTCCGGTGGTGGCGAAGTTCTCGCGGCCCCCATGCAAGGAACCATCGTGAAGGTGTTTGTGGAAGTTGGCGATGCGGTGAAGGCGGGCGACGCGGTGTGCGTGCTAGAGGCGATGAAGATGGAGAACTCGATCCTCTCCCATTCCGAGGGGACGGTCGAAGAGCTGAGGGTGCAGGCGGGCCAGTCGGTGGAGGCAGGGGCCACCGTGGCGGTGATCCGCTAGCGGGTAGCTGCACAAGGGGCCCGACGCCCTTGCTCTATTGGACTCCCCTGAGACACTCGGCGCCATGAGGGCCCTTCGTGATGAACTGACGTTGGTTGAGGCGACAAAGCGCGGGCCAGTGCTGCTCCAAGTAACTGTTGAGCAAAGCCACCAGGATGACGAGAAGAATCGCCGCTACGAGAACGAAAAACGGATTGGTTCGGACCCCTCGGATGGCAGGCCGCTTCGCCAGGGTCACCGCTTCCCCCTCGCGCGTCTCACGACGGGAGGTTCGTGATGTGGACGCCGGCACGGTCGGTCTTGTAGCGCCGATTGATCCCTATCAACAGAGCCGTGATGGTCTCCACGATGCGCGCGTTCTCGAGGGGGCCGGCATCGATGTAGCGCAGCTGAGGGATGGCTTCCGTAAGAGCCTGCACGGCCTCTTTGCCCTCCTTGGTGCCACAAGCGAGCACGTCTCCGTACAGCGGTGCCTCTCTGTCGGACAAGGCCGCAGCGGACAGTGAATGGAAAGCCGCGCACATCTTCACGTGGCCAGGAAGGAAGCTTCGTCCCAGTTGCGCGGCAGAGCCCTCCCATACGCCGAACACGTGCGTGGGCTTGCCGCCGATCGATGCCTGGACGGGAACGGTGGTGTCGATGACGACCGCGCCCTCTGAGAGATGTTCCGCTATCGATCGGTAGATCGACGGAAGGCCGGCAAAGGGCACAGTGACGACAACAACGGGGGCCGAAGCAGCCGCGGCGGAATTCTCGAGGCCCTGCACGTTCCCGGGAGGGCCGAAGGCTCGCAGCCGCTCGGCTGCGCCCTCTGCCTTGGCCGCATCGCGCGACCCGATCACCAGCTCGATGCCGGCGGCCGCCCATCTCGTCGCGAGACCGAACCCCTCATCCCCCGTTCCACCAATCACGGCAACGCGCTCGATCTCCATCTAGCCCCCGCCCGGTTCGTATTCTCCGAAGACCTCCCGCAGGGCATCCGAGACCTCGCCGAGAGTCGC